>NZ_FMXK01000014.1 GCF_900103635.1 Butyrivibrio sp. INlla18
TAACAGTCGTTTCCAGCTGTTATCCCCCAGTATGAGGCAGGTTGCCCACGCGTTACTCACCCGTCCGCCACTAAGATTTAACAAGAATCCGCCGAAGCCTCATCAGCGTTAAATCTCCGTTCGACTTGCATGTGTTAGGCACGCCGCCAGCGTTCATCCTGAGCCAGGATCGAACTCTCACGTTTAAAAGTTTGATCTGACAAAGAACTAAAGCTTGGCTTTTGTTCTGTCCGTTATTTACTAAATCTTTGTTCTGAATAATTCTCTTGGAATTTTTCAGGGTTGCATTACTGTTTATTTGTCAATGTGCTGATAATTATGAGCCTTACTAGTTGCATAAGGCAACGCAGAAGGAGGGATTTGAACCCTCGCGCCGCTATTAACGACCTGCACCCTTTCCAGGGGTGTCTCTTCAACCACTTGAGTACTTCTGCAAAATAGTTGATTCACAATAATTATATTATTGTAGCAGCGTGTTCATAATTAAGCGGAGCGAAAGGGATTCGAACCCTTGTGGCGTTGCCGCCAAACGGTTTTCAAGACCGCCTCGTTATGACCGCTTCGATATCGCTCCGAGTTGTCTTATTAAGTTTCAATAAGAACTAGCTGTGCTTGAGAAATTTTTGTTCTCGCCGCAGCGCAAGAATTATATTAACAAAGGGTGAGCCCTATGTCAACAACTATTTTCAACTTTTTTCAAAAAATTACAAAAAATTTTCAGGACGTGAATTTTTAAACTCTTTTCTGTATGATTTTTGCCCCTTCAGGAATATCACCTTTTATGACGCAACCCGCACCAATAACGGCTTTGCGGCCAATCTTGGTTCCTCTTAGTATGGTGACATTAGCACCAACCCAACAATCATCAGAAATTTCGACTTTTGAGCTCAAAAACTCCTCATCACTCTCATTTTTGAAGTTATGATCGTGATCTACAATGACTAAATTGTTTCCAAATTTGCAGTTATTACCAATCTTAACGCTTTCTGTTGAACTGATACTTGCCCCTGTATTAAAGAAGCAGTGGTCGCCAATCTCAATATGACCGCCATCAGCTACAAGGTAGAGATTGCCTCTGTTTTGATTGTAGCTTCCAAGACTGATGCTGCCTTTTTTGTAGATCTCAACATGGAGTTTATCAAAGGTCTGTATAGCTCCAGCCTTGAACCTTCCGCCGAATCTGACCTTTCTAAATCCCATTCCTATTGCATTTTTTAAATACAAAAACGGTGATCTCATAAAGTCCCTCACATTCTTTATTTCAAGATTTCCTCATACACTCTTTCAAGCTTTTCCACATGGGCATCAAATCCAAATCGTTCTCTGGCGATAGCTAGGCTAGCCTTAGAAGCCGCTTCATACTTCGATCTGTCTTTTAACAGATCTGCAATAGCTGATCCTATAGCCTTAGTATCTCCTGCCTTAGACAGCTTGCCGCTCACGCCATCATCCACCAGCTGTGGGATGCCGCCAACCTCTGTTGATACAACAGGAAGTCCATAGCCCATGGCATCCAGGATAGACATTGGAAGCCCCTCCTGATATGAAGGTAGCATGAAAAGAGCTGCTTCCCTCAGGAACTTGTCTTTGTCTGCGCCGCGAACCCATCCAGGAAAAGAAATTTTTTCTCTTTTAGAAGTCTCATATACAGCCTCTTTTATAGCCTTTTCATCTGTTTCAGAGCCGCTTCCACAGAATATAAACTTGATATCAGGGTCCGTAGACTGCGCCTCTTTTACAATATCAGCAAAGTCATATCCGCCCTTGCGCTGTCCCAGTTCCCCCAGGAAAAGAACCTTCTTGTCCCCAAAGCGCTTATCTACTAATGGTTCTACTTCATCTTCCTTAAGAGGCTTGGAGTAGTTCTCGATCACGGTCATCTTATCCACAGAAACAACCTCAGACATGGTAGTTTTCCACTCTTCTGATAACACAATGATCCTGTCGAATTTGCCATATATCTTCTTAATTGTAGATTTCTTTTTATCTGATGCCTCTGTATAAAAAGACTTAAAATCTGCCCCGTGAAGGTGATCAACCACCGGAATGCCGCGCTTTTTGGCCATAAAAAGAAATGGCTGCATCCTATAAAAGCTTGCACCAAAGGAAGTATGCATGTGAACCAGTTCAGGCTTAAACTCTCTTAAAACCTTTGAAAACTCCGCATATCCCTTAAGAGCCTTAGTAAGCTTTTTAAGTTTTGAGCCATTGCAATAAGATTCCACATAACGTATATCGTAGTCCTGCTCCAGCGCGCTACCATAGTAGCCACTTGTAACCGCTGCTATTCCGCCCTGAACGTCAGGCTGCTGAACGATCATACATATTCTCTTTTTCTTGTTATCCAAAGTATCCATCCCCATCGCGCCATGCAGCTCACATATTTTTAAGAATAGCTTCCGCTGCAGGAATATCCTCCGGTGTAGTGATCTTTATATTAGTGTAGGAGCCCTCAACAAGCTTAACCTTTTTATCCGAGAAATACTCAACAACCATGGCATCATCAGTAATATTGATACCCTTTTCAATAAGCTCACCTTCTTCGCGGTCAAGCCTCTGATAGAGGTCCATTATCATCTTATAGGAAAAGATCTGCGGAGTCTGAATAAGCCATGTCTTGTCCCTATCAGGTGTCATGCTGGCAAAGCCATTGTCATCAGCAATCTTGATAGTATCCTTAACAGGCATGCCAATTACACAGGCACCATACTCCTTAACTGCATGAAGTCCCCTTAGAATGATATCCTCAGTCACAAAAGGTCTAGCACCATCATGAATAAACGCATAGTCACAATCAGGAGCTGCTGCCTGTAATCCCAGTCTCACACTGTGATATCTAGCAAGACCGCCCTCAACAATAGCAACAACCTTCTGAAAACCAAACTTCTCCACAATCTCACTTCTTACGAAGTCTATATCTCCTCTAGACACAACTAAAACAATGTCATCAATAACACTCTCTTCAAAAGCTTTTAAAGAATAATAGATCAGTGGCTTTCCACCAATCTCCATATACTGCTTCTTAACATCCGACTGCATCCTACTACCACTACCTGCAGCCAACACCACCGCAACTGTTTTCATACTCTACTCCTATTATTTTCTGAGCGAAAGCGTCCCTGAAATGATCACGAACGACATAAAAGAACCTTTCACAACGACCTCTTATCACTGTCTTCCGTGGAATCTACGTTCGCGGTCTCCGAGAGGGAGGTTTGGCACTGCATTCATGTCAAGGCCGAAACGTACACCCTTTTGGTACTCGTAGTAAGCCGCTGCTCCGATCATTGCCGCATTGTCTGTGCAAAGAACCGGTGATGGTCTGTAAAAGCTTATCTTGTTAGCCTCACACTCTTTTTCCATAAGCTCTCTAAGCCCAGAATTAGACGCAACACCTCCAGCTATTGCTAGCTTGTTGTATCCATATTCCTTGCAGGCCTTGATAGCATGTGATACCAAAACCTCCACTACAGCCTTCTGGAAGGACGCCGCAACATCAGCCTGGTTAAGCTCCTGCCCCTGCATCTTGGCCTGATTTATATAGTTAAGTACTGATGATTTTAATCCGCTAAAAGAGAAATCATACTCCGCATCGTCAATCTTGGCCTGTGGGAATGTAAAGGCGTCAGGATTACCCTCTTTTGCCGCCTTATCGATCTTGGGCCCACCAGGATATCCAAGGCCGATTGCTCTTGCAACCTTGTCAAAGGCTTCGCCAGCCGCGTCATCTCTGGTTTGACCGATAATCTCATACTCTCCATAGTCTTTTACAACAACAAGATGTGAGTGTCCACCTGATACCACAAGGCACACAAATGGAGGCTCTAAGTCCTTATTTTCAATGAAATTAGCACTGATATGGCCCTCAATATGATGAACGCCAATTAAAGGCTTCCCTGTAGCAAATGCAATAGCCTTAGCCTCAGAAACGCCCACCAAAAGAGCTCCTACAAGACCAGGTCCGTAGGTTACAGCAACTGCATCAATATCATCAAGGGTAACTCCTGCTTCAGAAAGAGCAGTCTTGATGCATCCATTCATCTTCTCAACATGCTTTCTGGATGCGATCTCCGGCACAACGCCGCCGTAAATAGTATGAAGAGCGATCTGAGAAGATATGATGTTTGACAGAACTTCTCGGCCGTTTCTTACAACTGCTGCCGCTGTCTCATCACAAGAACTCTCAATAGCAAGGATAGTCACATCGCCGTCCTTCTTTGAAGTACTCTCCTTGGCCTCTTCGACCTTATTATCTTTTATAGACATGAAGATAACGCCGTCATCTTCTACGTTTTTCTTAATTTCCATTACTAATTCCTCAGCGCTTAAGGTTACTTCCAAGTTTCTTTAGCGCCTCTGCCTCTTTTAACCTATTACTACTTGTCAAAAATTCTCTGTCATCCTTGCTGGTAAGCTGGATAATATCCGTTTCAAGGGACACATCGCCAGGATGGAAAAGAACCTCTATCTCATTAAAGCCCTTATCTGCCATTGTGTCTGCTGCCATAGGCAAAAGTGCCTTAACATTCTCATAAAACATATGCCCAGAGAGCATAACTCCCATGAACATCTTCCTCTCAAGGTTCATCCCAGCAAGTTCCTCAGCATATTTGCGCTGATTTCTGCGAACAAGACAATTAAGGACCATAACCTTTACTATATTAAGCATTTTCACGTCCTTGATGTTCTTTTTAGCCTTCTGATAAACCGAGATTTCCTCTCTAGGGAATCTGATATAGGAAACCTTCAGCTCTTTTTCCTTGATGACATCCATAAGGGCGTCGAAGACCACAGGAATCATGTGATAATGCACATGTCCGTCAATTCTGAAGCTATCGCCGTTCATATATGGCTCGCAGGCCTTTATCTGTGCAGCAATCTCTTTCTTTAGTTCTCTGCGATAAAAGAGCCTTAGAACCGGAATATAGCTTATTAAAAAGAGCTTCACAAAGCTGTCGTTGAAATTTCCAAGCTTGTCAGTAAGTCTTGGAACCTTGTCGCCCATTAAGGGCTTTCCTTCTACTATATTGAGATGGACCGTGACAAAAAGCTTTTCCCTAATGTCAGCAATCTCATCCATACATTCTTTTAAATATGGGCTGTTTGGCATGATACTGATGCCATTTAGTACGCCCGTCCTGTAACAATCGATTATGTGCCTACTCTGCTCTGGAAAAAGGCCATAATCATCAGCATGATACTCTATCACTTTTACTTAACCCTCGTTGTTATCTTTTGTTATCCAGCCTAAGATCTTCCATCTGCCCTCATCGTCTTTTCTCAAAACGAACTGATAATACAGAAGGATTCTCTGGCTTCCTTTTCTCATGGTAAAAAGGCAATCAACAGAACAGATATCGCGGCCATCCTTGGTAAAGATCTCCGGATTCTTTTCCTGAACAGCATAGGCTGAAATGCCGTAGTCCTCAGCTTTTCTGCTTGAAACCTCATTTTTGATAGAAGACTGAAGATTGAACTGATTCTCCCTAAGCTCATCATCAAAGATTCCGCCCAGGACATCGATCATCTTGGTCTCCTGCTCGTCTGTATACTCTTCCTTATAAAGAGTCTGCATGATCTTGGCGTAAAGGTCTACAACCTTTCTAGGATTCGCAGGATAGTTCTTGCTAAGATCCGTAGTTGTGATCTCATCAACTGTTGTCAAAACATAGTTTTCCTCGGCAGGAGCTTTCTTATTCCTGGTCAAAAGAAGATAGAATCCAAGAATAATGATCGCTGCCAGCACCACTAAGACAATTGACTTTATGATTGCTGATTTTGTACCGCCCTTTTCCATGTTCCCCTCACTTTCTAGTCTTCAAAACGTAGTTCAACACTTCGTCCATCCTTGGCTGCCACTGTGTTTCCAAAGATCTTCTTGGTCTCTGGCATGAATTCTGCAGGATTTACAAGTGATGGGCTGTAGTGAGTAAGCCACATCTCTTTTACCTCTGCACTCTTTGCCATCTTGGCTGCCTCGTAGAATGTCATGTGCTTGTATTCTCTAGCCTTGGCAATCTTGTCTGGCTCGCCATACATACCTTCACATATGAAAAGATCTGAACCTGCCGCATTAGCTACAATGCTGTCTGTAGGTCTTGTATCCGTAACATAGGTAAGCTTGATGCCCTTTCTGGCTTCACCAAGAACCATGTCAGGTGTAAATACCCTTCCATCCTCTGTTGTAACTTCTGCGCCCTTCTGCAGGCTGTTCCAATATCTTCTGTCGATACCTGCTGCCTGTGCCGCTTCTACATTGAACTTGCCCTGTCTCTTAAGGGACATACTGTAGCCATAGCAGGTAATGTTGTGATTAACTCTAAATGCTTTGATGCTAAATCCCGGCATATTCTCAGGATCTGGCTCGAATTCTACTTCAGGTTCCGTAAGCTCTTTGAACTTTATCTCAAATGGAAGCTCCGGAGCGATGACTCTAAGGGAATTAACTACCTTTTCAAGTCCCTTTGGTCCGATCATCAAAAGAGGTTCTGTCCTCTCTGCATTTCCCATAGTAAGAAGGAGTCCAGGAAGGCCGCTGATGTGATCTGCATGATAATGAGTAAAACAGATAATATCAATTGGCTTTGCACTTATTCCCTTCTTTTTCATGGCAATCTGCGTAGCCTCACCGCAATCGATCAGCACGCACTTGCCGTTGTATCTCACATTCAAAGAAGTGAGAAAACGATTTGGAAGAGGCATCATTCCGCCGGTTCCAAGCAAACATACATCTATCATAAATTATTTCCTTTTCCAATATATAACAGCATCATCCTTGGGCTCGTCGTAAAAGCCAGGTCTAACTCCCTCGCTGACAAATCCAAGTCTCTCATAAAGAGCTATGGCAGGCGCATTAGCTGCTCTAACTTCCAGAGTATAGCTCTCAATTCCAATGCCCTTGCCTCTTTCAAGGAGCTGTCTGAGCATCTTGTAGGCCACACCTTCTCTTCTGGTATCAGGAGAAACTGACACATTTGTGATCTCACCTTCACCTGATATATTCTGAACTCCGCATAGTCCCACGATCCTTCCTGCCTTTTCAGCAACAAGGTAGATGGTATCGTCTCTTGTGAGGGCATCCAGGAGCTGTTTCTTGTTCCACGCCTCTTTTCCCAGATTCATCTGCTCTAGGTTGTAGGCATCATCGATGTCCTCTGCAGTCATCTCGCGAACTCTGATGATTCCAGGTGCCGCATTTCTAGCCTTGTCAGGCTTAGCCTCGGTATCCTTGCCTTCCTTGGCTTCGCGCTCAGCCTGTGATAGTCTCAAGTAATCCGGCGCAAAGTCATCCCCAGATATCATGCGGCCTTCCTCAGCATACACTGCTGCAAGAGCAGAAAGAGCTGCTGCATTTTGTCTGTTCTGGTGAAGTGGTGCTATAGAATAAGGAACCTTGATAAGTTCCTCAAGCTTGTCATGATAAACTGGAACGCCATCGCCCAAAAGAACTACTGGCTTGCCGATCTTGTTGATCTCATCTGCGATATTCTCAACAGATGTAGCAAACTGTTCGTGGAGAACCATCATATCAAAGGTCCTCTCAAGGCTCTTTCCCTCAGGTGTCTTGGGCACAAATGTATAAAGACCTGTGTACACCTGATTCCTTCTGGCATCCATCATAGGACAGATGATCTTCTCAACTCCGTATAAGTTATAAGCAATTCCATCAACAGTAGGAACTGGAATGATGGGCTTATTAAGGGCAAGAGCAAGACCTTTGGCGGTCGCGCTTCCGATCCTGAGTCCGGTAAAAGAGCCAGGGCCCATAGCCACAGCTATTGCATCAATGGTAGAAAGATCAAGGTTGATCTTCCTCACCATATCATCAAGCATAGGCATCAAAATCTCTGAGTGTGTAGTTTTGTACTGTATCGAGAACTGTGAAACAAGCATATCGCCATCAGTAATGGCTACAGCACCCACAAGTCCCGATGTATCAATTGATAAAATCTTCATTGTATTCTCACATCATTTCTTGGTCATTGTAATAAGTCGATAGTCAAAGCCCTTTTCAAGGTTCTTTTCAATAACTATCTCTGTATAATGTTCAGGCAGGATTTCTTCTATTAAATTAGCCCACTCGATAAAGCAGATGCCATCGCCATAAAAATAGTCTTCATAGCCGATCTCATCCATCTCGCTGACGTCGCCAATCCTGTAAACGTCAAAATGATAAAATGGAAGCCTTCCGCCATCATGTACCTGAACTATGGTAAAAGTCGGACTGCTGACAGGGCCATCGATTCCAAGTCCCTTGGCAACTCCCTGTGTCAGCACTGTCTTGCCAACTCCAAGGTCGCCCACAAGAGTGTACACCATTCCAGGAGTAGCACTCTCGCCTATTCTCTTTCCGACTTCAAAAGTTTCCTCCGCACTGAAGGTCTCGAGTTTAGTAACAATTCCCATATCTTCCTCGCAAAAAGTCATAATAATCCACTTGTAGTATATCACAAAAAGAGCCTCGGTAAATAACCGAAGCCCTTTTTAAACATTATAGGTGGAATTTGCTTTATTATTCGTTTGCTGCTACTGTCTTACTTTTCTTTGCTGGCCCAAAAGCCTCTGCCTTGAGGATTGGGCTAAGCTGCTTGTAAATAAGGAAAGTGATAACGCTGTGGATGATTCCCTTTACAAGGTTAAATGGTGCTACGCAGAACAGGCAGAATGTAAAGACATTATCTACAAATGAGTAGATAGCTGTTCCTGCGCTCAAAATATTCTCAACTCCGCCAAACATAACTGCGTAAGCTGGGATCATGAAATATGCATTAAGGAATGCTCCTGCAAATGTGATGAAAAGTGTTGCTGCAAGACAACCAATAAGTGCAGTCTTTCTTGTCTTTTTAAATCTGTAGATGATAGAAGCAACTGATACAAAAGACGCTCCGATCAGGAAGTTTGCAATCTCACCAACAAATGCTGATGTTGTTCCCTGCAGAAGAATATTGAGTGTTACCTTTACGAACTCAACCATGACACCTGCAAATGGACCTGCTGCAAATCCAACAACAAGAGCTGGAATATCGCTAAAGTCAAACTTATAAAAGCTAGGTGCGATTGGAAGTGGGAATTCAATAAGCATAAGCACGAATGCTATTGCTGAAAAGACACCAATAATTGATACCTTTCTGATGCTAAGAAGCTTCTCAGGTTCCTTGCCTTCCTTAATGTCCTTTTTGGAAGCAAGCTTCTCCGCAAAGATGCTGACTGCAAATGCAATCACCATTAGTACTACCAGCGCAAGGAAATGCTGCCAGTTGCCTGTGATCAGGCTGAATAGACTCTGTTTTTCTTTCATTTCTTCCTCCTTAGGTTCGGGGAATGAAACTGCGCCTTGTCCTGTTGTAATAAAAAAGCCCCAAGTCTAATTAATAGACTCGGGGCACCACAAACAAAGCTCATACTCATTCTTCTCTCATCCAGACTATACTGTCGGTTTTGGAATCTCACCAAATCAGCCACCAAAGTGGGTCGCGGACTATACCGCCGGTTGGGAATCACACCCTGCCCCGAAGAATTATATTTTTCTAATAGAGATAATAGTTGGTAATCGGAATGTTGTCAAGGGGAGAATTTCCCAAATTCCTTTCTCATCTCTTGTTTGACAACCCCTATGCGTATATTTATACTGAGTATATATGCTTTATCGTCTATAGGTGACTTATGAAAAAATTTGATGTCAAAGAATTGATGCCTGGAATGGTATTGGCAGAAGATGTCTTTGTTAGTGAAAATAAAATACCTTTATTTGAAAAAGGCGACATTCTTTCTAGTAAGGATATTGCAAGGCTCACCTTTTACTCTGTAAACGAAGTATCTGTCGAGACACAGCCTGTACAGAGTAAACCTACTCCTCCGCCTGATCTTCCAAATCTCCACAAAGAAACAAGATCAAAGAGAATACAAGCCTCAAAAGAGTTTAGAGAATTCAAACAGGACTTTGAAAACTGTACTGAAAAGTATGCTCATACTTTAAATGACATTCTGGAAAAGAATAAAGAATTTGAGTTAGATGAGCTGATGGCTCCAATCTATCAGCTTATGAGCAAAAACAAAAACACTAATTCTGTTTTTGATATGCTCCACAACTTAAGGCAGTATGATGACGCAACCTATGCTCATTGCATAAATGTAGCCCTGATTTCCAATATTTTGGCTCAGTGGCTCAGATATGATAAAGAAGAAATTGAGCTCGCTACTCAGGCAGGTCTTTTCCACGATATTGGAAAACTGATGATTCCAGATTCCATTATCAAAAAGAAAACCAAGCTCACCGCCGATGAATATGAAGAGATAAAAAAGCACCCTCAGATCGGTTACGATTGCATCAAAGACTTTCCTCTTAGCAATCACGTCAAAAACGCCGTTTTAATGCATCATGAAAGATGTGATGGCACAGGATATCCAAGTAAGCTTACAGGCCCTCAAATGGACAAATTTGCCAAACTTATATCCATTGCCGACGTATATGATGCCATGACCAGTGCCCGCTATTACAGAGGCCCTCTTTGTCCATTTATCGCTATAGCAACCTTTGAAGAAGACGGCTTCCAAAAATATGACTCCGAAATGATCCTAGCCTTCCTTCAGAACATAGTTAACACCTATATTTCTGATACAGTTCGCCTTAACACCGGTGAAATAGGCGAGATCATCTTCATAAACCGCAATAACTTATCCAAACCAACTATTAAGATTGGAAATCAATACATAGACCTTTCCAAGACGCACAATGTCTATATCGAAGAGATATTATAAAAAATAGCCTAGGACTAAAGTCCTAGGCTAAAATATTATGCGTTCTTAAGTTTAAACTTCTGTACGTCGTAGTCGGAATCAACCTTCTCGATGTGAGCACCAAGTTCGCGGAGCTTCTGGTCGAAGTCCTCGTAGCCTCTCTCGATGTACTTGATATCCTCTACTGTTGAGTATCCATCTGCTGTAAGAGCTGCGATTACAAGTGCTGCTCCTGCACGAAGGTCTGGTGCTGAGATCGTAGCGCCGGTGTACTTGTCTACACCCTCGATGATAGCTGTGCTACCTTCAACCTTGATGCTGGCTCCCATTCTGGTAAGCTCATCAACATATCTAAATCTGTTCTCAAATATACTCTCTGTAACAATACTGATACCACTTGCAAGACCAAGTGCTACAGTGATCTGTGGCTGCATATCTGTTGGATATCCAGGATATGGAAGAGTCTTAACGTGTGTGTTAGTAAGTCTCTTAGTAGCCACTACTCTGACAGCATCATCAGATTCATGGATCTGACATCCCATCTCTATAAGCTTGGCACTGATAGACTCAAGGTGCTTGGGAATAACATTCTTGACTGTTATATCACCCTTTGTCGCAGCTGCTGCAAGCATAAATGTTCCTGCCTCTATCTGGTCAGGAATGATAGTGTACTCTGTACCGTGAAGCTTGTTGGTACCAACGATCCTGATAACATCTGTACCAGCACCCTTGATATTAGCTCCCATACTGTTAAGGAAGTTAGCAAAATCTACTACATGTGGCTCCTTGGCAGCGTTCTCAATGATAGTCTTGCCCTCTGCCATAGCTGCAGCCATCATGATATTGATAGTAGCACCTACGCTGACAACATCAAGGTAGATGTGACTACCTACAAGGCGATCAGCCTTAGCATGGATGATATCCTGAATAGTAACTTTAGCTCCAAGAGCAGTGAAGCCCTTGATATGCTGGTCGATAGGACGAAGTCCGATGTTACATCCACCAGGAAGAGCAACTCCTGCCTGCTTGTACTTACCAAGAAGGGCTCCTAAAAGGTAATAAGAAGCTCTGATCTTCTTGATATAATCGTTTTCAATTGTATAATTGCGGATCTGTGAGGCATTGATCTTGACTGAATGCCTGCCAGTCCTTTCAACAAATGCACCAATACTCTCGATTGCCTGTAACATAGCATTAGTATCAGAAGCATCTGGCATATTATCTATATATACGGTCTCATCCGTCATGGTTGCGGCTGCAAGGATAGCAAGAGCAGCGTTTTTGGCACCGCCAATCTCTACCTCACCAACCAGCGGAACTCCGCCTTTTATTACATATTTTTCCATAGGACTCCCATCCCAAAATTCACAAAATTAACATATTCGCCAAATACTATTAATATCACAATATTAGTAGTGTGTCAAAGAAATGGACTTAGTTCAGGTAATTAAGCGGGTTCACCTGAGAACCATTTACAAGGATCTCAAAATGAAGGTGTGGTCCGGTTGAAACACCGGTATTTCCTGAAAGTGCAATCTTCTGTCCCTGACTTACACTCTGTCCAACAGTTACTAACACCTTAGACAAATGTCCATATCTGGTCTCTCTTCCATCTGGGTGTCTGATGTATACGCAGTAACCGTATCCACTTCCCCAACCAGCTCTTGTAACAGTACCTGATGAAGAAGCAAGAACAGCAGTACCAACTGGAGTAGCCCAGTCAACGCCCTTGTGGAAAGAACTAGCACCCTTGGTAGGTCTGTTTCTTTTACCAAATCCTGATGTAAGACGTCCACCAGAAATAGGCTTGATATACGTAGGAGGAACGATAGTACCCCTCTCTACGATCTTAGGAACAGCCTTGTAAGTGATTTCTTCCTTCTCGATCTCTCTAGAAGTCTCACTCTTGTCTGTATATGTGATCTGAGCAACTACCTTTCTATGTCCGGCAGATGGCTCCTGTAAAACCTTGGTCTGGGTTGTATACCATGAATCGTTGTCTACGTACTGAACTTCAGCCTCGTAGTCCTCTTCATAGTACTCCTGAACTGTATAAACAACTGAAAGCTCAGGTTCTGGAACTGTAACAATAAGTTCGTCCTGAGTTCTGATCCTTGTGAACTCATCCTCCAAAGACTCGTTCATTGCGATCAGGTCAGCAACAGTCAGATCATACTTGGCTGCGATAGTACTAAGTGTATCGCCTGCCTGTACTTCATAGATCTGATTAGTCTCTTTATCCTTGGTAACATCATCAATAGCAGTTCCAAGGTCTGTGATCTCAAAATCAGGAAGGTAACTCTCCACGATCTCAACCTTGTCGCCAAAATCAATGCTCATAAGTCCCAGCTCATAGTCTGAGAACTCCTTATCATAAGCAATTGGAGCAGCTTCCTTGACCGTCTGCGTCAGCATCTGTGAAACACCGGCTTCTGGAAGAGCTGTTCTCTGGTCTTCTTCCTTCTTTTCAACTTCTGCTTTGCTAAGAACAACAGGAGTCAATACATTAACTTCTCTTGTAGGATCAAGCACAAGATCAACGTCGTACTCATCCTCTGTGTCATAGTTAGAAAGAGCTGTCTCTAAGAGCTGCATAACCTCGCTGATATCAGCAAGATTGACTGAAAACTCATTGATCTTGATAGAGTAAGCTCTGTTAAGCGTAGACTTAACGCTTCCCTTCAAAACCTCTATCATGTTGTCAGCAACTTCCTGTGGGGAATCAACAGTACCCAAAACCACATTGCTGCCTTCTATAGTAAGGTCTGATGTAGCAAGTGTGAGCTCGTCACTCTTAGAAGCGATGGCTCTTCTGGCTCTTCTGTAGGCATCGTATGCGTCATCCTTGGAAGCAACTGTTCCTACAGGCTGTCCATTTAATAATATGGTAAAAATGTTATTGCCGCCCCTCTGGTACTTGACCATGCTGGGCATCAACAAGATCCACAAGAATATAACTACAAGAGTAGAATGTAAAAACCATATTCTAATCTTATTTCTAAAAACCGTATTTCTAAAATTCATAGCAAAAAAAATCTTTCCGTAGTAATTATAGAATTCCAAAAATCCTCAAAATATTTATAACTAGATCAGCTCCTGCAACGAGGAGAGTGATGATGATAAGTGGCAAAAGGCCACTATTCTTGCTCTCAACTGCATACTGAAGAGTCTCAAGCTTAGTATCTAACTCCTTAAACTCCTCAGCAGTCTTCTCCTGCTGCTTATTTATAAGAGCCTGTACATTTCTATATGTCTGAACTCCGACGTCATGTGTCTTGGAATCGCTCTCCTCCATCTTCTTGGATAGAGCATCTTCTACCTTCTTGGTAAAAGAATCTGTGGCTTCATCCATCTTTTTGGTAAAGATCTCTGTAGCATCACTTATAGCAGACTCGACCTCAGCCTGTGAATTAGCCTTGATCATTTCCTGAGCACTTAACTTCTGCGCAAGTTTGTCCATAATGTTATCCACAATATTTCCTCCCAACATAAGTTACATCTCCTTCTATTCTGCATACATAATAGCTTAGCATTCATTATGCAAATTAGACAAGATAATATTTGAAAAAATTCTTTTGTTGTACACTTTTACTATTTATTCATAATCAGTTCATAATTTATTCACAATTTCCTTGTATATTAATAACATAGCCGAAAGCGATACGGCAATACTGAATAAGAAAGATAGATTTTTTCATAATAGGCCAGGTGCGGGAAACCGTGTCTGGCCACTCCTCATTAATTGGATTACTCCCTTTCTATGGCAAGAATTTCCTCATTTAACTGAAGCATACGCGCGTCAAGGTTGGCAACCATCTCCGCACATTCTGTAAGTTCCTCGTTGATATGAACAGGTGCCTTTCCTTCGAACTTGTACTGGATCTTGTGCTCAAGTGAAGCCCAGAAGTCCATAGCTACAGTTCTGATCTGAATCTCAACCTTAACGTTTACAATCCTGTCTGAAAGATATACAGGAAGTGAAACTATCATATGATAACTTCTGTAGCCGCTGTTCTTTGGATTCATAATATAATCCTTAACAGTGATGACCTGAATATCCTTCTGATTACTGATCATCTCAGCAATCCTATAAATATCCGAAGTAAAAGAGCAGATGATCCTGATACCGGCAATATCATTGACGTAGCGTACCATATTGCCGATCGTAGACTCATATCCGTTTCTTTTTAGCTTTTTTACTATACTTTCAGGAGCCTTAACCCTTGCCTTAACATGCTCGATAGGGTTGTATCTGTGAACCTCCTGAAACTCCTCATTCAAGATCTCGATCTTGGTAGTGATCTGTTTGAGTGCAGCATTATAAAGAAGGTTAACTTCTTCCCAAGTATTAATGTCATCTGCGATATTTGTACTACTTGCTGCCAAATCTAATTCCATAAGTAATCCCTCATACCCAATAGTCCTTATTCATGGTACAAGCCAGAATTAAAGGACGTGGGAGCTTTTTGTAATTCCTTCCCAATTTGTAACCAAGCCATCTGCTGCCGCACATAATAATGTAATGTGGGATCAGATAAGACTTTCCAATGTGTCTGAAATGATCGATAGTCTGTCTCACCATCTTTTTGCCCTCAGCCTCTGAGCTGATGGCTCCAAAAATTTCAGGATGGTCAGTCTGAGATACGCCAAGGTCAAAGTTTCTGTGGAACTGCTGCTTGCAACTGTAGTTGTGTGAGTGAATAACACCAGCTTCAGGAACATAACAGATCGCATAACCATTCTGACAGGCTGTTCCTGCGTAGACCATATCTTCGTTGAAGATTGTCTTTTTGGTAAATCCGCCAAGTTTGTCATAGATGTCTCTTCTGTACATGGCGCATACATTAGAACAGAAGTAGGTTTTAATACCAAGCTTCTCAACATCCTTCTGAGTCTTCTTCATTGGCTCATTTGGATAGTTGAACTTTCTGGAATATCTCTCTGCCAGGTTGCAATCCGTCTTTGGGTACTGTCTTGCGTAAGCCGCAGCTACATCGCTGTCCAAAGCCTTAGAAAGACTTGCGATCAGCATCTTGTCCCTTGGGAATGCATCCTGAGTCATCATAAGGAAGTAATCAGCCTTAGAAAGAGCTACTCCCTCATTTCTAGTATTTCCATGATCAAACTGCTTCTTTGTCACATGTTCCAGAATAATATTATCATACTTATCCTGTGGATTCTCTTTTGTTTTTTCCAAAAGTTCGTCCCAATATTTCTTTTCAGTATTCATGATGATGATGTGGTCAGGTCTGATGGACTGCTTCTCAAGATCATCGATCAAAGTGAAAAGAGAATGATCAGGTTTGTAAGTAGGTATAATTACATCAATAGTGTTCATAAATCATATTCCTTTGCGCGTAAGCGCTTTCACGAAAAATGGGGCGGGCTCTTTCTATCTAGACCCCGCCCCATTAGTAAATCAAAGTATAAACTTTAGTTCAGATACTGGGATGTATCAGACTTGATCTTGTCGCTGTACTTCTGAACGTCAGGAGATACCTCATAGTTACTGTCGTTGAACAGGAACTGGTGAAGCCACTTAACGTTGCTTGCAAGGTCAACTGCTACTACGCAGCTTCCCTTCTTGCCGATTGTTCCAGTTGCTCTCATGCTCTCCTCTGGGAATCCGCCGTGATCGATAACATTGTAGTTGGCGATGTTCTTGAGAAGATCAAGGATCTCTGAAAGATCAAGTGATGTATATGTCTCATTGAATGCGTTGTTGGCAACTGTCTCAAGCTGTGAATAGCTCATGCCCTTAGCCTTGTCAAGGCAAGCCATAAGGACTGTTCTCTGTCTCTCAGCTCTCTTGAAGTCATCACCTGCTGTATATCTGATACGGCAGTAAGCTGTTGCCTGAAGACCATTAAGTGTCTGTCTGCCTGCTGAAGTAACAGGTGTATAGTTGAGCTTGAGCTCTGTAGCCATGGTCTGCTGATAACTGTTAAGGTGAGGAATCTCAGCATCTGTAACTTCGATCTCTACACCACCAAGAGCATCTACAACATCAGTAAGACCTCTAAATCCGATAGTGATGAAATCCTCAACGTCCATATCAAGGTTCATATTGAGCATTGAGATAGCCTGCTCAGGACCACCCTCAGCATAAGCTGCGTTACACTTTGTGTAGCTGTCATTACTAAGGTTAAGGTATGTATCACGATATACTGAGCAAAGCTTGATATCGCCTGTTTCATTATTGATAGATGCGATCATGATAGTATCTGATCTTGTGTTCTTGGTAAGAGCACCTTCACGGGAGTCAACACCAAAGAGGGCGATGTTAGTGTAGCTCTTCATCTCTTCATTGGCTGCAGCCTGTTCACTGATGGAGCTTGTGATCTTTTCCTCGTTCATGTTAACCTTACCAACTTTGGTAACGTCAACCTTGAAGAATACGTGGTATGCTACAACAACTAAGATACATGCGATCAATACTTCTGCAATAAGAATAGCGATTGCCTTCTTGTTGCTCTTTTTCTTCTTGGATCCTGAAGACTTTCTTGATGAAGAAGGTCTGCTACTGCTACTTCTTGATGAAGAGCTTCTTGATGCTGAACTTCTTGAATCATAACTTCCGGATCTGCTTGATGATGAACTGTGTGATCTGCTAGATCCTTCAGATCTCCTTGAAGGTCTATCATCATATTCATCGTAATCATCTCTATAACGTCTATCATTGCTTCGAGATGGTCTTCTATCATCCCTATATCTGTCATCATTTCGAGATGATCTTCTGCTGTCTCTCTCGTAGTACTCATCGTCGCGATTTGACATAATAATTCTCCTTGTCCCAACAAAATGTATTGTAAACCATTAGTATACTATGCCACAAATGTGCAAAATATACAACCCTTATCAGTATGCGTTCTTATTAATGAACCCATATCTGATGGTTCCAAGCATGATTTTTATGTCAAATGACATAGACCAGTTTTCAATATAATAGATATCATAATCAATTCTTTTTCTAATTGATGTATCCCCGCGATATCCATTTATCTGAGCCCAGCCTGTAAGGCCTGGACGAACCTGATGCTTTACCATGTAACGAGGTATCTGCTCTTTAAACTTCTCAACAAACTGTGGTCTCTCTGGTCTTGGTCCCACAATACTCATCTGACCAAACAAAATATTAAAGAACTGAGGCATCTCATCGATACTGGTCTTTCTGAGGAATGCGCCCACATTAGTAACTCGTGGGTCTCCCTTGGTAGTCCAGCCCTTCTTTTCCTCAGCTTCTGACTGAACCTTCATAGTCCTGAACTTGTACATCTTGAAGGGAACGCCGTTAAGTCCGATTCTCTCCTGCTTGTAGATGATAGGACCTTTGCTAGTTGTCTTAACCGCAATAGCCGCGATCAGCATAACTGGCGAGAATATGATAATAGCAAACAGTGAACCCACGATGTCCACAGTTCTTTTGGCCATTCTGTTAAAAGAGTTTGATAATGGAACATACCTGATGTTGATAACAGGAAGTCCCTGTACATCCTCTGTGTAGGGATTACTTGGGAAAAGAGATGAGTAGTCCGGAATGAACTTGGTATGAACACCGGATTTCTCACACTGAGCCACAAGCTCTTCAAGTCTGTCGTAATCATCAAGAGGAAGTGTTATGGTGATCTCATCGTAGCTGTTATTCTCAAGATATTCTGAAAGCTGCTCGATCTTGCCCACAACCTTGATGCCATGATAACTGGTATCAAGAGGCACAAAGTCATCCAAAACGCCTGCAATCTCGTATCCCCACTGAGGATTATTCAAAATGCGGCTGATATAACCTTCTGCTGCCCTTGAATAGCCAACAAGAAGGATATGCTTCATGTTATAGCCCTTTTTTCTGATATATCTAAGGAACTTTCTGAGAAAACCTCTCGATAACGTCGTCAAAAAGACGTTAATAAAGAAGAATATAACGATCATTCCACGGGAGAAGTTATTCTGGTGGATCATGTACAAGATAACAAGAAATCCCAGAATTCCCATTATATTGGCTTTGACAACGTCCATGAACTCATCCCAAAGCCTAAGCGCTCTCCTAGAAGTGTAGAGCTGAACCATATAATACAAAAACAGATACGCAGGAACTAAAAAATAGAGTACAGAAAAGTACGTAAGCATTGGTAAATGCTCCGCGTGATCTCTATCCCCCCATAATAGTCCGAATCTTACAAAATATGATGCCACGTAGGAACCGGCTACGATAAGCCCGTCCGCTACTACGTGCGCTCTATTTAAATGTACCTGATTGTCCTTGATCATAGTAAAACTACCCCAACTAGTCTGGCCAGGTTGATCCACAGTTCAAGCTGCAGCTTCAAGCTGCCAAACAGTTCTTTTTTGCCAAATCTGACTCTTTTTTGAGAGCCGGCAAATATCTTGGAAAAGCCCTTCATTATCCCCTTAATATGAGCCATTCCAAGTCCTTTTTTCATGTAAAAGACATGCTTAATGATAATGCCAAGCAGTATCAGAGGTAAGTTTATTATTATCTGATATGCAGGCATATTTTTATAGATTAAGTATAAATTATTTCCTGCAGTTAGTTCAACCTTAAATGCATTGTATCTTGATCCGCTTGAGGCACTTCCAGCGTGATAAACTATGGCTGAAGGCTCGCAGACATTAACAAAACCCTTAAGTCTAGCTCTGTAGCCAAGGTCCACATCCTCAAGATAGCAAAAATGTGCTTCGTCAAAATAGCCAACTTTTTCAAAGTACTCTTTTCTGTACATTGCAGCTCCTGCGCAGGCAGAAGTCACAGCATCGATCTTGGTAAAACGGCTGCTATCCTTGTCCTTACCAGGAGTAAATGCCCATCCAAAGGCACAGTAAAGGTCGCCGCAGTCATCAATATTGTGTGGCTCCTTAAACTGAAGCATCTTGGCCTGAGCGCTGAAGACTTTCACGCGTTTATCCATGCATGCAACAAGCTTTTCGATTGCCTTTTCGTCGCACCTCGTATCATCATTTAAAAGAAATACATAAGTGCTGTCAGCATCCTTGATACCCACATTTACCGCATTAGCAAAGCCTGTGTTGTCCTTAAGCTCAATAACCTTAACTTCAGGAAAATCCTTTTTGATAAGATCGATACTGCCGTCAGTTGAGCCGTTATCCACAACTGTCACGGTAAAATCCTTAAAAGTCTGCTTTTTAAGGCTCTTTATGCAATCTGGAAGATATTTTTTTCCATTATAATTTGGTATTACAACGGTAACTTTACTCATATATCAAACCCTTTTGATAACCTGAGGATCCCACATTACGCGGAAGCCCTGTTTTCTGGCTTCTTCACCAAGTTTAAGACTCATAGCAATAATTGTCTCCTCACTAAAAGCCTTAAATCTCTCATCTATTGTTTCTCCGCCTTCATAGAAGGTGTCCTTGTATTCAAATCCAGTAATCTGCTGGTATGCAGCCCTTAATTCTGGCCTTACCGCCATGCATCTTAAATCTACAGCTGCGCAGTCCTGCTGAAGAACAGCTCTGTGCTGAAATCCGCCGCTGTATCCAAGAGGAAGTCCCTTGTATCTCAGGCTTCCATCCTTTTTGAAATTGCCGCTTATGATCCTGCCTCTTTTATTAAGTATCTTGCCACCGATGATTCCCACATCGCTTCTAAGCGAAAAGACATCCGGCTCGTACAAGACTCTGTAAAAGCCAAGGTGTGGCATCTGCGCAACCTCTGCCTTGACGCCGTTTTCATGAAGAACGTCTCTTACTGCCCTCTGGCCTGCCTCATAAGCATACATCTTGCTGGCAGGATTGGCTGCTGTTGAGCCTCTGTGACATCTCCAGTGATACAAAACCTTGTCTATATGTGCAATCTGGCCGCTTGCCATTGCCATGGATAAAGCCGCCTCTGTGCAGCATCTAAGGAACAAGTCAAAGTCCTGTGCTCCGTCGTACTTGCCGCGAAGCTTAAGGCGCTTTAATATATCTGCCCTCATAACTGCAAAGTGGCAGATATAGTTGTTGGACAATAAATAGTCCATGTTAAAAGATGGCTTGGCGTGATGCTCGTAGTAGGCACCCTTGCCATCGTCATATTTGTCCTCATCTGAATAGATAAGGCGAATAGGACAAGCTGAAAACTGCGCCAGCTTATTTTGCTTCATGCTCTTTCTGATGACTCTGGCTACCTCATAGAGAGCATCTGGAGTAAGAGTATCATCATGATCTAAAAGACCTATATAATCCCCTTTAGCCTTCTCAATAGCCCTGTTAGTATTTTCTGAAATTCCCTCGTTGCTTCCAAGATGATAATACTTGATCCTAGGGTCAACCTTGGTATATTCTTTGACGGTCTCTGACTCAGAAAGAGATGCATCTGCAAGGACAAGCTCCCAGTTACCATAGGTCTGAGCCACAACAGAATCTATCATCTCCTTAAGGTACTTTTCAGGAGTATTAAAAAGAGGCACTACAATGCTAAAACGCACAGCGCCTCCCGATTCTGCCAGTGACTTATACTCCCTCTTCTGTTCGTCTAATACTTCTTCAGAAAGGGGAATATAGTTATATTTTTCATTTAAAGTGTCTGAAACTCTTTCAAAGGCAGCAAAAAATGCGGCTTTAGCACCATTGCGCTTAGCATATGCTATTGTCTTTTTAGCCGCATTTTTTATACCCATAATTATCTATCCTTTTTTTATAATGAAGTTAGCCTACTGCATTTTTTACAGCCTGTGTTAATTCTGCCTGAAGTTTCTCAGCATCTTCAAGGTTCTTGCCCTTAACACCCATGTAGAACTTGATCTTAGGCTCTGTTCCTGAAGGTCTAGCGCAGCACCAAGAATCATTGTTAAGTGCAAAGTAAAGAACATTTGATGTAGGAAGACCTGTCTCTCCCTCTTTGCCAGTAGCCATATCAAGAGTCTTGCCAGTCTTGTAATCTCTGAACTCTTCAACCTTCCACTGACCAAATTCCTTTGGAGGGTTCTTACGAAGCTTGTCCATGATAGCAGCGATCTGCTCAGCTCCCTCTTTACCCTTCATAGTAATTGAATACTGGCCCTCTTTGTAGTAGCCGTACTCTTCGTAAAGATCTATCATAGCGTCCCAAACGCTCTTGCCCTGCTTCTTGTAGAAGGCAGCAAGCTCGCAGAGGCACATAACTGCAACAACAGCGTCCTTGTCTCTTGCATGTGTACCAGCAAGGCATCCATAGGACTCCTCAAGACCAAATACATAGTTGTAAGACTGATTATTTTCCTCAAAGATCTTGATCTGCTCACCGATGTACTTAAATCCTGTAAGAACTTCGATGTAGTGGCAGCCATACTTCTTTGCAACTGGCTTTGCCATGTTTGTTGTAACGATAGTAGTAACGAATGCTGGGTTAACTGGCATTGTACCTGTAGCTGTGCGCTCTCTTAAGATATAATCGCCGATCAGCATTCCAGACATGTTTCCTGTAAATCCAACATACTCGCCTGTCTTAGTGTCTTTTGCATAGATTCCAAGACGATCTGCATCAGGGTCAGTTGCAAGTACGATGTCTGCATCCTTCTCTTTGGCAAGCTTAAGAGCAAGCTCGAATGCCTTAGGATCCTCTGGATTAGGATAATCAAGAGTTGTGAAATCTGGGTCTGGAGCTTCCTGCTCTGGTACTACAAATACATTCTTGAAGCCAAGTTCCTTGAGAACTCGTCTAACAGGAAGGTTTCCTGTTCCGTGGAATGGTGTATAAACAATAGTGAACTTGTCAGCCATCTCATCAATTACATCCTGATGAATGATCTGCTTTTTAAGCTCTACCATGTACTTGTCGTCGATCTCTTCGCCAAATGAAACATAAAGTCCCTGGGCAACAGCGTCCTCTTTAGACATTGTCTTAACTTCATGGTAGTCAGTGATTGACATAACCTCTTTGATAATGCCTGTGTCGTGAGGTGGTGTAACCTGTGCGCCATCCTGCCAGTAAACCTTGTAACCATTGTACTCAGGTGGGTTGTGAGAAGCTGTAACCATAACACCTGCGATACATCCAAACTCTCTAAGAGCAAATGAAAGCTCTGGAGTAGGACGAAGGATATCACTTACATAAGCCTTGATTCCGTTAGCTGCGAGGCAAAGAGCTGTCTCCTCAGCAAACTCAGGTGAAAATCTTCTGCAGTCATAAGAAATAGCTACGCCCTTCTTTGCAGCATCTGCTCCACCGTTCTTTTTAATATAATTAGCAAGTCCCTGTGTAGCCTTACGTACAGTGTACTTGTTCATTCTGTTAGTTCCGGCACCGATAACACCACGAAGTCCGCCTGTACCAAACTCAAGCTCTCTGTAGAAACGATCCTCTACCTCTGCTTCGTTGTTACGAATTGCCATAAGTTCCTGCTTTGTATCATCGTCAAAGTATGAATCATTAAGCCAATATTCAAACTGTTTTGTTGCTTCACTCATTACATTATCCTCCTGTGCACATATACCACAAAAATTATATCATATATACCCAATTCAAAAAACCTATGCATCAGGTTTTTACTGAGTTCTAAGACTTGAATAGCCCTCTACGTTAAGGCTGTAATCACTCCTGTCTAGGGAGAAATTAGGATTGTAGTATGGATCGCCTTTATCGAGAACTTTTTTCCATTTAGTGCGGAAATGCTCTGATTCTGCCTCATATCTCTTGGCATTCTCACCCTCGAGGTCAAGACCTCTAGAAAGAGATTCATAGTGATAAAGCTCAGCAAAAGGAGTAAATACGTTAAGATATCCTTTTTCTCTGAGTTTAAGGCAAAAGTCCACGTCGTTAAGACTAACCTGGAAGTCTTCTGCAAAACCTCCAACTTCATCATACTTAGCGCGGCTAACCATAAGGCATGCCCCTGTAACTGCGCTCACATCCTGAGCGTAGCAAAGTCTGCCCATATATCCAAGATTCATACCAGCCTGGCCGTAGTGAGAGTGGCCTGCTGTTCTATGTGCTCCAAGTTTAAGTACTACACCTGCGTGCTGGATCTTTCTGTCTGGGAAGTAGAGCTTGGCTCCAACTGCTCCCACATCCTGTCTCTGAGCGTACATGAGGAGCTCCTCGATCCAGTTAACAGTAATCACCTGTGTATCATTGTTCAAAAGAATTATATACTCGCCGTCTGACTTAGAAACGCCGTAGTTCACAACTGCTGAATAGTTAAATGGTGGCTTCTTGCCATCTGCTGTAAGATGCAGGCCGTTCTCATAATAATCAACAACCTTGACAACATCCTTGAGATTGCCTGTTCTAAGTTCCTCGTAGTAACCCTTTATCTCAGAACCAGTGCTGCCATTTTCTACAACAATGATCTCGTAGTTGTCATATACTGACTTCTCGTAAATTGAAGTGATGCATCTCTTAAGGTCCTCTGCGTGCTCGCAGTTAGGAATAACGATGCTGACCTTAGGACTTCCCTGAACTTCATAGGTGATCTTAAAGATAGTCTCAAAGGCTCTTGTGCTGGTGATCTTGAAGTGATCGTATCCATGACGCCTCAAATGATCTGCCACAGCACCCTTCGCAGCCTCAATAGCATAAGGCTTGGCACTGATGTCAGATGCAACAGATGCCGCATGTGATCTCCAGTAATACAAAAGCTTTGGAATGTGTACGATATGTTCTGCTCTATCAGTAAGCCTTAAGATCATGTCATGATCCTGGCTTCCATCAAACTTAGTTCTAAAGAGCTCTGTTCCATCAAGAAGAGTTCTCTTAAAGACGCTAAAGTGGCAGATATAGTTGTTGGCTCTCAGATTATCGATGGCATAATCTGGTTTAAAGTGCATGGTTATCATCTTGTTGATGTCATCGCCCTTAAAGGTCGTCTCATCACAGTAGATGTAATCTGCATTTTCTTCATTTATAGCTTTGACATACCAGTATAAAACTTCTGGATGAAGAATATCATCGTGGTCAAAAAGTCCAATATACTCGCCCTCTGCAAGCTCAAGGCAGTGGTTGGTATTTCCGGCAATTCCCTCGTTCTTTGCAAGCTTCTTGTAAGCAATCTTGCACTTTCCATCAGGTAAAAGAGCCTTCGCATCCTTCTGGTACTCTTCTACGATCCTTGAAACCTCTGAAATGTGAGCTTCATCAGATCCATCAGCAAGACAAAGCTGCCAATTGCCATAAGTCTGTGCAAGAACAGACTCTATCATATCTCTAAGAAACTTCTCAGGAGTGTTGTAAAGAGGAACTAATATCGAGATAAGAGGCATCTTCTCAAACACTGCCTCTTCCTGCTTTTTTCTAGTCTCTTCACTAGGAAAAGACTCTGTTCCATAGTGAGTCATTGCCTTTTTCTCAATCTGCTTGTACTTGATCTTGGCAATCACACCCTTAAGTGAACCCTGATTTCTGATCCTGTCTCTCTGCCTGATAATCCAGTGCATTGTGTTACGTGCAGGAGTACTTGCTTTCCAAATAGGATTATTCTTGATTCTGTTAAGCTTGAACTCCAATTCCTGATTCTTATCTTCAAGCTCAGCAATTCTTCCAGCAAGCTCAGCAGATTTTAACTTTTCCTTTTCATAAGCTGACTTATAATCTAATTCGCTCATTTATAACCTCTAAATCACTTTTTCACATTAAGAATGTTAGGAACCCAGTTAACAAGCTTTAAGTGGCTTGTTTTATCTACAGCTAGCATACCGATCTGGTAATAGCCTGGAACTAAGTCGCCCTTCTTGATCTTAACCTTGTAACCAGTTAAGTCTACGTTTACCTGATCCTGTAAGCGAACCTTGATGTCAGGTCTGTACCATACATAAGTTGGCGCGCTAAATACCTTAGGCTCCACAGGCCCCGCTCCATCCTCGTGTCTTTCTACTAGACGAAGGAGTAATCTCTTTTCATAGATAGCATTGTCAGATCCGATGACAAAGCTGTAGCCCTTAAGGTAATAGCCATCATCGTACCCTTCTGCAGTTACGCCGTACAACCAGTTGTGAAGACTTCCATTGTACTCGCATCCAATTCTCAGGCACTGATCTTCCCTTGCTCCCTTGATGCCATGCTCGTGAACTGAAACCTTGGCATAAGGAATATCCTCCACAGGAGTGTAGTCCTCACGTGGAATAATAGCTGAAATAGTCTCATCCTCAGTAAGGTGTGGACTATAAAATGGGTCAAAGTTATAAAGGTGGGTATGCCTCTTCATAAGAGTGTCGCCCTCAACTGCAAGTCTCTCCATCTTCTTTGGATCAAGGTTATCAAGGCCTCTTGTAAGAGACTCATGATGATAGAGATAAACATGGTTGCAACATACGTTGTAGTAGCCCTTTTCCATTACTGTGTAGCAGAAATCAACGTCGTTAAAGGCAACCTTAAGTTCCTCAGGAAAGCCTCCAATATCATTGAACTTCTTCCTGCTGATCATAAGGCAAGCGGCAGTAACACCGATGAAATTGTGAACACCTCTGTTGTAGCCAAAATAGTGATTCTTGCCATCGTGCATCTTCTGAAGCTTGTGCACAGGTCCACGTCTCACATTGGCAATTCCGCAGTGCTGGATAAGGTCTGTATCAGGGTAAATAAGCTTGGCTCCAACGCAGCCCACATGACCAAGCTGTGCCTGAGATAACATCTCGCGAAGCCATCCCTCTTTTACCGCCTCGATATCATCGTTAAGGAACAGGAGATACTCGCCACCACACGCTCTAACGCCCTGGTTGCACATAGCAGAGAAGTTAAACTCCTGAGATTTGTAGATATAATTAATCTTGATAAGTCCGTTCTTTCTCTCGGCACGGCTACAATAAACGCCGTACTTAACCCTGTTAGAGGCTGAACTTCCATTATCTATGATGACAATGTCGTACTTGATGTTGTCACCGCCAGTTGTGTTTATGATGGAATTAAGGCACTGCTGCAGCACTTCCGGATGATCCTTGGAAGGAATGATGATGCTGACAGTAGCTGGCCTTAGGAGCATATGCTTGGAATTGTGGAATGTTCTTCCGTAAAAGACATCCTGCTCAGAGTTTCTGTGGAATAACACCTCTCTGATATGTCCGATTGGAAGCTCCATGCCAGTTCTCTTAGCAAAGGCTCTCACATGTATAGCAAGCATGCAGAATAGTACATCAGCTGATAAAAGAGATGCTTCAAGTCCCACCTGCTCTGGTGAATTCTTTTTGTTGGATGTTCCGCCAAGCATCCTGACTGCATTGTCGTACTCAGGCGCAGCGGCGTGCATGGTAGTTGCTCTGCAGGAAAAGAAGCTACCGATATAAAACGCGTTCAAATATGAATCAGGAGACCAGTCAGGCTTAAAGAATGGATGAATATACTTGCCACCTTTGCCGATTTCGTCCTCATCACCGTAAACTATGTCATGCTCTGGATGAGCTACAAAATACTGCTTGATAACTTCAGTAGCTCTTTTTGTAAGCTTGCCCTTAGGACTTACAAAAATGTAAACAACATTCTCATCGCCCTTGGCATCAGAAACTTCCCAAACCTTGGCATAAGGCACAACCTTAACCTCTGGCTCAGGCTTTTTGTAAGGTACCAGAGTTCCGTCTTCATTCTCCTCATAGTACACAGGAGCTTCAGCCTTGATCACAGGCTCTTTTTCACCCTGGCGCTGCCACTTATCATAAGCAGAAGACTTGGCGTTTACTAATCTGTTGTATTTAGTTTTTCTCTTTGTTGCAAGAGCTTTCTTGGCTAAGTCCTTCAGCATCACCCTAACAATTACTCCTCATCATCTTTATAATAGCGTGCCTCACGTCTCTGGCTTATCTTTTCCCCAAGCTTTTTGATAATGTTCTTTTTCTTTGGAACTGCTGCTTCCGGTTCAGGAAGTGAGCTTATTACTGCATCTGCAGCATTTCTAGGAATAAGAGTCATCAAAAGCTTAACCACAAGGTGGTTCTTTTGCTTAACACTGAGTCTGTCGCTTGTAAGAGAGAACTCAATGTTAGGATCATCAGAATTAAAGATTATGGAATCATCTGAGATCCACTCACCATTTACTGGATTGATATTAACATCTGCTCCGCCCTCTGAGATGCTCAGGCTGTTCCATGTAGCATTTAAGATCGTTACCATACATGGAGCAAAGGCAGGATCGATCCTGACTGTATTGCAGGTATCATCAACTCTGATATCCAAAGTTACTGTGTTCTTGTCATCATACTGCTCCTCTGGGAACATTGACTCGTCCTCAGAATAGCCCTCGCCATTATCAAGATAGATCTGAATCTGGTCGTCAGGCCTTGCAGCACTGGTAGTATTTGTGATCTCCTTTGGTACAATCACCTTTCTGCCTATATCCTTCCAAAGTTCTACCATAGACTTGCGGTTTCCAGTTACATACTTCTGGAAGGCATATTCCTCATCAAGGAGAACCTGGATCTCTTTTTCTGTGATACCAAGCTTATTAAAAAGAGGCTTAGGATCAAACTTTTCTCTTTTTCTGTCCTCTAATCTGTAACAGTAAAGAGCTCTCCACATGGACTCCTTGGCAGGTATGCACTTACCATAGGTCCACTCATAATCTATTATAGTCCAAATAGGACCATTAACCATAATATTAGAGAATATCAGGTCATAATCTGACACAGGATAGTCTTCCTTGTATCTGATACGCTTGAGATATTCGTTCAAAAGAGCTTCAAATGCCTCCATGTCATCTCTGTCAATGCACTGATCAAGGAGTGAAGCCAATGGCACGCCGTTAACAAAAGAAAATACGGCGCAGCCTTCCTGTTCATTTATCTGGCAGTCGTTGATCTCAAGGTCTCCGCCTCTATACTTCTCAACAAGGCCAAGATAAGCATCTCTGATACCAAATACGTGCTCTCTTGCTTCCTCTGTAAGAGGGAACTTCTTGATGACCTTTCTGCCAGCTTTGTCGATAGCAATATCAGTTCTGATCTTGAACTCAGAAACTCTGTCATTGCTGTATTTGCTGTAGATAGTGTCAAAGCCAGGTCCAAGGATAACTTCAAAGGAATTGGCAAACTCAGGATAGAGGCCGTCCTTTGAAAGGTCCTCGTAAGCTCTTTTCTCATTGAAAAGAACTAATCTATCCCTGTCAAAGTTACGAACATTGTCCTGAAGCTCTCCAAACTTAGGCAGATAATCATCTGAGTGAAGAAGTGTCATAAGCTTGTAATCAGGATATGGATAATAGAAATGGTACTCATTCATGCCGCATTTCTTGAAGATGTTGATAAGTCCATTTCTGGTAAAGGTCTTGGCAACGCTGTCTGGTGAGTAGCCCTCGATACCTGTAAAGTAGCTTCCAAGGTGATCCTCAGCACATCCAGCAAAATACTTAAGTCCAAGGCGGTTCTCGATAGCAATTACGATTCTGCCGCCCTTCTTAAGGTGTCTTTGGAGCATTCTAAGGAACTTCTCATAAGGATTGTCAGTTCCAATGTAGCCCTGACCATACTCAAATACACCGATCAAAAAGATAAAGTCAAAATCTCTTGGAAGATCTGGCTCAATGTCTCTAAAGTTACCAACGTGGATAGTTACATTGTCGCACTCCTGGTTTCTAGTGGCATTGATCTCAGAACGTCTCCTTGAAAGGTCGCAGGCTACAACTTCGCCAGCCTTCTTGGAGAGCATACCTGTGATAGCGCCGCATCCAGAGCCAACCTCTAATACCTTGGCAGTTTTTGCCATAGGGATCCACTCAACGATATTAGATCTCTGCTCAGAAAGATGGTAGAGAATAGGCCAGTTTGCCCTCTCCTCAATAACCTTCTGATACTCTTCTTTTTTATATTTTTTGACAATCTCAAGAAGGTCGTTCTCTATAGCACCATCGCTGTAGAGATCAACCCCAGAGTAGTGTTTGAAATTAAGGGTAACATTACCAATCT
This sequence comes from Butyrivibrio sp. INlla18, assembly GCF_900103635.1. Lineage (GTDB taxonomy): Bacteria > Bacillota > Clostridia > Lachnospirales > Lachnospiraceae > Butyrivibrio. The sequence goes on from NZ_FMXK01000014.1 coordinate 29,560, forward strand.
TTACGTTCTCTTGCATTTTGCTCGTTCCTCGCAAATGCTTCGCATGCCAATGAAATTTGCTTTCAGCAAATGGGCATGCTCACACCTGTGTCATATTCTCACGTCCGAATCAGTACTGATTCGGACTGTAATTCATGTATCATATAATTCCACGTTCCTCGTTCCTCGCGAGTTATTTAGCATCAGTAACAACACATTTAGAATTCATGTCGTAGTAGCCAACTGTGTTCTTGTCTGATACTACTGATACATTAAGTGCATCATAGAGTCTGTGATACACGGTAAAATCATTCTGTTCAAAACCTGTAACTCCAAAACTAAGAAGATACTCTCCTCCCTGAAGTGACATGTTCTGTGTAAAGGTTATATCCTTCTCTTCTCCAGCCTTAACTGGCTCAAGGAAGGCCTTTTCAACCATTGAGTTGGTTCCTGTGATCTCAATGCCCATGATGTTCTTGAATGTAAGGGCAAAGATAGGAGCCGCAACATCTCTATTAAACTTAACCCTCATGTGTACTGTAAAATCAGTACCCTTTATGATGGAGTTAGTCTCTTTTCCTGTATTATCTGTGACATAATAATTTGTGATAGTAGCTGCGCCGTCGCCGTACTCCAATGTATCTGGATTCTCAGCGGCAGTTTTCTTTGCACTATCGTCTTTCTTTATCTTGTCATCAGCTTTTTTGTCTGCATCTGCTGCAGCCTGACGGATCTGATCATCGTCAAGGAGGTTCTCAACGTCGCTTGTAGGAAGTGGATACTGTCCCACCAGAACCTGCTTGTAGATATCGATCATCTTCTTTGGTGTTCCTTCGCCAAGGAGCACACCCTGATTTAAAAGAACTGCTCTATCGCAGTACTTGCTAATACTAGAAAGATCATGTGATACAAAGAGGATAGTCTTGCCCCTCTTCTTGAACTCTTCAAACTTGTGATAGCACTTAGCCTGGAAGAATACGTCACCAACAGAAAGAGCTTCATCTACAATGAGGATCTCAGGATCAATGTTGATAGCAACCGCAAAAGCAAGACGGACAAACATACCACTTGAATAAGTCTTGACTGGCTGATAAACATAGTCTCCTATGTCAGCAAATTCAAGGATCGCATCCATTCTCTTTCTGATCTCTTCCTCAGAAAAGCCGATCATCATACCGTTAAGGTAGATGTTGTCGATTCCGTTGTACTCCATGTTAAAGCCTGCTCCCAGTTCCAAAAGAGCTGAGATATGGCCGTCAACATTAACTTCACCCTCAGTTGGAGACAAAACTCCTGTGATGATCTTGAGGATCGTTGACTTACCAGAGCCGTTAGTTCCGATGATTCCGACAGTTTCGCCCTTGTGGACAGTAAGGTTAACGTCATTAAGAGCAAGGTGTTCCTTGTACTTCTTTTTACCAGAAAGTCCAAGGGAATCCTTGAGCCTGTCCATAGGCTTGTCGTAGAGCTTATATAGTTTAGTGAGGTGTTTTACCTCAATAGCTACGTCTTTTTCCATGTTAATTCCTATTTCAAAATTGCTACGAATGTGTAGCGATTATCAGAGTACATCCGCAAAGTGAGGCTTGGACCTCTTGAAGATAAGTGTTCCTACGCAGAACACGCCCACTACAAACAACCAGAAATAAGTAGATGAGTAGAAGTGTTCAAAGAACCATGTATCGCCGTATATTGCATTTCTGTAACCCTCAACGATATAAGTCATAGGGTTAAGCTTGATGATCCACTTGTATTTGTCTGGAACTACAGTGTCAAGATTCCAAAGAATAGGTGTAGCCCACTGGAACAACTGAAGCCCGATATTGATGATCTGAAGAAGATCTCTAAAGAATACTACGATTGCGCAGGTAGCATAGCTTATAGACAATACCAAAATGAATTCACAGCTCATGTAGTAAAGGAGCTGGATCCAATAGACATTTGGATAGTAACCATACACACATGCGATCACAAGAAGCACGCAGATGAAGAACACGTGAATGAACATAGCTGCAATGATCTTAATGATAGGAAGTATGCTTATCTTGAAAAGAACCTTTTTAACAAGGTAGTTGTACTCTAGAAGTGAAGTTGTTCCATTGGTAAGAGCTTCTGTGAAAAAGAACCATGGAACAAGACCAGCTGTCAAAAAGAGAACGTAAGGAACCTCAATTCCGCCTGATACTGACTGCGCCCTTGACTGGAAGATCCTGTCAAAAACGATGTAGTACATAGCAACTGTAACTACAGGCTGAGCAAGGGCCCACACGATACCCATGTAGGAACCGGCATATCTTTTCTTGAAATCGTTAAGTGAAAGCCTCTTGATGAGCTTTCTAGAATGGAAAAGCTCAACTGGAAGCACTAATAATCGGTCATACCAAAAGAAGACCAGTATACAACTGATGCCGATCAAGATACATCCACATATCTTCTTGAGCATCTCTGTATGCGGGTCTGCAAGCTGGTTTGTGTGCATTATAAGTAATAGCGCCAAAATAGACGCCATTACATAGAAAATGCCCAAGCCTACTCGCTTGGGAAGTTTTCTCAATCCCTGTATCAAAACTCCTTAAATCCTCCCCACTTGGTATCCCTCTCGGAAAGGTTGAGCTCAGCGCCTTCTACAAGTGGCCACTCTACTCCAATATCAGGATCGTCCCACTTAAGACCACCCTCGTCTTCTGGATGATAGAAATCTGAGCACTTGTATGCAAACTCAGCATACTCAGAAATTACATAGAAGCCATGAGCAAATCCCTTAGGGATAAAGAACTGCTTTTTATTTTCAGCAGAAAGTCTAACGCCAAACCACTTTCCATAAGTCTTTGAACCTTTTCTAAGGTCAACAGCTACATCAAATACTTCACCATTTATGCAGCGTACAAGCTTGTCCTGTGGAAAGTTCTTCTGGAAATGAAGGCCTCTAAGTACGCCCTGCTTACTAGCTGACTGATTGTCCTGTACGAACTCAACATCGATTCCAGCCTCTACAAAGTCGTTCTTGTTGTATGTCTCCATGAAATAGCCTCTGGCATCGCCAAAAACCTTTGGTGTAATAACTTTAAGTCCTTCTATCTCACATGTTTCAACAGTTATCTTTCCCATTTTATATCTCCTAATATTTCTATAGCATTACTGTCCAACTGGTGTGCCCTCAATAGGCGCAGTTGGCATAACGCCATTGTATTCATATAGACTGCTGTCAAAAGAGCCGCCCATTCCCGGAACGTATCCTTCAGGATTTTGAAGCTCGCCTACAACTGCCATTCCAGGAAGTTCATCATCACTAACTGAACTGCCAAGGCTTGAAGCTTCTGAGCTCTCTTCAGCAGAGCCTGAACTTTTTTTGATTACAACAACAGAAGGTATCTTCTCTGTCTCATCAAAAAAATCTTCGTCACTTAAAAAGCCGTCAAGATTGCTACCAATCTGCTGGCTGTAAATCTCCTCGCCGCTATAGTAAGATGCAGCGTTGTCGGCCTCTTCTTCCTTGGATCCCCATCCAAAGAGCTGATTGATCTTTTGGGTATTAGTAGCATAGACAATGACAAGTACCAAAATAAAGGCACTTATGATGGTAAGTATTGCCATTCGGAAAACTCTTTTATCCACGTTCTCCTCCCGTTATCAAAACCTCGCCAGGTGTTCACAGCCCGTTAGCGACCTCAACCAGGTATTTACCGTAATCAGTCTTCATAAGTGGCTCGGCAAGTTTGAGCAACTGCTCCTTGTCGATAAATCCGCGCTTATATGCAATCTCTTCAATACATGAAATGTAGAGACCCTGTCTCTTCTGGAATGCGCATACGAAATCAGATGCATCAAGAAGAGAATCGTGATTGCCTGTATCAAGCCAAGCAAAGCCTCTGCCCATAGTCTCTACGCGAAGCTCGCCGCGGTTTAAGTATTCATTGTTGATACTTGTGATCTCGATCTCGCCTCTTGCTGAAGGCTTAACGTTTGCAGCAATATCAACAACCTGATTGTCATAGAAATAAAGTCCAGGTACAGCATAGTTAGACTTTGGATGCTCAGGCTTCTCTTCGATACTGATAGCCTTGCCGTTCTCATCGAACTCGACAACGCCGTAAGCTCTAGGATCTCTTACGTAGTAACCAAAGATCGTAGCTCCCTTTTCTCTGGATGCAACTTCTCTAAGAAGCTTAGAAAAGCTCTGTCCATAGAAGATATTGTCTCCAAGAACAAGGGCAACAGAATCACTACCAATGAACTTAGCGCCAATGATGAATGCATCAGCGAGTCCTCTTGGCTGGTCCTGTACAGCATATTCAAAGTGCATTCCAAGCTGTGAGCCATCACCAAAGAGTTCCTCAAACATAGGAAGATCACGTGGTGTAGAAATGATAAGCACTTCTCTGATACCAGCAAGCATCAAAGTTGAAAGTGGATAGTAGATCATTGGCTTATCATATACAGGCATCATCTGCTTAGACATAGCCCTAGTAAGTGGATAAAGTCTGGTGCCTGAACCACCAGCTAAAATTATACCCTTCATTTTATTTCTCCTTGGGTTCTATTATTTGTTAGAATACATCTTTTCGTAATACTTCTCATAATCTCCACTTGTAACATTCTTCATCCAAGCTTCGTTTTCGAAGTACCAGTGAATAGTTTTTCTGATTCCCTCTTTAAACATTGTTTCTGGTTCCCAACCAATTTCTGCCTTAATCTTATCAGGAGCGATAGCATATCTTCTATCATGTCCTTTTCTGTCGGCAACATATTTGATGAGATCATATGTTAAATGTTCTTTTCTTGGGTCAGAATCATCTAATTCTTCTCTTAAAATGTCAATGATAGTCTTAACGATCTCGATGTTCTGCTTCTCGTTGTGACCACCAACGTTATATGTCTCGAAGAGGCGGCCCTTTTCCTGAACCATATCGATAGCCTTAGCGTGATCCTCTACATAGAGCCAGTCACGTACGTTCTTGCCATCACCGTATACAGGAAGATCCTTACTTGCAAGAGCGTTGTTGATGATAAGTGGAATAAGCTTCTCTGGGAACTGATAAGGTCCATAGTTATTTGAACAGTTAGTAATGTTAGCTGGGAACTTGTAAGTATCCATATATGCCTTTACAAGCATATCTGAGCTAGCCTTACTTGCTGAATATGGGCTGTGTGGTGAGTATGGAGTTGTCTCATAGAAGAAAGCATTTGGATCATCATCAAGTGAACCATATACTTCATCTGTAGAAACGTGAAGGAACTTCTTGCCTTCCTTGAATGTTCCGTCAGGAAGCTCCCATGCCTTCTTGGCAGCGTTGAGCATTGTAGCTGTACCAAGAACGTTAGTCTGTACAAAGACCTCTGGATTAACGATTGATCTGTCAACGTGGCTCTCTGCAGCAAAATGAACTACTCTGTCGATATCATTTTCCTCAAAGATCTTGTTGATGGCATCTCTATCGCAGATGTCAGCTCTTATGAATGTGTAGTTGTCTCTGTTCTCCACATCCTTAAGATTCTCAAGGTTGCCGGCATATGTAAGCACGTCAACGTTGATGATCCTGATCTCGTTATCATATTTCTTAAACATATAGTGTATGTAGTTGGAACCAATGAAACCAGCTCCTCCAGTTACAAGATAAGTTCTCATTTCTTTGCCTCATTTCTAATTTTTTGAAAAATTTACTGGTATAGTATACCACAACCAATCGTCAAGTAGAAGAGTCCCATTCCATAGCACATATAGCGCGGCTGTGGGAATATCATAGAGCCTGTAACCACAGAGTTTATCAGTATTCCCATGAATACGATAAGTGCAAATAGGCACAGTTTTCTGTTCTTTTCATCCTTCTTCATTATCAACCTTACGCTAAAAAGAATCAGGTAAAAGAGATAAATAAATACAGAAATTTTAACTAGGATTGCCGGGCGATTATTTGCCACGGAGATCACAAGTGCCTTTGCCACATTTGCTACTAGCACATACAAAAACTCAGGTGACTTTCCGGTAAAGATGCCCTTTATATCCTTTAAAAGAAGCTCTTTTGCAAGAACCGCTTCAACTTCATTTTCCTTGATGTCAAAGTCAGGACCTGAAAGCTCAGGAAATTTCTCGGACACATACTGCTGGCAGTATGGGATCACGATATCAAAACCGATTATGTCATAGCCATCTGCGTAGTGACTTGTCATTTCAAGCCAGGTAGCATCGAAGGTCTGAGAAGGAGCATAGGTTATCGTCAGCTCTTTTGCCACGCACTCATCATAGATGCGGGTATACAAACTCCCAAGCTCAGGGAATTTCTCCGAAGTCTCATACTTGTCAAAAAGCTGGACGTCCTCAGCATCTGCAGTATAAAGAACTGTACAAAGAGCTCCCTTGCTGTTACCTACGTGCTCTGCAAACTTGCCTCTTACAACGAGATTGTAGCTTCTATCGATGACACCAATACTGATGACCGCCAGGATTCCCATGATGACTATAGAGAGGAACCTTCTGGGGTCTCTAGTTCTTTTCACAATGAGATGAATGATCAGTGATACGGCGCCCATGACTAGGATCGTAATGAGCATCTGCTTCCTGACGCTTGATATCAGAACACTTAAAAGAAATACTGCTATCATGTTCATTGCTGAGTAGTTTCGGAAAAGTTCAAAGAGTCTAATGCTAAACAGCACAAACAGTGGCATTGCAAGAGCTTCAGTCATGATACATTCAGAGTACATGGAGCCTCTGTTAGCAATGAATCTGTTGAGGATTGCAACTGCCATCTGGGAAAAGAGCCCCATAAAGCCAATGATCGTTGCTCTTTGCATTGAGTACCTTTGCTCCAGCGTGTAGTCATACATGTAGATTCCAAGCCTTGCTGCAGTGTAAACCCACAAAAGGCTCTGAATGATCACAACGCAGAACAGATAAGAAGGCTGTCCATACATAGTTCCAGCAAAATCAAAAAGTTCAAAGAGCTTTCTAATCCCTAAGAGAAACAGCGGATAAACCGGCTCTCTGGAGAAATCCATGGAGGTGTAGCTCGCGGAATCCACGCACCACACCGTTCCATCGATGATCGCCATACCTATGTAGAACACAAACGGTATTATTATTGAAATGATCTTAAAACGTTTCTTGTCCATCTAATATCTTTCTAACAAAGCTTAGTAGCAGATATTCATGTCAACATTTCCTGAGATACCTGTTACTTTACCCTTTGAAGTGTACTGCCACATGTCATATCTTGAACCAGTATATGTAACCTGTGAAGCGTACTGTGCAAGCCAGATCTTGTAACCTGTGATCTGTGAAGTGTTGATCTTGCTTGTGAACCAAGTCTTGTTGGCATAAACACCAACCTGGTAACCAGCATTCTTGATAGTTCCGCAGAACGCTTTGATGTTAGCTGTTCTCTGGTCAGCACTGATCTTGTCACCACGGCCATTACTTCCTTCAACGTCAAGGTATACAGGGAATGAAAGGCTATATCCCTTGCAAAGGCTGATGACCATTGAAGCTTCTTCGACAGCCTCAACCTCATTTACCGCCTGGGTAAAGAAGTATACGCCTACTCTAAGTCCTGCTGCCTGAGCGCCCTTAATGTTTGCTCTGAACTTAGGATCCTCGATAAGTGTTCCTTGAGATGATCCTCTATATCCACATCTGATGATAACAAAGTTAACACCAGAATTCTTAACTGCGTTCCAGTCAATGTTTCCGTTCCACTTGCTGACATCGATACCCATTGCACCAGGTGACTTAACAAGTGCACCGTCGCCATCAAATGTGTACTTAGCACCCTGGATTACCTGTTCGCCCTTAACTCTATCACCGTTCTTGTCATAGAAATAAGTCTTGCCATCGATTGTCTGCCAACCTGTGTACTTATAAGCTGTAGCGGCTTTTCTGAGATAGAACTTCTTGTTTCCGTCGTAGTAATCCTGATAAGTAGCTTCTCTGTACTTATCGCCATCCTTAACATAAACAGTGTTTCCGCTCTTATCCTTAAGGACTGTTCCCTTGCCAACTACCTTTACTTCGATCTTGGCATCTGTGTAATTATCAGCAGAAACTGTAAGAGTTACATCACCTGCTGCCTTACCAGTAATTGTGTCTCCATTAACTGTTACTTTGTTAGTATCACTTGAAACAACCTTCGCGATCTTTACGTTATTATTTGCTGTGATCTTAAGGTTCTGGCCTTCAACAAGAGTTGCCTTTGTGAAGGATACAGGAACTGTATCTTTGCCTACGACCTTAACTGTTACAGGATAATCATTATATCCATTAGCTGTAAGTGTGATTGTTGTGCTCTTACCAGCAGCAACACCAGTTACCTTCTTATTGTCTTCAACCTTAGCAATATTTGCATCAGATGATGTGTACTTAATATCTGATGGTGCATTCTTAAGAGAAAGAGCTGATGCAATATCTACAGTCTCTTTTTCCTTAACAGTAATCTCCTTTGCTGAAGTTTCGAAGTTCTTCTTTGCAGGATCGTCTACTGTAAGAGTTACTTCTCTTGCATTATATTTGTCAGCAGTTACCTTAAGAGTTACTGATCCCTTCTTAGTTCCTTCTACTGTTGTTCCAGTTATCTTGACCTGTCCATCTCCGCCAGACTGTGTAACTGTTGGGTTTGAAGGTCCTGTAATCTTAACTGTTGCCTTCTCGCCTACTTTTATGTTATTAGGAGTAACCTCAACAGTCATATCCTTGTTAGGCTCTTCTTTAACATTTACTTCAAATGACTTTTCTTTATAATCGTCATTACCTTTAATTGTAATCTTTGCTTTACCAGAGCCAACAGCCTTTACTGTTTTTCCTGATACAGTAGCTACGCTTGAGTTATCTGAAGTGATATCAGGATTAGATGGACCCTTTGATATAGATATAGTTGCTTCCTGTCCAACTGTAAGATCAGCTGAAGTAATGCTAGCTTCAATATCCACCTTTTCCTTAGGAGTTGTGCTTCCGCCGCCTTCTCCAGGGGTGTCGGTACTTCCGCCACCTTCGCCGCTTCCGCCTGTGCCATTTCCACCTTCGGAGCTCTCTTTTGAGCTCTTATTTGAAGCTGCATCATCGTTGCTTGTAAGAGAAGATGAATCGCCAGGATTTCTAGCACCAGCCATTCTCATGAAGCTTCCAGCTGTTAACTTAGCTGTAGTTCCTGGAGGAGTGATGCTGTCTTTGTTGATCTCCTCGTAGCTGTACTCGCCATCTGAAGACTCGCCCACAGGAGTCTTTGTACTCTCAACCCACTCAACTGTATCCTTAAGCTGAGACTCGACCTCAGTCTTAACCTGAGTATCTTCCTTGGCAGCGTTGACCTGAGATTCCTTCTTAACCTCGTTGCTGACATCGACTGCCTTCATCTCAACTGTGTCTTTTACAGTGATTGTCTTACTTGATGTATCAAGTGTGTATGTTGAATACTCATCAGAAAGAGCCATTGGAGTAACTGTGTACTTACCGGCTTTGATATCCTTCTTGTAAATGATACCGTCCTTATCATGATCATCAAAAGTTACAGTGCTTCCGTCTGGGCACTTTACAGAAACTTCGAAATGAACATTTCCAACAAGCTTCTTGGTCTCTGAGTTGATGAACTTGATCTTAAGGTCGCTCTTGATAGATGTAAGAGTCATCTGAACTGTTACGCCCTTAGCGTCATCAGCAATCTCTTCCTCTTCTTCCTCTTCCTCCACCATCTGAGCTGTCATAGCCTTAGCTTTCTCAGCATCAGCCATAGCAAGAAGTCCGCTCTCGCCTACAACTTCAACTTCGCTAAGAGTTGTTCCTACATCAGCAAAAGAGCTGATCTGCTCATTTTTGGTGCTGGCTGTCTTGTAGAATATGCCAGTAGCTACTGCACCAGCAATGAGGAAAAGAAATACTGCTGCCGCAATTCTTTCAACTGCAGATGTATTCTTTATCTTTTCAAAAGCAGCTGCAAAGAAGATTGCTGCGCCAGACTCTCTGCGGTCTCTAGAGCGATTTCTTCTGCCGCCTCTATCTCTGCGGCCTCTATCTGGAGCGTAATCATCTTCGTCATCGTCATAACGGTCATAGTCGTCTTCGTAGCGATCATCGTAGTCACGGTCATACTCATCATCATAACGATCATCATCGTCATAGCCGCGGTCATCTCTATCGTAGTCATCATCTTCATAACGATCATCTTCGCGATCGTAGTCTTCCTCATCCTCGTAGTACTCGTCTTCGTACTCACGGTCATACTCGTCGTCAGGAATTCCGTTGTACTCGCGGTCGTCTACATCATCTTCGTAGCGATCATCGTCCTCTTCGTCTTCGTAACGATCTTCATCTCTGTCATAATCGTCTTCGTAGTCACGATCATCATCGCGAGCGTAATCATCCTCGTCATAACGATCATCTTCATAGTCGCGGTCGTCTCTATCGTAGTCTTCATCTTCATAATCGCGATCATCCCTGCGATCATAATCGTCGTAGTCATCCTCATACTCACGATCATCATCTCTGTCGTAATCGTCATCATCGTACTGGCGGTCGTAATCATCATCGTACTCAGGATCGTAATCTTCGTAATCGTCCTCGTACTGATCGTACTGCTCGTCGAAATCAATTCTCTCGTCATGTCTCTTGGTGCGTGATTTCTTTCCAAAGAGCCCCAAGCCCTTCTTTGTACTTCTTTTCATACTTATCTCCCAAAAATCAAAAAACTTAAAAAACTCTCTAATTTATCATATCCAAATGTAGTCATGCCCCAAACATGTCACACTACATCTGAGGTACATTTTACCATCATTGTCAACAATGGGCAAAAATCAAGGCATCAATACCGTTGTGGTATGAAGATTGAACAGGTGAGCGGCGCTCACATTGGTGAACCACTCTGAATCTGAGCCAATGCCTAGTCCTGGAAGAGACTCGCACTCCACATCCCAAGGAATATAGATGATGCAGTCTGTACCCTCCTCTGCAAGCTCAAAGGTTGTAAGCTCATACTCTCTGATGCGGTATACATCAGCAAATCTTCCGTTCTTAAAATCCCTAAAAGTTCTAGCTGTAAAACTATCCTTCGCAATTGCGTGAGCAGAAGGTAAAACAAGAACAAGCAAAAGTGCCAAAGCAGTCAAAGCCCCAAGAGCGTATTTTACAGCATGCTCAGCATCTACTTTTCCACCAAGACTCACTTTTCCAGTAAGCTTATCCACAACTGTCTCATTAAGCCACTGACTTATGCACAAGCCAAGGAAGATAAATGTGAATCTTGCGATGATGTAATACATGCAAGTTACGTGAGAACTTAGCATATTGCTGTGGTATCCGTAAGCTGCAGGGAATACTGTAAAATACTGAACAAGGAGAACTCCAGCAAATATGATTCCCATAAGCCCGTTGCTGATACCGTTTTCACGGATCTTAACTTTATAGATGAATCCAATAAGGATAACTGCAAGAATCACCACTATAAACAATGGATCAAAGATATGCTTCATCTCGCTTATCCAAAATGAAAACGCATCTCTAAGTCCGTCAAACACTGTAACATGTCCATCATTTATGTAGGCATCTCCTCTTTGATAGTTACCAGGAGCTGCAACATTCACTAATGCACCGATCATCGCAAAAGCAAAAGGAATAACGAGCTTCACCTTTTCTTTTACCTTATCAAAACAAACTATCAAAACAGCCAACAAAAATGAGCATGTTGGAGATGTGATGACCAGTGATCCGCCGCTACCAAGGAATGCAAAGATAGCACCAAGGGCTAGATAAAGATTCACCTTCTTGTTATCAGTCTCCTGAAATGAACGAATACTGAAATTTAGAGCCAGCATAGAAAAAGTGAACATGAGTGTATAGCCAACAACTGCTGTATACCAGTAAAAGAGCTTAGTATCCTGAGCAGAACCCGTCATAGTAAAGGTACTTAGCATCGCTGCCGCCATTGCTGCGTAGGCAACTGTCTTTTTGCCCTTGCTAAGTGCTGAGAACACTCCCCAGGTAGCAAATATAAAAAGAAGCATATAAGCTATTATTGCTACATGGAAACCAGGAAGTCCAAATCTTGAGTATGGTCTTATGAAATGATCCAGGAACATAGCTGTGTAGCAGCCCTGTTCTGTTTGATAGATCACTGAAGTTTTGTATAGTGAACCCTTTAAGGATGACCCAAACTCCGCAGCACCAGCAGATCCGCCAGACTCATAGGAAAAGTCATCCTCACTTGGATATGTAAAGGCTGTTCCGATAAGTGAAGACGCCAAAGCAGCGATCATCACAAGGATCAGCACAATATTCAAAACTTTAGTTACTGTTTTATTCATTTAATATTCCTCTCATTCCCACATAGTGTAGTCATGGTCTAATACGTAGATCGTAAACTTGCCTATTTCAGCTGTTTCTATGACGGTAGGCTTTTCTCTTTCCATAAACTCAGAGAACTCGCCGCTTAGATAGTCTGTCACAATATAGCAGGTAGGACCATCAGATGACTTAACTGGTGGATACCAGTTTGTGTCTGTAAGCCACTTGCAGCCCTTCATGTCCTTCATGTTGTTGACCGCTCTGACCTTCGCCGTATTGTTGCCCATAACGGTTATGTAGTTTGCGTGGTCAAAAGAGCTATAGCCATATTCATAGTTCTTTTCATTCATCCAGGCTGCAACCTTGTAGTTGTCAACATTTGCAGCATCGTCATGGATCACCAGGGCATCATTAAACATTGCCGCCTGAAGTAGTCCAAATATAGCAATAAAGAAAGTAAAGGCCTTAACGCTGTCACTTTTAACATTCATGATAAAGAGGGCATCTCCAACAGCTACGGTAAATAACAGCATCAGGAAATATCTGCCTGCAACTTCAACTGTTGTAAATGTAGTGAGCATGAGGCATACCACAAATCCAGCAGGGAAAAGAAGCACTGAATAGCTTTCTGGCTCTTCCTTATCTCTACCAAAGAGTTTTTTGAGTGCCAAAATATATCCAACAACAGCCGCAAATAGGATCACGATTCTAAGTGGGCCGTAATTATCAAGTCCAAACATCTCCATAACGCTAGGCCACACCTCATCCCTGAATTTTGGGAAGGCGTTTCTGATGTTCCTGCTGGCACCTATGTTATTAGATGCTGTGAGCTTGGAAGCTATAACAGAAGCCGCAGTCATGAGCATAGTCCAGGTAAAGATAATACCTCTATCAAGCTTCTTATTTTGAATTCTTAAGATAGCTCTTTTGACAAGTTCAAGGCCAAGTAGTGGAAGGTAGGTAAAGAGGCACCCGTGCATACCCTGAAGACCGTTCACCGCAGCAACCAAGATGGATACTACAAATACCCATATCTCAACCTTCTGCTTGCGTACTACTCTGTTGTAGAGCATAAGGATTATAAACAGCGTGATGATATGGCTTACGTAGTAGGATGCGTACACAAAGATCATCCTCTGCCACTCATCAGAAGGCTTGGTAAATGCAAGGACTAATGCGATAGATGAAAGAGCTGCCAGAACAGAAAACTTAGCCTGCTTGCAGTAAAGCCCCATAACAACCAGCATGATTACCATCATGACCGTACAGGAAATACCCATAGCAAGGTTTGCGTCCATCCCCACAAGAGGATAGATAAAGGCTGCAAGGTTAGGCGTTGATATAAGTCTGATGGCTGTGGAAGCGTACCAAGAATCTGGCTGAATGAAATTATTCTCATAAAGCACTGTAGCCAGCAATGTTTCTGATGCGATATCAGACTCCATCCTGGCTGTGTAGTGGCTTATATTGGCATTTGCAAAGACAAACACCAGCGACACTATTGAAGCAGCAAGTAGTATCGCCGCTATATATTCGGTTAACTTATCTTTTTTCATAATTTATCCCAATGCGTAGAATACAACTATACCTGAAAGAATCAGCACCATTCCTATAAATTTGCGAAGAGTAAACTTCTCTTTGAAGAAAACTCTGGACATGAACATTACGATAATGTATCCAATAGGCTCCATTACTACTACGCCCATGTATCCAAGGCCGTCATAGCAAAAAATCGAGATAGCCATTGAAACCACAAGGAGGCAGTAACCACCGATAACAAGTGCGTTTAAGTACTCTCTGATAAAGTTAGGGTACTTCTTGGTTGCGCTGAGCTTAAGGAGCATCTGTGATGAAGATGCGATGATCTCAGCAAGGATCATCAGAAGGAAGTAAATATTGATCATTTCTCTTCCTCCTTCTCAGGCTCTTTTTCTGAAATAGCGCCAGAATTCATAACGATAACTCCGGCCACTACCAGGAGTACGCCCACAACCTTAAATGGAGTGATACCCTGGCTGAAAATAAGGAAGTTCCAGAGCATAGACCACATGAGGGTCAGAGCCTTGTTGGCATAAGCCACTGAAAGCTGGAATTTCTTGATCATCTGCTGCCAAACGATGGCGTAAATTCCAAGAATTACGAACTCAAGGCCAAAAAAGGCAATATATTCGAAGGACAAAAACTCATGCTTGGAGGCAAGGTTTGCCGCAACTGTTGAAAGTGAGTAGATCACAACCGCGCTCTGAAGGAGCAAAAGATCTACAACTCGTATCTTCTTTTTCATTAAAATCACTTCTCCTCGCTTCCGTATGAAGGATAGATCGCGCTCACGAAGTGCTCTGCAATGTGAGCGTTACATTCAGCGTTCACGTGAATGTTATCAAGAAGCCATGTGGAGCTATTGTCCTCATGGATTGTTCCGTAGTAGTTATCAACAAAAGAAACACCGGTTGCTCCAGACACATCGATCATGAACTGAAGGTATGTTGTGAGCTTGCCGTTTCCAAAGTCGTATCTGTCGCCGCTTACAAGGCTTCCTGAGCTGTCATAGGCATAGCACATAGGGAAAGACATGCATACGATCCTGATGTATGGGTATTTCTCCTGGATCATTTGAATTCCAGCCTTGAGCGCTCCGCTAAAGGTCATAGGGTCTACATCGTTATCAGGATTCATACCTACTCTGAGGTTCAAGTAATCCTGCGCATTGTAGTAGATAACAAGAGTATCAACCTTGCTAAAATCAGTCTCTTCAAGGGCTTCTGAGCTCAAAATATACTGACTATCTTCAAAATTTCCAGTCTTATCCTTAAGTGGTGTGAAGTCCTCATTTACGATGCACTTAGCAACATTGTAGAAGCTATATGCATCAAGAACGTAGTCATCGCTGTAATCTGTGTTCTTAAGAGCAACTGTTGAACCAGGGAAGCCAGCATTTATTACATTTGAGCCTTCAAGCTTTGAGCCAATCTGCTTAACAACACCTGTATCTCCAACGTCGTAAGTAATAGCGTCATTACCAAGGAAAAGAATTGTCTCAACGCCGTCATCCTCATGTCCAGCCTTCTTTTCATCTGGAAGAAGGAAGATCTGGTCAAGAACTTCAACCTCGTAGCTCTCTCCTGTAACGCCCTCAGTCTTGGCTGTTCCCATGTTCCATCTGACAAGCTTGTAGATTGAAAAGATAAGAACCAATCCTATCACTGAAAGTGCTGTAATATGAACCCATTTTGGTATAGTAAACTTTTCTTCGTTATCCATAGTTAATTACCGCCTTTACCATTCTTTGGAAAAGAGCTCGTTATAGTCGAAGTCACCAATCATCTGGCGCATTTTCTGTAGCTCTTTTGCCATCTCTTCGGATGAATGAATTTCGTAACTTCCATCCTTAAAGCATTCTACCATAAATCTATTAATTTCGGGCTTATAATGTGAATAGTCCGCATAGTTGTTGAGGTCCAGGGTCTCTTCCATATTCTGGAAATAGAAAAGATGTACGTTGTCGTAAGACAAGAGTCTGTCTGCTACGTACTGATACTGCTTGAAGGTCGCCTCAAAAGTATTCTCCTGCATTACGTTGTGCCAGTAGAGAATGCTATATGGTGGGAAAAAGAAATAAAACTCCGTGTCAGGATGCTCCTCCACGAAAGGAAGGATGTTCACCTTGAGATTTTCCTCAGTTTGAGGAATCAGCTCATCTGCCGCCGCCTCTTTTTCTACCTTCCCAGGCTCTTCGTAGGTGTGCATAACCCACTGAATGTTGTAGTAATCAGGTGTCCACCAGCTAAAGTAGATCTCTGAAAGGTCCGAGCCTTTTCCCTGAACCACAGGACGCATAATGTACTGAAAGAGCACGTCTTTATTGAGAACATACTGTACATCATTTATATAACTCCTGTCGTAGAGGTACTCAGGAAGCGGATACTTGGTGGTCTCTATGTCTGCCGTCATGGTTGGGATATCCATGGCAAAAAAGACTTTTTTTATCTGGCTATTCTGCCTAGCGTAGGTGCTGTCATCAAAAACGATAGAAAGGATATTGTAGTCATCCTTTGGATAAGCACCGCTGTAGCTAAGCTTAACAGTTGGGGTCTCCAGGATCTCCATGAAATCATCAGTATCAAAGTTTACTGTCATAGAAGATCCGATGATGCAGCCTTCGTAGCACATATTCTTGGCCATGCCTGGATTCTGGCTCAGCTGATTGTCCACCACATAGGGAAAACCTGCAATTGGCGCATGGTAGTGGAAAAATGGATCCACATATATAATGATGCCTGCAAACATCACAAAGATCGCCAGCATAGCAGCAATTATCAGTATGAACAGATTCCTAAACCTGCTATTTTTCTTTTCCATTTTGTTTTCTTTCATATCTCTATCCACAAATCTCTTTGAATCTCAGATGCTTGTCCACAATTTCCCCATCAGAAGTTCATATACAGGAAGGTGCTAACTCCCGCAAAGCTCACGATTGTCCACGCAAGTAGCAGTATTGTTAAAAGAGTTGTCTTAAGGCTTATCTTGCACTCTTTTGCATAAGTTATGGCGTTCTTGCCAAAAAAGATCACTACTGCGCTGCCAATCAGGAACATCCACAGACAGATATCCCATGCAAAGCTAAGCTTCATGATAGGTGTGACCTTTATGATGTACCACAGTTCGTCCAGCTGGAAGCTTGCTGCCATGCTTATAGCTATAGGCTTCTTGCCGCCTGTGAACATTCTTGTAAAAAGAAGTATCGCATCCGAGAGGGTCTCTGCCCTAAAGAATACCCAAGCTGCAGTGACGTAGGCGAAAGTAAGAATCACCTTGATACCTCTGATAAAGATATTTTCATCCTTTGGTGGGATTTTCT
Source organism: Butyrivibrio sp. INlla18 (assembly GCF_900103635.1). GTDB lineage: Bacteria > Bacillota > Clostridia > Lachnospirales > Lachnospiraceae > Butyrivibrio. Next base: position 46,659 of record NZ_FMXK01000014.1, read on the forward strand.
TCTGCACCAGTCTTGTGATCACATACAGAATCCCATGCATAGCTCCCCAAACGATAAATGTCCATCCGCTTCCATGCCATAGACCGCTCAGAAGGAAGATGATCATGAAGTTCACATAGGTCCTAACTTCTCCCTTTCTGTTACCTCCAAGTGGAATGTACACATACTTGGTAAAGAACTTTGTAAGGGTGATATGCCATCTCTTCCAGAAATCTATGATGTTCACAGCCTTGTAAGGTGAATCAAAGTTAAGGCACAGGTCAAATCCCATCATCATACAGATTCCTGCTGCCACGTCGCAATATCCACTAAAGTCAAAGTACAGCTGGAATGAGTAAAATACCGCTGTAAGGATTGCCTCCAAGCTTCCAAGTAAAGCAAGGTTCTCATAACCGTAATTAACTGCAGTTCCAATCGTATCTGCAAGGACCACCTTCTTGAACATACCAAGAGATATGAGAAGAAGGGCTCTAAGAATAGTTTCGTAATCAAATTTAGCCTTTGCGGAGTTTTTCAGCTCTTTTACGAAATCACCATAACCCATGAGTGGACCCTGTAAAAGCTTAGGGAAAAACATGATGTAGGTCAGATACTCAAGGGGCCTAAATTCATCAATATCCCCGCGGTAGTAATCCACAAGGTATGAGATCTGGTTGAAGGTGTAGAAACTGATAGCCACAGGGAAAAATGTGCCGCTGAACTTAAAGAACAGGAGCAGAGCAACATTCACAAGAATACCTGCAAAGAGCCAGACTTTTCCACTGCCTGGCCTTTTCTCGGCGTCTTTATCCACATTTTTGGCAGCCTTTACCTTGTTTATCCTCATGACATTGATCACATTGATGTTCCACAGGATGCTGATTGCAAAGACTACCGCATTCTGGTAGCCGAAAAATGCATAAAAAACTAACGAACCTGCCACGGTCCAGCCCTGCAGCAGTTTCATTAGTTTCTCATCATCTCTAAAAAACCTCTTAATGAGGTAGTATATAGTTATGAACACTGGCAAAAACGCCAGCATAAAACTGTAAGAATTAAAAAGCATTGTTATTTGAGCCACTCACTTCTCTTGCTGATCAGAAGTGCCTTAAAAATATCGATATCATCAACAGTTGTAAGCTTTATGTTCTTTTCAGAGCCTTCGGAAAAGAAGACTTTTTTACCCATTTCGATCATCAGTGTGCAGGAAGCAACTGATCCTGTAATGCCCTTCTTGAGGGCCTCTCTGTGGAGTTCGCAGATCTCGCCGAGCTTAAAGCCCTGTGGAGTCTGAGTTCTCTTGAGTTTGTCTCTTGAGTAGGTCTCCTCCGAGCTTGCACCATCCTCAGTCGTGAGCATAGCCTCAGCGCAAGGGATTGCTGTGATGGCATTGCCGTACTGCTTGGTCTTCATGATGCAATCAGAGATGATCTCGGCTGACACCATAGGTCTGATGGCGTCGTGGATCAGCACGATATCGTCCTTGTCAAAAGACTTCTCAAGCTCGTATACACCATTTCTGATAGAGCCCTGGCCGTTCTCTCCGCCAGGTACGATGTGTTTCAGCTTTGTAATATTGAACTGTCTTGCGTAAGCAGAGAGCATCTGCTCCCAGCCCTCAACGCAAACAACAGCGATAGAGTCTATCTCTGGATGATTCTGGAACGCCTCAAGAGTATAGACGATTACTGGCTTTTCATTTACTGTTAAAAACTGCTTTGGGATATCCTGATGCATTCTGGCACCAGTTCCACCTGCGATAATAAGTGCGATTGTTTTCATAACTTAACTCCTTCTAAACCTCTAAACTACTATTACTTCTACATGTAAATTACTGATACATGCTTTTTACTTGATTATATTTACGTGCATTGGCACTCTCTTGTCCTCTGGAGGAAGTGCCATGAAGTTGCCGTAAGTCTTTGTAAGCCACTTGTCGTGGAGCTTCGGAATAGGGAACTCTTTTCCCCTGATAATTCCTGTGTCTGGTCCATCGATCAAATGCTCTGGTCCAAAATCAAGGCCCCAATACCTTGGATCTGGCTGCTCATTTGATATGAAAAGAGTCTTCTTTTCCCCGTGAACTTCCGCAAGTCCGCCAAGAGTCTGAAGTTTAATGTACTGTCTTGCGATTACCTTAAATGGAATCACGCGTCCGATTCCAGCAAGAACCTTGGCTACAGTCTTCATAGCGCCGTCAAACTTGCTGTAATCAATGTATGGTCTGTGACCCATGGCAAGGGCATAGAGGAATTTCATCCTTGTAAGCTGCCACTTGTGGTGCCCAGCCTCGATATCAAATACAAAGAGGTCCAGCGTTGGGTGAGAGTATCTGTTCTCGTAAAAGTCCTCTGCACCAAAGCTTGTGCCCTCGTATGTAAGGTTCTGATCCGCAATCTTAGTGATAAAATCAAAGAACTGTGGGTACTTCTCAAATCTAAGGAGCTTAAATCTCTTATCTGCCTCTGATTCAAAGACCTCAAGGAACCTCTCATAGTCTTTTCTCAAAAACAGGATGTCAACGTCATCATCCCATGGAATAAAGTCCTGGTGCCTTACAGCCCCAAGGAATGTGCCTCCATGTAAAAAATACTGAATGCCGTGCTTCTTGCAGATCCTATCTACTTCGCAAAGCATAGCAAAATCAGATTCATGCACTCTGTCTAAATAATCTTGTACTTCTTTTTCCATAAAAACTACTTCTTTCGTAAAACTTTTTATCCGTTAAAAGCCTCAACCTGTGGGTCTTCGTAGATTGTGTAGCCCTCGATGTTGGCTCTGATCACGAGTCCTTCATCTGTAAGACTTCCCTTGATTGTCCTATTGTCTGGCATCACGATGTATGTGCACTTGGTCTGCCTTGTGGCTTCCACCAATGCCTTAGCGTCGATAACTTCAGGCTTTTCCATAACCTCATAAACTGCGTTGTAGTAATCCCACTGAGTTACCACCATCTCGCGGCCAAATGGCATCAGGATATTAGTGTTGTACTGCCTTACAAAGTGCACAAGCTCTGATGGGAATGCAGCGCGTACCCTAGGTTCCCCCTCTGCTGGTGCGATCTCGTCCACAATATCGATGACGTTCTGTGGAATATGGTAGGCGTTCTCAGCTCTTTGCATATACTGATTTGTGTAGACAAAAGAGCCTGTGACTGCGATAATGACCAGCATCACCGGAAGAAGGCATCTCCTTACAGTATCTCTTTTCACACGAGAAAGTGCTCTAGTTGCGGCATAACCAATAGTCACATAGGTTGGGATCAGCCACATAATGCGGTAGTAAGTATCCTTACCATCGTCAAAAGCCGCCACATAGGCAATCTTGGTAAATGGAACCAGGAATCCTACTAGGATCACCAGCGGCAAGATTCCAAACAATATTTTCTTTTTTAGGTCTTTTTCTGAGGTGATGAGATATATGGAAGAGATGATCAGAAGTGCCAGCAGCACTCCATTCCCGCCATATAGCTTAAGATCGACCCAGCATTCCATAAATATTCCGTACATACGAATGCTCCGTAATCTATGTCATGTTTCTAATTTTTAAACTGTTGTTTTCTTCATTTGGTCAACTGCTCCAGATTGACAGGTACAGCGCCAGATAAACAAAATTTGGTATCACGCAGATAAATGCTCCTATCAGGACTTTCCAGTCTTTTTTGATAAAAAGAAGTATCAGTGTCAAGAGCCCAATAAGTCCAGTTGCAAATATCACGCCCATGGCTGTGCACATACCAGATAGCATGTTTACAAATATCAGCATGATCCAGCCGTAGGAAGCTGTAGATATTTTCTGCCTGATTCCCGCTTTTGCTGCCACTTTCTCTGTAGTCTGTTCTACACCAGTACTTTCAGCCTTTTCTTCTTTCTTTTCCATCATTTCCAGGAAAATCCAGAAAATAAGAGGAAATACCAGGTTGCATACTATAGCCTTGCCCTGCCATGTTCTCATAAGAAAGAATGTTGCAGGTGTGTGGATCGACACGTTTCCGAACATCATTAGGAAACTCACGATTATCATGAATACAGGCACAAACTCCTGCTTCTTTCTAAATAAGCTCTTGCCGATTTCCACGTAAACAAGATAAACGAGTGGTATCACGATCAGCGGAATAACCGTGTGTGACATAATCGTGGCATGTATGCCTGAAACCTTAGCAATAAATGCGATCCACATAGTGATCACTGCCAACGCATGCCTGATATCAAGGGATGTAGAAATTCCTGTGTATGGCAAGATAGTGTTCATAACATCCGCCTGCTGCGCAAGAAGTGACTCAACAACATAGTACGCGTCATCCCCGTCAAAGCTTGCCATTAGAATCGCCATCACCATCTGGAACGCAAGGAGAGCAAAGAAAATTCCCCAGTAAATGTAGGTCTCTATCTTGTGCTTCTTGGCAACGTCTGGATCTGCAATTTCAAGTTCATCACTGCCTGTGATGCTAGAAGCTGTACTAGTTCTGTTGTTCTTTGCATCTGCTTTCTTTAAGTAAAAAAGCTTGCTCAAATCCTTGTCCTTGAATACCGCCAACGCCGTCTTTATTATTCCCGGAATCATCAGTACCCACGCCAAGATCACATAATACTTCACGCAGTAACTGAACGCATTGTACATGATCTTGGTCATGCAAGGTATCGCAATAATTTCGAAGCCTGCAACGTAGATCAGGAAGCCCAGAAGGAACGTTATGCCCAGTCTCTTCTTTTCCTTTGGCAATATGAAGTTGAACGTAATTCCTATCATAAGTGGTGCAATCAGTAACCAAAATATCAAGCTCACCACTCCAAATATGCTCTGTGACAAGTGTAGTTCCTCCGTCTCTCGATTATCTTAGCTTTAATTTGCTAGAAAATCTTTACCTGCAAGTCTTATTTTTCCCCGGATGCAGGTAACTCCCCGCATGCCTTAACATAAATTTGCTTGAAATCTTTACCTGCAAATTTATTTTCTCCCCGGTTGCAGGTAACTCTCCGCAACTCTATACCCTAACTTGCTAGAAAATCTTTACCTGCAAGTTTTATTTTTTCCCGGATGCAGGTAACCTTCCTCTACCCTTAGCCTAAATTTGCTCAAAATCCTTACCTGCAAATCTTATTTTCCCTCAAATGCAGGTAAAATGGTCCACTAACCCCGTCCCCTAGGTCCACTCTTTGCAAAAATGAGCTCTAACCTCCGTCCCTAGGGCTCATTTTTTTGTTTTGTAAGCCTCGGCTAGTTGGTGAGTGGGGATTTGCGAGTTTATAAATCAATTCACGGTCTTTAAATTCGTCGGTACTTAGGTGATGTTTTTTATCACCTTAGTACCGCTACGAATTTAACGAAGCGGAAGCGTCCGTGGAAGGGTTTGTAAACCACCAACCACGCTTTCAAAGTCTCAATCCATCATGTGCTTCAAGTGTTCCTCGAGGATTGTGATACCCGTGATGTTTTCGCCACCACGAGGGATGATGATGTCCGCATACTTCTTGCTTGGCTCTACGAACTGCTCGTGCATTGGCTTAACAGTCTCGATGTACTGTGTAAGAATTGAATCAATGCTTCTTGCACGCTCCACCATGTCACGTCTGATACGACGAAGTAATCTCTCGTCAGCATCAGTCTCTACGAATACCTTGATATCCATTAAGTCCCTAAGTTCCTTGTTTTCAAGGATCATGAATCCTTCAATGATGATAAGTTTCTTTGGAACAATGTGAACTGTAGCATCAGATCTGTTGTGAATAGTATAGTCATAAACAGGCATATCAATTGCTTCGTTGTTCTTGAGCTTCTTGATATCCTCGATCATCAGCGCCGTGTCAAATGCCTCAGGATGGTCGTAGTTAAGTCTTGATCTGTCTTCATAAGAAAGATCGTTGTGTGCCTTGTAATATGAATCATGGCTGATGACAACAATATCATCACCAAATTTTTCTTTTATCATGCGAACGATCGTAGTCTTACCAGATGCTGTTCCTCCCGCAATTCCTACTATTGTTACCTTATCGTTCATAATTACCTCCATATGATCTGTAATAATCGTGAGAAAGGATTTCCCCTGACTCACTGTCAAATATTATAAGCTGAATATCTTCAGCAGCATGTCCGTCGTCGTACAAGTAGTTTGTATCTTCATCGCCAACAGGACTCAAGATCCTATAGTACTTCTCTACGAATCTATAGTAGAGATTACCCATAGATGTTGGAACACTCTCCAATATCTCTCCGCCTTTGGCGTCATAAACCTTATTAGTAGCGCCATCCTTGATAACAACATAAGCACTGTTATCAGCCATCACCTTGCCACTTCCTGACAGGTTATCAATAATGTGCATCATAGCAGTATCGTGATACACACCAGAATCCTCGTTTACATAGAGGACAAAGCTATATCCATCAAGCTTTAAAAGATTGAGCTTAACATAGAGATTGTCCTCATCAAGAACCATGTCATCAAGCTCAGCCTTGAATTTCTCAGCATTTTCTTCCCAATGTGAGTACTCAGGATTACCTCTATGGTCCACAAGATCGCCAGTCTGTGAGAGCCACTCTCCCATATAATCTGTAACCTTTGTAGCACCAGTCACATTAAGGTGTCCGTGGTCATTTAGATCAGAATAAAGATCTACCACATCAAGTTCCAGCATATTCAAAAATGGAACGTCATACTCAGCTGCGATCTCGCCAGCCTTTATGGCAGCTGCCTTGTCGCCAGTCTCAGCTGCAAATGGATAATAGGTCACAACAACGCCGATTCCCTTATCCTGACACAGCTCAATGATCTTCCTAAGATACTCACATCCAACTGTATCTTCTGTTAAAAGATCTCCCTCAGTAGCCTCAGGATGCATAGGAGGATCAATCTCCACTTTATATCTCATCTCAGCACCAAAGAGCTGATTTCTGTCAGCAGTTCCTGTAAGAGCCTTGAAATCATTGGCTGTCAGATTCTGCCATCTATTGTGATAGATGATAAAGTCGTAGAGGAACTCATTTTTAATCTTTTCATCAGAAATAAGATCATCAATAGCCTTAACCTTAAGGTCATTGTATGGCCAAACGTCCATATTTAAATGAAGCTGCTCAACAGAAGTGTTGATGTCATCAGCCTCATACTCTTCTCTGTCATCAAGATACTTAACATTCTTTTCGATCATGTAGGTATCAATTACAACCCACTCTGGAGTCATGTACTCAAGGCTCTCTTGAAGTTCCCAGTAAGTAGCCTGCAAAAGAGATCCATGTCCGCCCATGTTGTAGGAGGTGTATCCATAATCATCAAAAAGAACTACCGGATTAATAGCATTTATTACATGAGATGAACCAATAAAAAGAACATCAATATGTCCTTTCTTAGATTCACTCAAAAAATCTGCATACTTATAATCAGAATCCTTGCGCCTAAGTACTACTGTTGACGCCAGAATGCATCCGCCAAGTATCAAAAGAAATATTACAATTTTAATAGTGTTAAAAAATGTCTTTTTCATTTAATATTCCCATCATCAAAACTGCTGATAAATAAAGCTTCCTGCGTCGTATCCAGGTCCCCAGATTCCAAGGATCAGGATAATAAGTACTCCAACAAGTCCAACCAGATAACGAACCCAGATTCCCTGGCTCATTATCTTTTCCCTTACAATGATTCCGTAGTAGTTAGCAATGTCAACCAGAACTACCAACAAGATTCCAAGGATCGCTACCAGGAAATCAAGCCTTGTAAGGCCGTAGGAATAAAGGCTCTGATCCATGATCTGCCATGGAGTAAATACCAAACTGTTCTTTATGATCGCAAATGCGTCGCCCATGCTGGATGCTCTAAAAAATACCCAAGCATAGTTTACAAGAAGGAATGTAACTGCAATCTTAATGAGCCTGTGTGAAAAAGCTCTCCTCTCAACCTTGAAGGTATCTACAATAAAGTCCCTCACCGGTCTTAAAAGATATCCAATAACCTGATATACTCCGTGGAGGAACCCCCAGAATACAAAGGTCCAGGCTGCACCATGCCAAAGTCCAGAAACAGCAAATACAATAAGGATGTTCAAATACTTACGGACAGTGCCCTTTCTGTTGCCCCCAAGTGGAATATAGAGATAATCTCTAAACCAAGTGCTAAGAGATATGTGCCACCTCCTCCAGAACTCAGCTATAGTTCCAGATAGATATGGGCTTTCAAAGTTCTTCATAACGTCAATTCCCAGAATCCTTGCTATACCGATAGCAATGTGGGAATAGCCCGCAAAGTCACAGTAGATCTCAAAAGTATAAAATATAGTAGCCATAAATGCTGCAAATCCTACAGCACCAGCAGGGTTACTATAAACGTTCGCAACGTAGATGGAGAGTCTGTCTGCAATCACCATCTTAAGGAAATATCCCCAAAGCATCTGAAAAAGCCCATCGCGAAGTCTGTCGTAGTCAACAGTAAGGGGATAAGTAAACTGTGGAAGCATCTTCCCAGCTCTTTCTATAGGTCCTGACAAGATCTGAGGGAAGAAAGAAACGAAGAGCGCGTACTTGACCACATTCCTCTCAGCCTGGATATCTTCCCTGTAAACGTCGATCAGATACCCAATTGCTTTTAACATATAAAAGGAGATACCGGTTACCGCAAGAAGCTTAATAGCTGAGTCTGACGCATCGCCACCTGTAAGTTCCTTAAAGGTACCTACGATAAAGCCGAGGTACTTAAAGACTACCAGAGTTCCAATAGTCACAATTAGTGAACCTATCAGCACCAGCTTTTTCCTACCTTCATCACTTTTTTCCATCAAAAGAGCTGCACCATAAGTCAGCAATATAACTAGCGCAAGGACTATGGTACTACCCAGGTCTATACTTCCATAGAAGCAGATACTGGTCACAAAGAGCCAGATATACCTGAACTTCCTTGGAATGACGAAGTTAAATAATACTACAACCGGTAAGAATATGAAAAAGTACAGGGAAATAAAACTACTCATCGAAATTTATTCTCTTTTCTTCTACAACTATTGGTCTGCCGATTACTCGTGTATTGATATTAAGGATGTATTCACCCATAAGTCCGATGAAAAACAGCTGTATAGCGCCGATAAGGAACATACCAATGATCATTGGTGCGTAACCTGCGTGGAAGCTATACCAGTGCGTGAGCTTGAGTATAAGGTATACAAAAGCCACGATGATATCTATAAGTGCGCAGATAAAGCCTGCAAAGGTACAAAGACGAAGTCCAACCTTAGTGTATGATGTAATGCTGAGCATTGCTGCATCATAAAGGGTATAGAAGTTGTTGTGAGTCTTGCCTGCTCTTCGCTGTGGCTGCTCATACTCAACTGTTGTCATGTTGAAGCCTTCACCATACTCAGCAACGATTCCTCTGATAAATGGAATAGGATCATCAAGCTGTCTAAGAAGCTGGATGAAGGTCTTGTCATAAAGACCAAAGCCAGTAAAGTGCTCGATCATGCGAACGCTGGACATGTTCTTGATAGTCTTGTAATAAATTGTTCTAAGGAAATAGATAAATCCGTTTTCCTTACTAGAAGACTTAACACCACTAACAATCTTGTGGCCTTCCTCCCACTTTTTTACAAAAACAGGAATAAGCTCAACTGGATCCTGAAAGTCTGCACAGATAGGGATAACGCAGTCTCCGTCAAGAGAGCACATGCCGTGGAATGGAGAGTTAAACTGTCCAAAGTTAGTAACGTTAAAGATTGCCTTGATCTTCTTATTTCCTTCGCAGATCTTCTCAATCTTGGCTCTTGTTCCATCAGTTGATGCGTTGTCGATAAATACGATCTCGTAATCATACTGTGGAAGCTCTGTCTTTAATACATTTTCTGCTGCTGCAGATATTCCCTCTACATTTTCGCTTTCATTAAAGCAGGGAATCAAAATACTGATCTTTTTCATAATAATCCTCTAAAACATAACTAATGCGGTGCGATAACACGCACCGCATAAACTTACTAAATTCAAAAACTTAATCTACCTGAACCTCATCTGAAACTTCTTCAGTTGACTCATGGTATTCTTTTTCTGTGTTGACATTCCAGATGTTGCTGCGGTCTGTCTCGCCACTTAAGATGTTCTTAACAGTCTCAAAAGATGTGCACATTGAGTGGTCGATATTATTGTAACGGTGCTGTCCATTACGTCCTACACAATATAGGTTATCAATTGTGTTGAGGTAATCAACAAGCTTGTCCATTTCATCATATGTATCAAAGTAAGCAGGATATGCCTTCTTAACTTTTTCCATGTGATAATCAAGAACTTCATCAGGACTATTAATGAGCTTAAGTGTAACCATCTCATCGATAGCCATCTTAGCAAACTCATCCTCAGTCATATTCCACATTGAATCACCTTCAAAGCAGAAGTACTCAAGTCCAACCCATACTGTGTTCTCAAGGTCTTTTACCAAATATGGAGACCAGTTGTTGTAGATCTGGAATCTACCCATCTTGACAGTTCTATCCTGAACGTATACCCAGTTATCAGGTACGATGCCGCCCATAGTCTTGAGCCCAGTCTTATTCTCAAGGTTAAGCTTAGGAACCAGAACACCAAGTGTCATGTAATCTCTGTAAGGAAGGCCCTTAGCAATCCTAAGTGGATCTGCAGGAACATCATTCATGCCCTCTACAAGGTCCTTAACAGGCATTGAGCTGATGAAGATATCGCCCTCTATTTCCATCTCGCTGCCATCCATGAGATATGTGATACCAACGATGTGCTCACCTTTTTTGCGGATCTTGGTAACCTTAGCGTTCATAACGATAGTTCCGCCAAGTTCCTTGATCTGCTGAGCTGTTACTTCCCAGAGCTGACCAGGTCCAAGCTTTGGATAGTGGAACTCCTCGATAAGCGAAGTCTCTACCTTGCCGTCCTTGTTGCCATGCTTCTTGTTAAGAGCATTCTTGAGAACTGCCATGATAGATACACCCTTAACTCTCTGAGCCCCCCATGAAGGATCGATCTCAGATGGGTGTCTACCCCAGAGGTTCTCTGTATAATACTCAAAGAACATAGAGTAAAGCTTCTTACCAAACCTATTAACATAGAAATCTTCAAGAGATTTCTCTTCTCTCTTGTGGATCATAACTGCAAGGTATGAGAAGCCGCAGGCAATAGTCTTAAGAAGTCCCATATTCTTGAAGGTCTCAAGCTTAAGAGATATAGGATAATCATAAAACTTACGGTCAAAAAAGATCCTGGATACACGATTACGCTTCAGCATAACCTTGTCAGTCTTCTCAGGATCTGGTCCGCCATCAGCCAGCTCCATCTGTCTGTCTAATACCTTATCATCGTATGCAGGCTTGCCCTGAAGTGGAAGCATCTTTTCCCACCATTCGTTAACCTCAGGAACCTTGGAAAAGAACCTGTGGCCACCCATGTCCATACGATTGCCCTTGTAATTTACAGTCCTTGAAATACCACCAAAAGTTGCTGTCTCCTCAAAAACTACTACCTGATAGTCCTTAGATTTTGACAAAAGCTCATAAGCTGCAGTTAAACCTGCAGGGCCCGCCCCAATTATTACAACTTTTTTCATCTCTTTATCCTCAATCGTAAATTAATCTATTCAAACATAAGTAGTATACCTTATATAAAGACATTGTTCAAATTTTAGTACTCTACCAAAGCAAAATAAAAACCTGCTCCCACGTTATCTGATGGAAGCAGGTTTGATACCAAAATTTTCAATTGAGGACTTACTGTTGCTGCTGTTCCTGGGCTGACTCATTTGCCGCCTGTACAGATGATGCCTCTATCTCTTCCTGAGTTACAGGAGGTGCAAGAAGATACTCACCATTCTGCATCTTGGCCCAAGCTTCTGGATAATACTGCTGCATAAGATCATGTCTGAATCTAAAGTACTCATCAGGATTGAACTTACCAATCTCAATGGTATCACGTTCAAGGTAAGCGTATGGCTCAAAGCCTTCGTAAAAATTAGGGATATGAGCAAGAAGCCTTGCAAATATCTGTCTACCTGTAAGAGTAAGGTGAACACCATCTATAAGGTACTGCTCAGCTGTATCAAGATAAAGATCTGAGTGCTCTCTGAACATTCCGTCAAAGTCGATGCATCCTTCATCCTCAGAAACGTTCTTGGCCTTCTTGGCATAATCAGCAAGTGTGCCATATCCGTTACTTACAACATATGTATCACCGATAAATGTATCGTTTGTATCTTTGTAGATTCCATAGAATGGAGTCATGACAATGATCTTGGCATTAGGGCTCATATTCTTTAAGATACTGATTCCTGAACACATAGCGTCGTAATATGCATGGATCTTGTTATCTCCATCATACTGAGTGTAATCGATCGGGTTGCCACTAAAGAAATCATTGGCACCATACTCGATAACGTAGTAATCAACCTTAGCTGGATCTATCTTGTTCATAGTCTCAAGAACTTCTGGGTGACTAGCAAGAACTGCATTTCTGTCAGCCTGTCCTGAATATGCATAAGCCATACCGATGAAGCTATCCGAGTTCATAGTAGCAGGATCAACTGATGATGATGAAGCCTCAAGAGCTGCAGTAGTACCACCAATAGCAAGGTTATAAACTACTGAATGAGGGACTCTTTGTGAAACAAGTGTAGGAATATCTGTTCCATCAGATCTACCACTTGCAATCTGGCTATCGCCAAAGAACACCATTACTACCTGATCTTCATTAGATTCTGCCGGCTTATCAACTGTTGATGTGGAAGCAGAAGCACTGGACTCTTCAAATGTAGGCTCTGAAAGTCCTTCCATAACTACGATCGAGCTATCTGAAGTTGCATCATCCTCTGCAGAATTTTCATTAGAAGCCTCATCCCCAACGTACTCGTTTGCTGTCTGAACATCATTATTCTTAAGGCCGCAACCTGATATCATTATTGTAATTGTTGAAATAACTGCCATTGCAGCCATTAGTTTTCTTTTCATTCTCGTAATTCCTCCTAACAAAACTCATTCTACCACTTGTTTCGGATTTGGAAATAGAAAAGTCAAAAAATTAAGGAAATCTGCCGTTAATCTTAAGAAAGTCTTAAGAAGTTAACGTTATTTAGATAATTAATTATCGTTTTCAAAGTCTTTCTTGATCTTATTAAGCTTTTTCATGCCAAGGATCATAGTAAATCCAAATCTCACAAGGTTAACAATAACGAGTCCATAAGCTATTCCAGGAAGTCCCAGTATATAAGTCATAGGAATGACTATCACGCAGAAAGCTATCGCATAAACTGCATTTATAAGGAGCTGAAGCTTTTCTGCAGAAAAGCTCATGATGATGACCATAAGTGATCCTGATATAAAGTAAAGGATCTGTCCTAAATTAGCCACAAAGAAGTAGGCAACCGTTTCCTCAAATACATCAGGATACATTATCTTAACAAAAAGATATGACACTCCAGTACAGCAGATTGCTCCAATAACTGTTAGCACAAGGAATGCTGCTGCGATGATTCCAAATCTCTTTTTATTAAGCTCAATCTTGTAATTAGTAAGGTAGCTGATGATCACGCCGTTAAGAGGTGTTGTGAGCATTGCAACTATCTTACCAACAAGACTTGCTGTGTAGTAAATGGTAACTTCCCTTGAACCAACCGCAAGTCTAAGTAAGATCCTGTCTGAATGAAGGATCAGCGCCCCCAATAAGTTACTAGCAGATATGAAGAAAAGAGATTTCATGTTCTCTTTGAAGCTGCTGGAAACTTCTGTATATGGCGCCCTAAAGATCTTGCCCCTTACCACAGTGTAGACGATACCAAAGACTTCACCAGTAAGGATCGTGATAACCCAGTTGCCTGTGTATCTATATAGGAAAAGCCCTAAGATATAACCGATAGAAACTGATGTAAAAAACAGGAAGTAATCAAGGAACTTAATGTTCATCCTGTATTCAACATCAGAATAGTATCTGGCAACGGTTATAGCCATCAGCACAAATACCCAGATAAACTGGATAAGATCAAGGCTATGGATCGCAATAAGTGAACCTATAGTTACAGGTATCGATATCAGGGTGATGATCAGAAGAAAAAGGTTGTAATCACCGTTTGCTTCTGTTCTGTCTTTTTTGGCTACCATACGTGAGTAGCTACCGGCGGTACCAAAGCCTGCACCCATGATGGACACTGCTGAAATCAAATAAAGAACGGTGCCAAAAGCATCCGCCCCAACATAAGTCTCAAGTCTTGGGTAGATCAGAAGCTGAAGGACACCGTTATAAATTACCAGCGCAAGAACGCTGAATATAAAGTCTTTTGATGCATTTAAAACTAATTTCTTATTATTACTTTTCATTATCTGAATAATCCGTCTCTTTGTGCCTCTGAAGCATGTTCAGCTGCATCTCAAATTCTCTCCTGTTGTTGATAGCCATTGTAGAAAGAAGCACTCCTACAAAGAAGCTCTGTACCGCAGCCATCATAACAAAGCAGCAAACGATAAGTGTTGGAATCCTTGGAACAAGGTGTGTTGCCCAGTATTCCTGAAGGATTGGAACAAAGAAGATAACTGAAAGGATAGCAAGAAGACCAGCAAGGATAGAGAAAAATCCAAATGGCTTGTAGCTTCTGTAAAGTCTTGCGATAGTCTTAAGTACCTTAAATCCATCAGCGTAAGTGTTGAGCTTAGATTCTGATCCTTCTGGACGATCTCTATAGTCAATAACTACATTGTCGATCTGCATATTGTTGTAGACAGCGTGGATAGTCATCTCTGTCTCGATCTCAAATCCCTTTGAAAGAACTGGGAATGTCTTAACAAATTCATAGCTAAATGCTCTAAAGCCAGTCATGATGTCTCTGATGTTGCAGCCAAAGAGCTTGTTGATGCTGCCTCTAACAAGGTTGTTTCCAAAGTTATGGAATGGTCTCTTGTTTTCCTGATAGTAGGTGCTTGATAACCTGTCACCAACAACCATGTCTGAATTGTGGTTAAGAACAAGGTCTACCATCTCAGGTGCTGACTCCATAGGATAGGTGTCGTCACCATCAACCATTACATATACAAGGGCATCGATCTCGCGGAACATTCTCCTTATTACATTACCCTTACCCTGCATGTATTCATTGCGAACAACAGCCCCCTCAGCCTCTGCGATCTCAGCTGTGCGGTCCTTGGAGTTATTGTTGTAAACATATATAGTAGCCTCAGGAAGTGCCTTCTTGGCATCTCTGATAACCTTACCAATTGTCTTTTCTTCGTTGTAGCATGGAATTAAAACTGCAATCTTATCCATCTTTACCTCTTTTATCATGTATTTTGCCAGTTGCAAAACTAATTTCTTTTTCTAAGTCTGTAGCTTAATTATTGTAACCTCTAATGAATTAAATGACAACCAGCTTAAGCTTCTGGGAATCCATATACATAGATGGTATATGGTGAACTCTCATCTTCATAGGTTCCAATGAGCTCAATGCCTGTCTCCTTAGCATTTGAGATCTCAATTCTAGATAGAATGTACTTACATCCAAGGTCCTTTAAGGACTCAGCGTTAATATAAATGTCTGTATCTGTAACACCAGTCATGCTCTTAGTTGCCATGACTATCGAAAGGTCAGAGCCAGAATATAGATAGCATCTTGCTCCCCACTCATCATAGTAAAGCCTTGTAGGCTCCATTCTTTCAAGTGCCGGCGCAATAACTTCCCTAAATCTCTCCTTGTAGCTTTGTGGGTAAAAACCAAGGTATCCATCAAGTGTGTAAAAGCCGTTGTATTCAAGAATCGCAGGATGCATGCCATAGGCTACGCAGTAATCCTCACCGTTATAATCAAGATCTTTTTTTATCTTGTCAAAAAGCTCTGTTGAATAGAACTCTCTGTAATTAAGGTCGTCGTTTTCGTGATGGAATAGTTCCTGTCTTGCAGTCAAAAAAGCTGTTCTATAAAGGTCATTGTACCTAGTAGGAGTTAAAAGAACTATGCCTATAGCCACAAGGATAACAACATATTGCATAAAGAGCATGAAGTTCAGAGCGCCCCTAGACTTATGTCTCCTAAACTTACTGTCAGAGTTCTTTTTATAGCATCTGTAAACAATGATGAACAAAAGAACGCACCAGATAAATGGGTTGAAGAAGATGGTCCTGTTGTACTGGAAGCCCGTAAGTGGTGGAAGGAGCGTTTCTATCACAAACTCCACAGGCTCTGAATAGTAAAGGCCGTAAACCACGCAGTTAAACACAAGGATCAAAACTCCAAGATTAAAGTAATCAGTAAAGATACCCTCAAAATTCCTGTCAATAATGTACTTCACATTAAGGTAGATAAAGTAAACTCCGCAGATAGGCATGATAAAGAACTTATGAAGGTCCTCAACATGCATCATGCCGTTAACGAAGATATTCCCCATCTCCCCAAGTATATCAGGAGCAGAGAGATAGGTCTGAACCATAGTCTCTCTGATAGTTGGCGTATCAGTAAATAGCATCAGGTAAAAGAGTCTGTACTCAAATACCACATTTCCAATAGTCAAAAAGATCAGCGCGTATAAAAGGCTAAATGAAAACCTTTTGTCCTTGATCCAAAGCCAGATGATGGCTACAAACAAATATCCCAGGATAAAAAATCCAAGATATGAAAAATATGAAATAAATGGGAATAAAAAGATCAGTAAAAGCCATTTAAAGCTCTTTCCAAAAGCAGCACCTGCAGTCTTAGCTCCGGTACCTGCCCTGTAAGCCTTTCTAAGAAGGAATACGATCAAAGGAATTGACGCAAATGGAATCCCAAAGGCTGGGAAAAGGTTAAGTACGCCATATAAAAGACCTGTTAAAGTTGCAAAGTTATCAACATGATCATCGTAGAAAACAGGATTGATGCTGAAACTTCCATACTTTTTGCCAGATTCAGTCTTTTCATAGATAACATCTAATAAAAGAATCCTCATGGAAAATACAGCAATGATGACCTTAAGGACATATCCTGTAACATAGGCTACAAAAGGTGGTAAGAACATAAAAAGGACAGTGTACAAAGAAAGCTCGCTTGGGAGCACGTCTCTTGATACACCGCCTAAAAATGGAGCATGCACGTACTGTGCAAAAAAGCTCCCTGTATTTTGAAGCATTGCAAACTGGGCCTGAAAGAGGTCGAGATCATCCTGGATGGCAATATAACTATTCTCTCCGATTGCGGCGTAAAAAAGAACCACAAATAAAAGAAACAGAAATACTATGCACTTACCAAACGATACTCTCCTCATAATCTTAGCCCCAAATACTCTTTACTTAATCTTGTCGTCTTCGTTGTTCTTTTTACCGATCTTCATACGCTCGTGACCGCCAAGCTTATTGGCAGCCTCCTGGTCCCCACTCAGGATAGCGTTTACAAGCTGCATACGAAAACCCGCATCTATGAAGTCGCAGTGCTTACAGAATGGATAGTTCTGTCTGCCCTCAGCGATTGCTCTACGAACCTTCTGGAAAGCTTCACTTCCCCAAGCCTCTTTGAGAGTCATCTTGGTAAGGTCGCCAAAGTCAGTCTTTTCAAAGTTATCACAGCAACAAAGCCCCATCTTGCCATTTGGCATGATCCACATGTCTGTAAATGGTAAAAGACATGTCTCTTTAACGATCTTTTTGGTCTCTTTCTTGTTTGGAGCACTTCCTGCTCTGTTTGTAAGAACCTCCTGAAGGTATCTCATCTGGATCTGAATATCGAGATCCTTGAACTCCTCAGGATTGGCTTTAACATAATCGTATACTTCCTGAATACTCTTGTGGAGCTTCATCTCCATTGAGTAGTTGTTGATGATGAGCTGATTGATGTATGGTTTGATTGCCTTGAGCTTCTCAACTGAAAGAATAAGTCCGTTTGTTGACATGAATATAAAGCTGTCAGGGAGCTTCTCCCTAGCGTACTTGTGTCTCTCAACGATCTTGGTATCAAGCCATGGCTCGTTATTACCATAAAGTGTAAGATGTCCCTTGTAGCCCCAATCAGCAAGCTGATCAATGATACTCTTGTAAAGGTCGTCGTCGATCTTGGCAAGTGGTCTGCACTCTGCATTTACGTTTGCTGTACAAAATGAGCATGTTGAATTACATCTATTGATAGTCTCGATATTTACTACATTTGGCATTGGAATTTCCTCAGCATTAAGGAAATAATCGCAGTATTTTTTCTGAGACTTACTTCTAGTCACAAACTGTAATTTAAGGTAAGCGTTACTTGCAAGCATTGGAAAATGCTTTCTTGCAAACCATCCAAACTCACCCATGAAACTATTAACTCTAATTGGCATAATTAAATCCTACTTCTATTCTAAATCTCTTTTATCGCTTAAGCTTGCCTGATATTACGTTCAGTGCTCCCCTGATGCCGAATGCAGCAAATGGAAGCCAGTAAATATAATATCTCATGGCATACCTCGATGATCCTTCCCAGAATTCATGAAACACAATGCCGCCAAATATAAGTATCAGCATTAGCATTTCTGAATCTGAAACATCACCCTTTTTCAAAACATTGAATAAGTATACCACAATTCCAAAATAACAAAAGGTCATAAATACATTCATGATCCATCGTAAAATTGAATTGGTCATCCCAAAAACTAAAGACTCACAAAAGGCTGGCTGATTCTCAACATGCCTTGATACAAGGTCAAGGTTATGAGTTGAGATGCAAACAGGATCTGCCCACTGAGTCAGGAATTTCCTAACAAGGAACCTTGCACCATATAATGGGTGCCCAGTGAAAAGAGCTATGCGCCTTTTTATCTCTTCTGTAGCAGCTGCCTTGGTCTTTTCAGTATCATAATCATTTTCATCAAATACGCGGTAGTTGTAGCCGTTGTACCAGCCATCCTCAAGCTCTGACTCCTGAAGCCCCATAGCTATGTGGGATACTGAAGGGCTACCAGCTGGAATCTCCTCAAGACCAGTAAGAGCGCAGTAGTGTGTATTAACGGCAGTCTTGATGCCAAATACCATCACCAGCATTGCCGCAATGATAACTATTGTTCTCTTGACATCTCTTCCTACAGTGTTTGCAAGCTTGTGCTCTCTAACTGTGTGCAAAAGAATCATTAAAACCAGTGCGATAACCGCAATTTCGCAGTTAGTCTTTAACATAACGGCTATAGCAATAAAAATGCCAGATAAAAGCCCGTATCTAACCTTATCTCTTTTCATATAAATGATCATGAAATATAGAGCCAAGGTCTGAGGCGCCATACTAAGGATGTCGCCATAGATATAGGTCACATAATTATAGAAAAAGAGGCACCCTGCGGACATAAGAGCCATGATACCGCAGATCTCTCTATCTTCAAACATCTCCCAGGTCATCTTGTAGATAAGATTCACGGTGATCAGGATGGAAACAAGCTGCAGAATGTCCCATGCCAGATAATTGCAGGTCCCAAAGATGCTACATACAAGCTGGCCAAAGTAGACATATCCCAGCTGAAATGGCCAGATAAACAAATATCCGCCCTTTTCAGTCAAGGACGAATAATCCCCTGCCATAAAGGCATTTATGATATCATCCAAAGTCTTGGAATCGTTGACAGGCTGAGGCTTTATCACCAGGATCAGCATCAGGCAGTAGGCCATGCAAAAGATAAGAGCAAAACCGATCATCTTTTTGCTGGTGAATACGTCTTTTGACTTAAGAAATAGAAATACTGCAAATACAAATATAAGCGAAACCAGAAGCAGTGGGATGTTCTCTCTAACGTAATGAGGAAAGTCCACATCCACGTGCATCTCATAGGTGATAGTAGTGAATATGCTGGCTCCAAGTACAGTTAACGCCGCCACCATCAGACAGAATATTATTATGTTAAAAAATACTTTCTTAAGCTTCACCGTACTTTTCTCCAGTATCGCCATTTATAAGCTTTAGGATATCTATTGTCACATAAAGATACGCTGCCACGTAGAAAAGTGACACTACCGGCATATTTATAAGGTCACCTGCTCTAAACAAGGTCCTAGCATAAACTGCAAGGGAGCAGATATTTGCAATGAACATTGGCCACAGGATCTTTTTCCTTAAAAGGATTGCAAAAGGAGTTAACAGGAGCAGCACTGAATAGTCGTATCTTTCGTGCATTCCAGGAAGGAGCACAACGCAGGTCCAGGCTGTCCAGATTGCAAGATAAAGAACTGTTCTCTTATCAAGATTGTCCTTTTTCCTGTAGCAGGTAAAGGTAATGATGATAAACACTGCAAAAGTCAGCATGATAGCAGCTGTTGAAAGAAGGCTGTCATAATCATCAAGACCTAAATTATATAGATTTGGGAAAAATGAGACCATTCCGTACCCCTCAGAATCAAGTTCCTTTGTCTGATAAAGGTATGAAAGGTAGGTTCTCCTAAGGCCATTACCGCAGAGAACTTCTGGAAGTCCCGCTATCAGATAAATTGTAGGGATCCACAAAAACTCCAAAATGCTAAAGCTGTTCCTAGCCTGTGAGTCCTTGACCACTTTGTCATAGCTATGGAATCCCTCAGTAATGTAGAGGATGATCAACACCGGCAAAAAGATCACAGACTGAAGCTTTACTGCAAAAGCAACTCCATACCAGATGAAGGATGCTCTGTAGTGCTGCTTTAACATATGGTAAATGGATATCAATATAAAACAAGTATAGATGGAATCCACCTGCTTCCAAAGAGAGCCGTTAAAGGCAACAAATGGAAGGAAAAGTGTAGCAACTCCTGCAAACATAGAGTGGTGCTTGCGTCCTGTAAGGACATAGAAGATTCCAAAAATAGAACATGCAGATAGCATCTCGCAAACATAGGTCACTACTGAAAGTGGAATCCATGGTTCCACAGGAAGGAGACTACAAAGAGCATACAGCACATTAAGTGGAACATAATAGTCACCAATGGCGTTACCAAGGCCTTTGATGATGCCATTTTGCCTATAAAAATCCACCCAGGGCTTGTAATAGCTCTCATAATCAGGAGAAAGAGTTGTCTCTGATGCAAACTCACATCTGATGGCTGTTGCAGCAAAGATCATAGCGAGCATGCAGATCTCAAAGAGATATTTACTTATTAGATTTTTGATAAACTTATCAATTCCTAATTCTTTCTTCATAGGGGCACCTTTACACTGGGAAATCGTACTTGATCTTATCCTCTACACTTATCTCTTTTCCTACCTGTACTTCGTTGAGTACAAGTTCAGTTTTAGCAATAACTGTATGTTTCTGGCCAGCTTTGATAGAGATTACATCTCCGGCCTTCACGTCTTTTTTGACATCATCAAGGATCACTGTTCCCTCGCCGCTCATAACGGTCCACACTTCGTCTCTGTGCTCGTGGCTGTGATAGTGAAGTCTGTGGTCTGGCAGTAGAACTACTCTGATGACCAAAGCTTCTGGCTGAACATCAACAACTGTAAATGATCCCCAGGATTTCTCGGCGTATCTGATGTGCTGGGTAAGTCTCTCAACATAAGGCTTGATAAAGCTTGATCTACCCTTATCTGCAACGAGGATACCATCGTTCGATGCAGCAACTACCATATCCTTGAGACCCATTGCAATGATAGGAATGTTGAGTTCGTTTACAACGTTACTGTTGACGCACTCTTCGTCCATCTCGCCCTTGCCGATCATGTTCTCATGCATCTCTTCTGCAAAGGTGTTCCATGATCCGATATCCTTCCAGGAGCCTGAATAGCGAACTACTCCGATTGAAGTCTCGTGCTCGCCTACTGCGTAATCGAAGCTTATCTTTTTGCAATCTTCATAGTGATCAAAAAGATCCTGATAGTCCTTGAAATCAATGAGCTCGTGAGCTCTATCGATGATATATCCAAGCTTAAATGCGAAAACGCCGCAGTTCCAAAGAGCGCCTTCATCAATATATTTCTGAGCTGTCTCTACATCAGGCTTTTCCTTGAAGGCTGAAACCTTGCTGATGTGCTCTGGCTTCTCAGGCTGAATATAGCCATACTTTTCTGATGGGTAGGTTGGCTCAACACCCATGAGGTTTAAGTTGTAGTCGCCAGACTTTACCATCTTTTCAAGTTCATTGAAGCAATCAAAGTAGCTATCATCAACATATGGATCTACTGGGCAGATGATAACTGCTTCATCTCTTGATACATGGAGCTTGTCCTGTAAAAAAGCTGCTGCAAGAGCAATAGCTGGAAATGTATCTCTTCTGGTTGGTTCTACACAAACTGAAACCTTATCTCCTAGCTGATTGTGAATTGCAGAAACCTGTGACTTACTGGTTGCAATAGTTACAGTTGCGTTTGCGTCAGCTCTTTTGATCTGACCATACACACGCTGAACCATAGACTCAAGTTCATCGCCACCTTCAATAGGGTGGAACATCTTTATAAACTGCTTGGATCTAACATCATTTGAAAGTGGCCAAAGTCTCTTACCACTTCCACCAGACAATAAAACTATATTCATGTAAAACCTTTCTTTGGGTTTTCATTTGAATATGGTCATTTGCGGGACGCTCTCGCTCTGTGAAAAACGTAGCAGTACTATGGTGCTAAAAAACAGCACCTAAGTACTGACGTTTTTCAAAGCCCTTAAATGATCATATTCCAAATAGAAAACCCATAAATATACTTTTTCATAAGCTTTTAGAATCAAGTTTTGGCACGCGTTTTGGCTTTTTCTAACATTTTACATACTAGTTTTCACCTTTTATACTTGCTTTCTTTCATAGCCAGCATGCCTTTTTGCTATTTTACAGCTTTTTACATGCTATTTTGAGCTTGTTTTATAAGGTATTGGCATGCCTTTAAGAACTATTCTTGCATTTTGCATGCCGGCAAACCTTAATCTTGCTGATTTGGGCATGCCTTTTTCAATTTTTAAAGCAATCCGCATGCCAAGCATCGCCGCTATACATTCTGCAACGCAATGCCAAGCTCTTCTCTGCCGAAACGCATTCCTTAACTTGTTGCCATACACGTTCTCTGCGAAACAGAACGTCAACCCTTGAAGCTATTAACAGCCTCGATTACGCGCTCCTGCTCTTCTTTGTACATGCCTGTGTACATTGGAAGAGAGATAACTTCGCCCGCATAGCGTTCAGTAATAGGTAAGCTTCCTTCTGGAAGATTGAGGTAAGCATAAGCTTCTGATCTGTGAGGAGGGATTGGATAGTGGCAGATTGTTGTGATGCCTTTCTCCTCAAGATAAGTCTTGAACTTGTCACGCATGTTCTCACCTACGAGCTTACCGTTTTCATCAAACTTACTAGGAACTCTAAGAACATACTGGTGCCATACGTTTGTTGAGCCATCGCGGACAACTGGCTTGATAACAAGGTCGTTGTTGATGCCATCAGTGTAAACCTTTGCTAGCTCTTCTCTTTCTTTGGTGATCTCATCCATGTGAGTAAGCTTTACTCTAAGAAGTCCAGCCTGGAGCTCATCAAGTCTTGAGTTAGCACCTACAACCATGTTGTAGTAACGCTTCTCACTACCGTAATTTCTGTAAATTTTCATGAGACGAGCAAGCTCTGGATCATTGGTTGTAACAGCACCTGCATCGCCGAAAGCACCCATGTTCTTGGATGGATAGAAAGAAAAGCATCCAAAATCGCCAAAGCTTCCTGTAATCTGGCCTTTGTGGCATGCGCCATGGGACTGAGCACAGTCCTCAACAAGTCTGAGATTATGTCTCTTACAGATGTCTACGATCTTGGTCATGTTAGCAGCCTGGCCATAAAGGTGAACAACAAGAACTGCCTTAGTTTTATCTGTGATCTTTTCTTCAATCTTGTCAGCGTCAATCTGATAGTATTCATCAGGCTCAACGATTGCTGGTGTTGCGCCGTTGATCGTAATACCCATAACGCTGGCAATGTATGTGTTACCCTGAACGATAACTTCGTCGCCCTCACCGATTCCGAGAACCTTGAATGCAAGCCAAAGCGCATCAAGTCCGCTGGCAAGTCCAACTGAGTACTTGGTTCCAATGTATTTTGCAAACTCTTCCTCAAAAGCCTCATCCTCTTTGCCAAGGATGTACCATCCTGAGCGAAGGACTTCAAGAGCCTTCTTTTCATATTCATCCTGATATCTTTCAAAGCCTCTATCCATACGGCTCTGCATAATCTTATCCATAACTTTTCGCCTTTCTAAAACTAATTATCAATTCTCATCATCATGTCTTTTCACAACATCAATGATAAATGGAGGACGCTTTCTTGACTCCTCAAGAGTTCTCCAGATATATTCTCCCAGAATAGAGAGCATGATAAACATAGCACCAAATCCAAAGAGCACAACCGCCATAAGGGACGCATATCCAAGGATAGGAGTTCCTGTGACAATCTTCTCCCTGATGACCATGATGATTCCAATAAGTGAGCACAGTGCAAAGAAGAAACCAAGTGTAGCCATGCATCTAATTGGGAAGTATGAAAAGCTCATCATTGAGTCAACAACAAGCTTGATCTTCTTGCCAAGAGTCCAGCGGGACTCACCTACTTCACGGTCCTTTCTGTGGAAGTAGATCTTCTCAGTCTTAAAGCCAAGCCACATAACCTGAAGGGTAAGGGATGAGTTCTTTTCATCCATTAGCTTAAGTACTTCGATAGCTTTTCTGTCTACAAGGTAGCAATCGCAGCCCCCCTGAGGCATATCTTTATTTATTGTCTTTCTGACCAGCCAGTAGTAGCAGCCTGCAAAGAACTTCTTAACAGGGTTCTCATCACGCTCACCGCGGATAGCCAGAACAACCTTGTTGCCTCTCTTCCAGCTCTCATAGAGGTCCAGAATAAGTGTTGAATCTTCCTGAAGGTCAGCCTGCTTGGTAACTGCGCAATCACCGGTACAAACTGAAAGACCTGCAAGGATTGCTGCGTGCTCTCCAAAGTTCCTTGAAAGCTTGGTTGCAACTACGTTAGGATCCTTTGCTGCGATCTTTTGAATGATCTCCCAGGAATTGTCGCCGGAGCCGTCATCTACAAAAACGATCTCGTAATCCCCGATCTGTCCCAGGATCTTTTCCTTCATGTCATCATATAACATCTCCAGAGTATCAGAATTCCAATAAACCGGAATAACAATAGATATCTTACTCATAATAATCCCTTAATTTTCTCCCTTTTTGATCTCTTCTATAAATTCATCGTAATCACGAAGATACTCGCTATCGATGTAGTGCTCACTAGCCAGAACCAAAAGAACTGAATCAGGAGAAAAGTCGTACATTTCCTTCCACACCATTGGTCCAAGATACAGGCCCATTCTAGGCTTGTCCAGTACCACGATCTCTTTTTTGTGGCCATCATCCACAAGAACCTTACTGCTACCGCTGACATTGATCAAAACGAACTTAGTGTAGCGGTTTGCGTGCATGCCTCGTCTGATATCCGGGTCAGAACCTGACATGTAAAAGACTCTTCTGATGTCGAAAGGAATATCAAAGCCTGAACCTTCTGCAACAACAAGGTTTCCTCTCTCATCGCCGTATTCCTTGAACTCCAATAGCTTGTATGGTTCTTTAATTTCCTGCATTACCTAATTCCTCATTCCTCTTCATTCTCATTAAATATATAAAGCTTATCTTTGTAGTAATAATCTGCCGTTGCGTAGTTTGTCCACTCACCTGCATCATAGGTTATATCCTGGTAAAAGAGCATTTCTGGACGGACAGTATGTGGCTCAAGTATGGCTTCTTTTACTGAATCATCCTTAAGAATTGCAAGCCTTTCCATATTTTCTGCACGATATTTGGACGCATCTCCACTCATTATATCATTAAGTGCCGATGTGGCACAGTAATAGACTCTCTCAGGAATCATGCAGAGTCCAGAACCAAGAGCAATGAAAACTATGCATATAGCTATCATCATGGATGATGTATGTGAAAAGAGCTTGCTACCGCCCTTATCTTCATGGTTATCAGCTCCTGCAACACTGCTACCGCCAGCTCCCAGGATGTGCTGCCTCATCCACGCCGTAAAATAAAACATCACAAGGCTCATCATAAACACAAACTCAAAAAATGCCAGAGCCCGTAGCCTTCCTGCATCAAAGTTAGAAACCGCATAGATTGGCGGCGTAACATTTGATGAAACCATAAGGAAAGCAAAAAGTCCAAACATGATCGGATGCTCTAATCTCTGTTTAAGCCCCTCAGCAAGCTTCCAGCAAATAGGAATAAGGAGTACAAAGGCTACCAGGATCTCCCATCTCATCATCTGATTTATCATTACATCAAAGGTTGAATACAGTGATAAAAAAACTGCTTTTATAGGTCCTGTCTGATTAGTCTCCTGGGCTCTTGTAGCAATTCCCGGAGCAAAGCAGGCAAATCCAAAACCAATAAGATTAAGCAGCGTTGGAATCCAGATAAATCCAAAGCTCTTTTGCTGTGCTTCAGTCACGCCTTCCAACTTGAAGGAGCTCTTTTTCACAAACCTTATCATGATCAGTAGGAAAAGAGCTATCACTGAGCAGATTGCAAGTTCAAGAGCTGTAAGGTAATTGGCTCCGCCCATGAAAAAGCCCCAGATACTAGCCCAGATGAGCTTTCTCTTTCTAGATCTCTCGTCTTCATCGTAAATAGATCTAAGAAGAAGTCCCAACCAGAAAAATGCCATTCCAAAAGTAAAGGTATAGTTAATGGCTCCAGCGTACCAATAGAAGGCTTCTACGCGGATGCCTTCTCCGTGAATGCACTGAACCATAACTGTTAAAACGATCATCCTTACTATATTCGTAAGGTCTTTATCCAGCTTCCATACTCGTACAAACAGGGCGTCAAAAAAGTAGCACACGCCGAAAGTAAGCATTCCTAGAATAATAAAGGGAGTCAAAACATAAAAGCCTTCACCAAATATTCCAGGACAAATGCATGTGAGCATTATAGAAAAGAAGTATCCTTCATAATTTGAATACACGTAATATGACTTCTGAAGCCATACTCCTAAGGTTCCAAGTAAATTACCTGTTTCCACAAAATAGTGATGAGGCTGCATAGCCATTGAGAAATCATCAGCTGACGGGAAATCATAGAATCCCAAAACAAGCATAGGAATAAGGCTCAGTACATATATGCATGTAAAAAAGATACTGAGCTTTTTGGCATCAAACTTAATATTCCACTTGGGAGTTTCATAACTAAACATTAACAGTAAACCTCTTTGTACCATTTAGCAAAAGCTCTAAGGCCGTCGCGAAGTGGTGTTGCTGGCTTAAATCCAAAATCTTCCTGTAAAGCTGTGACGTCAGCATAGGTAACCTCAACGTCGCCAGGCTGCATAGGTACAAGCTCCTTGTGAGCTTCAAAGTCATAATCCTGTGGCAGAACTCCTGCACTTATAAGCTCCTGCTGTAAGATATCCACGAAATCAAGGAGATTAACAGGATCATTATTTCCGATGTTGTAAACCTTGTATTTAACACCATTCTCGTTTTCTGCTGGTGCTACCTGCATTACGTTTACAACGCCCTTTACGATATCATCAACGTA
This sequence comes from Butyrivibrio sp. INlla18, assembly GCF_900103635.1. Classification (GTDB taxonomy): domain Bacteria; phylum Bacillota; class Clostridia; order Lachnospirales; family Lachnospiraceae; genus Butyrivibrio. Next base: position 74,054 of record NZ_FMXK01000014.1, read on the forward strand.
GGTGAAGTCTCTTTTGCAATTACCATAGTTAAAGATCTTGATCTTGTCGCCATTTACAAGCTTATTGGTAAATCCAAAGTAGGCCATATCTGGTCTTCCAGCAGGTCCATAAACTGTAAAGAAGCGAAGACCTGTTGAAGGAATTCCGTAGAGCTTAGAATATGCGTGAGCAAGGAGCTCGTTGGACTTCTTGGTTGCAGCATAAAGAGATACTGGATTATCAACCTTGTCCTCTACGCTGTAAGGAATCTTCTTATTGCTGCCGTAAACGCTGGAGCTTGAAGCATAAACAAGGTGTTCAACTCCCTTGTAGTCTGAATTTGCATCAGACTTAACTGCGTCGTATGAGTGACGACACGCCTCAAGGATGTTGTAGAATCCAATAAGATTAGCCTCAATATATGCGTCAGGGTTCTCTATTGAGTAGCGCACACCTGCCTGTGCAGCAAGGTTAACTACTACTTCTGGTTTAAAGTCGCTAAACAGATTATCAATCAAATCTCTATCAGCAATGCTACCTCTAACAAAGTCAAATTCACCACTTTCAGATGAATCTGCTAAAGCTTCGACCTCTTTTAATCTGTCATTCTTAATCTTTGGATCATAGTAATCATTCATATTATCAATTCCATAAATATGAATGTTCTTAAACTCTTTCAACAGCTCTTTACACAGGTTAGAACCAATAAATCCCGCCGCACCTGTTACTAATACTCTTTTTCCATTTAAATCAATATTCTTATCTAACATATCTACACTTTCTTGCACTCTTTAAAATGCAATAAATTCTTTTCCCTTAGGGGTCTTTCTAGCCCATGTCTTAACCATCTGTTCCTTGATGAACTGAACAAAGCCGTCAATCTTATCAGAATGGTCAAACACTTCAAGAGCCATAAAATAAGTCTCTTTATCTTCGTCAAATATGATTACTGGCGGAAGCCCGTTAACCATGAGCACATAGTTAAGAAGCGTTCTACCGACCCTGCCATTTCCATCTGCAAAAGCATGGATTCTCTCAAAATTGCAATGAAACCAGATTGCTGCCTTCAAAACTGCATCATCTGAAGAAAGCTCAAGATCAGCTATCTCATTGCAGATATATTCAACCTCTTCGGCAACATCTTCAGGTGGAAGACCTACATTGAGTCCCACGCCATAGTAGTTTTTCTTGTACTCACCTGGGCGCTCACCCTTTTGCCAGCGAGTCTCATCATAACATCCATGGCACAAATTTCCATGGATTTCCTTGATAAGCTCGGGAGTAAGCTTCTCTTTAGCTACAATCTTTTCTTTTAAGAATTCGTAGCAAACTTTCTGATTCTCTGTTTCAAAGATTGCCCTTAAGTCTCCTGTAAAGCCTACAACCTTACCATTTTCAAAAATCTCTCTGGTTTGGTGAAGGGAAACTCCAGCGCCCTCAATCTGATTAGAATGATAGGCAAACATAATTCGATAATCAGACAGTACCGTGTCCAGATCAGCAACAGTCTCTATGTTTTTTTCATGCCAAGCACTAACAATATCTTCGTATTTCATATCACTTAGCTCCCTTACCGAAAAGAACTACATAAACCGTCTGAAGCAGGATGCTGAAATCCTCTGTAAGACTCCAGTTGTCGATGTACTTAAGGTCAAGCTTAACAACTTCGTCGAAATCTTCGATGTCGCTTCTGCCACTGATCTGCCAAAGTCCTGTAAGGCCTGGAGTCATGGAGAGCCTACGTCTGTAATGTTCGTTGTAGTGCTGGAACTCAGCCTCTGTTGGTGGTCTTGTGCCTACAAGGGACATATCTCCCTTAAGAACGTTCAGGAACTGTGGGAACTCGTCAAGGCTGGTCTTACGGATAAAAGCTCCAACCTTAGTAACTCTGGGGTCGTTCTCCATCTTGAACATCAGTCCCTTCATCTCGTTCTGGGACTCAAGCTCCTTCTTGCGCTCCTCAGCGTCTATGTACATAGATCTAAACTTGTAGATCTTAAATCTCCTGCCATTTTTACCAATTCTGGTCTGGGAAAAGAAAACTGGACCAGGAGAATCAAGCTTAATAGCAGGCGCAAGGAAAAGAGTAATGATTCCAGTAATGATAAGTCCTACAATAGCGCCAATTACGTCGATGATTCTTTTGATAAAAAGCCTCTTGTAGCTGGTCTTGTGCATTGTGTAGGTGATGACTGAGTAATCAAGGAAGTCATCAAACTGAGTGTTGGCCTTACCAATGCTAGGAAGCTCAAGATTGTAGTGGGTTGTAACGCCCATCTCCTCAAAGCCAAGGATGATATCCTGCATAGCTCTCTGAGGAATATTAGGTGTATTGATAAATACCTCGTCAAAAGGATCTGTGATAAGTCTTGATGTAAGATTCTGAATGCCTTCGTGGATGTGGATATCTCCGATGTACCACTCACCATCTGATTTCTTGGAAGCAGAGTCTTCTAAAGGCTCTTTTGTCCCGGACTTCTTGGCCGCATAACTCTCAAGAACCTTGTCTGCATCTGCACTGTAGGCCCTTACAATCTTGTATCCAACACCATCAGACTCAGCAAGGAGCTTGCCTATAGTAGCCTCCATAAGCTCTCTTTCAGCCACAACCACAACACGCACAGCATTAGATGCACTTGAAATGTGCCTTCTAAAGAAATTCTTAAAAAGGATCCTTGCTACATAAGTAAGGACAATGTCCATCCAGATAAAGTTACCAATAACGAATCTGGAGAGAATGTTCGACCACTGCAGAAAGTAAACGATAACAAGGCTTGCAACCAGCATCAGTCCTACGAATTTGATAACTGCCATAAGTTCCTTGAAATATCCGCGGATGATAAAATCCCTGTTCCAGTCAGCAAGGAAAACATAGACAGTACAAAACAGGAGAAAAACAACGCACACCATGTAGTGCAGTGTCTTGTCTCCGTAGTCTCTTTTACTATTAAATCTGAGCCATGTGGCAAATACGTAACTTACTATGATACATGCCATGTCGATCATCCACAGCAGGTATGTTTGAAGTGTTTTATATTTGTTACTCATACGTTAGCATTATACCTTTTTCTTCGTTTATTTAAAAGAAGCAAACAAACCGTGGCAAAAGCGCCGCTCCACACGCCAAAGCTAATGGCGCGCTTTTGGTATTCCATCTCCGCGATCTCAGAGCCAAACTGATACATAGGCACAGTCTCATCAACATAGCCAATGACAATGTTGCCACCATCCTCGATATGAGCGATCTCAGCCTCAGAAATGTACATAGGATCCATGCCAAAGCTCTCACCAGCTTCGCTCTGCTCCCTGTCCCCATAGAGATAGTCAGGTGTCTTGGTGGATGTCAGGTAAAGAGTTGACGCCACAATTCCCACTACAAGACCAATAGAGATTATAGAAAGTGTAGTCTTCATAAGCTCAGGATTGATATTCTGGAAATAACTAAGGCTCTTTTCTGTGCGCTCATCCTCAGTAACTACAGCACCGCTAAGGGCTTCATAAAGGAGCTGCCCCATAAATACATAGATGAAGTTCTTGAATCCAAGGTTATATAAAAGTGGCTCCCACATGCCAAGAAACAGCATTCCCATGAGAACTGCCAGCTCTGCTCTCATGTCTTTTTGGATAGCCCTATTTATGAACCAGATAGTGAGGGCCGTGATCACCACAAAGGCTACGAGACCTAGCTGCAAAAAGAGATAGAGCTGCGCCATATCGATTCCATAGGTCCTTAAGTGCTCCTCTGGATTAAGGAGTCTTATTCCAAAGAGAGAAATGCGATTGTTACTCCAAAAGTATCTTGCAAGAGAAAATCTAGTTGTAAACACCGTTCTATCAACAAATTCAAACATTTTACCATCAAGCAAAAATGGTAAAACGATGGAAATAAAGCATACAAATGGGAATGAAATATATAGGCAGATCTTTTCAAATATACCGATCTTGCCCCTAAGGTACAGATACGCATTTATGAAAAGATATATGAAGCTAGCTAGTAGCCCTGTTCTGCTGCCTGAATACAGGAAAATATATACATTGAACATAAAGGCCATAACTGAAGCTAAGATAAGCACAAACCTAGACATCCTCTGGGTGTTAACGTCATGATTTCTCATAAGTGCCACAGTTAAAAGGAACATCAGCATCATGGTCAGCATCAGGACATTCATGTGCAGAGTGTTAGGATGTGCATAACCAAGAGCGTGCCTAAACATAAGGCCCACGCCGTCTCGCTCCTGAGGATAATATATTTCAGGCAAAAGCCCGAAAACTCCATGAAATACTTTAAAGATAATAAAAACTCCGGCAACTATTCCGCCAGTCCTGATTGCTTTGACTGTTGAAACGCCCTTCATTCCAAGCATCATGGTAAAACAGACAAATAGTCCCTTTTCGCCGGTATGAATATAGACAATTCCGCCAAGAGCCAGGAAAAGAGCCGCTACCACATATTCTTTTACCGTATGCTGAGTTACTATCATCTTGAGAACAAAGAGTCCAAGGCCCAGTACCAGGGAGATGTTATAAATGGTCATTCCTTCGTAAAGGCCTGCTGCCCTTGCTCCCACCATAAGCGCAAAATAGAGAAGGTATATACCTTCTCCCAATTGCCTTCTATCTGAAATTAGTTTTTTAATTGCATCTGCCATGAAATTCCCCCACAGTGCTAATTTAATTATTTTCTATTTGTCAGTAGATACCAAATAAACTTGCCATTTGTTACAAAGTATCTCTTAAAGAGCCTTCCTGGGTCTTGGAATAGTCTAAAGAGCCACTCAAGGCCAATCTTCTGGATCCACTTTGGAGCCCTCCTAATAGTGCCAGCGTGGAAGTCAAAGCCTGCGCCAACACCCATCATAACGCCGCTTATCTCGCCCTTATGAGCATTCATCCACTTTTCTTGCTTTGGCGCCCCAAGACCGATCCAGATAATATCTGCACCAGAGCCATTGATGAGGTTAACATCCGCTCTGTCCTCTTCCTCGGAAAGTGCTCTAAATGGTGGAGAGTACATGCCTCTGATGTCTATGCCAGGGTACTTCTTTAAGAGATTCTCTTTTAAGACATCGAGGGTCTCCTGGGAGGCTCCGTAAAAGAAATGTGAAAGTCTGCCATCCTGAGTATCTCTGAACATATGCTCCATAAAGTCAGGCCCTGCCACACGCTCTGCCCCTACATAGCCCTTCTTTTGCTCAAGGGTTGCAATAGGTGTTCCATCAGGAAAAACAAAGGCCGCGCCATTAAGGACATCTCTGTAGCTGGCGTCCTCTCTAGCCATAACTGATGTGTGTACGTTTGAAAAACAGATATATTCGCCGGAAAGCTCCTTGATATGACGCATCACATGAAGGACTGCCTCCTCGGTACGAGAAACTGCATAGTTGATACCAAATAAATTAAAACGCTCTAATCTTACAGAAGCAGGAATTGAAGCATAGCCGTTAATGTCTGAGATTATGCCTGAGCGAACCTGATAATCAAGAGCTGTGGTAGTGATGTAGGTGCGGATTCCAGCGTGTTCAAGCTTACGAAGAAGGGTGCTGCAATCATCTCTTGATGTCTGTGCACCTTGCTCATTACCTGCTCCTAAATCAGTCCCTTTTACATGAACCAGGACCTCATCATATTTTTCATCTCTAAACATCTTTATTACTTCGTCTGCATCGACTTTGTCCGCTCCAGCTGTTACTTCCAGAACCTTCCAGTCTGAGCCTATGTCATGACTCTTAAGGTAGTTCTTTCTGCAGATTATCCTTGCCACAAATCCAAAGATTATGCTAAGAACTAAAACTCCAGCCACCACAAATCTTGATGACTGTTCCCCTCGCTGAGTTGCATAAAGGTACAAAAGTCCAAGAACTATGAGAATGACCTTACTCTTTACTACAGACATAAGGTTTTCTACTGGGTCCATTTCGAAGATAGATTTCTTTTTCTTGTCATATCCAATAAAGATAAGCGCCTGTAATAAGCACAGCACAATAAGAAAGCTCACATACAGCCCATTAAAAAAGCTTGTCCATATCTTAAACATCTCCCTGTATCTTACAAAAAGCGTCACAAAGAAAGCCGCAACCAGCGTCAGCTCATCTAGTACCAATATTCTCTTTGCAGGATAACGAATGCCTCGTCTATTCACGTCATTCTCCAATCACTCTAACTTTTTTACCACAAAAAGCTATTCCATATTTCTTAATCTCTTTTACCGTGCGTTTCTTAAACTCAGTAATATATGCCTTGGTATCTATCTGTGTCAAAGCCTCTTTGGCCATCTTCTCAAGTTCAGATTCATCTTCAGCATTTTTAAACTCAAGCACAACTCCTGAATTATTGCAGTTATTTGGGAATAACGCCAAATCAAATCTACCATATCCGCTCTCTTTATTTGACTCAGTAACATAATCAGCATTTAAAACAGCCAAAAGTCCTAGCATCATGCCATGATAAAAGCCCTCTGTTCCAGCGTCAAAGAAGCTGACATAGTTTAATACAAAGTCGCTAAGAGCTTCTTCAAACTTCAATACATCGCCTTCTATCATATATCTTACCAGATTGGCTTCAGTCCTTACTTCCCTCTGGTTACGCATTCTGTCCAAAATCTCATTTCTGTAAACAGAGCCAACTTCTTTATTTGGAATCTTTAAATTGTAAAAATCTCTGTAGCCAGGTTCATAATTATCCTGAGTAAGGTACCCCGTAGTCAGAAGCATAGAAAAAAACTCATCATCTGACTTTTCAATATCTTCATAAATTACGCCATCATGAATTAGTGATGATACTTCTTTTCCCATCAAAAGAGTCTGCAGATCGTCCTGCCTCCTTAAAGAAAGATTCTGCATCATATTCTTGATGATAGAATTGGCTGATGTATTGATCCAATATGGTTTGGTCTCGCAACCATTACTAACATACCTGATAACTGACCAAGGATTGTAAATAGCGGTATTTCCAAATATGTAACCATCATACCACTCTTTGATCTCGTCATATTTATCAGAAGCACCAACATCAGAAAGAAGTTTTTTTACCTCTTCGTCAGTAAATCCCATAACATCGCTGTATTTCTTTTCCATTACGGAACAAACGTCAAGATTATTGAGGTCACTAAAAATACTCTCTTTAGCAATCCTAAGAACCCCTGTCATGACTGAAAACTTCATGTATTCATTAGTCTTCAAAGTGGTTCCAAGTAGGGACTTAAAAAACCTGATTGCCTCTTTGTAATATGTTTCCTGGGCATCATATGCATGCTGAATAGGGGCATCGTACTCGTCAATGAGGATTACAACCTTCTCCTGATAATAGTTAGACAAATATTTTGAAAGCGTCTTTAGTGAAAACTGGAGTTCCGCGTTGCTAAGGCTCTTATTAAGCGCTTTATCAAAAAAAGCTATCTCATCCTCAGCCAGATTATCTCTCAAAAAACGGAATCTGCCATATAGTTCACTCAGCACTATAGAAAACTGCTGTGTCATATCATCAAAGTTGCCGGCTTCTATATCCTTTAAACTAAGGAATATCACAGGATACTTACCCTGCTCCTGCATATACCTTTTATCGTCGGCATTTCCAATATAACTATCCTTAAAAAGAGCTCTATTACTAGCTTTATCTTCGTTTGAAAAAAAATAATAAAGCATGCTCATGGTAAGTGTCTTACCGAATCTTCGAGGACGAGTAATGAGTGTCACGTCAGAATGGCCATCAATAAGCGACATAATAAACCTTGTCTTATCAACAAAGTAATAGTTTTCTTCTATTAACTTTTTGTAATCATCTACGCCAACCGGCATATTGACCATCAAACTCAAGTCTGCACCCTCCGAAGTATTTATTTTTTAAGTCCATCATTTGCAACTGCATTAAAGTCGCAGGTACTGCATCTATCAAGCTGCTCCTTGGTAACCTTGCCGTCTCTAAGGTCACGGACGCACTTAAGCTCATACATTGAATAAGGCTTTTTCATGAAAAGAGCCTTGAACTTGTGCCAGATAACCCAAAGAGCAGGTGTCCAGATATACTTGTGCATAGCAGGTGAAACTGAGCCGATCATCCAGCACTGTCTGTCACAGTGGCGCACAACCTTTCTAACACGTTCAGCCTCTGGTGAATTCCAAAGTTCGTCCCAGCTCTGGTTGTTCAGATTTCCCATAACTTCTTTATCCTTGGTTCCGTTACATGGCATAACATCGCCGTAAGGATCGATAAAGAAGGTATCAAAACTCATGTCGCAGGGAAGAAGTCTCTTTTGACCATAAATATAGTTGATAAGGCCGTGGTTAAAGTATGCTCTAAACCACTTCTTAGGGCTCTTGGACTTTAGGAGCATATTTATGAGCTTCTCGAAGTTCTCAGCAACCATAGGCCTGTCATGAATTATGTTCTTGGCCTCAACAAAGTAAAAGCTGTTGTGGAGAGAGGCTGTAGCAAACTCCATATCAAGTTCATCTGATAACTTGTAGAGCTCGCAGAGGTCAGGAGCGTTTCTATCCTGAACTGTCATACCAAAGCCAACATCCTTAAGTCCCATCTCGCGAAGCTTCTTGAGCGTTGTATAGCCCTTATTGAATCCATCAGGTAATCCCCTGATCTCGTTGTTGGTCTGCTCAAGGCCTTCAATAGAGATGCGGATTCCCACGTCAGGGAACTCCTTGCACAGGTCAATAATCTTGTCGGTAAAAAAGCCGTTTGTTGAGATTACGATCCTATCGCTCTTTTTGCGAAGCTCTCTGACGATATCCTTGATATCTTCGCGGATAAATGGCTCACCGCCTGTGATATTAGTGAAATACATTGGAGGGAGCTTCTTAATAGTCTCGATTGAGATCTCGTCCTCCGGATTAGATGGAGCTTTGTATCTGTTGCACATGTTGCAACGAGCATTACATCTATATGTTACGATTACTGTTCCGTTTAATTTCTTTGGCACTTTTCATATCCTCTTTTAACAAAAACTAATTCGTAGCAAATTTCACAATTTATGAAACCCACTCCCATCGTATAGTTTACCATATATATAATTTTCTGTTTATAAAATGGCCAAATATTTTTAGAAATAGATAATAAAGCGTTAATTGTAATCATCATGGGAGGGTAGAATGTCCTCAAAGCCACAAAAAAGCACGACGGAGCGTGCTTCTTTGTGGTACTTAATATTGATTCTATATCATGCCTTTATGTCTAAATATTGTCTCGATTTTGAAGTGTATGTACAAAACGTCTTACTTCCATAATACGCTCGTTGCCTTCCGGAATAACTACATAATAGACAATATAGTTTCCGACATAGATTCGATAATATGGATAGTCCCTTTTCTTTCTTGATGGTACCGGCTCATATCCTTCAGGATTATTGTTTACTCGTTCGAGTATAGCATTTTCTACATTATTGAGTAGATTCTCAGCTGCAGAAGGGTTTCCTAAACGTGATGCGATATAAAGAACAGCAGCTTCAAGTTCTTCATAAAATAGGGGAAGATATCTTAACGTATATTTCTGATTAAGCATTTATTTTTCCCCTAATAGTCCCAAACACTTCATCATGTGTCAGCCTCGCATCCGTTGAAGCCGCTGCCGCATCAGCAACATCCATAATATACTCTTCGGGATCAGTCATTCTTGAATATGCATCCAAGCTAAGAACAACCATAGCCCCGTAACCATTTTTTGTTAAATACACCGGATCACCACTTTGGACGACCTTTTCAATATCTGCAAATTTATTTCTTAAATCGGAAACCGGTCTGATCTGCATCATATACATCGCCTCCATTATTTTATCATAATTTTATCATCTTCATGATAACACGGTCATATCAGTTTTGCAATTCCTAGAAAGTATATGGCTCTGAATCGTATTCTACAGCCTCTTTACCTTAGAATACTCTCGTACCCTCTTTCCAGTCTGCAGCCCCGTGAGGGAACAGACAGTCAGGATCAACAGCTATAGGAGAAACATAAACAACCTCATCCTCAGCTTCTAATTTTTGGATATTAAGCGCCATCTGATAACCATAATATTCCGCTGTTCCATTCTGAATGCTGTGAATTGCGCTTCCAGTAAGGAACTTTGACTGATTGTCTACAGTAAGAGCCTTGTAGGAAGTAACCACTAAGATCACTGAAACAACTGCTACGCAGATATTGAATATAGGAGTGTAAACTCTAACGCCCTTCTGATAAAGCCATCCGCAGTAATAGAGTACATTCACAAACAAAAGTAAGATAAACTCAAAATATACGTCATTGGCTACTCTAAGAACATTTAAATTCTCATCGATATAAGGAAGTGAAACTTGCGCCTCACCAAGATATGCAAATGGTGCATACAGAGCACATAAGAGGCAGTAACTAGCAAGTGTCACAAGACCTGGAAGCTTAAACTTAAAGTTTACGCCTTCAAGAGCATTTTCTTTTGCAAAGGCATACCAGATAACAGCCACCATTATGAGGATATATGCAACTGTCATGCCCCAGAAGTGTCTCTTGATGAACTCTGTTCCTAGGACAAAAGAGTTCCTAACAGTAATAAACACGCTGTTATTATGAGATCCAGCTGTAACCATTCTCTTGGAATTACCTACAGCGCCAAGATTCACAGCAGTTCCAATGATATAAACGATTCCCATTGGAAGAGCACTTAATAGGCCGTCATATTTCTTTTCCCCAAAGACAAGTTCATATAAAAAGCCCATGGCTGCAAGGATCACAATAGTTAAGAGACCGCCAAATACAGTTACGTTGTTGGTGCCTGCTGCCAGGAAGCCAATGAGACTAATAAGCACGCAGTGCAATATCTTCTTGGATGAATTTCTAAGGTCATGTATGTAATAAATTACAAGAGCTATGAACAGCACGAAGAGCGCATGCCCAAAGGTGTAGTGCACAGCGCTGTTGTACCAGGTGAAGGCTTCTGCCTTGCCATCCACGCCCTCTATACTCAGCATCACTGTAAATGCGTAGATCAGCCACTTTGCTGACTTAGATGCCTTGAATACCTTGTTAAAAAGAACTGTTACTAGCACGTAATATGATATAAGGATCGATCCTAGCATAAATACTCCAGTTAAGTGATAAAGCTTAATGCTAAAGACCGCAGGCTGCAGGGCCATGAGGAAACATGAAGTATATGTTCCCTGCCACGTCATGTACGAGTCCTTCATAGTAGAAAAAGCCATTGCAATTGTCTTAAACACATTGTGGGTGCTGACAAATACAGCTCTTGCCTCTGATGCGTAAGAGAAATCATCCGCCCATGGGTAGGCAAATTTTGATACCCAGATGACGGGTATCAACAAGGCGGCAAGTACCACCACTGATACAATCGCTAAAATACTAATGCAATTTACTCTTTTTCTACTATTCATTCTTCCTTATCCTTTTCTATTCACGGCGTACACAGGTCAGAAATAAAAAGGGGACACACAAGAAACTTGAATAAGCATATCTAAACTCCGCAAATACCGGAGTAGCAAGCATAAGCGTCAATATATTTATTGCAAGAGGTAACGTCATTGCCACAATAACTTTATCTCCTCTTACAATTCCCTCATTCATCACTAACATGATAAGCCATGTTTGTAGGCCTATACATAGAAAAGGAATCAATAAAGGAATGCGTTGCCATAGCCACAGATATTCACACATAAGTCTGTGGATCATCTCAGATGGATACTCTCTGTATATGCCAAGATCGTTTAAGACGACACCTTGTTCCCAACGCCAGTAGTTGTATCCACCATTCCAATAACCTCTGGTCTCATCTATCCAAGCTTTTATGTATTCCAAAGGATGTTCCACACCCAATTCAATGTATAAACCAAAATATTCATTTAAATTGTCTTGCAGCGCCTCAACATTGCCATTTTTTCTGATATACTCTTTGGTCGGGTCCGCAAAGTAAGGCAGGTATACTTGTCTTAAGCCATCTCTATACCCCCCCGAACAGTTTTTCGGCTATTTTATTTTGATTGTCCGTTAATTCATATCCATCCACTACAACTCTAACAACCTGTTGCATAGGTACTCCCACTTTCTCCAGATAGTCAGGAGAAACTGCATTCAATTCATTTTTCATCATCGGTGTTATTGCTAAAGAAAAAACTGCTATAATCGACATGATCATCAGTTCAGCCTTCTTTTTATTCTTAAACATGATTGCAAATATTACAGCACATGCCAGAAAAATCATCATTCCGTTATTTCTCAAAAGGCATATTCCAAAAGAGCTTACAGAAAAAACTATAGAATCACAAAGTGTTTTTTCTGATCTTGATAATCTATATAATGCCACTATAAAAAGTAAGATACACAGACTAAACAATGTATCTTTTCTCATAGATACAGAAAACTCAATGTTGTAAGGTAGTATAGCGTATACCACTTCTGTAATAACTGCGATCTTCTTGTAATTGCCACCCATCTCATAAATAGTCATAAAAAGAAATGCAAAGGTAGCTGCAACACACAAAATCTGGAACACAGAATAAACCGCAACTCCAGCATTGGCTGAACCAAAGATTTCAGCTCCAAATCCAAAGAACAGCTTAATCATTAACGTATGTGCAAGCGGATGGTGATCTGAATATGCATTATCTCTGATCATTCTCAACTGATGAATTGCATCTGGAGATACTATTCCAGGATAATTAAAGAGAAATAAGATAAGCAGGTAAAATAAAGATATACCTGCAAATGAGAGCCAGAAGAATTTGAATGGAGATACTTTCTTCTCATTACCTTCTGAGATTACTACCAATCCCTTATCCACTATTTGATGCACAAGTTCAAATACACTTGTGTAAACATAGACACCGCCAAGTATCATGAATACAGCTGACACTCCAGTATAGAGAATATAAAAAGCCTTACCCGTTCCCTCATAGAAGCTTAGCGCTGTCTCGTAATTTGCTAGTATCACCATAAGTGAAAACAGACTTCCAAAAAACACAGTGCTTTTTGCAGTTTTATCAGCAAGTTTCTTACTAAAACTAAAAAGCGCAGCACCACCCAGAAGCAGGTATACCCAATAATAAGAATCGGTATTAACCAGTACCATGAGCCAATATATAATTGTTATAATCTTAAATACATTCTTTTTCATTCTTCATCTATTAAGCCATAAACATCAGGATACAAATCCTTATTCTCACGGATGTAGCTTCTCTTGAAAGCGGCGTACTCTGACTCTGTATTTAACAAAACTTTGAGCATTCTACTATTAAGTTTGCTATTCGGATTTTTTCGATATTTCGTAATTGCCTTATATAGTTGGTTCATTTGCATTGCCACGCCATCTTTACGTACTTCACACGCCGCAATTCGGATACCTGTGTTTTTCAAATTATAAATCTCATTCAACAGTTTAGAAGTAATAACAGCCAATCTGTTTTCTTCATCCTTAGGGATAATTGCTATGTCATTGTCTTTGTATAAGAACAACAAAAGCTCTTCCGGATCATTTTTGCAACAATCTATTATCCCATTGCTATATTCTTCCTGGTTCTTTACATCATTGCAATGCTTACAGGACCAAAAAAGATTGTCCCAATCAAATACTCTTTCAAGATACTTTCTATTACAATGTGGTAAAAGATGCTCCACTTCAGGGTCTTGCAATCCCTTTGTCTCACACAAGTAGCATTTATTATTAAAGTCTGATCTTAGCCTATCCACTACATCTGGCAAATTATATTTTCCATTTTTCTTCTTTTCTTCTATAGCCAAAGATTCAGGTGCAGGCATACTTCTCTCCACCTTAACCATTACAAATCATTCCTCGCTTCAAATTCATTTTTCAATTTCTGATACTCCGTAGTAAAAGATAGTGCTAAATAATCAGGAATTTCATCTAGATAAAATTCTAATTTAGAAATACGTTCAAAATCAGCATCTGATAAATGTTCTTTAGTCACCAAATTCTTATACTCTTCATACTTGTCCCTAAGATTTTTTGATAATTCATCAGCTTTGAAATATCCCTCAACAATCCCACTGTATGTAGCATTTGACAATCCATTTTCCACCAATGTTTTATTTTCAAGATCGTAAATTACCGCATTTTCTACGCTACTAAGAATAAATGGAGAATGAGTGGATACAACAAATTGTACATTAGGGAACATTGTCGTAAGTAGTTTCATAACTGTTTTCTGAAGTTCTAAATGAAGATGAGTTTCTATCTCATCAATCAACACTATACCAGGCATATCATATTTAAATGTTCCGCCAGTATATTTTTCCATCCTAATCATCATATCTACAGCTATATCAAGCACTGCTGCAAATCCGTCTGACAATGTATTAAAACTAAAATCCTCTTTTCCATCTTGATGAATAGAAAATAAAAATGTTTCTTCATCAAAAAGAAGTTTTGTCGACTTATCTTCGAATACTTCTTTCAGGAAATCATCAAATTTTTCAAACCATCTATGGATACTTTCGGCACGTTCTTGTTTTCCCGAGTTTCGGGCAAGAGCCTCTGTCATTTTCATATCAAGAAGATACTTGATGAAGTCTTTTCTTGGCTTATCATCAACAGAATAGTAGTTTTTAAGTTTCACCTTCTCAACGTTTTTTGGAACAATTGAGGAAAAGACTCTGTTTGCCCTATAATATGCGATAATAAATTCATTATCCTTAAAATACACATTTATATCATCAAAAGGCTTTGAAAAATTGATTAGTAAGCCTTGTTTTGCTTGTTCTAACTCTTCGTCTAATTTTTCCAATCGCTCTCTAGATTTTTCCACTGTACTCAAAGATTCATTATTAATCTGAGCGTTCTCATATACAGACTGCGCAATACTAATACTAGTCTTAATTTCAGCGTATCCATCATGCATAGCAAGGTATTCTATATGCCCTGCCATTGCGTCCAGAAGACTGGTTTTACCACTTCCATTCTTACCAGTGATCAATATATGCTTTTTCTCTTTATCAGATACTTTAATATCGATGTTCTCTAAATTTCTAACTTTATCAATATGTATATCCTTGATGTATAAATCGAACATCCTGCTCCTCCGCATATTTCATTCATTATCACTATCAACAATTATACTTGACTAACACATATATAGTATATCAGACTCTGATCAATCCGTTTAGTTTACACTTTTATGCTAGTTCACCCTATAACCTTGTAGTACTCTTCCAGACGTTCCACATTCCCATAGTTTTTACTAGCATCTATGCCCATACTACTAGCAAGTGTTGTCTTTATTTCCTCAGCCACAGCCTCTGGCTCATACTCCAGAACCTTAATTGGATAATCTCCAACCTGATCCATGATAGTGTCGTACTTAGTAGCCACAATCTTCTTGTGAAGAATCTTGGCTTCGTCTATTACTACAGACTTACCTTCAAAAAGAGACGTCTGAACTATAACATCCGCCCCCTTGATATATGGATATGGATTAGATCTGATGCCAAGAAGCTTAACAGTATCCTGAAGTCCAGCTTCGGACACTTTAGAAACGAGTTCCTGTCTAAGTTCCCCATCTCCCAGTACAAACCAGTTAAAAGAGACTCCTTTAACCTTAAGTGCCTTAGCAATAGGAATAATCCTATCAAATGCTTTCTGCTGAGTAAGTCTACCGATGGATAACAGCTTAACGCCCTCTCCATACTCTTCCGGCACAAACTCCTCTGCAAACTTCTCAATAACTTCCGCCGAATTGATATTTGGAAGCTCAACGACCTTTCCAGCAAACTTCGGGAAGTTCTTCTTTAACACATCCACACATTTATCAGAGATAGTAACTATGCTATCAAGCTTCTCAAAGTACTTCTCATCAAAGTCCCTGTCACCAGCAATCTTCTCATAGTCATTGTGGATCCAGCCAATCTTCCTGTCAGCGCTGACCTTATCTACAAGATAATAAATAGGTTCGCCTTCGAGATAGGCCATTGCACAGTCGTAGTGCCCCGTCAGTTCCTCGATGACCTTACTGTAGGAATTCTCCCATCTATACTGCTCAGCAGTAGGGCGGTCGAACTTCTTAATCCTCTTGTAATAAAGCGTCGACCAAACTCTCCTAAGCACGTAAGGAATTCCATGCAGGAAATCTCGATGCAATCCATCAGATGCCGTACCAAGCGAGAACTTCGCCATATTGTACATGTAGAACAGAGCCTTATCCTGCTCCAGAATCCTCACATCCTCAGGCACATACTTAAGGAAAGCCCCTTCCCTCTTTAAAAGAAGCAGGTCCACCGTGTACCTGCTCCTATCATATGAGTTCAAAAAGTTTATTAAGCTTCGCTCTGCGCCACCTGCATCAAGCTTGGTGGTGATTATCAAGAGACTCTTCACTTTCGCTCATCTCCTTTAAACTGATCCTTCCACCTCTTGATATTCTCAGTTGGTAAAAGAATCTCCGTCTTCACTTCACTATTTATCATGCCTTCCAGCTTATCTGACACATCTTCACGAGCAATGATAGGAAGATTAGTATCCTTTCCCATTTCCTTGGCTCTATTGTCGATAGCAACGATAATAGTCCTATGTCCCAGATTTAAAGCATGGATTCCTGCATGAAGTCTTGTGCCCACAAAATCTAAATTGCTCTCAGATTCCAGCACCTTAGTATATTCCTCATATGTTGAATCAATTAGTTCCAAAGAACTTACATCACAGATAGATTCTAAATATCCTCTGTCCTTCTCACCCTGGATCCAAACATATACCTTCTCATAATTTCTCTTAAGAATATCAAGCATTGCTCTGTCACTATCAGGATCTTTGTTGTAATCCGTGATAGTTGTCACAACTGACTTGCCCTTACCAGTAGGAATTGACCCACAGTGCTTCTCATCAAGCCTCCACATAGTTGGGCAAGCTGTGAAAAGAACATTGTTATAGCCAAAGGCTTTTAACTTCTCGTAAGTATATTTATCTCTAACAGAGTGCACCAAATCATTTGAAAAAACTTCATCAAAGATTTTCTTGGTATATCCAGAAAGCTTTCTATCCTCGTAATACTCCCAGCCAAGGCCAAGTCCTACAACACTATCAATAGTCCTACCTGCGCCAAATGGCATCTTCCACATGCTGTGCTCCTGCATGTTGGAGTAGAGGATATTAGTTCCACAAAAGATGGATATAGGAGCCTTCTTTTTAAATAAAGCTGCACCAGGGCGCACGTGAGTTGGAACATACTGCCTCTTAACATCTGTACCAAATACTTCATCAAGAATCAGGTTGCAGTAATGCATGATGATGTAGTCACCAGCATTATCACTACCCACACTGGTGTCGAAGACTCTAACAAGAAAGTCTCTCTCCTTAGGATCAATCAGCTCCTTGCCTGCCGCCGAGCTGGCCTCCATAGGCTCCGCCACTGGGAAGTTATACGCTACCACATTTGAAATTGTATTAATGCACTTCCTAATTCCCATATCAGTCCAAGTGATCGATGATTTCAACCTTGCCAGTTGTAAACCACTTCTTCACTTCCTCAATATCGATACCCATTCCTGCGGCATGCTTGAAGCCCTTACCGGACTTACCGCCGTAGTGATGGATCTTGTTCTCATGCTCTCTAACTGAAACGATAGACTTGCCCTCTTTGAGCACCAGGCTCTCAAGCTTAGTAACGCCCCAGAACCAGGCAAACTCCTCGTCCAGCTTGTACTTGTCGTAAAGCTCTCTATTTATCAGCATGCAATAGCCATCTGCCCTTATAGGCTCTGTCTCTACAACGCCGTAGGATGATATTCCCCCTTCAGCAGGATGGATAGAAACAAGCTTAGAAAGCCAGTCATCAGAATTGATCCTGACATCACTGTTAAGGAGCAGTATCATATCTGCATCCTCTGAGCACATGGTACTTGCGATATTATTTCCCTTTGCAAAAAGAGAATTCTCAGGATTTAAGAACAGCTTATCAATATATCCCTTTGAATCAAGCTTCTTTAAAAGTCTCTTTGTCCAGAACTTAGAAGCGTTATCCACAACGATAAGCTCATAGTCCACGCCTGTTGTTCTCTTTACAGTTTCTATGCTCTCTTTTACATACTTTGGAGCATTATGTGTAAGCATCAAAATACTAATCTTCATCTGAAATCATGCCTCTTTTTTCTTTTTCAAAAATCTAAATGCCACAGCCTTCAGCATCCTGTAGCCTTCTGTCTTCCTGTAGAAAATTGCAACCGACACAAGAGTAATGAGTCCGATTACAATTGCCTCTGCAAAAAAGACAAAGTAGCTGGTCATGGCAATATTAGATAATATCCACTTAAACAGTATAATATACATTATTGTAAGTGCCAAATTAAGTGCTACCGGCACCATGAACTTAGATAATCCCTGGTCAAAAAAGTCTTCAAACAAGATCTTAGGTTCATACCAAAAGTAAGTAGATACTCTTGAAATAGCAGAAGCAGCCACAACTCCACCAATTCCAAAATAAATCCCAAGAATAATCGAAAGAATAATATTCAGCACAGCACATATAGCCATAATGTACTTGGTCTTAAGGTACATTCCTGTGGCCTCTCTAAAGGACCAGATAGGATGGACCACACCTCCAAGGTAGAAGTTAAGGATGATTGCCCATACCGTCAGAGTATCCAGCATATACCTTGGTCCAAGCCACAGATGAATAAAATCCTGGATCAGCACACCAAAGCATACTGTCGAAATAAAGGTAATGATAAGGCTGACGCTCTGCATCATCTGGAATACTTCGAAGGCTTTTTTCTTGGACTCTTTGGCTATGACATTACCAACGCTTGCGGTAACCGAGGAATAGAGGATGTCCACAAAGACCATGATAGAGTTGGCAATCAAAAGGTAGTTAGAATAAAAGCCAACAAACACCGTGCCAATGATCTTGGAAATAATGATGTTATCTGTTCCGCTAAGGAGCACTCCAGATGACTTATACAGGAACATAGCCTTAACGTTGGAGAAGACTTCCTCCTGTTCAGACTTTTCAAGGGCCTTTGGCTTTTCTTTTAGATATGGATAGAGCTTGTCCGCTTCCCTTGAGATAAAGATATTCTGGAAAAATGTGCAGAACACAATAACCGCAAGGTAAACAAAGTAGTTCTTGGTAATCACTAGTAGCGTGATCTGAAGCACGTGCTTGATGATATTGAATATTATGTTGAACCTGTAGACCACAAAGTTCTTCTGATCCGCTGTAATAAGTGATGACTTGTATACAAAAAGATATGACGCCACCGTGTTCAGCACGTAGATCAGGTAGTAAATCTGCAGATGCTCAATCTCAGTCTCAGTGTTAACAAAAAAGTCAAGGAAAGGCGTCAGGGCCACACCTACAACAAATACAACTCCCGCAATATAGGTGTACATCTTCCTGTAAAAGCCAATAAGACTGGAAATCTTGTCCTTGTCATCCTCAGCCAGGGGCTTATAGAAGCTATAAGCCATAGACACACCAAGTCCAAGGTCCGCCAAAGACAGCATCATCAAAATATCAGAAAAGAGCCCACTTACACCAAGGAGCTCATCTGACAGGAACATGATGAATACTGTTCTGTTTATGAAATTAAGGATGATAAGAATAATTCTGCTAAGCACACCATAGAAGGCGTTGCGAAGGGAATTATTAACTCTACTGGAACTCATGAAATAATTAAACTCCTAATACTTTTCCAAGAAGTTTCTTTAATTGATCAAATAAAAGGTCTATCACAAAAGCAAGTGCGAGTGAGAATACAAAAGTTAATACAATACGTACTATAAACTCTAAAACAGTTCCCATTCCTTCTACAAAAGGATTTGCAAGCCATCTCACATTGTAGTGAATAAGATACATTACAAATGAATGCTTAGCCACAAAAAGAATAATCGCTCTAGCAACATTATTGTTAATCTTAATATTCTTCTGAAGGAACCAGAATACAGACATACAAAAGATTACAAATAATATGGAATAGTCATGTTTTCCTGGGAATTCTCCTCCAAGCACAATCATTCCAATCACCGTTGCTAAATATGACAGAGCCCCTGCTATATATAAGTATCTCTCCTTTTTTTCATCCATTACTCTATCAAGATAGTATCCGGCAAAATAGTATAAAGCCCATCCATAAAGTATCCACCCTGTATATCCAAAACCGATATTTCTGATAGGCGCCACGTAGACACTTGCAATTTGCCAAAGTACACTTATTCCAAACGCTATATGTAACTCCCAATTATCCATAGCATGAAGCATCTTGGATAAAAATGGCGTAGAAACAATATATCCTATCAAGAAAAACATGAACCACAGATGATAGTTCATATTACCACTAAAAAGATCCTGAACAGCCGTCATAATGTATCCCTTAGGCGTTATCCAAATCCCCTCATCTTTCAAGTTCCAATATGACAACACCATCGAAATCAAAACATAAGGCATCAGAATATCAATTACTCTCTTTTTGTAAAAAGATGCATAGTCCTTCTTTGTGTTAAACTCCTTGCTAAGATTAAATTTACCACTAAGTAAAAAGAACAATCCATTACATAAAGCGATAACAGTCTGAACAGCACTATCGATGTATATGTTTTCCGCCCAAGGCTTGTTTCTAGTATGGTTAATTATTACCAATATCAAAGCTAACACTCTGATAAAATCGCAACTAATATTCCTTGCTTTACCCTTCATTACTGGTCTCCCCATATTAGTATGTAACAATTTTTCCGCCTTCATTTGTTACTTGGTATATTTCTCCTCGCTTAACATCTTCTGGCTTCTCAAAGATATCCGAATAGCGGTCAATAAATTTCTCATCAATATTCATGAAATATACGTAATCATATTCAGAAATAAACTCAGCCAATTCCTCATCTGAATAATCATAACTAAAGCGGTTTAAATCATCTTTGACATCATTAGGATAAGCTACTCCAATAGTTATAGGAAAGCTATAGAATGTCAGCGCATCTTCCGCAATCGCCATTTCATTTTTAATGATAACTGCAACCTTTGCATTCTCTGGTACTGAATTTTTAAGATGCTCCGCCTCCTGATTATATAACACTTCACTATCAGTTAAGTTCCCTGGTAATATCTGCTCGCAATTACCAAAGAAAATAATATTTGACAGCAAGACCACTCCCAACATCTTGATAACAAGGCTATTAGTCTTTGTAAAGTAAAAAACTACTCCTAATGCCAAGAAAATGGCTGTCACTACGAAAGTACCCATATATCTGTCATAGCTAGCCAACTGCCTAGCCTCAAATTCGCTAAAGCCAGTCATATAGAGATAGTACATAAGTAGTCCATATGATAGTCCTGCAAGCAAGATCCACAAGGATGTTATTCTCACTTTTCTAGCATAACATTTTTCAACGCCCCAAAATGAAAAAGCTAGTAGCAGCGCAACAATGATAACAACAATCTGAACATAAGGAACATTTCCAACTAATCCCCTTGAAATAATTGCTTCTAAGTAACTCTTCTCTACATCATTTTGATAAGCTATAGAGCCATTATGTGAGAACACTTTAATGAGTGTTCCTAAGTTATGCCCACCATAGCTCTGACCACCAGATCCATTTGCTGTATTTCCGCCAATATACTTACTAGAAAAGACATTGTATATTTTCCAAACAATCAGTGGAATTGCAGTTACTATCACACTTCGTAACAATGTTTGCAATACGTTATTTCTACCAGCCACTTTATCCATGTAGAATAATGAATATACCACATAGAATATAACAATCATAGGCAAGAACGCCAATGCAGTCATCTTTGCCATCAGAAGTATCGTAATAGCAAGTGTCAGCTCAAATAGTTCATATCTACTATTGTCACCTGTAACAATGATCCACATGCAAAAGAAAACTAACACGCCATATATATAATCCTGATATATTGTGTGATAAAACATAAGGCCTGTTACAAAAAGTGGAATCGAAAATGTCACAAAAGCTTTGATACATACAATTAACTTCTTGTTGCTATCATCTTTGCTGCAGCGATTACTAATCAACGGTAACAGCATGCTCACCTGAAGCATCTGTATTCCTCTATAGGCGTTAGCCTCTGTCAATCGAAAAGACAACTTACACCATAAAGCCTCAAACAAAGTAATTGCTGGAACATAATCCTTGTGCACTATGCCAATAGGCGATGTGACATATAGTGCATCTAGCCTAAAAGTCTCTCTTAAAAATACTCCCCAATGAGTAAATTCATCTGGAGAATGATAATGCTTACCATAGTTGATCACGTTTACAAGCAAATAAACTGCAATAACCAGCAATCCTTCCGAGAAAAAACTCTTCGCTTTTTCAAACAAAGGTCCAATAGCCTTTGCATTGATTATTTCAGTTACATACACTACTATTGCCAATACCACACTTATCAGGATTCCTAAAGTGATACTGCCAAGCAGCATTCCGCTAAATAGCATCAAAATAATAGACACAAAAAATGCCGGTGCCAAGCTCTCTGCATATCTTTTCCTAAAAAAGATTGCATAAGCACCGTTAATAAAACAAACATATAGTAATGGGACTAAAGCACTGATCAAAATCATAATTATGCCTCTAATACAGATATACATTACAAACAGCTATCACATTTGCAACAACAGCAACAATTGCCATCAAGATCATCAGCGCCCTTAAAATAGCAACAGCTCCTGATCTAGCCTTTATTCTTGCTCCATATTCCTCACTCAAATATACGAGAATGTAGATAATTGCAAAATCAAGAAATATAAATGTTCTTTTACCAGAAGCAAATACAGTAGGTGAAAAGCCAAGAGTAAGCCTGGACATTATACCTGATACGATAACAGCGCAGGCAAAGAACGACCTCTTCTCATCTTCAAACAGTTCAATAATAGCTAGCAATAATGCTACTGCTGAAATCACAAATATGATAAACGGAATATATGCAGCCAAACTATTATAATTCGTAGCATCCACATATTTCTTATCAGCAAATAAGTCAAACAAAGAAACCATCTCTGGATAGTAAAGTCCAAGCACTGGCTTTAATACTGTCATAATCAAGGTTACAGTAAGAGGAATTGCAGATATAACCACCCTCTTTACTTCTCTCTTACCAAATATTACTGTTAACAAACATACACTAACACAAAGTATTAGCCAGAAAATATCATTGCTATACAGATTTAGAAACGCAGAATTCACTCCTAGAACTGCCTTATCTACTACCGTAAATGAAGTATAACTAGGAAACCAATATGCAATATTTGAAAGCTTTCTAGCTTCATTTCCAGGACATGTAAGCGCAAATACTATTCCACACGCACAGATCAGCAACTGACATACAGTATAAACAATCTTTAGAGAATCAAAGCGCTTTGCCAAGATCATCATCACAATAAATGTACATAATATACATGTATAAAAAATAGCAGAAACTTCAAGGTCAGCAGCAAAAACAAGGCACAGAGTAAAGAAAAACACCTGTAAAACTGATAGCTTCTCGCCTGAATACATTTTCTTTAAGGAAACAAAAGCTGTAACGCCACATGCTAAAGGCCAAAAATATGTGATGTACGCAGTCATCCAACCAGAACCTGCCATAAGGGCAACTGGGTAAATGAGCATCAGACATACAAGCACTCTATTATGCTTGTAATCTGTCAGATACATAAGTGACAGCAAAAGCATCATGTGCATGATCCAGTTTGCTATCCCAAAAAGAACCATGTGCATGCCGTGAGCCAAAATAAAAAGTGGCACTTCGATAAGAATTCTTGAAGTCCATCCCATGTATCTGCTATGAAGTTCCGCCATCAATGAAGAAACACTCATATCTGGAATCGCTCTAGCAAAATAAGCAAGAGTATCCCCATAGTACTCCTTCATTACAAGCTGATAAAAAGCTATGACAAGGGCATAGATCACAATATATTTAAAATTTTCTTTCTTACGGATTGTCTTTATCACGTTATGCTCCATTATCAAATATCACTATACTTGTACATCACACCACTCTTAACCAATAGCTTTTCACCATCACGATCGATCAAAAAGCCAATTTTGTAGCTATTTCTAAGTCCTGAAAATCTATCAAGAAGAACTTCAAAATGAGTCTTATCTGCATACAAGCCTTCATTGTTGGCTCCATCAATCACTTCTCCATCAGCACTTATATTACTAAGCTTTACAGGAATAGCATATGCCACATCACTATCATCCAGATACAAAACAAGCTTTGTGGGATATGAAGTTACTGCCTTCCCGTCCATTGACAAAGTACCAATAATATAATCGTTATCAGGATCTTTGTAATTTATCTCGTCAATGCTGTATTCCACGGTCTCACTAATCTGAAATCTATTTAGATCAATCCTCTTGAATCCACTGTAATAAAAGAACTGGTATGCGCAACAAAAGACCGTAAAAACAGCCGCCACCATAACAATTACTAATTTCATCCATTTCTTCATCATTGTTCCTCAACCTTAACTGCAAGGCTACTGATCCATATGCCATTAGCCGTGCTATCCTGTGACTCCGAGCCGTCTTCAGGAATAGCAAAGCAAGCCTCATCTATTACTTCTTTATTCTTGGCATCAATGACTTTGACCTTTATCTGTCCTTCTGTCACTTGTATGCTACTATCATCAATTATATTACAATTTGCGACCACTTTATTATAAATTGCATCTGTATATACCTTATCATCCCCAACGCTGATACTTACTTCATAATCATTATCTGCAAGTAGCATAAGGTACTGGTCAAGGCCTTCTTGCTCTTTCAACCTCTTAATCTTATATTCAAAATACTCTTGATACAAATCTTTCCACTTAGCAAATGCACTATCTTCTCTGTGATCTTCTAACTGATAGTCACTTCTTAGCACATATCCAAGATAAGCTGTTACCTTCTTGGCTCCAGCAGGATTAAGATGAGAGTTCTCATCATAGCAGTCAATCTCATAATCAACTATATCCTCACGGAGGAAGTTTATATACTGCACCCAATTTCTATCAGCAACATCATTAACTGAATTAGCTTCTACCCAGTCATCATGGCTTGCCGGATACGGAAGATATGTGAGAACTACCTTTATGCCTCTCTTATTACACTCATCAATTATCTTTTGAAGATAGACCATGCTCGTAGTTTCTTCATCTAGCTTCTCGTTTGCATCCACAGATATTACCTCATTTGGAATAGCTATCTGAATTCGAGACTCAGCTCCCATTTCAGAGCTGTAAGTATTATTAAAATCTCCTTCAGTAAGTTCTTTCCACCTTGAATGATAAACAGAATAGTTCCAGATAATGCCTATAGGATCTCTCTTTTCATTAGTATCAGCAGTAAGTCCGCTTTCAACTCTTCTGTCATGCTCTTCATCATTAGTAAGATCAATTGCTGCCTTTATCTTGTTCATTGATAATGGGAATCCATCAAAAGAAAAATGGATATACTCGTAGTTATCAGATGCCTTCAGGTTACTACTAATGCCATCGCAATCAATTACCACAACCTTTGGGCTTGCATAATCCAAAGCGTTCATTAAGATCCAATAATCAGTTGAAATCTGACTATCTTGTCCAGCAAGATTAAATGATGTAATCCCATACTCATCCCATAACTCCATAGGCATGACATCATTCATCATGTGACTAGTTCCCAAAAACAAAACATCAAAATCCTTTTTGTTTTCAAAGAACTGATTAAGTTTATATATACTGCTCTTGCGCTCAAACGCCCTAGTTGTTGCAGCAAGTACTGCTACTAGTACAACTACAGTAAGCACGCATTCCAGTATTCTTTTTATTCTTCTTTTCATAAAAACTCTTCTCTATCCTAGAATTGGAAATAAATAAAGTTCGCAGCACTATATCCCGGTCCCCAGATTCCAAACATCAAAATAAAGGAAACACATATCACAAAGCACACTAATCTCACAAGATAATCCTGTTTCAGGATTGCTTCTCTGATGCATACTCCGTAGTGCTTAGCAATATCAACAAGTCCCAGTATGGCAATACTTACTATCATCAGCGTAAACTCTTTTTGATCAAGACCTAGTCCATATAAAGAGCCATCAAACAATACCCAATGATTCTGTGTGTGAAGCATAGCACTTATTATCGTAGCTGCATCCTTTAGGGTATTAGCCCTAAAGAACACCCATGCAAGATCAACCAGAATAAATGTCACCAATGCTTTAAATATCTTGTGTCCAAAAGAGTCAGTTTCAATCCTAGTTACAGAGCATGCTCTTTCTCTAATAGGTTTTAGCCATCCACCTATTACCTGATATAGGCCGTTTAATCCGCCCCATACAACATAGTGAAGACCTGCACCATGCCATAATCCGCTTAAAAGAAATACGATCATTATATTGATATCTTTTCTGATCTTTCCTTTTCTGTTACCCCCAAGAGGAATATAAAGATAATCCCTAAACCACGATGTAAGTGATATATGCCACTTTCTCCAGAACTCGGCGACACTAAGCGAAAGATAAGGCGCATCAAAGTTTTCCATAAGGTTTATGCCTAATATCTTGGCTGCTCCTACAGCTATCGTAGAATATCCTGCAAAGTCGCAATAGATCTGCAAAGCAAATAAAACTGTAGCAATAATACAGTACCAGCCTTCATAATCACTTGGCGAATTATACACTGTATCAACTACTATGGCTATTCTATCAGCAAGTACGAGTTTTAGAAAATATCCCCAAAGCATCAGGAAAAGCCCATTTTTTGCTTTTTCATAATCAAACTTAGTAGGAACCGCTAACTGTTTTAAAAGATTTTTGGATCTCTCGATAGGTCCTGCTACCAGCTGTGGAAAGAATGAAACATACAAAGCATATCTCAAGAAATTATGCTCAGCATATATCTCGCCCCTATATATATCCATTGTGTAGCTCAGAGCCTGAAAGGTAAAAAAGGATATTCCAACAGGAAGAATAATATCAAACGTTGGAATAGAGAAAGAACCACCTAAGACACAGATAACTCCGCCAAGTAATGACAATGAGAAATTAATGTATTTATAAAAAAACAGTACGCTAAGATTCAGAATAAAACTTGCCGCAACAACAGTTTTCTTTGCTCTTACTGTATTTGCCTTTTCAATTAACAAACCACTTAGAAATGTTACTGCAGTAGAAAACAGTAAAAGCAGTGCATATTTGGCATTCCACCCCATATAAAAATAATACGAAGAAAGCAAAAGCCAGATATATCTGACTTTTGCCGGAATCACAAAGTATATTAACACCACTATAGGAAAAAAGAGTAAAAACTCCCCAGAATTAAATAACATCAGTCAACTCCCAAAAACTCCTCATTAAGCGAAGGATCTGCCTGCTCCACAACAACAATTACATTATCAATTATACCGTTTAGATAAAGCGTTTTGCTAACAGCATCTCCGAATCCAGGATAGAAAGTAAGGTTAGTTCCGTTGTACACTTCCACTTCAGGGATTTTAATATACAGAGTATCCTTTCCTTCTTTATCCGCCGCAATAATGCTCTGTTCATAGTAGGAACTGGTCTTGTAACATAACTCGTAATTTCTGTTCCTACTACTACTGATCATGTACTTTCCATCTGGATAGTAGCAGAGAAAGAATATCAATAACAGTAGTCCAACAGATACTCCAGACCTTAAATTCATTCTGCTCTGCAACTCACTAAAAACTATGCTACAAAGCAAGATCAAATAAAACCATATTCCCCATGTAGCATCCACTCTACTCATATAGCCCACTTTGGAATTTAAAAGAAATAGAAATACAAAAGTGATAGCTAATCCAACAAGTAATTCCAATACAAGAGGACGTATTTCACTTTTTTCCAAAATAGATATGACAGTATACACTATAGATTCCACAACTATAATGATAAATGGAATAGATACCGCAAACATAATTGCCTTAAACTGCAAAAGAGTACGCACAATATCTAATCCTGTCTCAAAGTCTCCAGCTCGTCCTCCAGACTTTTCAAACACCAAAACAACAAGCCAAGCACATACTATAATCAGTTCTATTCTAGCTTCATATATTAGCTTGCCTAATGTTTTTTCTTTACTCGTACAATTAACAATTAGCCTTCTAAGTATCTTTGCAACGCAATACGATATAGTAATAACTGAATGAAAGATATTAGATAATAAAGCAAAGTATAACAGTATTATAAATGCGCATTTCTTTGCTACTGAAAAGCTCTTGAAGGAATCTGAGAAATTCTGATATCTAGCCATCACAAGAACTACTATCGCATTCAACACTCCAGGCATTATATAGTTAAACACGCAGCACAGATCCTCTGCGCAGAACATATAGCTACTCTCTGATCTAGTCCTAAAGATCATAAAAAACATAGCTATAAAAAACAGTTCCAAGAATAGTGCCTGTAACTCTGTTTTACCAAATCTTTCTCTCATCAGCTTGTAAAAGCATATGCACATAATAGTAATCAGCGCAGACAGAAGAAACGCAGAAACTATAGTAACAGACTTAACAAAATCTCTTGTTATAGGATAAACAACATATCCTGCTATCCTGCCACATATAGGCATTATAGTTTCAAAAAACACTCTGGTCGGATTCCAACTCCCCCAAAGCGGTATAGGGAGACGGATTTCTCCAAGGTAAATCCAGTCGTCGCAGTTATAAACTATCAATGGTGCTATTTTTGTAAAAAATAACACTAAAAAGAAAAACATAATTAAATTAGTAGCGCAGACCAAAGCTATTTTTTTTCGATTCAAATCATCTCTTATCATTTCATTTGTCATTCGCCAAATTTTAATACCATATATCCGTCAACCATTGCACAATACCCCTCATGTGGATATTCCGGCATTTCCTTAACCTCAGCTAATTGCTCGACATTGCTTATAACTTGTCCATCCCTTACATAATTATATTTTTTTCCAAGTATTCCATCTAAATACCAAGTAAAGACATCATTATAAGTTATCGTTGTTCCATATGTCGTAACGCCAGTAACATTTCCCAATATGTATTTCATATCATAATCCGACTTTAATGCATTCGTTATATTGCCCAATATCACAATTTGCGTGTTTTGTGGGTCGAATTCACTGTTCTTTTCGATATCATAAACAATATTGGTTACAGCTGTTTCTGTTCCTTCTCCAACTAATGTCTTGTAATAAAAAAGATCATTTGAAAATCTAATTATAAAAAAGGAGTCAAGCAAAACCAGCAATATGCCCCCTCTTCTTATATTCGCTAATATTTTGTCTTTATCAAATTTAATCTTGTCACTTAGCAATGGGTACAATACAAGCACAAAAATCAACTGATATGAAAACATCATCAAATTATGAATATTTCCATTAGCTAAAATATATGTGCATCCTACTCCAAGCGGGAACAAAAATACAATTATTAAAAATAAAACTTTTTCAGCCAATCGCTTACAGTTATGTCTACATAATCTTATCAATAAGAATAACCCCAATGCTGTTATTGCTAAATTCAGTAAGTCGACTAATTTAGTTGAATAAGTATACTGTCCATACAAAGTCTTAAGTAAGTTAAAATAAGCATCAGGAATCATTCTAATTACACTACCAGCTGACATATTTGCTACATCAAATACGCTATTATATGCTCCGTGATAAGCTTTAACATGATTTATGAACAATGCTATTTTCAAACATATATAGTAAAAAACACCTGAAACAAGGATATTTGAAATCCAAATCAAGCCTTTTGTTACTACTTCTTTGCAACTGGCACCCTCAGATAGTTTCTTCAATGCTAAAATCATGTACAGTCCAACAGCTACAGTAAAAAAACTCTGATATGCACCTACAGATAATGACAAAATAAAAGCGGAAATAAAAAATCCAAAAACATTATCATATTTGATATTAACAAATACTGAAGAAAGCGCTAATAACAGCGCCAAAGAGTACAAATCAAATACATAAATATATGTAGCAGCAGAAGCAATAAACGATATATTTAAAAGAAAAATGGAAGATATTGCCAAAACCTTCCATAAATCAAATTTAATATCTAATATCTTCAAACATAAATAGACAGATAGTGAAATAAAAGCTAGCGCAATCATGCCAATCAACCATGGTGCATTTAATGGACCACGTAACTTTAAATAATAAAGCATCATATATCTGCCAATTGACAACTGCCAATATTGTTCATTGGTAAAGACTCTCATTCCATCATGTGCAGGAACGAAATTAACAAAAACATAGCCATACGCAAGCAGTCCTATTATAAACGTCACTATAACGCATAGTAATGATTCTCTATTCTTCTCGATAATATTTTTAGATTCCATTTCCAGGAATAGCCCCCTCTGTATCATAAATATGGTAATAAATCACTTGCCTATCATAGAATGAATCACGTCCAGAATATAGTAATGATCCAGTAATAACTTCGTATACTGACATCATCATCATTACCAAGCAAAATACTACTAAAGTTCTTCTCAAAGCTAAACTTGTTTTTTCAGGCAAGACAGATTTCAAAGATATACTTAAAGATATCGCTATAAGTAAAAGAGGTAATTGGAATATTCTGTTTGCAAATCCTGCCGAAAAAGTCATGACATAAACACTAGCAAATGCAAATAGCATAAATAGCGCCTCTCTACCAAGACTAATTTCTTGTAGTAGCTTGTACTTATCAACACTACTATTTTTCTTATAGTATGCAAATACATATACCGCTAGTACTATTCCCAATGGCACGAGAAGATACATTCCACCGTAAAAAGTTTCTCTACCAATCCTATACAGATAATTAAAAACCACATTAGTATTCTGTGAAGCATCAGCAACTGCATTAGTTCTCACTCTATTACCTGGTGCCAAGATCAGAGTAGTAAATCCAATAAATGTAAACAATATTCCAAGAATCTTATCTATACTAAATTTGGACTTATTCCTAATTTTCCATATACAATATAGAAACAATGAAAAAAGTAATGTACTAGCTCCAGCCTCATTAGATTGACCAGCTAATGAACCCATAAACACATAAAACAAGCTAGATACAAATAAGTTATTACATTTTTGTGCTTCTCCTTCAAAGAAACATTCTTTGTAATATTGAAGACCAAAAAACAAAATCACACAATTAGTCCACAAATAGGTTATCGTACCAGTTGGCCATGTTATTACCTCTGCGAAATCTGGCATAAAAAACCATAAAAACAAATAAAGTAAAGCCAATGCCATTCCATATTGCTCATAATCTTTCTTGTCTATTTTTGAATAAGATAAGAGAATATTGGCTACTATCACATAAACTATACCATTACATATAGCGTAAACCATTCTTGGTAGCATAAGCATAAGTTGAATAAAAAACATTGAAACTATTCTGCCGCCCCAAGTCATATAATAAGCAAATATCGAAGGAAATATCTGTGAGATATGTTCTATTTTTTCTCCACTCAAAAAGGATAATCTATGCTGATAATCATCAACATAATATGGCATTTTGTAAGAAAGAAATGCAATCAGTATAAACCAAAACAAATTTATTCCATATATCTTATATTTTTCTTTCAAAACAACACCTCAATATTTCTCAAAGTATTCCTAAATAATATGCCCAGTCAATGATACAAGTGAACAAAAACATCAACACACCCGTAATAGCATGTATTCCCAATAAAACATTAGCTACAACATAAATAATCTTATTTTTATAAAGTAGGTACATCTCATAAAGAGCAACTATAGCTGCAGCAAAAAATATGTACATGGCCACATTGTATCCCCACATCATATCCAATGCGCCCTTTTCTAGTGGAAAAATTAGTAAGATCCATTCTAGAGTGCCAAAAACATAAGTTAATGCTGCTAACTCAAATATTGCACTCCTATACTTTTTGATTATCATATAAGCTCCAACAAAAAGTATAAAAATAATTGCTCTTCCTAAGATAACAAGAATATTCGTTTCCTTATCAAAATACTGTATTCCCTCAAATGGAGAAAGTGCAATTGGCTGAATCTTTGTAGTCATGGAATATAGTACCCATAACGTAGCGGGCAGATACGCCACAGCTACCAAGATGCATCTTTTAAGTTCCTTGCAATTCTTCTTGAAGAAAAAGTAAATAGCAGCTATAACTCCCGCTGGTGCAAAAGCTTGATAAAAGTTTGGTTTTGAAATGACCGATAAGAATAAACATATTGAAAACCATACTATATTTTTAATACATTCTTTATCAAACTTTGAAGTAAATACTCTATAAAAGAATAAAACCGACAAAAGTGCAAAAGGCTTAGAACACAAGTAGGTCATACTTTGATAAGGAGCAGTTGCACCAGACGATAAGTACACTCCTATCATAGATTTCCAAAAAACATTTTCGCCACTTAATATACGAAGTTTAAAAATACTCAGCACATTACTTGTCATTGGCCAAATAAAACTTAAAGCTGTCCCTGCCAATAATGCATATCTGTTTGAGACATCTTTGACCAAAGACTTAATAAAGTATATCTGTAGCAAATTAGTAACAGAAGCCCATACCGCACAGAAAATCAAAACAGCAACAGTATGATGTCTAAAAATCAAAAACAAGCCTAAAATAATATAAAAGAACAAAGGATACCCCTGCTGTCCTTTAGGTAAATGACCGTCATAATATAAAGACTTTACATATTCAATGTGCCAATACGTATCAGCCTGCATGGTTGATCCATATCTTGCCTGCTGAAAGAAATTAAATATATATATGATTGCAACAAAAAGTGATAAAATAGCTGCAAACATCCAAAATCTTTTTTCTACCTTTTGCATTGTTTGTTCCCCATAATAGTACTATTAATCTAGACCATCTACAGTAAAACAAGCTACTAAACCATTCATCTAATGATCCAGTAGCTTATATTTTGTCATTTTTACCTCTGAAACTAACCAAGTAATATACTACTTACATAAATAATACCATAGCTACACGGAATTATCCTATACATCACTTGCTAAAAACTCCTATAATAAATACACCAATAGTAACAACTCCAATACCAAACAATTGACCGAAATTTAACACTTCCTTAAAAATAACTAGGCCAATCAAAACTATCGCAATACTGTTAGCAGCTGCTACAATTGGCATTGCGAGACTAATTTGCATTTGGGAAATAACCACTGTATACATTAAAAAAGATATTCCATAGCATAGTATACCCAATATGAGAGTAGGAGTTACTTTCATAAAACCAAGTTCTAACAATACTCTGCCTTTACCATTTGCTCCCATTTTAATCAATGTCATGCCAACCAAAGTAAACGCTAAATATACTGCCAAAAAGACAATATCTCGAAATTTCAACATATTCCCACCTTACTTCTTGGTATATTCTCTTCTCATCACACGATTCTTAACTCTCTTATAAAATTCCCATGTTAAGTCATGCTTTTTAAATTCAGAAAAAATATTCTGTCCTGTTGTATAAAATTTCCATTTGAAATTCTTTAATGGATTATTTAGATACAACACTTTTATTGCATCGCAATTGTTCTTCAGGAAGCCATCATCAATGATATATTCGCATCTTTTACAGATTTCTGGTAAATCCTGAAATCTACGTTCTCTATTGGCTTTAATAATACTCTGGTACTTTTCACCCTCAAGAATCTCTTTAATACTCTTCTCAAAGGCATTTCCAAGAATGCATCCTCTAGACTGATCAACTGCACATATAGTTACATCACCATTAGCATAAATCATAAAGTCTTCCATCAGTCTCTCACATCTGCCAAGCTTGTTTTTAGTAACATCGTGCCACTCCAAAAGTCTCTTTAAATGAATAAGTACTTCATGACCATTATCCTTCCAATACTTAATAAACTCACTCACATGCTCTTCAGAGTCTTCTGTAACAATATATGGTATGCGTACTTCTGTTTTCTTTCCTAGTTCATCTCTTCTCTTAAGAAGATATTTAATATTTTCTATAACTCGGTTCATAGTTCCTTCGGGATCTGCTAAACCATATCCTTGGAATTTTTCATATACCTTTGCATCTACGCCATTTAAGCTGATCGTGATATAACTAATATCACATTCAAGTAACTGATCAACTTTATCTGGAGTTAAGAAAAATCCATTTGTAATAAAACCAACAAAAGGAAATTTAGACTTAGCATAGGCTACTGCTTTTACAATATCCTTATGCATCAAAGGCTCGCCAACACCACTTAATGACACCATAAAAATCTTGCCACCAGGTAATTCATCCCTTTCTAACTGGTCAATAATGTCATAAAACTTATCAATAGGGAAATCATTATAATTTCTATGATTTTTAATCTCACAAAATTTGCATTGAAAATTACATCTATCACTCATTTCTATCTGTACGTGATTCATTTTACTAATTCTCCATTCTTTATTTAGATCAAGTTGTTACATACAACACTGTCTCCGGATAGCTATTACTATGATGTCTAACATATAGTTTATATTCTGGCACCATTTCATGAATTACTAATTGGATATTCATCATATCACCATCACTATGATAAATACAAATCACTAACTTTGGCTTATTTTTCTTAATTATATGTGCAGCTCCCAAAATCGCATTTTTCTCAGCACCTTCTATGTCCATTTTTATGAAAGTGGCATCCACTTCACCCAAAAATACATTTAAGCAACCAAGATATATTATCACATTTTCAAACACGAATCAAAATCAAAAAAACTTACCATTTTAAATCTTTTTTCAGCAATCTGCTAAGTAATCTATATCCATAAACCGCGTAAGGCCAAACAGGTGTTTGGTACAATTTACATGCCACATATGCCTTGACTAAACATTTTCTTTTAACCACATAATCCAGTGATAAATAGCTGTTTTCACCAAGCGCCGAAAATTCCTCTTTCAAAAATAATAATGTGTTCTCATAAACTGTTTTTGCGTTTTCACCTGCCCTATAATCATTATAATTTATAGAAAATGCTAGGCCGACATGAATATAAGCTAATAACGCTATCACATCCCAACAATACTTATTAGTAATAACATCTTGTTCTTCAAAATACTTTTTTAATTTAATAACTGCTAATTTTGCTTCCTCTAGTTCTTTACTTCCAATCTTCTTGGTAACAGACCCCGCCACGTCGTGATAGTTATACTCTGCAGTCTGAACAAATGCCACACCATCAATGTTAGGAATAACACTAGCAAAAAAAATAGCATCTTCCATAACTCTTGGTGACTCCTGCAATTTTATCCTCTGTTCTATTTTTTTTAATCTAAATATTTTATTCCAATATGCCGGATTAACTGCAATAAGTTGACCTCTTTCCTTTGGATTTTTTACAAAATCCAAATAATCCTGCTTCATGAAATTCATCTGGACATCTCCTATTACATTGCCCATGTCATCAACTTTATTAAATGCACATACAACCATATCTACCACACTACTACCATTTGCTTTAGCTAGCATAGTAGAATACATCGCTCTCTCTATTGTATCATCGGCATCTACAAATCCTACCCATTCGCCATGTGCATTTTCAATTATAAGAGCCCTTGCCAAAAAAGCACCTTGATTTAGGCTAGAAATAACCCTTATATTATCATATTGCCTTTCATATTCTCTCAATATTTCTAAGCTACCATCGGTTGATCCATCATCAATACAAATAATCTCATAATCCTCAAATCCATCTGATTGAATAATGGATTCCAAACACCTTGAAATATACTTTTCTGCATTATGCACAGGAATCCCAATAGTAAGAATCATATTCCTACCTCATTTCTCTTTTACGTTTTTAAATTTAGTTAAATAAACTCCATCATCATTATTCACTTTATATAGTGTTTTATTTTCGATCATGTCACTGAATGCCTCGCCATAATCTACTCGAAATTCAGAGTCTACCACGCATATATATACATAATCATACTTTGATATATCAAGCAGAAACTCATCATATGTCATTTCTCGTTCAAAGTCTTTTTGTTTATGTATTCTGGGCACATACGAAACAATGGTCTGCCCATATTGATCAATAGAAAATAATGAATTCAGTCTTATCGGCGACGCAAGATACATATACGTAATGTAATCATATCCATTATCATAAGCATTTATATAGTACACTTTATCCTTCTCGTTCAGCGCTTTTCTAAAGTTTAATCTATCATCTTTTTGATATTCTATTACATCTTGGCTAAACAATGCATATTGTAACGCATCTAAACCGCCAGCTGTCACTACAATGATTAGAGAAATTATTACCATAGATATTGATAATTTTATATCTTCGAACAGTTCCAACTGATTTAATGTTTCATAAAACATCCATAAATAGCATCCAAGTACAAAGCTACCTAGGTATCTATCCATGCTTTTCAATTTCACAGCTTCATTCGATGGGAGAAAAAACGCATAAGTCATCCAATATCCAATCAAAATGTAAATAGCTGTTAGAATGCCACGTATAATGGCTTTTATATTATTAACTATCCTTAAATTTAATACTCTAAAATAAATGATAAATATAACTACACCAACTAAAAACAACGTTGCCCATGGCTGCTCCCATACAATAAATCTAAAATCATTTCTAGTAAACAATGATTTTAGGTATAGTTTTACTGTTTCATACTGATAACTTTCACCCTTTCCAATAAAAAAATTATATATTTGAGCTACGATTCCCACATACGAAACTCCAGTCTGTGTATCAACAGCAACATCGCCAATATCATCAATTCTTGATTTTAAAAAAAAGCTCCAACTAAGTTTAGAAACAATAAAAGTTCCTATAGATATAAAAAATGGAATAAAGTCGTTAATGCCTTTTCTTTTTTGTGATTTACAAATCATCATCACGACATCAATTGTAATAACTGATGCCCAAAGAGCAGCAACAACAATCATTCCCGCTTCCTTCACCAAAGTGATCATAAATGTAGCAAGCGCTAATTCTACTAATTCAACTTTTCCCTTCTTACTTGCCCACCTAGAAAACGAAACAAAAAAATACCCAGCAAGCACTCCAAATAACACATCAGCGTACAGAGCGTATGGCAAATCACTCTTTCCTAGAGTAAGAACAGGCAAAAAACATATTACTGTCATTGCCATTAAATAATATATTCCTGTTCGTTTTGACTTAATATTCGAAAAACATGCCAAAGCAAATATCGTCTCCAAGATATATTTAGCTAGAAACAGTAAATGCTCATCATATGCTGAATTAATATAAATCACAAAGAGTTGATAAAGTGAATATACAGGTGGATATCTATAATTATATCCAGAGTAAAATTCATGTTGTGGCATTTTACCAAACTGCCACATTCCCTGAACAACAGTAGCCCATTCTGTCATATCGTCCCAAGATCTTACAACAAGTTTCTGCGATAAAACAAAGAAAATACAAATGAGCATTATGAACCTGGATTCTCGGATTAACATGACGAGGTTGGCAATGCCACTCCGAGAGTCCTGTAAATATCTGCCTGCTTGTCCAGAAGCTCACCAATCCTGAGCGCACGCTTTTCGTCCTCATAACACTCAAGGACATCAAGCTTATCAAGCAGCTGTTGCATTGTGTAAGTTTTATATAAATCTGTTTCCTTCATCTTGTGATCAAGGTGGGAAATCAGAATTAGTGCTATAAACTCGTTGAATATTTTGCCATCGAGATTCTTCTCGGACTTGGCGAGAAGCCTTCTCATATTGAGTCTTTCCTTGAGATTGCCAAACGCTTTCTCTACGACATCCTTCATTCTGTATAGATGAAGGGCGGTGAATGCGTCCATCTTCTCGTTGGTGATGATGGCAAAGTATCCTATGTGCTTGCGAGCAGCTTTGATCTCATCTTCTTTGTAGTAGACCTGCCTTCCTCGGACAGGGGTATCCTTTACTTCAAAGAAACGGGCGTAAGCTTTCTTGTGATCCTCAACCGGTTTGCCAGAAAGAAGCTCATTGCAGTAGTCCATGATACGCTTGTCAAAAGCCTGCTCTTCATCAGCACCTCTTTCGATGCTGTAGAAATAGTGGATGTAGATCCGGCGTTTCTCTTCGAGGGTGTCGCCCTTGTATGGCCTGTCCTGAGTATAATTCCACTCAGCGCTGACTGTAAGTCCATAAGTATTAAGGCCTTCGTCGAAGTTGTTGAACATACGGATATCATCATATACATCATCAAGATTCTTCTTGATGAACTTAAGGGAGAGCTTTACTCCTACAAGGAATTTAACGTGCTCCCTGTACAGACCATTGATGTTGTCCTCAGAGTAAAAGCCTCTGTCCATGACAAACTTGGTCTTGCCAAAGCCCAGGATATCCAGATCCTCAAGAAGGTGCTTGACCGTCTTTGAATCAGGGATGTTGCCGGCAAGCTTGCGGTAATAGAACGGAAGACCGGATTTCTCTCCGAACACAAGAAGGAGATTTATCTGAGGAAGCCTGTCGTTTTCCTTGTTCTTGCCCCACTGAGCCTGCTTAAGAGTTTCTGAGTAGCTTGAGAAGCTGGAGCTGTCATAAGCCCAGTACTCATCCTCGACACGTCTCTTGGCCTGTAACCGCAAGAACTTGGCTATCTGATCATCAGTGATGGATGCGAACATCTCACTGCTTCTGGGTGAAGCTATATCTTGTCCATAAGGATGCTTATGGGTAAGATTCCATTTTTCAAACCTGTATAGAGGATTGTTATCCTCAAGTACAAGGTAAAAAGCTACTGACAAAAGCTTTTTGTACATATCCGGAAAGCACTGCTTAAGATCAGCTGTAAGTCCTATCTGATCAGCAAACTGCTCCAGAAGATATGTGGCGCCAAAATAAAGGTGCTTTGTCTCAGTATATGTGACCGGGCCTGTTCTGGCAGGCAAAGCTTTAGGAGTCTTGGACTCGCCTTTCTTTGCGCGTCCTCTGGTAGGGATTATCTCCCCAGAGACTGGGTCAACCTTTCCAATGCAGACACGCTTGGACCTCGACTGCTGTTTCTCCTTGTCCCAGTAATAGGTTGTCTCGTAAGCGTAGGTAATACCGGATCTTTTGTCAGTTTGTGTAATGATTGCCATCGCCCCACCTCGTCATGTTTTCTATAAATATTATAAAACATGACGATGCAAAAATCAAGAGAGAAATAGCAATAAATTCAGTATTTTAGCGGATTTCAGAAATCTGTGACGAGGTTTTCATCGTCACGTTTCCGAGAATCCAGGTT
>NZ_FMXK01000006.1 GCF_900103635.1 Butyrivibrio sp. INlla18
CTACTGGCCTTGAATAAAGTGCGCCAAGCGCACAAATATCCTTGATCTGCTTGACTACAGAATATCTGCCATGGAATGTCTGTCAACCCCGCAGCCGCTTCGCGGTGCGCATAGCGCAGGGTTGACTGGCATTCCATGACAGATAAAGTAGTCATTAAGCAGACCAAGGATTATAGTGACAGTTCAAACTGTCACCATTTCCAAATCTATATGATTTCAGCATCTAAAAAGGTGACCACCTCTAATGAAGTGATCACCTTTTCTCTTGACTTGTTTTGTTTATTTGGCCTATCTACTTGACAGACCCCTGTTCATTGGTGCATCGCTTCTTTTTGCGTGTTGATGTGATGACGGAAATGGACCTAGGGGACGGGGTTAGTGGACCATTTTTTGAAAAAATGGTCCACTAACCCCGTCCCCTAGGTCCATTTCAGGGCAACAAAAAAGGAAAGCAATTATTGCTTTCCTTTTTAGTAGCGAGAGGGGGACTCGAACCCTCGACACCGCGGGTATGAACCGCGTGCTCTAGCCAGCTGAGCTACCTCGCCATATGTTGTTGTGCCTGACTGCCTCACGCAGCCGACCAACATAATATACCTCAATACTAATAGTGTTGTCAACAGATTTTTTATAATTTTTTTCAAAAAGATGCCCATGAATTCTTGGTCGAACATAAGTTATCTAAACTACGATTCTTTATATGTGTTAAGATTAATAATATATCAAAATTAAGTAAAGGAGAGTTGGCTATGTGGGCTTATGAAACCAGTTTTTATCAGATATATCCTCTAGGTTTTTGCGGAGCACCTTTTGAAAATGATGGTAAACTTGAACACAGGATCTTAAAGGTAATAGATTGGATTCCTCACTTTAAGAAACTTGGAGTGGGTGCAATTCTCTTTAACCCTGTATTTGAGTCTGATACCCATGGATATAACACCAGGGACTATAAAAAGATAGACGTGCGCCTTGGAACCAATGCTGATTTCAAAAAGGTATGTAAGGCTCTCCATAAAGAGGGAATAAAAGTAGTTCTTGATGGAGTGTTTAATCATGCTGGAAGAGGCTTCTTTGGCTTTGAAGATGTTCTCAAGAATAGATGGGATTCACAGTATAAGGATTGGTTTAACATAAACTTTGACGGCAATAGTAATTACAATGATGGTCTTTGGTACGAAGGCTGGGAAGGCAATTACGACCTTGTTAAGTTTAACTTGCGTAACCCTGCAGTCGCTGATTATCTTATAGACAGTGTGAAATTCTGGATCGACGAGTTTGGAATCGACGGTCTTAGACTTGATGTTGCATACTGCGTTGATACTGACTTTTTGAAGAGACTTCGCTACGAGACTGAGAAGTTCAAGGAAGATTTCTTCCTTATGGGAGAGATGATAGGCGGAGACTACAACAGGATAATGGGAGATGAGCTGTGCCACAGTGCTACAAACTATGAGTGCTATAAGGGAATGCATTCAGCCCTTAACAGCATGAATTTATTTGAGATCATTCACTCGCTCCTTAGACAGTTTGGACCAGAGAACTGGACCTTATATAAGGGCAAGCATCTCCTTTCTTTTGTGGATAACCATGATGTTAGCAGAATAGCAAGTGTATTAAATAGGCCTGAGCATTTAAAGCTTATCTATACTCTTATGTTTGGAATGCCAGGAATTCCTACGATCTATTATGGCAGTGAGTGGGGCGAAAAAGCTGACAAGTCACAGGGAGATCCAGCTCTTAGGCCATGCTTTGATAGCCCTCAGTGGAATGACCTTACTGATACCATAGCAGCACTTTGCAAAGCCAGAGAAAAGTCCATGGCCCTTAGTTATGGCGGCTTCACGTCACTTCTTTTAACAAACAGACAGTGCATATTTGAGAGGGAAACAGAATCTGACAGGGTTATCGTAGTGATAAATGCAGATGAAAACTCTTTCCATGCAGACTTTAATGCAAGGGCTGGCAAGGCAACGGATATGATAACAGGAAAAGAGATAGATTTTGGTGGTGGCCTTGATATTCCGCCATACACAGGTTACCTTTTGCATGTAAATTAGTTGTTGCAGGAAAGGAAATATATTATAATTTATACATGGAAATACGTTCACCAATTGTTGCAATTTTGGTATTAGGAATATTGATCTTAGTGTACCTGAGGAAGACAGTGCCGCAGCTTTATTCAGCGCGGCTATTTTTTGGCTTTTTGGTAGTGGCTTTTATCAATGTTCTTATTGAGATAATAGAATGCTTTGTATTTACAGATATGTCAGGATCCTTTAAGTCGCTTCGTAAGACTATGCAGTGGCTTTATGCTTCATCTACGCTGGTTTCTATCTATAGTATATGGATATATGCTTTTTCCAAGATCACCAAGAGCAGGATAGTTTCAAATTTGCTAGTTGTGTTGACAGCAATTCCTATGCTTATCAGCGTAGTTACACTGTTTTTTGGCAAGATAGAATACGGAAGAAGTAAGAGCGGTTATTATTATAATTATGGTCCAATGATAACTCTTGGTTATGCCATTGGTCTTACCTACATCGCCGTCACTATAATATCTGTCTTTATTCATAGGAGCAGACTTAGAAGAGAAGATTTTTTTGCATTAGAAGGAGCTCTCCTTTTATGGGTTTGCTTTGGACTATTGCAGAGTATTAAGAAGGGAGTTCAGGTATCATCCATCGCAATGATGCTCATGGGACTCATTCTCTTTTTGGTCATCGAGAATCCGAAAGAGCTATATGAAAAGTCCATTATCAATGTTAAGACCAAGGATGCTTTTACACTTCTTTTGCTTGAACTATTTGGTCTTAAGCAAAGTTTTTACATAATATCTGTAATTTTTACAGGAAAGACCAATGTTCTAAGTGGTTCAGATACCAAAGAACTCAGAGCTGTGCAGAAAACAATAGCAGAATATGGGCGCATCAAACTTGGAACGTCTGCATATCTTACTGATTGGAACACTCTTAGCTTTATAGTGAAAAAAACTGGACGAATAGAAGAATTCATGGATTTTATCAATAACTACGAGGTGGGAGGCGGCAATTATAAGCTTACTTTCTCCATACTTGAAATTCCGAAGTATTCCAAGAAAGCAGATGAGACGCTGCAGATACTAAGCTATGTTTCCTGTGAATATATTAACACCCAGTCTTCACCTAATCTTGTAATAACAGAAGCTGTAGTGGACAAAATGCTCTATAGAAACACTATTGAGGACGTAGTCAGAAAAGCAGTTAAGGAAAAGGCCTTTGAAGTTTATTATCAGCCTATTCTTAAGGTGGAAGATGGCTCTTTTTCATCAGCGGAAGCCCTTGTTAGATTAAAGAGAGATAATTCTGAGAACTATATATCTCCTGAGGACTTTATTCCAATTGCTGAAAAATGCGGCCTCATTCTTGAAATTGATGACCTTGTTTTTGAAAAGGTATGTTCATTTATTGCAGAGAATAATCTTTCAAGCTATGGTATCCAGACCATAGAAGTAAACCTGTCAGGAAATGAAGTAGTAGATTTCCAGGCCTATGACAGACTTATCAGGAAGATGGAAAAGTATCATATTCCACCAACCTTTATCAACTTTGAGATCACAGAGACAGCGTATATCAATAATGACGAAGTATTTAAAGAAAATGTACGCAAGCTCAAGGACAGGGGAAGTACATTTTCAATGGATGACTTTGGTTCAGGATATTCGAATCTATTAGAGATTTTAAAGATGGATTATATGATAGTTAAGATGGATAAGGAATTTATCTGGAACTGTCTTGATAAGAACAAACCGGAAAATATGAAGATGCTCAAATATACTATCAAATTCCTTAAGGATTATGGACTTCATATTTTGGCAGAGGGTGTAGAAACTCTGGAACAAGCCGAAATACTTATAGAAAATGGTGTTGAGTACTTACAGGGATTTTATTATTCAAGACCAATTCCTGAAGATGAATACATTAAATTCTTGACAGACTTGAAAGGAGAAAAAAGATGAACGAGGGATTGTACGAAGCGGTATTTTGTTACGGTGAAAAGAAGGTAGATCCATTTATGTACTGCCAGGTGGACTTTAATAGGATCATATCCGATATGAAACTGGTTGGATATGAGCTTACTCCACTAAATATTGTTCATCAGATCATGCTTGAGCAGCTTGATCAGCTTTTAAAGATAAAGGGGCAGATCATCGAGGCTACCATGGATATGGAAAACCGTGATGAGTATTGTAAAGCTAAATATGGCCTTTCTTTCAAGGATATAGATGCACTTGATCCAAGGCACGACATAGAGTGGGATATCAAGAGTGGACAAGTAATTTTTTTCCTGGCACCAGAAGCAATGTACAAGGAGGAAGCTTATTTTACTTTGTTCAAAAAAGCTTTTGAAGTGTTCACTGCAAAGACCGGCTTTACTTACATGAGTCAGTGATATGATGACGACGCTAGAGACAGACAGGCTGATATTAAGAGGCTGGCAGGATGAAGATGCTGCCAGTCTCTATAAGTATGCAAGTGATGAAAGAGTGGCATATAGTGCTGGCTGGATACCACACCTGGATGAGGGCTATTCAAAGGCCATCATCAGAACTGTGTTTAAAAAGCCAGAAACCTATGCCATCTGTCTTAAGGGGCACAAAAACGAGCCCATAGGCAACATCAGTCTTGATCTCTACGGCAATGAAAATAAAAGGCTTGGACAGAGCGAAGGTGAGATTGGATTCTGGGTAGGCTATCCACACTGGGGTGAGGGCATTGCACCTGAGGCTGTAAGGGAACTTTTGCGCCACGGTTTTGAAGACTTAAGGCTTCACCAGATATACTGTGGTTACTTCTTGGAAAATCACAATTCTGAGCGCGTTCAGGAGAAGTGCGGGTTCGTTTTTCACCATGTAGAACCCCATGTGAAGGTACTCATGCTGGAGGAGGAAAGAGTAGAGTACATCAACGCTATGTCCTTTGAAAGATGGAAAAAATTAAACGATTAACTATTACAAAATAATTAAGATTATGGTATAATAATCCTACGCCGCGAAATTCCGAAAA
Organism: Butyrivibrio sp. INlla18; assembly: GCF_900103635.1. GTDB lineage: Bacteria > Bacillota > Clostridia > Lachnospirales > Lachnospiraceae > Butyrivibrio. The sequence goes on from NZ_FMXK01000006.1 coordinate 5,043, forward strand.
AGTAGGAATTTTTTATATCCTTCAAGGTGGAAGCGCTTTCATGACATCATGGCAGATTGTTTTTTTCAGAAGGAGGAACAATATGTTGAATGTAGGAGAGTGCGTTATTTACGGTAATCATGGTTTGTGTAGAGTACAAGAGATTCTTGTACCATCGTTTCTTGAGAGGGGAAATGAGAAGCAGTATTACATGATGGTTTCTGCCGTTGATGCGGGCAGTGTTCTCTATGTTCCAGTTGATGGAGCTGAGGATAAGGTTCGTGAAGTTATGAGCGCTGATGAAGCCGAAGGATTGATTGACGAAATCGAGGCAATTGAAGAAATTGATCTTCCAGAGGGCAAAAAAGCTGAGCCTGCAATTGCTGAAATAGTCAAAAGAAATATTGCTGACGAAATGATGAGCCTTGTCAAAGCATTACGTAAGATCAAGGCTATTCGTGAGGCAGAAGGTAAGAAGTTCGCAACGCTTAATGAGAAATACTTAAACATGGCTGAGAAGCTTCTCTATACTGAAATGGCCTTTGCTCTCAAAACAGAGAAAGATGAAGTTAAGAGCAGAGTTGTCTACGAGCTATCACAATTACCATTAGAGACTGCATGATTGCAGTCTCTTTTTCATTTAATAAGAAATTGCACTATTCTTAATTAGTGCAGTAAAGCGTGTTTTATGCTAAAATATTCCCCATGAATAATACGATAGAACTTTATTATAAAAGTGCATATATTAAGGAATTTGACGCAAAGGTAATTTCCTGCCTAGAAGGTAAAAACGGGAAGTATGAGGTTGTTCTTGATAAAACAGCTTTTTTTCCAGAGCAGGGTGGACAGTCATCTGATATAGGAAGCCTTACAGATGAAAGTGGAAAAGAGTACAAGGTGACTCATACAGCTATATCATCCAGCGAAGGGCTGGTAAGGCATATAACGGATTCACCTATTGCAGAAGGATGTGCAGTTCACGGCTGTATTGACTGGAATCATAGATTCAGCAACATGCAGCAACACACAGGAGAGCATATTTTTTCTGGAATAGTTCATTCAAGATTTGGCTTTGAAAATGTGGGATTTCATCTAAGTGATTCAGAAGTTACAATGGATTACAGCGGTGTTCTTACAGAAGAAGACATCAGAGAAATTGAGCTTGAGGTCAACAAGGCTATCTGGGCCAATATCGAGGTTATCTGCGAATTTCCTGATGCAGATAGACTTGCTACGATTGATTATAGGAGCAAGAAGGAGCTTTCAGGAGATGTGCGTATAGTTACGATCCCAGGCTACGATGTCTGTGCTTGCTGTGCACCCCATGTTTTAAAAACTGGAGAGATTGGCCTTTTAAAGGTTGTAGGGCTTCAGAATTATAAGGGAGGCGTCAGAGTTAATATTCTGTGCGGTCAGAGAGCCCTTGAATATGTGAATTCCCAGCAGAATATAATAAAAGAGCTGGTTAACATCTTTACGACATCAGAGGGTAAGATAGTAGATTCTGTCAAAAAGCTTTCAGATGAAAATAGTAACTCAAAACAAAAGCTAGCAGAAGCTATGGATGAGCTTGTTGGTTATGAGCTAAAGGAGATAGATTCTTCGAAGGAAGATGTCTTTTTGATAAAGCCTTCTACATATGATGGAAACACTATGCGCAAGATGGTTAACGAGCTTTCTAAGACACATGGTGGATATTGCGGCATATTTGCCGGCGATGGTGTGGATAATTATAGATATATCATCTCAACAGGATGTATAGGCAAAGAGCTTAAAGCTATTCAGGATCTACTAGGGAATGAGTTTGCTGCAAGAGGCGGCGGAAACGCCAAGATGATCCAGGGAAGCATTGAAAAGCTCGATGTACAGGAACTGTTAAAAAAGTTAGAGCAGCTTTAAGGTTTTGACATAAGAGGAGAATTATGAAAAAAGGTACAATAGTAGATTTTAGGGATGGATGCAGAGATGCGATTCCAGTATGTCTGGGATACATCGCAGTGTCTTTTGCCTTTGGGATTGAAAGTTCCAAGATTGGAATGAGTGTATTTCAGGCTATCATGACATCGCTTTTAAATGTTACTAGTGCTGGCCAGTTCTCAGCTCTTGAGATCATAGCCAGAAATGGAAGCTTTGTTGAGCTGGCTATATTGCAGCTTATCATAAATCTTAGATATATGCTCATGAGTACAGCTCTTTCTCAGAAGCTTGATCCAGAGCTTGGGACAGGCTACAGACTTGGAATATCCTACGGAGTTACTGATGAGATCTTTGCTCTTTCTGTTCTAAAAAAGGGTAAGCTCTATCCATTATATTCTTACGGTCTTATATTTGTTTCAGTTTTTGGCTGGATCCTTGGCACAGGTCTTGGGGCCTTTGCTGGACAGATAATGCCTCAGAGGATCATTAGCTGTCTGGGACTTGCGATATACGGAATGTTCATTGCGATCATCATTCCAGATACCAGAACCAGTAAGGCGGTGCTGATGGTTGTAGTAGCCGCTATGATCTTATCTACTATATTTACATATGCTCCATATTTACGTGCTATTTCTTCCGGATTTAGAATCATTATCATTACGGTGCTTGTAGCTGCTATAGCTGCGATCTATGCACCAGTTAAGGAGGAAGAGCATGAGTAGAGTATATCTTTATATCCTGCTTATGGCAGGAGTTACGTATCTTATAAGGGCGCTGCCTCTGACACTTATCAGAAAAGAGATAAAGAGTCCCTTTATTAAGTCATTTTTGTATTATGTGCCTTATGCTACACTGGCAGCTATGACGTTTCCAGGAATTTTATCTGCAACAGATCATTTATATTCAGCAATTGCTGGTTTTGTAGTTGCGCTTATTTTGGCTTTTGAAAAAAAGAGCCTTCTTACAGTTGCAGGTTTTGCCTGTATTACCGCCTTTGTTGTGGAATTGTTTTTAAGATGATATGCTATGAGGTAGTATTTTTATATTAGTTTTTTGATGCGAGGTAATTATGCATATTGGAATGGGATATGACGTACATCGTCTGGTAGAAGATAGAGACCTTATCATCGGAGGAGTTAAGATTCCTTATGAAAAGGGATTACTTGGACATTCAGATGCGGATGTTCTTTTACATGCTATAATGGATGCGCTCCTTGGAGCAGCTGCTCTTGGAGATATTGGCAAGCACTTCCCTGATACTGATCCAAAGTATAAAGGTGCTGATTCAATAGCTCTTTTAAAAGAGGTTGGGAAGATGCTTGACGAAAACAGATTCCTAATTGAGAATATTGATGCTACTATAATAGCTCAGGCTCCTAAGATGAGACCTTATATTGATGAAATGAGACAGAATATTGCTGATGCTCTTGGAATAGAGCTGTCTCAGATAAATGTTAAAGCTACAACAGAAGAGGGACTTGGATTTACCGGTGAAGGACAGGGGATTTCCTCACAGGCAATATGTCTTTTGACAAGTCCAATTGAACTTCATGCTCAGAATGTTACCTTCCAGGCAGGTGAGCCAAAGGGCGGCTGCTGCGGAGGATGCCAGTAATAGAGGTAAAGGAGAAATAGACAAAATGGCTCATGATTTTAACTTTTACAATACCTTATCCAGAAAGGTAGAAGATTTTGTTCCAAAGGAAGCAGGAAAGGTAGCAATGTATACTTGCGGACCTACTGTTTATCACTATGCTCATATCGGAAATATCCGTACATATATCATGCAGGATGCACTTATCAAGTCACTTGAGTATGCTGGATATGATGTTAAGCGTGTTATGAACATCACTGATGTTGGACACCTTTCATCTGATGCTGATACTGGTGAAGACAAGATGCTTGCAGGTGCTAAGAGAGAACACAAGACAGTTATGGAAATCGCAAAGTTCTACACAGATGCTTTCTTTACTGACTTTGATGCAGTTGGCAACAAGCGTCCTGATGTGATCGAACCAGCTACAAACTGCATTCCTGAGTTTATCAACATGGTGCAGGTTCTTCTTGATAAGGGATTTGCTTATGTTGCAGGTGGTAACGTATATTTTGATACCAGCAAGCTTGATGATTACTATGTTTTCTCTTCTGAAGTAGAAAAAGAGCAGCTCCAGGTAGGTGTTCGTGATGATGTAGAAGAGGACGTAAATAAAAAGAATAAGACTGACTTTGTTCTTTGGTTTACAAAGTCTAAGTTTGAGGACCAGGCTCTTAAGTGGGACAGCCCATGGGGAGTTGGATATCCAGGCTGGCACATTGAGTGCTCATGCATTTCAATGAAGCACCTTGGAGAGTATATTGATATTCACTGCGGCGGCGTAGATAATATCTTCCCTCACCACACCAATGAGATTGCACAGTCTGAGAGCTTCCTTGGACATAAGTGGTGCAACTACTGGTTCCACAGCAACCACTTAAATGACAGAGCAGGCAAGATGAGTAAGTCAAAGGGTGCTGTTCTTACAGTATCTGTACTTAAAGAAAAAGGCTATGATCCACTTGCTTACAGACTTTTCTGCTTACAGTCACATTATCGTAAACCTTTGGAATTCTCTTTTGATGCCCTTGACCAGGTGGCAGCTGTTTATAACAAGCTTGTAAAGAGAGTTTCTGAGCTCAAAGAGGATGGAGCAGTAGATGAGGCTGTTAAAGCTAAGTTTGAGGCTAGCTTCCTTGATGCTGTATCTAATGACCTTAATACTTCTATGGCTATCACTGTTTTATATGATGCACTTAAGGCTGATACAAATGATGCAACCAAGCTTGCACTTGTTGAGAGCTTTGATAAGGTTCTTTCACTTGATCTTATTGGACATGCAAAGGCTCTTTCTGAGGGCGCTTCTGTAGATCCAGAGCTTGAGGCATATATTCTTGATGCTATTGCTCGCAGAACAGAGGCTAAAAAGGCAAAGGATTTTGCAACAGCTGATGCTATTCGCGACGAACTTCTTGCAAAGGGAGTAGAGATCAAGGATACAAGAGAAGGAGTAAAATGGCAGCTGGTTTAAATGATTATTTAAACGAACAGTTTAATATTAAGGCTCAGGATATCAGGACTTATTCACCTCTGACACTAGCATATATCGGAGATGCTATCTTTGATGTGATCATCAGGTCTATTTTGGTAAATAAGGGCAATACTGCAGTTAATAAGCTTCATACAAGGGCTAGTAGCATTGTTAAGGCGCCAACACAGGCTAAGATAGTAGCTGCCGTTATGGATGAGCTTACAGAGGATGAAAAAGATATCTATAGAAGAGGCCGTAACTCCAAGCCACATACCAAGGCCAAAAATGCCACTACTATGGACTATTTAGAGGCTACAGGCTTTGAAGCGGTAATGGGCTATCTTTATCTTAAAAATGATATGGATAGAGCCTGCGCCCTGGTTAAACTTGGTATTGAGAAGCTTGAACTTGATATTCTATAAAGATGAGGATTTACAATGGAAGAAAATTTTGAGAGCAGAATTGTAGAAGGACGTAACGCCGTACTTGAAGCTTTTCGCTCAGGCAAGACAATAGACAGGCTCTTTATCCTTGATGGATGCAAGGATGGTCCTGTACAGACTATATTAAGAGAGGCCAAAAAACATAAGGATACTGTTATAAGCTTTGTTAAAAAAGAGCGCCTTGACCAGCTTTCTGAAACTGGCAAGCACCAGGGCGTAATTGCTTATGCTGCATCTTATGAATATGCTGAAGTAGAGGATATTCTAAAGAGAGCCAAGGACAAGAATGAGGATCCTTTTATCATTATTCTTGATAATATCGAAGATCCACATAATCTTGGTGCTATTATCCGTACTGCTAACCTTGCTGGTGCTCATGGAGTTATCATTCCAAAGCACAGAGCAGTAGGACTTACTGCAACAGTAGCCAAGGCTTCAGCAGGAGCAATTAATTACACACCAGTAGCTAAGGTTACTAACATTGCCCAGACTATTGAGGAATTAAAGGATAAGGGAATGTGGTTTGTCTGCGCAGATATGGGCGGAGAGACTATGTACAAGCTTAATCTTAAGGGCTCTATAGGACTTGTTATTGGTAATGAAGGAAGCGGAGTTTCAAGACTTGTTAAGGAAAAGTGCGATATGATCGCATCAATTCCTATGAAGGGAGATATTGATTCTCTTAATGCTTCTGTTGCAACTGGAGTTCTCGCTTTTGAGATTGTCAGACAAAGACTGAACTAATATGAGTGAAAACAAGTTTAAAGATATTACAGATGAACAGCTTATCTTAAGGATCCATGATGGCAAAGAGACTGATGCGATCGATTATTGTATGAATAAGTACAAGAATCTGGTTAAAAAGAAGGCTGGTTCCATGTATATTCTTGGAGCAGACAGGGATGATCTGATCCAGGAGGGCATGATAGGGCTATTCAAAGCCATAAGAGATTATGACATTGGTAGAGATGCCAGTTTTTTGACATTTGCGGACCTATGTATATCCAGGCAGATGTACTCAGCAATACAGGCTTCTGCCAGAAAAAAGCATGCTCCATTAAATAGCTACATTTCTCTGTATTCTAACAGAGATGGTGATGAAGATGATTCCGGATTATTAGAAAATGTCTTGGAATCAGATTCTAGCAATATACCTGAGCAGCAGATCATTGATAAAGAAAACCTGATGGCTCTTGAAGAGGCAATAGACAAGGAGCTTAGTTCCTTGGAAAGACAGGTTTTAGATCTTTATATTACGGGAATGAGTGTAAAAAAGATATCTGCCGTTCTTGGAAGAGATGAAAAGTCTACTGATAATGCTATGCAGAGAATAAGGCACAAGCTGAAAAAGTATCTGGATAGGAAATGAAAATAACCCTTGACTTTTATTTCTGGTAATGCTATATTGATATAGCTGTTGTTACAGCGGTAACTATAGTTAATAAGAAGATTCTTTGTATATAGAGAGGTGAGAAGAGATGAGACAGGATATTCAGCCAGAATTCCATCAGGCCACTGTTACTTGCAACTGCGGTAACACATTCACAGTTGGATCAACAAAGAGTGAGATTCACGTAGAAATCTGCTCAAAGTGCCATCCATTCTATACTGGCCAGCAGAAGGCTACATCTGCTCGTGGACGTATTGATAAGTTCAACAAGAAATACGGCATGAACAACCAGTAATTCATAGAAATGTAGAATAAGAGAGGTTGAGGCTAGGGCCTCAACCTTTTTCTTTTTCCATTATCTTATGCAGAGGTGACTATGAAAAAACGTAAAGTTAAGCATTACTCAGGAATTGGCGGACAGGCAGTTCTTGAAGGCGTAATGATGAGAAATAAGGATATGTATGCAGTTGCTGTCAGAAAGCCTGATGGTGATATTGCAGTGGAGATAGATGAGTACCATGGTATTGCTTATGGTAGCAAACTCCTTAACATACCTTTTATCAGGGGAATATTCGTTTTTATCGATTCTCTTATACTTGGACTTAAATCATTAAACTATTCTTCTTCATTTTATGAAGAAGAAAAAGAAAAGCCATCCAAACTTGATGAAGGACTTGATCAGGTTTCAGGTGGACACGAGGATACATTTCTTATGGTGGTTACAACACTTTTATCTTTTGTGTTTGCCATCGCGTTGTTTATGGTGCTTCCATATGCATTATCAGAAGTCCTTGCCAAGTTCGTAAGAAACACTTCTTTAATAGCTATTTTTGAGGGTGTTCTTCGTATTGTGATCTTCATTCTTTATATCCTTCTTATTTCCAGGATGAAAGATATCAAGAGACTTTTCCAGTATCATGGTGCTGAGCACAAGTGCATCAACTGTATTGAGAAGGGTAGACCTCTTACAGTAGGAAATGTCAGAAAGAGCTCAAGACTCCACAAGAGATGTGGAAGCAGCTTTATTCTTTTCGTAATGCTTGTTAGTATCGTACTTTTCTTCTTTATAAGAGTTGACTCTTATGTACTTAGAGTAGTGGTTAGAATAGCACTTATCCCTGTTATTTCTGGTATTTCTTATGAGATTATCAGACTTGCAGGTAGAACAGATTTCTTTTTAGTCAGTCTTATTTCTGCTCCAGGTTTATGGCTTCAGAAGCTTACAACCAAGGAGCCTGATGATAGCATGATAGAGGTTGCTATCAAGTCTGTTGAGGCTGTATTTGACTGGAAGCAGTATCTTAAGGACTCTTTTGGCTATGAGATCGATGATAGTTGGTTAAATGATGATGAGCCATCTTCTGACAATGACGAGGATACAGATGACCTTGAACTCGAGTTAGAAGATAATACAGCTAGTAGTGATGAAGAGTAAGTAATTATGAATTACAAGGATTTGTTTGAAAAAGGAACAGATACTTTAGAGAGAGTCGGAATTCCAGAAGCTAAGTTGGATGCCCGACTCCTTTTGGAATACGTATGTAACACAGATCATAGCACTTTATTTGCTCATCCAGATAGGGAGATATCTGACGAAGAAAATAGTAGATATCAGGAACTTATCGAAAGAAGATCCAAAAGAGAGCCAGTTGCTTATATTCTTGGAAAATGGGATTTTATGGGGCTTACATTTAAGGTCAATGAAAATGTACTTATTCCAGAGCAGGACACAGAAATACTGGTAGAAGAAGCTCTTAGATTCTTTGAAGATGGCATGAGAGTGCTGGATCTATGCACAGGTTCTGGATGTATCGCCCTTAGTCTTTTGAACTACACAAATAATACAAAGGCTGTATGTACAGATATTTCAGATGAGGCTATAGCTGTTGCCACAGAAAATGCGGCGCTCCTAGGTCTTGATGAAAGAACAAAGATCATAAGGACAGATCTTTTCCCAGCCAAGGGGGAGAAGTTTGATATAGTGGTCTCTAACCCACCTTATATCGCAAGCGATGTTATTGAGACACTTGCTCCTGAAGTAAAGGACTATGAGCCTAGGCTTGCTCTTGATGGGGACGCAGATGGACTTACATTCTATAGGAGGATCATAGATAATATCGGAGATTATCTGTATTCAAGCGGATATCTTTTTCTTGAGATCGGATATGATCAGGCAGAGGCTGTCAAAGGCCTTATGGAAGCTAATGGTAAGTTTCATGATATCCAAGTCCTCAAAGATTATGCAGGCAATGACAGAGTCGTTAGTGCATGTTTTTATTAGCTGTGAGGCTTAATGTGACAGTTAATACTAATATGCGAGGAAAAGACTATGTTTGATAGATTAGAAGATATATTAAGACGTTTTGAGGATATTACTATGGAACTTAATGATCCAGCTGTTGTTTCGGATCAGAATAAGTTCAGGGACCTTATGAAAGAGCAAAAGAGCTTAGAGGCTCTTGTTGAGTGCTATACAGAATACAAGAAGTGCAAAGAGACTATAGAGGAATCTCTCGCTATGCTTGATGAGGAGTCAGATCCTGATATGAAGGAAATGCTAAGAGAAGAGCTTTCTGATGCTAAGGACAGGCTTCCTGAGATAGAAGGAAGGCTCAAGATCCTTCTTTTACCAAAGGATCCTAATGATGACAAAAATGTTATTGTTGAGATCAGAGCAGGCGTGGGCGGAGATGAGGCAGCTCTTTTTGCAGCTGATATGTACAGAGTATACACAAGATATGCTGAGAGACAGAACTGGCGAGTTGAGACCATGAGCTTAGAAGATATCGGTATTGGCGGTATCAAGGCTGTAAGCTTTATGATAAAGGGAAACGGAGCTTACTCCAGACTTAAGTTTGAAAGTGGTGTTCACAGAGTTCAGAGAATACCAGCTACTGAGTCAGGTGGACGTATACATACATCTGCCATCACTGTGGCTATCATGCCAGAAGTAGAAGATGTAGAAGTAGATATTGATATGAATGACTGCAAATTTGATGTATTTAGAGCGTCAGGAAATGGTGGACAGTGCGTCAATACTACGGACTCTGCTGTTAGACTTACACATCTTCCTACAGGAATCGTTATTTCATGTCAGGATGAGAAGAGTCAGCAGCAAAACAAGGCTAAGGCTCTTAAGGTTCTGAGGGCCAAGCTCTATGAAATGGAAGTTGCAAGACAGCATAACGATGAAGCAGAACTTAGACGTAGCCAGGTAGGAAGCGGAGACAGATCTGAGAAGATCAGAACTTACAATTTCCATCAGGGAAGAGTAACTGATCACAGAATCAATCTTACTCTCTACAAGATAGACCAGATCATGGATGGAGATATCGATGAACTTATTGATTCTCTTATTGCCGCTGATCAGGCTGAGAAGCTTACCACATTAAATTCAAATTGATATGTTGAAGCGTTATACCAAATGGTGTAAAATTAATCTATGGTTGAGCGTTTTATAACAATGTCATAAACAGGTGGGAGAGCTATGGACGCTGGATTTAAAGCTGAACTAATTGAATGGGGCGTTGATTGGGATGAGATTCTTGACAGATTCATGGGTAATGAAGACCTGATCGCCAAATTCATGTTTAAGTTTCTAAATGATCAGAGTATGAACGACCTTACCAAGTATCTTGGAGAAGGTAATGTTTCTGAGGCTTTTAAAGCAGTACATACTCTAAAGGGCGTAGGCGCCAATTTGGGACTTAAGGGATTTATTACTCCGGTTTGTGAGCTTACAGAGATATTAAGAGCGGGCTCTATGGATGGTTATGAAGAGAAGTACAACCAGATAAAGCCCAAATACGACGCTCTTATTGCTATCTTGCAGAAATATAATACTTGAGATGATCAAAGAATATCGTTTGGAATATCATATGAATCTAAAAGGCTTGGGATATATTCATCCCAAGCCTTTTCTGCACTTTTATCAAGAGTAAAAAGGCTATAGGAGATTCCAGTAGTGATGATAACTTCTCCATTTGCAAAGCGAATATTGATGCCGAGGCTTACCTGATCAGGATTTAGACCGGCGTCGCTGTTTTTTAGAAGTTCTTCTTTTCTTTTGGAATCTAACTGAAGAACAAACTTAAAACCTAAAGGAGTTATCTTACCTTTGATGAGCTCTAAAGCGATAGGACGGATAGTAGACCATTTAGAATAATCTGTATCTGGAAGCTCGCCGTCTTGATAGAACTCTTTATTGATTTTGCCATCGATATGAAAGGTGTTATAGGTATCTATCGTGGCTTCTGTTACAAGGAAATCATCAAAAGCTTCTGTGGTGAGAAGCTTAGCCATAAATACTTTTTGCTGCTTTACTTTTAGTGCGATCATTTATTTCTCCGGTATGATCAGTATGTAACTACGATACCACCATCTCCGGCATATGTCGTTGAAACGCCGGCTGTATCCAAGATGACAGCTTCTTTGAAAGGAGTGTTCTTGATAATAAGGTCTCTGACAACACAAGCTCTTTCATAGCAGTTAACATGAGCGATCATAACTCTTTTTTCTTCTGGATTTTTTACTTCAGCGGCAATGATATCAGCCATCTTTACGAGGGCTTTTTTCATGCCGATTCCCTGTCCGCGCTGGTCAATAGAACCATTTGTACCGTAGCAGATAGGCTTGATGTTGAGGGTAGTAGCAACTAATGCCTTCATACCTGAAAGGCGTCCATTCTTGCGAAGGGTTTCAAGAGAATCCAAAACAAAGAATGTGCTCATTTCATCGCGGTATTCCTCAATCTTAGTAACAACATCTTCAAATTTAAGACCAGACTCTACAAGATCAACGATTTTGTAGGCAATATTTACTTCACCGCTACTTGCAGATAATGAGTCGATGATGTGAATGTTCTTTTCACCGATCTCTTCAAGATAAAGATTCTTGCCAAGAAGAGCACTGTTATAACTGCCACTTAACTTGGAAGAAAGAGTGACCACGTAAATATCCTCTGCATCACAATCATAAGCCTTCATATATAATTCAGGAGATGGGCATGCAGTCTTGGCACATTCAGGAGAAGCAGCAACCTTAGCAAGGTAGTCCTGCTGGTTGAAAGTGTCATCATCTACTATAACGTGCTCATCCACCTGTAAAATAAGCGGTACAACTTCGAATCTGGGATCTTTTTTGTATTCAGCTGGTAGATCACAACAGCTGTCTACTACAATTTTAAAACTCATAGGTCCTCCAGGTAATGTTATTGGACGTAGTATTAAATACTACATATTGATGATACCACGATAAAATCGACAGGTAAACCTCATAATAGTGAATTCTTTATGTCGTTAATTCCTGTCAGAATTTGTCTGTGCTTGGAGTTCTTTTAAGAGTTCTTTTGCCTGTTTGATTGAATTTCTGTAAATAAGTGAGATGTTTAGTGTCATGCCATTATCAAGGGTCACTTTGCCAAAAGAGGTAGAGGCAATGTGATTGATATTGATAAGACCTGCGTCTGATACAGGGCAGATCTGTGGAAAAATGGCACATTGATCGTAGAAATTGTAGATATCAGCAATGATAGAGATAGACTTACCTTCTGTAAGAGTGATCTCAAGCTCTGAGCCTTTCTTTTTTACGCAGATGATATCATCACCCTTTGCGTAAACAGTGTCTTTTTGACCACGAAGCTCCAAAACCTTGATAGGATCACCCATCATGAGCTTTATCTTGTCCATGACCTCGGTAAGCTCAGCTACTTTGATGGGCTTATTAAGAAAAAGAATATTGTCTTCATTTAAACCTGCTTTTTCTGCTTCTTTTTTGTAATCAATGGTAGAAGAGCAGAGTATGATCGGTTTGGTCACACCGCATTCTAATAGCATCTTAGCAATCTCAATGCCATTTTTTTCACTGGATGTCATGTCAACAAAAAGACCATGGTACATCTGAGGATGGATCATGAAGGCATCCACATTTCCATAGGAATCTATATAGAGTCTTTCGCCGGATTCTTTAAAAATACGGTCAGACTGTCTTCCTAATAATCTTTCTGTTTGCTTTCTATCAGCAATGTTGTCATCACATACGGCTATATGCATAAGTGTACCTCACAGTAGTTTTAGATAAATCTGATCTCAAGCGGTAAAAAGAAAAGAACAACAATAATTACTATCTGAATAAGGAAAATAAGTGGCAGACCGAATTTGAAGTACCAGTGCTTGGTCTTGTGCTTAAAGAAGAACATACCAATGGTAGAACCTAAGGCGCCACCTATTATTGCCACAGAAAAAAGGGTCGCCTCAGGAATGCGGAAGGCGCTTTTGCGCGCCCTCCTCTTATCAATTCCCATTAAGGCAAACCCAAAAATATTTATAACTACAAAATATATTATTATGTAAAAAAGCGAATTCATTGATTACTTGTTGTTTTCCACTTCCTGCATCTTCATAGCGCGAACCTTGGATGAGAGGCCAAAGAGATTGATGAAGCCTTCTGCATCGTGGTGGTCATAAAGATCACCAGTCTTAAATGAAGCAATGCTCTCGTTGTAGAGAGAATATGGAGACTTGGTTCCAGCCTTGATGATGTTGCCTTTGTAGAGCTTGAAGGTAACTTCACCAGTGACATATTTCTGAGTTGACTCAATAAATGCCTGCTGTGCTTCGCGAAGAGGAGTGAACCATTTCCCTTCATAAACTATATCAGCAAACTTGTTGCCCATATCTTTCTTCATTGTATAGGTATCGCGGTCTAAAATCAACTCCTCAAGCTGTTGATGTGCCTCGTAGAGAATAGTTCCGCCAGGAGTCTCATAAACACCACGAGATTTCATGCCTACTACACGGTTCTCTACGATATCGACGATACCGATACCATTTTCGCCACCAAGTTTATTAAGTGTTCTGATGATATCAGAAACCTTCATTTCTTTACCATTTACTGACTTTGGAATACCGCCCTCAAATGTCATTGTGACAGTTGTTGGAGTGTCAGGAGCATCCTCAGGAGTCTTGCCAAGTACTAAGAGATGCTTGTAATTTGGCTCCTTTGAAGGATCTTCAAGCTCAAGACCTTCGTGAGAAATGTGCCAGAGGTTTCTATCGCGGCTATAGCTTGAATCAGCAGAGAATGGAAGATTGATTCCATGTGCTTTGCAGTATTCAATCTCAGATTCACGAGAATCCATAGTCCACTTGTCATTTCTCCAAGCAGCAATGATCTTGATATCTGGAGCAAGGGCTTTGATACCAAGCTCAAAACGGATCTGATCATTTCCTTTACCAGTAGCACCGTGGCAGATAGCAACAGCGCCTTCTTTTCTTGCTATCTCAACGAGCTTTTTTGCGATGAGTGGACGAGCCATTGATGTTCCTAAAAGGTACTTATTCTCATAAACAGCATGTGCCATAACACAAGGAACTACATATTCGTCGCAGAATTCATCAACTACATCTAAAATGTAAAGTTTACTTGCGCCGCAGCTTGTAGCTCTTTCTTCAAGTCCATCAAGTTCTTCTTCCTGTCCACAGTCGATGCATACGCATACAACTTCATAATCGAAGTTCTCCTTGAGCCATGGAATGATAGCTGTTGTATCAAGTCCACCAGAGTACGCTAGAATTACCTTTTCTTTTGCCATATCATTTCTCCTCATCTTTCTTTATGTTATTTTTCGATAATCTGTTTTATTGGTGCACGTTTAGTAGCACTTGACCATAATATAAAACACTTATGCATAAAATGCAATAGAAAAATGCATAAATATTTAAAAATCATAAATTTCCTGCATAAATATTTAAAAAACCTATTGCATTATTTTTTTTACGGTCGTATACTGAGCTTGTTTATACAAGGTTTTGAGCTTGTTTTTTACAAATATTCCATATAAAGGAAGGATGAATAAAATGATCAAAGTTGGGATTATTGGAGCAACTGGTTATGCAGGGGCTGAAATAGTAAGACTTATTATGGGACATCCTGAAGCAGAGGTTGTATGGTACGGATCTAGAAGCTATATAGATGAGAAGTACAGCAGCATTTTCGGAAACTTCTTTAAGATGGTGGATGCAAAATGCTTAGATGACAATATGGATGCACTTGCAAAAGAAGTAGATGTAATTTTTACGGCTACACCACAGGGACTTTGTGCAAGCCTTGTTAATGAAGAGATACTTAGTAAGGTCAAGATCATAGACCTTTCAGCGGACTTTAGACTTAAGGATGTATCAGTATATGAGAAATGGTACAAGATTGAGCATAAAGCTCCTGAATATATAGATGAAGCGGTTTATGGCCTTTGTGAGATAAATAGAGACAAGATAAAAAATGCAAGGCTCATCGCTAACCCAGGTTGCTACACAACTTGCTCAATACTTACAGCTTATCCGCTTGTAAAAGAGGGACTAATTGATACAACTACTCTTATAGTAGATGCCTTAAGTGGTGTTTCAGGTGCTGGAAGAGGGGCAAAGGTTAATAACCTGTACTGCGAAGTTAATGAGAGCTGCAAGCCTTATGGAGTTGCTGGTCACAGACATACTCCTGAGATTGAAGAACAGCTTGGATATGCAGCAGGAAAAGAGATCCTTATAAATTTCACGCCTCACTTAGTTCCTATGAATAGAGGAATCCTGGCTACAGAGTATGCAACTCTTTTACCAAAGAAGGATGGAAGTCTTCCTACTTCAGAAGATATTAAGGCTGCATATGAAAAGTACTATGGAAATGAAGAATTCATCAGGGTCCTTGGTGATGGTGTTTACCCAGAGACCAGATGGGTTGAAGGCAGTAACTATGTGGATATCGGATTTAAGATCGATGAGCGCACAGGAAGGATCATAATGATGGGCGCTATAGATAATCTTGTAAAGGGCGCAGCTGGACAGGCGGTTCAGAATATGAACATCTTGTTTGGACTTAAAGAGGATACAGGACTTAAGATAGTACCTCTTTTCCCATAAATCAGAAAGACAGCAGGTGAGACTATGGTTCGTGTAATGACTATCGATGATTATGATGAAGTTTATTCGCTTTGGATGTCGATCCATGGATTTGGAATCAGATCTATGGATGATTCCAAGGAAGGTGTTGAGAGATTTTTGAAAAGAAATCCAACAACAAGCGCAGTAGATGTCGAGGATGGAAAGATAGTGGGTGCTATTTTATGCGGCCATGATGGAAGGAGAGCTTGTCTATATCATGTATGCGTGAGCGAAAAGTACAGAATGCATGGTATAGGCAAGAAAATGGTAGAGTTTTGCGTAGCAAAGCTAAAGGAAGAGCATATAAATAAGGTGTGCCTCAATGCCTTTGTTACTAATGAAGTCGGCAATAAGTTCTGGCAAAAGATGGGATGGAACCTGCGAAGTGACATGAACTATTACGATTTTGTTTTAAATGAGAATAATCTTACTATCTTTAATAAATGACGGGAGATGAGAGCATGAATATTATTGAGGGCGGTGTAACTGCAGCGAAGGGTTTTGCAGCAAGTAGCTGCGAAGCAAATATCAAGTACAAAGATAGAACGGATATGGCGCTTGTCTTTTCTAAGGAGCCATGTGTCTGCGCAGGAACCTTTACTACAAATGTTGTTAAGGCCGCATGCGTACAGTGGGATCAAAAAATAGTAAAGTCTGGAGATGCAATGCATGCAGTGGTCATCAATTCAGGAATTGCCAATGCTTGCACTGGCAAAGAAGGCTTTGATGCCTGCGAAGCTACTGCAAAGGCAGTAGAAGAAAGTCTTAAGGTTCCTTATACATCTGTTGCAGTTGCTTCTACGGGAGTTATTGGAATGCAGCTTCCTGTTGATAAGCTTGTTGCTGGTGTTGGAATGATGAGCAAAACACTTGATGAGAGTATAAGCGCTGGAACAGATGCATCAAAAGCTATAATGACCACAGATACTGTAAATAAGGAAATTGCAGTAACATTTGATATTGATGGAAAGAATGTCACTCTTGGAGGAATGAGTAAGGGCTCAGGAATGATACATCCTAATATGTGCACGATGCTCGCTTTCCTTACAACTGATATTTCTATAGAAAAGAGTCTTTTGCAGGAGGCAGTAAGTAGCGTAGTTGAGGATTCTTTTAACATGATAACTGTTGATGGAGACACATCTACAAACGATACGCTTATATGCATGGCAAATGGCCTTGCAGGAAATAGCTGCATCAAGGAAAAAGGAAAAGACTATGAAACATTCAAAGAAGCTCTTTCCTTTGTTTGTACCTTCCTTGCAAAGAAGATGGCTTCTGATGGAGAAGGCGCAACAAAGCTTTTTGAAGCAAAGGTTGTGAATGCTAAGTCCAAGGCTGATGCAAGAACACTTTCTAGATCAATTGTAGGTTCTAATCTCTCAAAGGCTGCTATTTATGGCTGCGATGCGAACTTTGGAAGATTCCTTTGTGCTATGGGATATTCTGGTGCTGATTTTGATCAAAACGATGTGGAACTGTTCTTTGAAAGTGAGAATGGTAGATTAGAAGTTTTTCATAAGGGAACTCCAATTGAATTTGATGAAGATAAAGCACTTCATATTATGAAGGCTCACGAAGTAACTGTTTTTGTTGATATGCATGAAGGAGATGCTGAGGCTACAGCTTGGGGATGCGATCTTACATATGATTATGTCAAGATAAATGCTGATTACAGAAGCTAAGGAGAAGATTATGGATAAGGATATGGAAAGCGTACTTAAAAAAGCGGAAGTGCTTGTAGAGGCTCTTCCTTATATTCAGAAATTCAACAAGAAGATCATAGTAGTAAAATATGGCGGAAGTGCTATGAGTAATGAGGAACTTCAAAAGAATGTAATAACAGACGTTACTCTTTTAAAGCTTGTAGGACTTAAGCCTATCATCGTCCATGGTGGAGGCAAAGCCATTAGCTCATGGGTATCAAAGGTAGGAAAAGAGGCTCAGTTTGTTAATGGACTTCGTGTGACTGACGAAGAGACCATGGAAATAGCAGAGATGGTTCTTGGAAGAGTCAATAAGCAGCTTGTGACAATGGTTCAGGAGCTTGGAGTTAAGGCAATAGGTATAAGTGGCAAGGATTCTGGCCTACTGCATGTTACCAAGAAATACTCTGATGGCCAAGATATTGGCTTTGTAGGAGAGGTTGATAAGGTCAATCCGGAAGTGTTATTCGACCTTCTTGATAATGATTACCTTCCAATCATTGCACCTATCGGACTTGATGATAATTTTGATACTTACAATATCAATGCTGATGACGCTGCTTGTGCGATCGCCAAGGCTGTTGGAGCTGACAAGCTTGCATTCCTTACGGATATTGAAGGTGTTTATAAAGACATAAATGATAAGTCTACATTTATCTCAAGGCTTACATGTTCAGAGGCAGATGCGCTGATCGCAGGAGGCAACATAGGCGGAGGAATGCTTCCAAAGCTTAATAACTGCACTGATGCCATAAAAGAAGGCGTTAATAGAGTGCATATCCTTGATGGAAGGATACCACATTGCATTTTGCTTGAAATCTTTACTAATAAGGGTGTTGGAACCATGTTTATGGCTGATAATGATGACCTCGCTGAAAATGAGTGATCTTGAATCAAGGAGAATGACATGAGCGAAACAATGAAGAAATACATAGATGAGGCTGAAAAGGCGCTTCTTCATACCTATAACAGATATCAGATTGTTCTAGATAAAGGTGATGGAGTATATCTGTACGATCTTGATGGAAAAAAGTATCTTGACTTTGTAGCTGGAATAGCTGTGTTTGCCTTTGGCTACAACTACAAGGATTACAATGATGCGCTGAAAAACCAGATAGATAAGCTTCTTCATACATCTAATTACTATTATAATGTACCAGCTATCGAAGCTGCCAAGAAGCTTAAGGAAGTATCCCAGATGGATAGGGTGTTCTTTACAAACAGTGGAGCTGAGGCTGTGGAAGGGGCACTTAAGGCAGCAAGAAAATATGCATATCTTAAGGATGGCAAAAATGATCATGAGATCATTGCCATGAATCATTCATTCCATGGAAGAACTTTTGGAGCTTTATCAGTAACAGGAAATCCACATTATAGAGAAGCTTTTGAACCAATGATCGGAAATATTAAATTTGCTGATCTAAATGACTTTGAAAGCGTTCTTGCCTGCGTAAATGAAAAAACTTGCGCTATTATAATGGAGACAGTTCAGGGAGAGGGCGGCATTTTCCCAGCAGATAAAGAGTTCCTTACTAAAGTTAGGAAATTATGCGACGAGAGGGATATCTTGCTGATCCTTGATGAGATCCAGTGCGGAATGGGAAGAACAGGCTCAATGTTTGCTTGGCAGAGATATGGTATCAAGCCAGATATCATGACAACTGCTAAGGCTTTGGGCTGCGGAGTACCTGTGGGAGCCTTCCTTATGACAGAAAAAGTTGGAGCTAATTCACTTGTTGCGGGAGATCATGGAACAACCTATGGCGGAAACCCATTTGCATGCTCTGCTATTAACAAAGTTCTTGATTTATTTAAGCAGGACAATATAATAGAGAATGTGAATGAGGTAGCACCATATCTTGAAAAACGCCTTGATGAGCTTGTAGAAAAATATGATTTTATCTTAACTAGAAGAGGCGTAGGTCTGATGCAGGGACTTGTATTTAACAGGCCCGTTGCTGATGTTATCAATAAAGCTCTCGAAAATGGTCTTATTTTGATAAACGCAGGCGCTGAGATCATAAGATTTGTGCCACCCCTCGTAATTACAAAGAAAAACGTGGATGACATGATAGAGATCTTAAACTCATGTCTGGGGAGTTTATGAAAGCAAGGATTAGAATTTTTTCAGTAATATTATTACTTTGTACTTTGGTGGGCACTTTGATCTATGCCCACCTGGGACAGAGTGTCTTTGAAGATAGATCATTCTTTGAAAAGAAAAAGACTACTGTCAGAATATGGTATACGGATGACGCCCTCACTCCATACCTTCAGAGTAGGGCAGTGGCTTATTCTGAGTCTAGCAAAAAGGTCAGGATCGAACCTGTTCTTGTTTCTGGTCTTGAATATCTTGAAAACATCAATAAGGCATCTTTGGAAGATGACAATTATCCAGATCTTTTTATAATTACAAACGATTCCCTTGAAAAAGCTTATCTTGCAGGACTTGCTCTTGAAATTGACAATGGTGCTGCTTATCTTAACCCGGAAGTTTTTCCGGCGGCAGCCATTAATTCTGTTACATACAAGGACAAGTTCATAGCCTATCCATTCTACTTTGAGACAAGTTCTCTCATTTATAACAAGACATATCTTGATGATATGGCAAGAGAGAATATTGCAGCCGAGATCGACAAGGCAAGTGGAGAGGCTGCTCAGGAAGAAGTTGATGCTTCATCTGAGTCAGCATCAACAACAGATACTAAAGCTTCATCAGAAGAAGTAGTGGATGAAGAAATCTCTCAGGAGCAGATCGATCAGTATGTAAAGGATTCAATCCCTCATTCAATTGCTGATATTTTGAAATTCTCCTTGAGCTACAATGTACCCGACGGAGTGGATTCTATTTTTAAATGGGATGTTACAGATATATTTTATAATTATTTCTTTGTAGGTAATTATATGAACGTAGGCGGCGAAGCCGGTGATGACGTTGCTCAGATAGATATTTACAACACAGATACCATTAGCTGTATGAAGATTTATCAGCTTCTCAATCAGTTCTTTGCTATCGATGCAGATGATATTGATTACAATAAGGTTACAGATGATTTCATTAATGGTAAAATTGTATTTACAGTAGCAACAACAGATATTCTTGCTAAGATACAAGCTGCTCAGGCTTCTGGAGACTGCAAGTACGAGTTTGCTGTAGCTGAGATTCCAGCTCTTTCTCAGAAGTTTAGTACTAGAACAATGTCCGTTACCCAGTGTATCGTAGTTAACGGTTATTCAGAACATCCTTCTGAAGCGAACTCTTTTGCCAAGTATCTTCTCAACGATGATTCAGGAGATATCTATAAGCTTGGTGGCAAGGTTGCAGCCCACGGCGGCGTTAACTATGATGATTCCAACCTTGACACATTTGTTAAGGTATACAGCAATTCAGTTCCTATGCCAAAGACTATTGAGACCAGCAACCTTTGGATGCAGCTTGAGATAGCCTTTACAGACATTTGGAATGGAGGAGATTGTAATAGTATCCTTAAGGAAGTATCTGAGAACATTATGACTCAGGTTACAGGTGATGCTTACACTGAAGAGACTCTTCCAGATCCTGATGATGGGTCTATTACAGAAGGTCTTACTGAAGAGAGTGATTGATCTGTTATCACTTGCTAATTTGCTTACAATCGTCTAGAATAAAATAATGCATGGCGGGGTCCTCTTATCTGGAGGAAACATGCGTAAATATTTAGTACTAATTGCAGCACTGGGACTACTTTTGACTGGGTGCACTAATGCTAACAACGGTTCTGACATAATTCTTACAGAGGTTACGGAGAATGAAACATCTTCGAATTCTTCGAGTTCTGACCTTTGTGATTCAAACGAGGGCGCCAGTAATACACTAGTAGAAACGTCGATGGTTATCTATATCTGTGGAGCAGTGGTGTCTCCTGGAGTTTATGAGCTTCCCTTAGGGAGCAGAGTAAATGATGCAGTGATAGCTGCGGGAGGCTTTTCTGCTGAAGCTGATCATAACTACGTTAATCTGGCTGAACCTATCTCGGACGGTATCAAGATACAGATTCCAACAGTTCAAGAAGTAAGTACTATGCAGCCTGTAATTTCAGGCAATTTTTTAAATTCTGATCTGGGATCAGGACTTATAAATATCAACAGGGCTTCCAAAGAAGATCTGAAGACTATTCCTGGAATTGGTGATGGGATAGCTACCAAGATTGTTGATTATCGCACACAAAATGGGAATTTTAGTACCATTGAAGATATTATGAAAGTATCTGGAATAAAAGAAAAACTTTTTTCTAAGATAAAGGATTATATAACTGTATAAAAAAGAAAGTGGTGAGGGAATGAGTAAGAAGGCACTAGTAGTAGATGACGAGAAAGCAATAGTAAAAGGAATCAAATTCAGCCTTGAGCAGGATGATATGATTGTTGATTGTGCATATGATGGTCAGGAAGCAATTGATATGGCTAAGACTAATGAGTATGACATTATTTTACTTGATGTTATGCTTCCTGTATTTACGGGCTTTGAAGTGTGCCAGCAGATTCGTGAATTTTCAAATGTTCCTATCATTATGTTGACAGCTAAGGGCGATGACATGGACAAGATTCTTGGCCTTGAATATGGTGCAGATGACTATATTACCAAACCTTTCAATATTCTTGAGGTAAAGGCTAGAATCAAAGCAATCATTCGTAGAACAACAAAGGCTCCTTCAGATGAGCATTGCTTGATCTTTGGAGACCTTAAGCTTAATGAGGCTTATAGAAGAGTATTCGTTAAGGATAAAGAAGTTAACGTTACCAGCAGAGAATATGAGCTTTTGGAACTCCTTATCCACAATCCTGGAAAGGTTTATTCAAGAGAAGAACTTCTTGAAACTATCTGGGGTTCAGACTATCCTGGCGATGAGAGAACAGTAGATGTACATATCAGAAGACTTAGAGAGAAGCTTGAAGTAAATCCAAGTGAGCCAAGATATGTAAGAACTAAGTGGGGAAGTGGATACTATTTCCAGGGATGATTTCAACTAGCGATATGGCCGAATTTTTTAAACAGATCAATATTCGAAATATATTAAAAAGTCTACGAGTACGATTTTTCATAATTGTCTTTGTAACAGGTTTTGCATCCTGTTTTGCGATGCATACCCTTATTTTGGATAGTTATGAAGATCGTGCTGTCAATGTTAGATCTTCTGAGATTCAAACTCAGCTCAGAATCCTGGCTAATCATTTGATCACGTACAATTATCTCCAGGATACCTCATCAGAAGTTATAAATGCAGAACTTGATATGCTTGCCAATCTTTATGATGGTCGTGTAATGGTGATCAACGACGATCTTAAGGTTGTAAAGGATACTTATAATATCAGTCAGGGAAAGACTATTATCTCTGAGGAAGTGGTTAAGTGCCTTAAGACTGGATCAAAAGGAACTATCTCAAAATATGACAGCGCAAATGGTTATATTGAGATGATAACTCCTATCATCACAACAGAGATGATAGAAGAGGGAGATGTTACCGGAAGTTCAACATCCAATGAGGTTGTAAGAGGCGTACTTCTTACCAGTGTATCAACAGATACTATTGATACTACTTTGGCTATCCTTAGTAAAAGAGCTACAACACTTGAGACTATCATTGTTATAGTTATCCTTGTGTTCGCCGTCCTTGTTTCGCATGCACTTCTTAGACCATTTGACAGGATCACAGCAGCCATCAATGATGTTAAGGCTGGTTATACTGATGATCCAGTTATTGGACCAAATTATTATGAGACTGAGCAGATCATCAATGCTTTCAATGCTCTTTTGAGACGAATGAAGGTTTTGGATGATTCAAGACAGGAATTTGTATCAAATGTCTCACACGAGCTCAAGACACCTATTACTTCTATCAAGGTTCTTGCTGATTCTCTTTTATCTCAGGAAAATGTTCCTAATGAGGTCTATAGAGAGTTCATGCAGGATATAGGAGCAGAGATTGACAGAGAGGACAAGATCATCAACGATCTTTTAGCTCTTGTTAAGATGGACAAAAAGGCTTCTGGTCTTAATATTACTTCTGTTGATGTAGTTCTTTTGACTGAAGTAGTCCTTAAGAGGATGAAACCCATAGCTCAGAGACGCAACATAGATCTTACACTTGAGAGCAAGAGAACTATCACAGCTGAGATCGATGAGGTTAAGATATCACTCGTTATCATGAACCTTGTAGAAAATGCCATTAAATATAATAGGGACAACGGTTGGGTCAAGGTTGAGCTTGATGCAGATCATCAGTATTTTACAGTGAAGGTTATGGATTCAGGTATTGGTATACCTGGAGATTCTTTGGATCATATTTATGAGAGATTCTACCGCGTAGACAAATCCAGATCCCGTGAGATCGGCGGAACTGGTCTGGGACTTGCTATTGCTAGAAATGCTGTGCTTATGCACAGAGGAACGATCGACGTTACTAGTACAGTTGATGAAGGGACAATATTTACTGTTAAGATTCCTCTTATCAGTAATGGCTCAAAAGTATTATGAAGATGAAGGTCAGACATTATATCAAAAAAATAATATCTTTAGGTCTTTGTGTAAGCCTTTTTATGTCTATGGTGTCCTGTGGAGGTAGTAGTAGCGAAGATGAAGAACTCTTTAAGGTCTACTACATCAACCAGGAAGAGACTGGCATTATTTCAAAGGTCTACAATATAGAAGCTTCTGAAGATGATGCAGAAGGCATAATAAATGAACTTCTTGATGTGCTTGAGACTGATTCAGACAAGCTTGAATATGTGGCGCCTATCAAGAATATTACGCTTTCTGGTTATTCCCTAAAGGACAAGATCCTTACACTTAATTTTGGAAGAAGCTACAACGAGCTTGGAAGAACTATCGAGATACTAAATAGAGCAGCAATAGTAAGAACCTTCTCTCAGCTGGATTTTATTGATTATGTATCATTCCAGATCGAGGGCACACCACTTACTGACCACTATGGCAATATCATTGGCAATATGTCTGCTGATCAATTTATCTATAACGTTGGTAATGAGATCAATACCTACGAAAAGATAGAACTCAAGCTTTACTTTGCAAATGAAACAGGAGACAAGCTTGTTCCTGTATACAGATCTGTAGTTTACAACAGTAATATTTCCATGGAGAGACTTGTAGTTGAGCAGGTTATTGGTGGACCAAATACCAACATAGCTTTTCCGACTATCAACAAGGATTGTAAGCTTAATAGTATCAGCATCAAGGATGGTGTCTGCTATGTTGACTTTGACTCAGCATTTTTGACACAGCCCAATAATGTAACTGCTGAGGTTGCGCTTTATTCTGTGGTCAACTCCATCGTTGAGTTTTCAAATGTGAATAAGGTTGTATTATCCGTAAATGGCGAACTTACATTTACTTACATGGATTTCATTATTTCAGGTTCATATGAGAGAAATCTGGATATTATAGAATAAACTTTAGGAGTTTAGTTTTTATGAAACGGCCGTTATGTTTCATTTCCTTGATCATTACGGCGATTGTCTTTATCTATCTTGAATTTTCTATTTCAAAACTAACGAACTATTCTCCTGCACAAGAAGATGGCACCTACTTAGAAGAGGCAGGAATTGTTGCCGAGAAGGAAGTCAGATTAAATTCTGCAGGAGAAGAGGTTCTAGTTATCTATCTAATTCCTGGTGATAGGCTAAAAGGAAATTTTAAATATGTGGAATGCTATCTTGAAAGTGGAGGTTTTGAACCTTCTGTTGGAGAGATGGTAACTATAGGCGGCAAAGTAAGCGCCTTCTCACCTCCCAGAAATCCTGGAGAGTTCGACAGTCGTCTGTATTATTCGTCGTTAAAAATTGCATATAGATTGTATAATGCCAAGATCCATGCAGCAGATGGCAAAAAAGACTTCGTCAAAGAAGATCTTTATAGGCTTAGGCGGTTCCTAGAGAAAATTCTGGATAAAAGGCTTGATAAGAATGATTCCTCTATCATGAAAGCTGTTTTGTTAGGAGATAAGGCATTTATGGATGATGAGGTGAAAGAGCTTTATAAAAACAGCGGTATAATGCATATTTTGGCTGTTAGTGGCCTTCACATCTCTATACTTGGTATGGGAATATATAAACTACTAAAAAGGCTAAAGCTTCCTATGGTATTTGGAACAATAATATCTGTAGTGATAATGTTTCTTTATGGTAGTATGTGCGGCCTTAGTACATCAGCCTTTAGAGCAATATGCATGTTTGTGGTCATGATCTTTTCAAAGGTAATAGGAAGAACCTATGATGTTCTTTCAGCCCTTGCGCTTTCTGAACTGCTTCTCATTTTTGATCAGCCACTTTATCTATATAATAGTGGCTTTCTGTTTTCTTTTGGCGCTATAGTCGCAATAGCACTTCTTAAGCCAAATCTCTTTTTACAAAAAGATAGTAAAAAACAAAAAGAAATGAAGTTTGCTGATGATAAGGAAGAGGGATTTATAAAAAGATACACTAATAAGGTTAAGGAAAGCCTAAATGTAGGGATTTCTGTTACTATAATGACACTTCCAGTTTATGTGAGCTTTTATTACACATTTCCTATATACTCTTTTTTTCTAAATCTTATTGTACTGCCTCTTATGGAACCACTTATGATCCTTGGAATCATTTTATTATTTACTGGCTGTATCGCATCTATGACTCTTTTGGGAATGGGCATAGGAATATTTGCTGATATAGAGGCTTTCCTGATACATGTGATACTTAAGGTATATGGTACTTTGTGTCTTGGAACAGGCATGCTTCCTGGTAAGATCCTTTATCTTGGGCATACGCAGAAGTGGAAGATTATTTTGTATTATGCTCTCGTGGCACTTGTCATCGCTTTTTCAAAGGTGAAGACAAATAATTACCTTCTTCGTTATAGATATTGTGGGAAGTGGTTAGTCTTGATATCAGCTACCGTCATCCTTTTATATAAAAATCTCCCAGACCTTCAGATATCCATGATAGATGTAGGTCAGGGAGACTCCATTTTACTAAGAACACACCATGAAACAATTTTGATAGACGGAGGTAGTACAAGCAAAAAGAAAGTTGGGAAATACTCTATAATTCCATATTTATCCTATGAAGGCATTGGCAAACTTGACGCTGTGGTAATAACTCATGAAGACAGGGATCACATTTCTGGTATATTAGAGATTTTGGAACTTGTGAAAAAAGGTGACTTTGTTATCAACAATCTGATACTTCCAGATGTATATAAATTATGTAGGAAAGATGGCTATCTGGAGCTTGAGAATACTGCAAAAGAGCTGGGAATCTCAGTTAGCTACATAAGCTGCGGAGAAAAGCTAGCATTTAATGATATTGAGCTTACTTGTCTTAATCCGCAAAAAGATATGATTGTAGATGGAGCAAACGAGTATTCTACAGTTCTTTATCTAAAGTACGGGCAGTTCAAAGCTCTTTTTACAGGAGATGTAGAAGGTAAAGGGCAGGAGCACCTTGTGGCAGACATCAAAAAAGATAAGGCTGACTTTGAGAATCTGACATTACTTAAGGTAGCTCACCATGGGTCCAGATATACCACGGACACTGAGTTTGTGGAACTCTTAAGCCCAAGAGTTGCCTGTATCAGCTGTGGCGAAGGTAATTCATACGGTCATCCCCATGCTGAGCTTCTTGAAAGACTTAGAAAAGCAGGAACCAAGATCTATCGTACAGATGAATCAGGTAATATCACTGTAGAAATAAAAGGCAATAAAATGAATATCCGAGCATTTCTGGACTAGATCCGTGTTTATTGCATTAGATCTTCTATATCTGTTAGAATAATCTCTGAAGCAAGTTTTTTGGGAGATTAGACATATGGCTGTGAAGACATCAGACTTTCCTGCTAAGCAAAGACAACTTAATGAAGACATCAAGAATGGTACTTTTAAACAGTGCTATTTGATATATGGACAGGAAGCATATCTTAGATTGCAAAATAGGGACAAGCTTGTTAAAGCCCTTGGAGGCGGAGCTGATTCCATGAATTTTACCAGGTATGAGGGCGATTCCATTAACCCGGCTGAAGTCATTGATATGGCTGAGACACTTCCTTTTTTATCAGATAAAAGGGTTATTTTAGTTGAGAACAGCGGCTTTTTTAAGAGCGGATGTGCTGAACTTGCAGAATATCTAAAGGCACCATCAGAGACAACCTTCTTTATATTTGTTGAGAAGGAAGTTGATAAGAGAAAAGACATCTTTAAGGCGGCTTCTAAGATAGGTCTTGAGATGGGATGCGACGAGCAGGATGAGGAAACCCTTAAAAAGTGGGTTTACAGCAAATTTAAGTCTGAGGGTAAAAACATTTCAGGAAGAGCGCTTTCATTTTTTATAGAACGCGTTGGAACTGATATGTCCAATATAAATAGCGAGATTGAAAAGCTCGTATGCTATTGCATAGATAGGAGCGAAGTTACAGAAGAGGATATTGAGGCTGTATGTGCTAACTGGATCACCAGCAGGATCTTTGCTATGACAGATGCTATAGCTGATAGAAATCAGAAAAGAGCTATTGATCTGTACTATGACCTTCTTGCATTAAAAGAGCCTCCGGCCAAGATCCTTGCTCTTATTACAAGACAGTTTAATCTTATGCTGCAGATAAAGGAAATGACTGATAATCACAGGGAGAAAGGACAGATAGCAAGTGCTGCAGGAATAGCTCCTTTCCTTGTTGGTAAATACCAGAATTGGGCAAGGGAATTTAGTTTTAATGAGCTTCGTGATGCACTAGAGCTTTGCGCTTCCAATGATGAGGCAGTTAAGACAGGTAAGCTTGATTACGTTATCTGCGTTGAGATAGTGATAATAGGCTGCACAACTAAGAGACCCAAGGCATAATTTGAAAAAAGACAATTATAGGGTTATACTAAGAAGATGTGCAAAATGTTTTTTATAGGAGGAGCACAGTGGATAGACCAAGACCAATACCACAGGAAATATACAGACATTTTAAGGGAAAACTGTATCAGATCGTTACTATAGCGATACATTCAGAGACCAGAGATGAATTGGTCGTTTACCAGGCGCTCTATGGTGATTACAAGACATATTGCAGACCTCTAGATATGTTTATGTCTGAAGTTGACAGGGTTAAGTATCCTGAAGTTACCCAGAAATACCGCTTTGAAAAGGTTGAGAAAGCTTCGCTAGAGCAGCCAAAAGCTGTGAAAGAGCCTGAGATTAAGCCTGAAGTGAAAACGCAGGAAAAGACAGAAAACAGGTCAACACCTGAGACTATCAGAGAGCAGTTTAGAAACGAGCCTTATAAACATTCTGAGGTAATGGATAAGACTGTAGATGATGAGGCACAGGAGCTCAATCTTGATCCACTTGTTATTGAGTTCATGGACGCAGATCTTGCTGTAGACAAAAATGATATTTTATCAAAGCTCAGACCTGTTATCACCAATGATATGATCGATATCATGGCAATGTCTCTTGGCGTGGTTGTAGAAGAGGGCGATGTCTATGACAGATATGCAGACCTTCGTACCTGCCTTACAACTATGGAAAAATTTGAAAGCA
Organism: Butyrivibrio sp. INlla18; assembly: GCF_900103635.1. GTDB lineage: Bacteria > Bacillota > Clostridia > Lachnospirales > Lachnospiraceae > Butyrivibrio. Next base: position 34,026 of record NZ_FMXK01000006.1, read on the forward strand.
CTAGATTAAGGAGTTAATAGATAATGAAATTACTTTCAGTTGCGATACCTTGTTACAATTCTGAAGCCTACATGAGCAAGTGTATTGATTCACTTTTAGTAGGTGGAGAAGAAGTCGAGATCATAATTGTAGATGATGGATCAAAGGATAGAACAGCAGAGATCGCTGATGAATATGCCAAGAAATATCCTACCATCGTCAAAGCGGTTCATAAGCCAAATGGCGGACACGGAAGCGCAGTTAATGCCGGAATTGAGAATGCAACAGGACTTTTCTTTAAGGTTGTAGATTCTGATGACTGGGTAAAAGAGATAGCATACAGAAAGATTCTTTCTACACTTGCAGAACTTGCTGGTGGTGAGACACAGCTTGACCTTCTCATCAGCAACTTTGTATATAACAAAGTTGGAGAGAAGAGACATAAGGTAATGCGCTATAGCACAATGTTCCCTATTGAGGAGCTCTTTACATGGAAAGATGTTAAGAGAACACCTAAGGGACATTACCTGTTAATGCATTCTGTTATCTTTAGAACAAAGCTTTTGAAGGATTGTGGATTAAAGCTTCCTGAGCACACATTCTATGTGGATAACATCTACGTTTTCAATCCATTGCCATTTGTTAAGACAATGTATTACCTTGATGTTAATTTCTATTATTACTACATTGGACGTGAAGATCAGTCAGTTAACCAGAAGATCATGCTTTCAAGAATCGATCAGCAGCTCAGAGTCAACAAGCTTATGATCGACTATTATGTAGAAAATTATGGAATGATCCGTTCTCAGAGAGAAAGACATAAGTACATGTTCAATTATCTCGAGATCATTACAGCTATTTCATCTGTACTTCTTATTACTGAGGATACAGAGGAGAATCTTGCCAAGAGAAAAGAGCTTCTTGACTATATCAAGGAAAAGAATTTCTGGCTCTATGTCAAGATCAGATACAGTATAGAAGGAACATATATCTATCTTCCAGGAAAGGGCGGAAGAAAGATTACTTTAGCGGGATATAAACTTCTTCAGAAAATATTTCACTTTAATTAATATTTAAAATATGCTAGAGTAGTTCCAAGCGGAATTGGTTTGTTTTTTGTTACACGAGGGGCAATAATATTATGAAAGAAAAAATCGAAAGATGGATAGGAAGGCCGCTTGACAGGGAATACTTCCATGATTTGCTTATCCTTTTTAAGCCTATCATGATCTATGCACCTATCTACATGATCTGGTTCATCTGCATTGAGAGACATAGATTTGCTCATTATGCAGTGATCCATACAGCAGTAGATGACATTATCCCATTTGTTGAGGTCTTTGTTATCCCGTACTACATGTGGTTTTTGTACGTGTCGCTTACATTGGTGTTTATGATGCTGATGTGTGACATAGAGGATTACTACAAGAATTTCATTTTTTTAGCAACTGGAATGACTATTTTCCTTGTTATTTCTACAGTCTTTCCTAATATGCACCAGCTTAGACCAGCAGTATTTCCTAGGGACAATGTCTTTACTCATTTGGTAGGAATTATTTACGCCAGTGATACACCAGCCAATTTATGGCCAAGTATTCACGTTTATAATTCCCTTGGGACAATGATAGCAATTCATCGTAGTAAGAGGTTTAACAAGCTGGGCAAAGCGATAAGTGATCTCATTGGAGTATCAATTATCCTTTCAACTCTTTTCATCAAGCAGCATTCTATGTATGATGTGATCACAGCCTTCATAATGGCTACAGTGTTCTATCTTTTGATATATCACACATCCTTTATGGAAGCTTTCTGCAAGAAAAGAGAAGAAAAGCTTGCGTATTACAATCAATAAAATATGACATTTTAAAACCGGTATGAGATTACTCATACCGGTTTCTTAGTGTTTATCAGCACATCATTGATAACTTCTGCTGAAGACATTCAACTGTAATATTGTCGGATTTAACAGATACTTCGCCGTCTGTGTGAACCCACATAGGAATCATGGTCTTTATAGTTGCCTTTTTGACTACGTGATGACCGATGCCCTTGATCCAGTAGTAATTGCCAAAGAATGAAAATGGAAGAGCAAACATCATTCTTGCCGGAGGCATATCACCTGCATAGCACAGATCAAATTTACCATCAGTAAGGTCAGCCTTTGGCGCGAAATTAAATCCGCCGCCTTCGTAGTGATGTACCATGGCGGCAATGAAGATAAAGCGTTTTAAATGGACAGTTGTGCCGTCATCTAGTTCGATATCACATGGTATTTTATCAGCTTTAAGGAGTTGTCTGATAGCGATGAGCCCATAGGTGAGCTTGCCAAGACCAATCCTATTTAAAAAGTTCTTGGTGCCGGAGGATAGAGCTTCCTCGCATACGGCTGCATCAAAACCTATTCCTGAACTAACATCAAAATATCTTGTGCTTGATACTTCATCGTCATGGAGCCTTGATAAAGGCTTGGTCATATTGTTGTAAGTGAGTTTTCCAAGATCTAAAGATCTTGTCTTTTCACCCTTCACTATTGAATCTAACAGATCATCCATATCCTTAGGATAAGACAGATCCCTTGCAAAATCGTTTGAAGATCCGATAGGAATGTAGCCAAGAAGTACATCATCGAAATTAGTAATTCCGTTAATGGCTTCATTGAGCGTTCCATCTCCTCCAAGGACTACTATCTTAAAAGGTGCTTTGACACCTTCGTCTGGGTTTTCCATAAGATTTCTGACTATCTTAGTGGCATCACCAGGTCCCTTTGTGAGGTAAGGCCTATAGTCCAATTTTTTTTCTAAGAATTTGTACTCGAGTTTATTCCAGATTTCTTTTCCTTTTCCTGAGCGGGCTGAAGGATTCACTATGCAGTAATACATAAGACACTCCTGTTAAAAGAATTAATCGAAAACATTATAGCATTTTTTGGGATAGTATGGTACGATATGCGAGATGTGACTTTAACACATTAAATTGTAGAATTGAATAGTGGGAGGAGTAAGAAATGTATTCGCTTGAAGAAGTAAGAAGAGTAGACCCAGAGATCGCATCTTTGATTGAAGCAGAAGTATCAAGACAGAATGATCATATTGAACTTATTGCTTCAGAAAACTGGACCAGTAAGGCGGTTATGTCAGCTATGGGCAGTCCGCTTACTAACAAATACGCAGAGGGACTTCCAGGTAAAAGATACTATGGTGGTTGTTATGTAGTAGATGAAGTAGAAAAGCTTGCTATTGAGAGAGCAAAGAAGCTCTTTAACTGTGATTATGCAAATGTTCAGCCTCATTCAGGGGCACAGGCAAATCTTGCTGTTCAGTTTGCACTTCTTCAGCCTGGTGATACTATCATGGGCATGAACCTTAGCCAGGGCGGTCATTTGACTCACGGAAGCCCAGCTAATATCTCTGGAACATATTTTAACGTTGTACCTTATGGTGTAGATGAAAATGGTGTACTTGATTATGATGCAATGTACAAGCTTGCTGTAGAACACAAACCAAAGCTCATAATTGCTGGTGCTTCAGCATACTGCAGAACAATAGATTTCAAGAAATTTAGAGAAGCTGCTGATGCTTGCGGTGCGATCCTTATGGTAGATATGGCGCACATCGCTGGACTTGTTGCTGCTGGTGTTCATCCAAGCCCATTCCCATATGCTGATGTGGTTACTACAACTACTCACAAGACACTTCGCGGACCTCGTGGTGGTCTTATTCTCTGGAATCAGGAAGCTCAGGATAAGTTCAAGATCAACAAGGCAGTATTCCCTGGAATACAGGGCGGACCATTAGAGCATGTTATTGCTGCCAAGGCAGTTTGCTTTAAGGAAGCTCTTTCTCCTGAATTTAAGACATATGCTCAGAACGTTGTTGATAATGCCAAGGCTCTTTGCGATGGCCTTATGAAGAGAGATATCAAGATCGTATCTGGTGGAACAGACAATCACCTTATGCTTGTAGATCTTACAAATTATGGTCTTACAGGAAAAGAGGTTGAGGCATGGCTTGATGATGCACATATCACTGCCAACAAGAATACTATTCCAAATGAGCAGCAGTCTCCATTTGTAACTAGTGGAATCCGTCTTGGTACTCCAGCAGTTACTACAAGAGGCATGAATACCGATGATATGGATAAGATTGCAGAAGCAATAGCAGTAGTCATCAAGAGCAAAGGTGAAAAGAATGATGAAGCTCGCGCTATCATCAAGACCCTCACTGATAAATATCCATTAGATTAATTACATTTTTAACTCCTATAATTACGGACTGTAGTTAGAAGTTGTTTTGAATAGTTAAACAATTCTAATTACAGTCCCTTTTAATTTTTAACCAAAAACTAAAAAGTATAAAAATTTTATAATGTGAAAATCCTCTTATTTTCAGCATTTGGAAATAGGCATAAAAAGTCTGCAGAATTGTATAAAAAGCATATACAATTATAATAATACGCAGAATATTCTACAATTAGCATGCTATATTCAAAATAATCAATCAAAAACAAGAAAATGTATTGACAAATCATAGAGGCATATCTATAATAAAACCAACAAAGAAAATTACATAAAATACTTCTCCAGTCGAAATATACAATTGGGGACGGGGAGAAAGAAAGGCAGGTACACTCCAAAGGGATAGTTAATTAAAATATTCAAAGAAAGGATGGTACGGACCACCAGACTAAGTAATAGGTTCTATTTAATTAAAAGTTCTAAGTTCAAAAGAAGTAGTAATACAGCAATTTGAGTACATGATCAGTGGTGATTGCAATATGAATTCCTTGCAGCCACAGCATATGAATGCAAAAGTAAATGGAAAAAATAGCTGAGAAATTCGGAGGAACAGTCCGTTGGACGAAATATTTAGTTTAGAAGATGAGTACTCGGTATAAGGGCAGAAGCAGGTAATATGATGAAGCTTCTGCCCTGATTTTTTGTGCAGACAGTGCTAATATATGCTAAAATAGTGGTAGAAATTAAGTTTTGATATGGGGATATTATGAGTAGGATCGACGAACAGGATTTTGATGAAAAGAGATTGGCGCGTAGGCAAAGGAGAAAGCGCAGCCAGTTAATAGCATATATTTGTCTGGCAGTTTTTGTTCTTGTTATTTTTGGAGCAGGAGCTTTTGGCGTTATCAGTGTCAAAAAAGTATTTGATAGTCACAAGGTAGAAAAGCAGGCGGAAGAAGAGCAGAAAGCAGCTGAAGAAGCTAGTGCTCAGTCTGTTGTTATAGAAACTCCTGAAGCTGAGCAGGAACCTCAGGAGATGACACAAGAGGACCTTTTAGATGAGGTTGTTAACAGTTGTATAAGTGAGATGCCGATTGAAGATAAGGTGGCAGCTCTTTTTATAGTAACACCAGAACAGCTTACAGGTGTTGATACAGCCATCAAGGCTGGATCAGGTACACAGGATGCTCTTTCTACATATGCTGTTGGCGGAATCGTTTATTCCAAAAAGAATATCAAATCCGCAGAGCAGATTTCAGAGATGCTTAGCACTACAGCATCAATGAGCAAGTATCCACTTTTTACTATCACTAATGAAAATGGTAATGGCGCTATAGCAAGTGCGATCGGTATTGAAGGCGTTTCTGATATCAATAGTTCTGATGCAGGTTTATGTGCAGGTTCTGCCATTGGCTCAGCTATGTTTGGCTATGGATTTAACTTTGATCTTGCACCTAATATGGATATAACTGAGAGCGGAGAATATGGTACAGATCTTGCGGCAGTTCAGGATATTACTTCTTCTTTGGTAAATGGCATTCAGGAATCTGGAGTAAGTGCCTGCGCAGTTGCATTTCCAGCTAGTGCAGATACATCCAAGCAGATGGCAGTTATAGACAAGAGCAAAGAGGAACTTGTTACCGGAGAATACACAGTATTTAAAAATGCTATTGATAACTCTAATATCAAAGCAATACAGATGTCTAACGCTTCATTCCCTCAAGTGTCTGGTGATAACACTCCTGCATCACTTTCAAAAATGATCATTGGTGATGAGCTTAGAGGTGCACTTGGATTCGATGGTGTTGTAGTAACTGGGGCTATGAATGAAGGCGCTATCACGGAGTACTATACTCCTGAACAGTCAGCAGTAGAAGCTATCAAGGCTGGTGCTGACATGATCTATTGTCCAGAAGATTTTACAGCTGCATATGAAGGCCTTTTATCAGCTGTTAATAGCGGAGAGATATCAGAAGACAGGATCAATGAGTCTTTGATCAGAATATACAGGATCAAGTATGCTGACAGAGTAGGTGAGATCGTAGGCTGACGTTTCCTTGAAATTGTTTACATAAATCAAAAAAATATCTAGCCAGTTTACATATAAAGAGTTATACTAGGCTCGTAAAATATATAAATGTAAAGGGCATATTTATGTCAGAGAAACAAACAAGGATCATCTCAACTCTTAAAAGAGACACCATTAGGCTGATAGTTGTATTGCTAGCAGCTTTTCTTATGGCTGTTAATATCCAGACCTTCATTAATGGTGGTGGACTTATCCCTGGCGGAGCGCAGGGTCTTACAATTGTTATTCAGAGAGCAGTGGCCAAGTATTGCGGCATTCAGATTGCTTACACCCCTATCAATATCTTATTAAATGCGATACCTGTATATATTGGTTTCCGTTATATAGGCAAGAAGTTCACCTTGTTCTCAATGATCATGGTTATCTTCAATGGTTTCTTTGTTGACCTTATTCCAGTTATGACTGTAACTCATGATTCACTTCTTGTTGCGGTATTTGGTGGTATCCTGAACTCTATAGCTATCACTATGTGTCTTGAAGTTGATGCAACTAGTGGCGGTACAGATTTTATTTCCATTTTCCTTTCACAGAAAAAAGGAATGGATGCATTCCCTATAATTCTCGGTGGTAATGTAGTACTTCTTACAATTGCTGGATTTATGTTTGGTTGGGATAAAGCGCTTTATTCCATTATTTACCAGTATGTTTCTACGCAGGCACTGCACGTGCTCTACAAGACATACCAGCAGCGTACATTATTCATAATCACGGATATGCCAGACGATGTGTGTGCCATGATATACTCTGAGTGCGGACATGGAGCAACACTTATCGATGGAGAGGGCTCTTTTGCCCACAAGAATAAAAAGATCGTTTACTCAATAGTAAGCGCTTCAGATATCAGAAAACTTATTCCAAAGATAAAGGCCATTGATCCAAATGCCTTTATCAACTCTATCAGAACAGAAGAGGTCATGGGTAACTTCTACATGAAGCCTCGTGACTGATCACTTGGTTATGGCACTGATCTTTGGAGAGATCTTGGTTTTCATATAGATGTCAGCATACTGTGAAGCAGTGAGCTCCTCTATATAATTTAATTCATAGTTTTTGTCTATACCTTGTTTTATGAGCATATCAGCAGCTTTGTTGTAGGCGATGGCAGCTTCTGCCTCAGAGTTATATTTGCCTATGACATAGTTGCTTTTTACGTGTATGACAGCTTTATATCTGATAAAGCCCTTCTCTGCATACTGTCTTACACCATGGTATCTATTGAGGATGATTATATTCTCGTATCTAAGATCAGTTGGATCGTCATTAGCAAATCTATAATCCCTTCCTAGAACTGCATAGCTCTTGATGCCGTAGCGTTGGAGAACTGAAAGCTGGCTTCCATAATCAGCTACGAAGAGATGAGAGCCTCTTTTCATGATCTTGTGGGATGAATAGTAGAAGAGGTCATCAATATCAAATTTAAGGGCATGATCAGGAGCTAGATAATACAAAAAATACTTCTTTTCCAGATAGATAGGGTTAGAGATGTACATTCCCTTGTCTCTGTAATTGATCAAAGAGACATACTTATCGAAAGGAAGAGTCATTTTATCACTATATGAACTTATGTCATATTTTGGATTGTTAAGAACTTTGTTTGCGTCTTTGTAGGCCTTGCCTGCGTCCTTGTCATTGTCAAAAGAACCAAGGGCGATGTGCCTTCCGCAGTAGGTTATAGAAGCTCTATAGGACGGAGTGCCATCTTTTAAGGATGTGTAATATACTCCAACAATTTTTTTATTATTCAATGGATCCCCCAAATCAAGAAAACTTTAATGAGTCAAAGCGTTAAAATAAAAGTGGATATTTACTAGAGAATTATGGTATACTTATTATTATTTTACCAATAAATGAGGAGTAAAAGCAATGGCAAAGGAAGTTTTGTATAGTAGTACCAGAGGGGAAAAGGGGAATATTAAAGCGTCAGAGGCTATACTTAGAGGTCTCGCCGGAGATGGAGGCTTGTATGTTCCTGACCATATACCACATCTCGAGAAGTCACTCAGAGAAATTGCAGACCTTGATTATCAGGGAACAGCTTATGAAGTTATGAAGCTTCTTCTTACAGATTATACCGAAGAGGAGCTTAAGTATTGCATTTCTCATGCATACGATTCTAAGTTTGATACAGAGGAGATCGCTCCTTTATCAGAAGCTGACGGAGCTTTCTATCTTGAGCTTTATCATGGATCAACAATTGCATTCAAGGATATGGCTCTTTCAATCCTTCCATATCTTATGACTACAGCTGCCAAGAAGAATGCGGTAAAGAATGATATTGTCATTCTTACAGCTACCAGTGGAGACACAGGTAAAGCTGCGCTTGCCGGATTTGCAGATGTTCCTGGCACTAAGATCATTGTCTTTTATCCAAAGCACGGTGTAAGCCCTATTCAGGAAAGGCAGATGGTAACACAGAAAGGTGACAACACTTGTGTTATCGGCATCGAAGGAAACTTTGATGATGCTCAGACAGGAGTTAAGAAGCTCTTTACTGATAAGGCTCTTGCAGAACTTATGGATAGCAAGGGATTCCAGTTCTCATCAGCAAACTCTATCAATATTGGAAGACTTGTTCCTCAGATCGCATATTATGTCTATGCTTATTGCAAACTGTTAAAAGAGGGAAGAATTGCTGATGGAGACGAGATCAATGTTGTAGTTCCTACAGGTAACTTCGGTAACATTCTTGCTGCATATTATGCCAAGAATATGGGAGTACCAATTGCTAAGCTTATCTGTGCTTCCAATTCAAACAAGGTATTATTTGACTTCTTTAAGTCAGGTGAATATGACAGAAACCGTGATTTTGTATTAACATCATCACCTTCAATGGATATTCTTATTTCATCTAACCTAGAGAGACTTATTTATCATATCGCTGGCAATGATCCTGCTAAGGATGCAGATCTTATGGCCAAGCTTTCAAATGATGGTAAGTATGAAATATCTGATGATATGCGTGCAAAACTTGATTCTTTCTATGGCGGATATGCTACAGAGGAAGAGACTTTTGCAACTATCAAAAAAGTATTTGATGGTGCAGGCTATCTAATTGATACCCACACAGCTGTTGCAAGCGCTGTTTATGATAAATACAAGAAAGAAACAGGAGATGATAAGGTAACAGTTATCGCTTCAACAGCAAGTCCATTCAAGTTCACAAGAAGCGTTATGAATGCACTTGGACATGGTGATGATTCTAAGGATGATTTTGCTCTTGCTGATGAACTTTCAGCTATCTCTAAGGTAGATATTCCAGAAGCTGTTACATCTATCAGAACAGCCGAGATCAGACACAAGACTGTTGTAGATAGAACAGAAATGGAAAAGGCAGTAAAGAACTTTCTTGGAATCTGAGGTGAGATAAATGGATTCATTTAGTAATGTTGCAGATATTTTGATAATTCTCGGCGGCGCTCTACTCATTTACTATGCAGAACAGATGAGAGTAAATGATCTGATCAAAGTCGGTTTTATGATTTCTCCAAAGGTTAATGTGCACAAGCTTAAGGACAGGGAAGGCTTCAAAAAGTATGCTTTCCCAAGGCATTTTGCTCAGGGCTTTATCCTTGTGCTTCTTGGTATGACCGGCATTTTTTGCGATCTATACAGCAGAGGAGATTTACACGTCTATATTTACGTAGGTGTTTTGGTTTTCTATGTGATCGGAAATGTTTTTATCGAAAAGGGGAAAGCTAGATTTTATTAAAACACAATTATAAGGAGGTGCGTATGGATTTAGGTAAAGGATATTATTCAGAAAACACGCCGGAGATTGTTGAACTTTCCAATCTTTCTAGAGAGGCTGATCTTATTGAATATGATCTGTTTTTAAAATATGACGTTAAGAGAGGGCTTCGTGATCTAAATGGTAAGGGTGTACTTACAGGACTAACAAGAATTTCTGAGATTGTAGCCAAAAAGGTAGTTGATGGCAAAGAGGTGCCAGCAGACGGCGAGATCTATTTTAGAGGATATGATGTTCATAAGCTGATAGATGCTGCAGTCAAGGAAAATAGGTTTGCATTCGAGGAATGTACATACCTGCTTTTATTTGATAAGTTGCCAACTGGCAAAGAACTTTTCGAGTTTGAAAAATTGCTTGGAATTTATAAGAGCCTTCCACCAAGCTTTGTAAGAGATGTAATAATGAAGGCTCCTAGCCGCGATATGATGAATACGCTGGCACGAAGTGTACTTACACTATATTCTTATGATGATCATGCTGATGATGTTTCACTTCCAAATGTACTTCGTCAGTCACTTCAGCTGATAAGCATGTTTCCACTTCTTTCTATTTATGGATACCATGCTTACAATCATTATCACGAGGGTAATTCACTTATTATCCATCCTCCGCTGGAGGAATTATCAACTGCAGAGACTATCCTTTATCTTTTAAGACCAGATAGTCAGTATACAGAGCTTGAAGCCAAGCTTCTTGATATCTGTCTAGTGCTTCATATGGAGCATGGCGGTGGTAACAATTCTTCTTTTACCACACATGTAGTAAGTTCAAGTATGACAGATACTTATTCTGTGATCGCAGCTGCCATCGGTTCTCTTAAAGGACCTAGACATGGCGGAGCTAATATCAAAGTAGTTCATATGTTTGATGATATTGAAGCCAATGTTAAGGATTGGGAGGATGAAGAAGAGGTTAGAGCCTACCTTGACAAGATCCTCAACAAAGAAGCCTTTGATGGAGCAGGACTCATATATGGTATTGGACATGCTATCTATTCAAAGTCTGATCCAAGAGCTGTTATCTTAAAGAGCTTTGTAGAAAAGCTCGCTGTTGAAAAGGGAAAAGAAAAAGAGTTTGAGCTCTACAAGCTTGTAGAACGTCTTGCACCACAGATCATCAGTGGAGAACGCACTATGTATAAGGGTGTAAGTGCTAACGTGGATTTCTATTCTGGATTCGTTTATAGAATGCTTGGCCTTCCTGAAGAGCTTTATCCTACCATCTTTGCCATTGCCAGAATCGTTGGTTGGAGTGCTCACAGAATGGAAGAACTTGCTAATAACGGTAAGATCATTCGTCCTGCTTATATGGCTATTGAACCACGTAAGGAATATATTCCTGTTGATAAGCGCTAAGTTTACATATATACTGATAGGGTTCTATAATATGAATGTTTAGTATATAATACTTAGTGTTGTATATTCAGAAAGGAATCATTGAAATGGAAGAAAAAGAAATCATAAAACTTATTGATCATACTCTGCTTCAGGCAGATGCTACATGGGAAGGAATCGTTGCTCTTTGCGATGAGGCTGTTAAATACGGCACAGCTACAGTTTGCATTCCTGCAACATATTTAAAGAGAGTGCATGACAAGTACGGCGATAGCTTAAAGCTTTGCACAGTAATTGGCTTCCCTCTTGGATACAACTGCGCAGCTTCTAAGGTAGTAGAGGCAAAAGAGTCTATCAAAGACGGTGCAGATGAGATCGATACAGTAGTAAATATAAGCGATGTCAAGAATCACAGATATGATGAAGTTAGAAAAGAGCTTCAGATGATCAGAGAAGCTTGCGGAGATAAGCTCCTTAAAGTCATCATCGAGACATGCTATCTTACAGAAGAAGAGAAGATCGAGCTTTGCAAGATCGTTACAGAAGTTAAGGCTGATTACATCAAGACTTCAACAGGATTTGGTTCAGCTGGTGCAACACTTGCTGATATCGAACTCTTCAAAAAGCATATCGGACCTGATGTTAAGATCAAGGCTGCAGGCGGAATCCGTACAATAGAGGATGCTCTTGCATATGCCGAAGCTGGATGCAGCAGAATCGGATCTTCAAAGGTTGCTCCACTTATCGCAGCAAAATATAATCTGTAATAGCTAAAAGGAACTGCATTAAGCAGTTCCTTTATTTATCTGTTTAGGAGATTTTAAATGGCAAAATACGTATTGTTTGTGTTCAATAGCATCATGCTTGGCATTGGGCTTGCTATGGACGCTTTTTCTGTCTCTTTGGCAAATGGTTTTATTGAGCCAAAGATGAAGAGAAAAAGAAAAGCCTATATTGCTGGAATCTATGCAGGATTTCAGTTTCTTATGCCGTTAATTGGATGGTTTCTTGTTCATAACGCCGAAGTTTTATTTAACGGCTTTCAGAAATTCATTCCTTGGATAGCTTTGGGACTTCTTTCTTTTATCGGTGGCAAGATGATAAAAGAGGCTATAGAGGAAAAGAAATGCTCTGAAGATGGTAACTGCAAGGAGTGTACTAACAAAGAGTGCCCTAGATGTGGCCTTGACCCTAATACCAATAAGCTTGACCTAAGGTGCCTTATGGTGCAGGGGGTAGCTACTTCGATCGATGCTCTTTCAGTTGGATTTACTATCGCAGATTACAAGACAGTAATGGCTCTTGGTGCTTCTTTTATAATTGGCATAGTGACATTTATCATCTGCTATATAGGCCTTAAGCTTGGAAATAAATTCGGAACTAAGCTTGCATCAAATGCCAAGATCGTGGGCGGCGTCATTCTTATAGGAATAGGACTTGAGATTTTTATTAGTTCATTCCTGTAATTATGGGTTGACTTTTTTTACTTGCAAACATAAAATTATTAAGGTGTAAATAAGTTAAATGCTTTGATGGTGTTTGGCAGTAGCCTAGAGATGTTGTAGCATCCCTTTCAGAGAGAGAAGTCATCGGCTGAGAGCTTCTTAGGGCAATACTATATACGGAAATTTCGCACTGGAGCAGTCTTGGTGAAGGATTCTAGTAGCCTGGATCGTAAGTCTACGTTACAGACAACTGAAGTGTCTGCATTTAGTTGCAGGAACTTGGGTGGTACCGCGGTATATTATCGTCCCTTGTGTTGAACAAACACATGGGACGTTTTTTATTACAAAAAAAGGAGAAAGATGATGATTAGTGAACAGCTTGATAAGATCAGAGAGGAAGCTCTTAAGCAGATAGAGAGTTCTGATGGTCTTGAGAAACTCAACGAGATCAGAGTAAATGTTCTTGGTAAAAAAGGTGAACTTACAAGTATCCTTAAGAGCATGAAGGACGTTGCTCCAGAGGATAGACCTAAGGTTGGTCAGCTTGTTAATGAGACAAGAGAAGCAATCGAAAAGGTTTTAGAAGAGACTAAGTCCAAAATGGAAGCTGCAGCACGTGATGCTAAGCTCAAGGCAGAGGTTATCGACGTAACACTTCCTGCCAAGAAGAATAAGGTTGGACACAGACATCCTAATACAGTAGCTCTTGAAGAAGTAGAGAGAATCTTTACAGGAATGGGCTACGAAGTAGTTGAAGGACCAGAAGTCGAGAAGGATTACTACAACTTTGAAGCTCTTAATATTCCAGCTGATCATCCAGCTAAGGACGAGCAGGATACCTTCTATATCACAGGAGATCTTCTTCTTAGAACTCAGACATCTTCTACACAGGTTCATGAAATGGAAAAGGGACGTATTCCTATCAAGATGATCGCTCCTGGTAGAGTATTCCGTGCTGATGAAGTTGACGCTACTCATTCACCTTCTTTCCATCAGGTAGAAGGTCTTGTGATCGACAAGGATATTACATTTGCTGACCTTAAGGGAACTCTTGCAGAGTTTGCTAAGCAGCTCTTTGGACCAGATACTAAGACAAAATTCAGACCACATCACTTCCCATTCACAGAGCCATCTGCTGAGATGGACGTAAGCTGCTTTAAGTGCGGCGGTAAGGGATGCCGTTTCTGTAAGGGAGAGGGATGGATCGAGATCCTTGGCTGTGGAATGGTACATCCTCACGTATTAGAGATGAGCGGAATTGATCCTAACGAGTATGTAGGTTTCGCTTTCGGTGTCGGACTTGAGAGAATCGCACTTCTTAAGTATGAGATTGATGACATGAGACTTCTCTATGAGAATGACATCAGATTTTTGAATCAGTTCTAATGATAGATTTAACAGATTAAGAAAAGGGGATAAAAAAATGAATTCATCCAAATCATGGATTAAAGCATATGTACCAGATTTAAATTGCACAGATCAGGAATTCTTTGACGCAATGACTCTTTCTGGAACCAAGACAGAAACATACGAGCCACTTGATAAGAACCTCGACAAGATCGTAGTTGGTCAGATCGACAAGATCGAGCCTCATCCAGACGCTGATAAGCTTGTTATCTGTCAGGTTAATATTGGAACAGAGACTATCCAGATCGTTACAGGCGCAAATAATATGAAAGAGGGCGACAAGGTTCCTGTTGTTCTTGATGGCGGAAGAGTAGCTGGTGGTCATGACGGCGGCCCACTTCCAGAAGGAGGAATCAAGATCAAAGCAGGTAAGCTCCGCGGAGTACCATCAGCTGGTATGATGTGCTCAATCGAAGAGCTTGGTTCTACTAGAGATTTCTATCCAGAAGCTCCAGAGGAAGGTCTTTATATCTTCCCACAGGATACAGAAGTTGGCGCAGATGCAGTAGAAGTACTTGGACTTCATGACACTGTATTTGAGTTTGAAGTAACATCTAACAGAGTTGACTGCTACAGCATTCTTGGTATCGCTAGAGAAACTGCAGCTACATACAAGCTTCCTTTCAAGGCTCCAGTAGTAGAAGTTAAGGAAGAAGCTGATGGAAACGCTAAGGACATGATCAGCGTTGAGATCAAGGACACAGACCTTTGCACAAATTACTGCGCAAGAGTCGTTAAGGATATCAAGATCGCTCCTTCACCAAAATGGATGCAGAGAAGACTTGCCAGTGTTGGTATCAGACCTATCAACAACCTTGTAGATATCACAAACTATGTAATGATGGAATATGGCCAGCCAATGCACGCTTATGATATGAGCACTATTGCTGGTAACAAGATCGTTGTTAAAAGAGCTAATGATGGAGATACATTTGTTACTCTTGATGGTCAGGAGAGAAAGCTTGATAAGGACGTTCTTATGATCTGTGACGGCGAGAAGGAAGTTGGTATCGCTGGTATCATGGGTGGTGAGAACTCAATGATCACTGACAATGTAGATACAGTTCTTTTTGAAGCTGCTACATTCAATGGACCAAACATCAGAAAGTCAGCTAAGAGAGTAGGTCTTCGTACAGATGCATCAGGTCTTTTTGAGAAAGGACTTGATCCAGCAAACGCTCTTGATGCTATTAACCGTGCTTGCCAGCTTGTAGTAGAGCTTGGCTGCGGTAAGGTTGTTCCTGGTGTTGTTCAGGTTGGACTTCCAATTGCTCCTCTTAAGAGATTTGCTCTTGAGGCAGACAAGATCAATAAGCTTCTTGGAACAGATATTTCTAAGGATGAGATGATCGAGATCCTGGGTAGAGAAGAAGTTGGCTATGATGCAGCTACTGATGAGGTTATCATCCCATCATTCAGACAGGATCTTAACCAGATGTGTGACATCGCTGAGGAAGTTGCTAGATTCTTTGGATATGACAAGATTCCTACAACTCTTCCAAAGAACAGCGCTACAACAGGTGGCATTTCATTCAAGATGAGAGTTGAGAAAAAAGCTAGAGAGGTTGCTCAGTTCTGCGGCTTCTCACAGGGCTATACATACTCATTTGAAAGTCCTAAGGTATTTGATAAGCTTCTTTTACCAGAGGATGCAAAAGAGAGACAGGCTATCAAGATATCTAACCCATTAGGAGAAGATTTCTCTATCATGAGAACTATTCCTCTTAACGGAATCCTTACTAGCCTTGCTACAAACTATAATCGTAGAAATAAGGATGTAAGACTCTATGAGATGGGCAACATCTATGTTCCAAAGAGTCTTCCTCTTACAGAGCTTCCAGATGAGAGAATGCAGCTCACACTTGGTTTCTATGGAGAAGGTGATTTCTATAGCATGAAGGGTGCAGTTGAGGAGTTCCTTGATAGCGTTCACATGCTTGATAAGCTTACTTATGATCCAAATGCAGGCAAGCCATTCCTTCACCCAGGAAGACAGGCTAATATCGTTTATGACGGAGAAGTTATCGGATATCTCGGTGAAGTTCACCCAGCTGTATGTGATAACTACGACATCGATACAAGAGTATATGTAGCAGTTATTGATATGCCTCATGTTGTCAGTCATGCTGCATTTGATACTATCTACACAGGAATTGCCAAGTTCCCTGCAGTTACAAGAGACCTTTCAATGGTAGTTCCAAAGAACGTCCTTGCTGGAGACATCGAGAAGATGATCAGACAGCGCGGCGGCAAGAAGCTTGAAAGCCTTGAGCTCTTTGATATCTATGAAGGAGCACAGATCAAGGAAGGCTTCAAGTCAATGGCTTATTCTCTTTCATTTAGAGACAAAGAAAAGACCCTTGAGGATGAAGAAGTAGCAGCAGCAATGAAGAAAATATTAAATGGACTTGAGTCTCTTAATATTGAACTTCGTTCATAATATGTTACAATCATATTTGGCAAAGAGAAGATTGTTCTTCGAATAATAAAGTTGGGGATGATGCATTTGCATCATCCTCTTTACTTGTTTTAAGGTAAGAGTTTTTATGACCAAATACTTAGGAGGTATATATGAATAGAAAGAACGTATGGACAACCTATAGCGCTGCTCAGCTCAAGAAAGTTGATCAGTTTGCAGAGGACTACAAGAAGTTCCTTGATGAGTCCAAGACAGAAAGAGAAGCTATCGATACTATCGTAAACGAGATCGAGGCTGCAGGCTACAGAGAGCTTAATACTCTTATTGGTAGCAAGACAAAGCTTAAAAAGGGTGACAAGGTTTATTCAGTATGGATGAACAAGTCAATCGCTATTTTCCAGATGGGTTCAGAGCCAATGGAGAATGGTCTTAATATTCTTGGAGCACACATCGATTCTCCAAGACTTGATGTTAAGCAGAATCCACTCTATGAGGATGGCGGATTTGCTTACCTTGATACACACTACTATGGCGGTATCAAGAAGTATCACTACGTAGCTATGCCACTTGCTATTCATGGCGTACTTGTTAAAAAAGATGGCACAACAGTTCAGCTTAACGTAGGTGAGGACGAGGATGATCCAGTATTCTTCGTATCAGATCTTCTTATTCACCTTGCACAGGATCAGCTCAGCAAGAAGGCTTCTAACGTTATCGAAGGTGAGGCCCTTGATCTTATCATTGGTCATAGACCATTTGTAATTGAGAGCAAAGAAAAAGAAAAGGCTGAAAAGAAGGATGCAAAGCTCACAGCTGGTCAGCAGTATGCAATTGCAGCTGAGAAGGCTGAGAAGGCTGAGAGCGGCAAGGTATCTGGCGCTGTTAGAAGAGGAATCCTTGCAATCCTCAATGACCTTTATGGAATCGAAGAGGAAGATTTTATCTCTGCAGAGCTTGAGATCGTTCCTGCTGGTAAGTCAAGAGACGCTGGCTTTGACAGATCAATGATCATGGGCTATGGACATGACGACAGAGTATGTGCATTCCCTTCAATGAGAGCTATCATGGAAGCCAAGAACCTCAAGAGAACAGCTTGCTGCATCCTTGTTGATAAGGAAGAGATCGGATCAGTTGGTGCAACTGGTATGCGCAGCAGATTCTTTGAGAACGCAGTAGCAGAGCTTATGGCTCTTACAAAGGAAGGCTTCAATGATCTTTCACTTAGAAGATGTCTTGCAAATTCTTGCATGCTTTCATCTGACGTAAGTGCTGGCTTTGATCCTTCATATGCATCATGCTTCGAAAAGAAGAACGCATCTTTCCTTGGCGAAGGTCTTGTATTTAACAAGTTCACAGGTGCTAGAGGTAAGAGCGGATCAAATGATGCTAACGCTGAGTTCATAGCTGAGATCAGACGTGCCCTTGATAAAGAAGGCATCGTATATCAGACAGCAGAGCTTGGTAAGGTAGACGTAGGTGGCGGCGGAACAATCGCTTACATCCTTGCACTTTACGGAATGAACGTTATCGACGCTGGTGTTGCAGTTCTTAACATGCATGCACCATGGGAAGTAATCGATAAGGCTGACCTTTACGAAGCACTTAGAGGTTACGTAGCCTTCCTTCAGAACATTGATTTTAGAAACGAGTAATTAAATGTCAGAATTAGGATTATCAACTTCAGATTATTATTTTGATCTCCCTGAGGAGCTTATTGCACAGGACCCTATGGAAAAGAGGGATGAGTGCAGACTCCTTGTGGTAGACAAAAATACTGGAGAAATAGAACATCATAAATTTAATGAGATCATAAATTATTTAGAGCCAGGTGATTGCCTGGTTCTGAATAATACAAAGGTTATCCCTGCAAGACTTCTTGGAGAAAAGGAAGGGACGGGCGCTGCCGTAGAGATCCTTCTTTTAAAGAGAAAAGAAGCTGACGTTTGGGAGACTTTAGTTAAACCTGGTAAAAAGCTTAGACCGGGAGCCAGAGTATCTTTTGGTGGAGGCATGTTAAAGGCTGAGATCCTGGATATAGTAGAAGAGGGTAATCGTCTCGTTAAGTTCTATTATGATGGAATATGGGAAGAAGTGCTTGATAAGCTTGGTGAAATGCCACTTCCTCCATACATTACCCACAAGCTTCAGGACAAGAATATGTATCAGACTGTATATGCCAAGTATGAGGGCTCAGCAGCAGCTCCTACAGCGGGACTTCACTTTACAGAAAAACTTCTTGAAGATATCAAGGCAAAGGGCGTAGATATGGCCTTTGTAACTCTTCATGTAGGTCTTGGTACATTTAGACCTGTTAAGGTTGATAATGTAAAAGAACATCACATGCATACTGAGTGGTATCAGGTAACTCAGGAGGCTGCTGACAAGATCAACAAGGCTAAGGCTGAGGGACACAGAGTAATCTGCGTTGGAACCACAAGCTGCAGAACTATCGAAAGCGCAGCTGATGAAAGTGGCCACTTAACTGAGTGTAGCGGAGATACATCAATCTTCATCTACCCAGGATATAAGTTTAAAGTCTTAGATCAGCTTATTACAAACTTCCATTTACCAGAATCAACTCTTGTTATGCTGGTATCAGCTCTTGCTGGAAGAGAGCACGTTTTAAATGCTTATGAAGAAGCAATAAAGGAACGTTACAGGTTCTTTTCCTTTGGAGATGCGTGCTTCTTTAAATAAAAAAATTTTGGACCTAGGGGACGGGGTTAGTGGTTCATTTTTTGAACCACTAACCCCGTCCCCTAGGTCCATTTTATTTATTCCTTATTTCCTGCACCTTCTGAATACTTCTCATCGCAGTATTTACAGCGATAGATCTCTTTTTCTTCATCTGCAAGATAGAAGATCTGAGGAAGCTCCTGCTCGATAGAAGAGATGCATCTAGGATTGTGGCACTTGATAACTCCTGTGATCTCTTTAGGAAGTACAAGAGCTCTTTTTTCAATTATCTCACCAGCCTTGATAACATTGACTGTGATGTTGTGATCAATAAAAGCAAGGATATCAAGATCAAGGGTATCGATATCGCATTCAACCTTTAAGATGTCTTTTTTGCCCATTACTTTACTCTTGGCATTTTTGATGATAGCAACTGTTGAATCAAGCTTATCAAGGCCAAGGTGACGATATATCTGCATTCCCTTGCCAGCCTGAATATGATCAAGAACAAAGCCTTCTTCAATTTTTCCAATATTTAACATGAATAACCTCTTTTCTTAATGTGCTGATCAAAATTTTCTAAGGAGCCCTTCATTCATATGGGCATCTGTCATATCAAGGAGAGTTAGGATAAGAGCCATACGCACATACAGACCGTATTGAACCTGTTTGAAGTATGCTGCTCTTGGATCATTATCGATCTCAACAGAGATCTCATTAACTCTTGGAAGTGGATGAAGGATGTACATCTTTTCCTTGGCAAGTTCCATCTTGGCTTTATCAAGGATATAGAAGTTCTTGAGCCTGATGTAATCTTCTTCGTTAAAGAATCTTTCCTTCTGTACACGTGTCATGTACAGGAAATCAAGACGTGGCATAACGTCTTCAAGCTTAATTACTTCTTCATATGTAATGCCTTTAGAATCAAGCATTTCTGTGATGTAATCAGGAACCTTTAATTCCTTTGGGGAAATGAAAATAAAATGAATCCCGGTATAACGGGTAAGAGCATTTATAAGAGAATGAACTGTTCGGCCAAATTTAAGATCGCCGCAAAGACCAATGGTGAAATCACCAAGTTTACCATATAAAGATCTGATAGTGAGTAAGTCTGTAAGAGTTTGTGTGGGGTGCTGATGACCACCATCACCTGCATTGATTACTGGAATAGAAGACTTAGAAGCTGCGACCATTGGAGCACCTTCTTTTGGATGACGCATTGCACAAATATCTGCAAAGCAAGAAATAACACGAATTGTATCAGCAACACTTTCTCCCTTGGCTGCTGATGAGTTGCTGGCATCGGCAAATCCTAAACACTTGCCACCAAGCCTTAACATTGCTGTTTCGAAACTGAGCCTCGTTCTGGTACTAGGTTCATAGAAACATGTCGCCATTATCTTCCCATCACATTTGTGGGAGTAGGCATCCATGTTTTCTTCGATATCTTTGGCAACATCGAAGAGGTCCTCTAGCTCATCAACTGAGAAGTCCAGAGGGTTCATCATGTGACGCAAACTATTCATACAATCTCCTCTTTTATATATAATTTTATGATTGGATTATTACTGCGGTAAAAACATTTCTGCAGGACGTGATCCATCCAAAGGCATATGATACATCATTTCATCGTTTCCGTAAACTTTAAAATATAGTTCTTTTGAAGTTGTGTTGAGACTGTTTACGATTCCGTTATATAAAACAACTGGATCACTGCCATCAAGATTACATCTCTTTAGAGCGGGATTAGTCTCGCTAGAGTATGCGTAGTAGATGTATCTGTCGTCTATTGTGTAAAAATCAATCCTATCTGATGTAACAAGCTCAGGAATGCCTGTAAGGAGGCTGGCACGCCATAAGCTGTAGTTGGATTCGCCATTCATGAAATAGATATACCCATTTTTTACAACAGGGAAGAAGTAGTAGCCTGTAAGGAAATCCCTGGTATAATCACCGTTTTGAGTGTAGAGCATATGGATGCTGTGATCCTTGGTAACACCGGAATAGTAGATAACACCGTTGTCGTAGCAAACTGGAGAAGCCATTTCCTCATAAACGACCTTTTTATCTGTCTTGTTGACCTTTATCTTCTCGAGATATCCACCATCAGTCTTGACCTGATAATAGAGATATTCGCCGCAGAGCTGAACCTCGCCGCACATTTCCCTTGCAAGACACTTAAGATCACCTGTCTTGGTGTTGTATCTGTATACGCCGTACTGATTAGTAGCAGAACCAAGACCAGTTACCTTACCTGATGTGTTGCTGGAATCCATATAGAAATAAAGGATGCCATTAGCACCGCTTATATATTTGACGCCCATATTTGTAAGTCTCTTGGAATGAGTTCCATCAGGATCCATGGAATAGAGACAGTTACTATCATAAGGATTGGCAAAATAAACTTTGTCACCCATTTCAAAGACTAATCCGTAATTGTGGAGATTGCCGGCAGAATTGCCAGTGTCATAAGGAGACATAGGGATAATATTTCTGTAGATGTGAAATGCTATAAAAGCACCTGCAAGTATGACTAAAATAAAACTAATAAATATATATCCTTTTTTCATATGTTACCCCGCGAATTTACTAATACTATTATAGGCGCGTTATTTCTTGCTATCAAGCGGTATTTGTTCTAAACTCTTATTAATGAAAAACGCGGAGGATGGTATGGACTTAAAAGATCTAAGGGCAGAGATTGATGTTGTTGACAAGCAGATAGTGGAGCTCTTTGAAAAGAGAATGGATATAGCTTCACAGGTTGCTGATTATAAGATATCTACTGGTAAAAAGGTTTTTGACAAGGAAAGAGAAGAGGTTAAGCTCCAGGCAGTACAGGATATGACAGCTTCTGATTTTAACAAGGTAGGGGTAAAAGAGCTCTTTTCACAGCTCATGTCCATGAGTAGAAAACTTCAGTATCAAAAGCTCACAGAGGCAGGAGCTTCTGGTAAGCTTCCATTTATTGAGATAGATTCTATTGATAAAGAGGGCTCCAGAGTGTGTTTTCAGGGGGCTGCAGGTTCTTATTCTGAAGAAGCCATGAAAAGATTCTTTGGAGAAAATGTTAACAGTATCGCAGTTGAGACATTTAGAGATGCCATGGCCGTTTTGGAGGATGGCAGCTGCGACTTTGCAGTTCTTCCTATCGAGAATTCCACAGCAGGTATTGTAAGCGAGATTTATGACCTTCTTGCAGAATATGAGCACTACATTGTTGGAGAGCAGATAATCGAGATAAAGCATTGTCTTTTGGGCGTTCCAGGAGCAAAGCTTGATGACATCAAGACTGTATATTCACATCCTCAGTCACTTATGCAGAGCGCAAAGTTTTTAGCTGATCACAGCAGTATCAGCCAGATCAGTATGAAGAATAATGCCTTTGCAGCCAAGAAGGTAGCACAGGATGGTGATAAGTCTCAGGCTGCTATAGCAAGCAAAAGAGCTGCTGACGTCTATGGCCTTGAAGTTATAGAGGAAGGCGTAAATCAGGCTGATTCAAATTCCACAAGATTTATCATCGTTACTAATCAAAAGGTATTTTTAAAGAGTGCATCCAAGATCAGCATCTGCATGGAGATTCCTCATGAGGCAGGAGCGCTGTATCATCTGATGTCACACTTTATCTACAATGGACTTAATATGACCAAGATCGAGTCAAGACCAATAGAGGATAGAAATTGGGAATACAGATTCTTTATTGACTTCGAAGGCAATCTATCAGACAGCGCAGTCAAGAACGCACTTAGAGGTCTTAGAGAAGAAGCTAAGTTACTTAGGATCTTAGGTAACTATTAAAAACACAGGGGTATCTTATGGGTGGTGAAGTATTTGCAGCAATTGACGTAGGTTCTTACGAGATAGCGCTCAAGATCTTTGAGCTGTCAATGAAGAACGGAGTACGTGAGCTTGATCATGTCAGACACAGAATGGATCTTGGAAGTGAGACCTATGCTTCCGGTAGGATCTCAAGTCATCATGTGGATGAGATGATCAGGATATTTGGCGAGTTCAAAAAGATAATGAAGGGCTATGGTGTTACTCACTATCAGGCCTATGGAACCAGTGCAGTCAGAGAGACCAATGACATCTTGATCGTAAGAGATCTATTAGAGCAGAGAACTGGCATACATTTTGATGTCCTTAGTAATTCAGAGCAGAGATTTTTGGATTACAAATCAATTGCCTTAAAGCATGATCATTTTGAGAAGATAATCAAAAGGCCTACAGCCATCGTAGATATAGGCGGTGGAAGTATCCAGATTTCTTTATTTGAAAAGGGAAGACTTTTTGCAACCCAGAATCTGAAAATGGGTGTGCTTCGTCTTTTTTCAACCATGAGACTGGTTCAGGCCACAAGATCCAAGTATAGTGACCTTGTGCCAGAGCTTGTAAATTCTCAGCTTTCAGTTTTTTCCAAGATGCATATCAAGGATAAAAAGATCGAGAACATTGTCATCATAGATGATTATGTTTCTCCTATCATGCAGAGAATGGGCATCGGTAACGGTAAGGAAGGCTTTGCTACCAAGGAAGAGTACAATAGATTCATTGAAAGATCAGCTACCATGAGTGACCTTGAAGTAGCCAAAAAGCTCAACATTCCAGAGGATAACGTGCCGCTTTTATATGTGTCAGGTCTTCTGATCAAATGTATTCTTGACATGGCCAAGGCAGAGAATATATGGGCTCCCGGCGTTACGCTTTGCGATGGAATAGCTTACGAGTACGCTGAGAAAAAGAAATATATTCAGTCATCACACGATTTCGAACAGGATATCATTGCATGTTCTGAGAATATTTCGAAGAGATTTCTTGGAAGCAGATCAAGAAGAGAGACGCTTCAGAGCATTGCTCTTAATATTTTTGACAATACCAAAGAACTGCATGGACTTACTAAGAGAGATAGGCTTCTTTTAAACATCGCAACCATTCTTCATGACTGCGGCAAATATATCAGCCTTGTGTATCTTGGCGATTGCTCCTACAACATCATAATGTCTACGGAGATCATTGGTCTTTCTCACATAGAGAGAGCTATCGTTGCCAATGTAGTTAGATTTAATCATGAAGACTTTGAATATTATAATTCAGGAAATCAGTATTTTGATGGCTTTTCAAGGGAAGATTACCTAAGGGTTGCCAAGCTTACAGCTATCATACGAGTAGCCAATGGCCTTGATAGAACTCACAAACAAAAGTTTAAAGATGTAGATGTCAGCATCAAGGACAAGGAGCTTATCATAAAGGTTGATACTTCAGATGATATAACCATGGAGAAGGGACTTTTTACTAATAGGGCTAACTTCTTTGAAGAAGTATTTGCTATAAAACCAGTTATCCGTCAGAAAAAGATTTATTAAAAAAAGAGGGCGTATATGAGGAAAAACAAAGAAGCAAAAAAACTAAACTTTGATGATCCTAAATTGTACATAAACAGAGAGCTTAGCTGGATCTCTTTTAACGAAAGAGTCTTGTCAGAAGCAGTAGATAAGAGTAATCCTCTTTTTGAAAGGCTTAAGTTTCTTAGCATAACGGCAAGTAATCTGGATGAGTTTTTCATGGTCAGAGTTGCATCACTTATAGATATGATCAACGCTGATTACAAGAAGCTTGATATTTCAGGCATGACTGCTACTGAGCAGCTGGACGCAGTTCTTAAAAGCCTCCATAAATTTGTGGACAGGCAGTATGAGATCTACAATGAACAGCTGTTACCACTTCTTTTGGATAATGGGCTCAAGATCTGTGATCCAAGCGAGCTTAGAGGTGATGATGCAGATTATGTCAGCAGATATTTTGATGAGTATGTGTATCCTGTTTTGACACCTATGGCCGTTGATTCATCAAGACCGTTTCCTCTTATCAGAAATAAGTCTCTTAATATAGGAGCGCTTCTTAAAAAGAAAGAGGGAAAGGACGGCGTTGATTTTGCCACAGTTCAGGTGCCTGATGTTCTGCCAAGGATCATCGAGATTCCTTATGACGAGGAAGATGATGATATCAGAAAAGTAGTTCTTCTTGAAAAGGTTATTCAGGACAACATGGATAAGCTTTTCCTTAACTATGATATTTTGACAACAGCTCCTTACAGAGTTGGTAGAAATGCGGACCTTTCAATTGACGAGGACGAAGCGGAGGATCTGTTAAAAGAGATCGAGAAGCAGATAAAACTTCGTCAGTGGGGCCAGGCTATAAGACTTGAAGTAAACGAGGGAATGGATCCTAAGCTTCTTAATCTTATTGCTGAGGATCTGGGAGTTGAAAAAAGTGAGATCTATACCATAAATGGTCCACTTGATCTTACTTTCCTTATGAAGATGTACAAGCTTGTAGGCTTTGATCATCTTAAGGAACACAGATATAAAGCTCCTGCTGCAGTACCTGAGTTTAATAACGACAAGGATATTTTTGAGGTTATCAGAAATGGTGATGTCCTTATGCATCATCCATATGAGACCTTTGAAAATGTAGTTAAGTTTGTAGAAAGAGCTGCTGTTGATCCTGATGTACTTGCTATCAAGCAGACTCTTTACAGAGTTAGTGGTAATTCACCTATTATTGCAGCTCTTGCTAAGGCTGCTGACAATGGCAAGCAGGTAACGGTTCTCGTTGAGCTCAAGGCTAGATTTGATGAAGAAAACAATATCGTTTGGGCCAAGATGCTTGAAAAAGCAGGCTGTCATGTTATCTACGGTCTTGTGGGCCTTAAGACTCATTGTAAGATCACTCTTGTAGTCAGAAGAGAAGAAGATGGAATAAAGAGATACGTTCACCTGGCAACAGGTAACTACAATGATTCCACAGCCAAGCAGTATACTGACGTTGGCCTCTTTACCTGCGCACCTGCATTTGGTGAAGATGCAACTGCTGTATTTAATATGCTTTCTGGATATTCTGAGCCTCTTGGATGGAATAAGCTTTCAATTGCGCCATTGTGGCTAAAGGATAGGATACTTGATCTTATTAAGAGAGAAGAAGAGCACGCTCTTGCAGGAGAGCCAGCTAGGATCATAGCCAAGATGAATTCGATCTGTCACAAGGATGTCATTGCGGCTCTGTACAGAGCAAGTAATGCAGGCGTCAAGATAGACCTTATTGTCAGAGGTATATGCTGTCTTAGGGCAGGTGTTCCTGGAGTTTCAGAGAATATAACTGTAAGATCGATCGTTGGTAACTTCCTTGAGCACAGCAGGATCTTCTATTTTGAAAATGGAGGAAGTCCTGAATACTACGCAAGTAGTGCTGACTGGATGCCTAGAAACCTTGAGCGAAGAGTGGAGATTCTTTTCCCAATTGAAAATGATAAGCTCAGGAAAAAGATCTGGCATATTCTTGATATGGAACTTAAGGACAACAAGAAAGCCCATGTCATGGATGCTGAGGGAAGATTTAATAAGATAACTAATGATGAGTTTGGAGAAGAAATTAATTCTCAGCTTGTCTTTGGCTTGGAAGCCACAGAGAAGGCTAAGCTTCCAACAACTCAGAACACAAGGGTCTTTGTTCCAGAGACTCATAGTACATAAAGAAAGAGGATTTTTATATGCGTTACGTTTTAGCGTCAGGATCACCAAGGCGCAAGGAACTGCTCAAACAGGTAGTTCCACAGTTCGAGATAATACCTGCCGTATCAGAGGAAGAAACCAAATGCAGTGAGCCATGCGACATTGTAAAGGAGTTATCATTCCAAAAAGCTTCAGAGATTTTTCACAAAATCTTAACGGATAAGTCAGAGGTCTCTATTGTAATAGGCGCAGACACCATTGTATCATTTAATCATAGAGTACTGGGCAAGCCTAAAGATAGAGATGAAGCGGTTTCGATGATAAAGATGCTTCAGGGTAACTCCCACGAAGTATATACAGGAGTTACTATTTTCTATCAAAAAAATGGCGAGACCTGTAGCCATACCTTCTATGAAGAGACTAAGGTAGAGGTTGAGCCTATGACAGATGCTGAGATAGAAAATTATGTCAGCACTGGGGAATCTGATGATAAGGCTGGTGCCTATGCAGTTCAAGGCAAGTTTGCGATATTTATCAAAGGCCTTGTTGGAGATTATTACAATGTGGTAGGACTTCCAATTGCAAGACTCTATAAGGAAATGAAAGAATTAAATTTACTGTAAGTTTGGAGGTTTGTTATGCACGAGTATGATGAAGCGGTTTTGAGATGCTTTTTAGAGAATCAGGGGCAGCTTTTTCCAGAAAATGTTGCAGAGAATATGGAAGAGGCAGAGGCATTCCTTGAGGACTGCATGGCTGTAGTCGTTGATGGGGCTGATGAAGTTGAGGAGTATTTTGAAGAAGCTGGAATTGATACAGAAGGATCAAATGTGCTTGAGGCTGACGAAGTATTTGAGGTTGGCGACGGTAGATACTTGATCGTTGAGGGATAAAATGGACAAAAATAAAAAGAAGATTTTTTTCTTTGATCTAGACGGAACCCTTCTGACTAGTGAAAAGAAGATTTCTGATAAGACTATGGATGCCCTTAAAAGGTTTACTGATGCAGGAAATCATTTCTGCATCAATACAGGACGAGCTATAGACAGCGCCAAAGCTGTCTATGAGGGTCTTGGCCTTGATTTTAAGGGCAGTTTTTTATGCGGATCAAACGGAACAGAAATATATAGTGTTGACGATCAGAAGTACGTATTTAAGACAGGTGTGCCCTTAGACCTTGTGCCTAAGATTATCGATCTGTCAGAGCAATACGACATTCACTGCCACACCTATAACGAAACTCATATCGTTAGCAAAAGAAATGGTGAGTGCATGGACTATTACAGAAGAGTTATCAAGACTCCTCTCATAGTAACTGATGACATCATGAAAGAACTATCATCACCACCATCTAAGATGATCGCTATTGAACTACACGATCACGACAAGCAGGAACGCTTCCGCTTAGCCCTTCAGGACCTAGTAGGCGACAAGCTAACTCTTTTATACTCAAACCCATATTACATGGAAATTTTTCCATCAGAAGCTGGTAAAGGAAGCGTAGTAAAGCGCCTTGCCTCCTACCTAAACATTCCCGTCGAGAATACCCTCGCCGCAGGCGATGAACAAAACGACATTTCCATGATCGAAGCTGCAGGCCTAGGCATAGCCATGTCCAACGCCACAGACCTCGTCAAATCCATCGCCGACGTCATCACAGATTTCGATAACGACCACGACGGCCTAGCTCCTTTCATAGAGGATGCTATTTAAGTTCATTTCTGATTTTTTTGGGGGCGCGCCCTCTGGGACTACTGGGGCCGCCAGCACCGCGCTGGTCTGCATAGCCTTTGGCGGAGGCACCACCCCTTGAACATATTTTTTTTCATCCTTCGGTTTTTATGTTTATGGGGCCGGATTTCTTTCTTATAATTCTTTGAAACAAACTCGTCTTTGAAGCACATTTTTGGCTGTAAAGTTTTGAGTTTGAACGATTGTCAAAAAACGCCATTTTTCTTATGCTCATAAGCAGCTTTTGACACGCATGCGGTTTGCGTTGTTTGAAGCAGGGCGAAGAGAATTTATATAAGTGGTCACGCCCGCTTTTGCGGGCTTTTTAACAGAAGAAAGAGACGATCTACCAAGCTAGCTTGGAGAGTCGTCTCTTTTTCTGTTATGGGAGCGTAGCTCCATTGACCACTTATATAAATTCCGCCCTGCGAGTCTGTAGCAAGAGCATGCGTATTAAAACAAAAGCTGCATGAGCATATAGAAAAGTATCGTTTTTTGATGAGGGCAAAACAAAACTTTACAGCAAAAATGGCATCAAAGACTCAGACAGTGTTTCAAAAACAGAATTATAAGAAAGAAATCCGGCCCTCATAAACATAGAAAAATCCTCAGAGATTCAAAAATAATATGTCCAAGAGGGTGGTGCCTCCGCCAAAGGCTATGCAGACCTGCGCGGTGCTGGCGGCCTCAGTAGTCCCAGAGGGCGCGCCCCCAAAAAACAGAAGTGGACTTAAATAAAAATGCCACATGCACGGGATAAGTGCGTGTGGCGTTTTATTATTTGTGTTTGTACAGGTAATAGGATTGGTCGTAGCCGTTGTCGTAGAAGGCGGTGTGGTAGATGAGGTTGTAATGATCGTAGATGTGCTCGGGTTCGCCTTCGCTTGAAATGACGTAAGTTGTGATACCTTCCTTGATGTAGCGTTCTTGCTCGGAGAACATTGTGGGAAGTGCGATACCGTTAGTTTGGAAGTATTCGCAGGTTGGTACTATGCCGGTTATGGTGTAGAGACCAACGTCCAGGGCTCCGACGTTTAGGAGAGTAGTGTTTGGTGCTTCTTCTATGTTAGAAGCTGCTTCTGTAAGCCAGAAAGTATCTTTATCAGTGAAGATATAGTTTGAACTCTGGGAGTTGTTCTTAGCAAATACTACGCTGAAGATGAGTGCAAGTATTCCAAGATTGTACCAGAAGTGTTCATCTGAATAATGTTCAGAAATTTTTTTGAGGAGTTTTCCAATGGCTATAAATCCAATGATCGAAAATGGCATTAGTGGAATTGAATAGTATGGAAGAGTTCCTCCGCCATAGAATATGAACATAAATGTACATAAGTACATAAATGGATACATTACTTTTCTGAGTATGATCTTTTCAGTGAAAATATTAGCTATAAAGCCTATGGCGATGAATAGGAAGTACTCAAAGTTATCAATGAAGAGCCAGTATTGTAGCTTGCATAACTTATAAAGCTTGGTTGAAAGAGTTATCTTTTCACCTGCTATGTCACTATAAAAGAACAGGTTATTAAAGATATAGCAGCGGTACCAATCATCCAATGCGCCATTAACTCCAAAGAATATGAACCATGGAATAAATGGGACCACTATACCAAGGAAGTAGATCAGCGCAGGCTTAATTGCTTTAACAAAGCCTTCTCTATAAATGATCAGGATCAGGACAATAACTCCAAAAGCAAAGTAAAAACCAAGCATGGTGTACTTGATAAGTGAAGTGATTCCAGTAAGAAGTCCTACTATAAAAATCTCTTTGTTGCTTTCTGATATCTTTTTATCCCCGGAAACTGGAAATAAAAACTTATTAAGAATATACAGGCTATAGGCAAACATTGGAAGGCAGAACTCCTCAGCAGCTCCGCCCCAATAAAAGCTCTTGGATGAATACACGCCTGCTGCTAGAAAAGGAATCAGCATATAGACGATCTTGATATTGCAGTGACGTCTGATGATCTGGAAGGAATAATAAAGAAAGAGAGTTGCTGCTATTATCTCAAAAAGAAATACGCCCTTAAAACTGTTGTTACTGATGAGATAGCAGATTCCATACAGTAAATAAAGAAAAGGACCTTTCTGATCGTAAAGGTCCCTATAGATTACCATGTGATTCATCAGTCCCTTGCCCATGGTGAAATAGCTGTTGGCATCATCCCAGTTGTTATATGGGAAAAAGAATGATGATCTGCTGGTGAATAACAGGATTGTAAAGCTTGTTGCTAAACACCAGATGAATATTAAGTTCTTTTTGCAGAAGTTCAGAATGCGCATGTTGTCAAACCTCAAGCTTAATAAGTGCACTTGATGTAAGTGGCTTTAAGAAATCAAAATTGCAGAATGTACAGATTATAAACAATACGATTATAAGAAGTACAATGAGCATAAGTTTCTTTTCTTTGTAGAGCTTCTCAGGCTTCTGAGCGGCAGAGTCGTTATCAAGTGACATTGCTGAGTAGTAAGCAAAGAGAAGGAAAATAAATGGAATGCAGAGCAAATACTCAATGCGGTATTTTACAAGGAAAACACCAAGGCAGAAGGTAGAAGCCAGTGCATAAAAGATTGAAGATGCAAGGAGCTTCTTTTCTGTGTATCTGACAAAAGACTTACGGTAGAGACCAGCAGTAGATGGATCACCGATCATCCTGTATTCTGCAAAACGCTTGGTAGCCATGAGATAAGCACCAGCCATCCAATATCCAAGAAGAATGCTTGAAGGTGGAATGGAATCAGAAGTTACAATGAACCATCCCATAAGGAGTCTAAGCATGTTATTGATAGACTCAGAGATAACATCAAAATAAACGATGTCCTTGCTACGGATAGGCTTAACGTTATAGATAACGCCCATGACCAAAAGGACGATAGATGTGTACAAAAAGAGCTTGTTTACAAGGTATGAGAAGAGAAGACCAAATACGATGAAGATGGCATATTCTACTAATACCCATTTAAGCTGCATGTTCTCTGTAACAACAGGTCTGTTCTTTTTGACAGGATGGTATTTGTCAAAAGGAGCATCAAGCCATTCATTGATGACATAGTTGGCACTGGCAATAAAACATGTGCCAAAAAAACCAAAGAAAAGATTAAGTAAATTAATATCAGTAAGGCTGTGCTCAGTCAAAAGAAGAGCAACTGCCACACCAGGCATAATAAAAAACTGTTTGATCCAATGATCTAATCTTGCAATCTTGATATACTTTTTCATTCCGAGTTCTCCTTAAATAAATGTATTCAAAGTCATATATCATGCCACATACTGCATAAAATAGCACCATATCAGTATATCATATAGCGCCATTACAGGCTACTTTTTTGCCAAAGATAATAGTAAAATGTCATAGTAAACATGAATTATAAGGAGGCCAAATGAGAGCAATAGATCTTCACACGCATTCTACCTGTTCAGATGGAACTTATTCAGTAAAAGAACTGATAGACTACGCTCATGAAAAGAATCTGGCAGCAATTGCCCTTACTGATCATGATACGGTTAAAGGTTTAGATGAAGCATTAGATTACTGCAGTAAAACTTATGATGATATGGAAGTTATCCCTGGAATAGAGTTTTCTACAGTTAATGAGGGCAAAGATGTTCATATAGTAGGTCTTTACATAGATCATCACAATAAGGAATTTGTTGATAGTCTTACAGACTTTGTGGATTCAAGAACTATAAGAAATAAAAAGATGTGTGAAAAGCTCACAAATGAAGCTGGAATTCCTATAAGCTATGAAGAATTATCAGAGTTTGCAAAGGGAGCAGTGGTTACAAGAGCTCATTTTGCAAGGCTTATCATGGACAAAGGATTTGCAAAGAGTAAGGAAGAGGTCTTTGATAGATTTATTGGAGATCATTGCAAGTACTACGTTCCTAGAGAAAAGATAAGCCCTGAGCAGGCTATTGAATGCATATTAAAGGTTGGCGGAGTACCTATTTTGGCCCATCCTGTCTTGTATCATATGAGCGATGCCAAGCTAGAGAAGCTTGTGGCAAGACTTAAAAACGCAGGACTTAAGGGAATAGAAGCAATCTATTCAACTTATACAGCAGGGGAAGAGCGCCAGATAAAAGAGCTTGCGGCAAAGTATGATCTTCTTGTAAGTGGTGGCTCTGACTTCCATGGTGCCAACAAGAAAAAGATAGATCTTGGAGTAGGCTTTGGAAAGCTCTTTGTACCTGAGGAATTACTTGGCCCAATTAAGGCTGCGTGCACTAATGAACAAGGTTGACCTTAAGAAAATTTTGTGCTTTAATGTAGTGAAGTGCTAATAATACATACATGTATTGGAGGAGGGGAACATGAGTGAAAAAAGTATTCCTTATAAGATATATTTAAGCGAGGATGAGATTCCTAAACAGTGGTATAACGTAAGGGCTGATATGAAGAATAAGCCAGCACCTCTTTTAAATCCTGCTACATTACAGCCTATGGGATTTGAGGATCTGCGCCCAGTTTTCTGCGACGAGCTTATCAAGCAGGAACTTGATGACACAACTGCTTATATCGATATTCCACAGGAGATCCGAGATTTCTACAAGATGTACAGGCCATCTCCACTTGTTAGAGCGTACTGCCTTGAGAAAGCGCTTGGAACACCGGCCAAGATCTATTACAAATTTGAAGGTAATAATACAAGCGGAAGCCACAAGCTTAATTCAGCTATTGTTCAGGCTTATTATGCCAAGAAGCAGGGCCTTAAGGGCGTTACGACAGAGACTGGCGCAGGTCAGTGGGGAACAGCTCTTTCTATGGCATCAGCTTATCTTGGAATTGATTGTAAGGTATACATGGTAAAGGTTTCCTACGAGCAGAAGCCATTTAGACGTGAGGTTATGCGTACCTATGGAGCTAGTGTTACACCTTCACCATCAATGGAAACTGAGATCGGTAAAAAGATAAATGCAGAGCATCCTGGAACTACAGGAAGCCTTGGATGTGCAATTTCTGAAGCTGTAGAAGTTGCAACTAAGACAGAAGGCTACAGATATGTTCTTGGTAGCGTCCTTAATCAGGTTCTTTTACATCAGACTGTTATTGGACTTGAGGCTAAGGCTGCACTTGATAAATATGGAGTTACTCCGGACATCATCATTGGATGTGCCGGCGGCGGATCAAACCTTGGTGGACTTATTTCTCCATTTATGGGTGAGAAACTTAGAGGAGAGAAGGACTACAGGATCGTCGCTGTTGAGCCAGCAAGCTGCCCAAGCTTTACAAGAGGTAAATTTGCATATGACTTCTGCGATACTGGAATGGTATGTCCTCTTGCCAAGATGTACACACTTGGAAGCAACTTCATTCCTTCAGCAAACCACGCAGGAGGACTTCGTTATCACGGCATGAGTCCAATTCTTTCACAGCTTTATCATGATGGATATATGGAGGCTAGATCTGTTGAGCAGACAGCAGTATTTGAGGCTGCTGAGCAGTTTGCAAGAGTTGAAGGTATCCTTCCAGCTCCAGAGAGTAGCCACGCTATCAGAGCTGCAATTGATGAGGCATTAAAGTGCAAAGAAACTGGCGAAGAAAAGACAATCCTCTTTGGACTTACTGGAACTGGCTATTTTGATATGGTTGCTTATCAGAAGTTCAATGACGGAGAAATGACAGATTACATTCCTACAGACGATGAGCTTAACAAGAGTTTTGCTACATTGCCTAAGGTAGAGATTTGAGAGGAAGATTTATGAATATAGTATGTTTAGACCTTGAAGGGGTACTTGTACCAGAAATCTGGATTGCTTTTTCTGAGGCTTCAGGAATTCCTGAGCTCAAAAAGACAACTCGTGACGAACCTGATTATGACAAGCTCATGAGATGGAGACTTGGAATCTTAAAAGAGCACGGACTTGGACTCAAGGAGATTCAGGAGACTATTGCGAAGATCGATCCACTTCCTGGAGCAAAAGAGTTTTTGGATGAGCTTAGAAGCATGACTCAGGTCATTATCATAAGTGATACCTTTACACAGTTTGCAACTCCACTTATGGAGAAGCTTGGATGGCCTACAATATTCTGTAATAGCCTTGAAGTAGCAGATAGCGGCGAGATTACAGGCTTTAAGATGAGAATAGAAAATTCTAAGCTTACTACAGTTAAGGCCCTTCAGTCTATTGGATATGATACTATCGCAAGTGGAGACAGCTACAATGATCTAGCTATGATAAAGGCTAGTAAGGCTGGATTCTTATTTAAGTCAACAGATAAGATCAAGGCTGATAATCCAGAGCTTCCAGCATTTGAAGAGTATAGTGAACTTTTAGAAGCAATCAAAAAGAATTTAGATTAAATATTTTATTTTTATGCAAATAAAAGCACCGCCACTGGGAACCTGCCTCAGTGACGGTGCTTTATTTGTTTTCATTAAGGATATTCATGTTTTTTCTCCTTTGACTATTTTATCGGTGGAACTAGCAAGAATATTATAGTTTCAAAGATTAAAAGGTATTAAAAGTTTATTAAATATAAACGCTATAACGTGAATATACATTCCAATATAGTATAATTCATTATCTCGATAAAAAAATAGAAATAAAAAATGTAGCTGGTGAATGTGTCTAATGTACAAATGGAGGCAAGTTATGGCTAAGAAGGATCCCCAGAACGTATCTAACAAATCCGGCATAAAAATGCAGGATAGTATCAAGACTAAGCTCATTTCAATCATGGTACTGGTAGCGGCTGTTCCGCTTATTATTGCAGTACTTATCAGTTATTTTACATCCACCAATAAGGCTAGAAATGATGCATTAGATTTATTGGCGTCTCAGGCAAGAGCAGTAGAACTTGATTATTCTAATGTTATAAATCAAAATATTGTAGCTCTTTTGACCTTTGCTAGTTCTCCTAGCACTAGAGAGTATATGGCTACTAGAGGGACCCCAGATCAGAGAATTACTGATGAAGATATTTGGGCTGAGTTTGATAAGATGAATGCTAATATCAATGACGGCAACACCAGTATTTCTATGTGTATTCCTACCGGTGATCAGATCATCAGAGCTGATAAAAAAGAAGGATCTAATATTGGTGACAGAGATTACTTCCAGCAGTGTATTTCTACAGGTAAGCCTGTAGTTTCAAATATCGTTACTGCTAAAACAACAGGAAACCGTGTAACTAATATTATTGTTCCTATCTATAATGAAGCTGGAACAGAGATCATTGGTACAGTTCATAGAACCTATAACCTTGCAAATCTCCATAATTTCCTGGCAGAAAATGTTGATGATGGCTACATTGTTGATAGAGATGGTATAGTAGTTGCTCATGCTCAGTTTGAGATTTCTGCTGATGATGAGCCACGTGATATGAGTAGTGCTGAATATATGTCATCCTCTGAGTCTAGCGGACTTGTTGAGATGACATTTGATGGTCAGCTAACATATAGCTCATGGATAAAAGAACCTGTATCTGGTTTTATTGTTTGTGTTTCAGCCAAAGAATCTGATATCATGGCTGAGGCAATCCGTTCTGCAATGATAGTAGTCATCATAGGAGTTGTATTGGTAATTGTTGCAGTCATTATATCTATCATCATGGCTAAGAGCTTCACGGATCCAGTTAAGGCTGTTAATGAATCTCTTGCGGCTCTGGCTGATGGTAGATTTTCTATGGTCGAAAAATTTGACAAGAGGAAAGATGAATTTGGAGCTATTTCAAAAGCCACTAATTCAGTTATTCAGACCCTTGATGACATAGTTACTAATATAAAACGTTCTGCAAGTGATGTTGGTAATTCTTCTGAAGAGCTTTCAGATATGGCAAATCAGATATCGCAAACTGCAGAAGATGTTTCAAATGCTGTACAGGAGATCGCATCTGGTGCAACCCAGCAGGCTGACGAGATTCAGCAGGCTTCTGAGAATGTAGGAAGGATTGGTGAGGCAGTAGGAGATGTACAGAATTCTACAGGCAGTCTTTCTGATCTTGCTGGCAAGATGAAGGAAGCTTCTGAAGTATCAAGTAAATCGCTTACATCTCTTCAGGAATCCTCTGCAGAGATGACAGCTAAGATTGATGATATCGCTAGTACTATTCAGGCTACTAAGGACGCTGTTAATACTATTAGTGAAAAGGTAGAAGGCATCACATCTATTGCAACACAGACTAACCTTCTTTCTCTTAACGCTTCTATTGAGGCTGCAAGAGCCGGTGAAGCAGGTAAGGGATTTGCCGTTGTTGCTGAAGAGATTGGCAAGCTTGCTGATGACTCTAAGGACATGGCAGATGATATCAGGAAAGAAATGGAAGTACTTCTTGAACAGTCTGAAGCAGCAGTTGCAGCAGCTGATGAAGTCAAGAAGGGCAATAACGATCAGCAGATTGCTCTTGGTGAAACTCTTGAAGCAGTCAATGGAATGCTTACAGATATCAGTAGCACAGTAGGCGGCGTTCAGCAGATCTCTGAAGGCGCTGATACCTGCGAAACATCCAAGAACGCAGTAGTAGATACAATGAGTGCACTTTCAGCTATATCAGAAGAAAATGCAGCTTCTTCAGAGGAAACAGGAGCTTCAATGCAGGAGCTTTCTGCAACAGTTACAACACTTGCTGGATCTGCAAACAATCTTAAAGGTATTGCTGAGAAACTCAATAAGGATATGGAATTCTTCAAATCATAAGTTTATTTTTCCTTAAAGTATTATATAGGAATTGAAAAAGGACGTCTCCGCACCCTTCCCATAAGCGGAGGCGTCTTTTTTATATCTTTTTTAGAAATACTTTATATTTATTTTAGAAAGTTTT
This sequence comes from Butyrivibrio sp. INlla18, assembly GCF_900103635.1. Lineage (GTDB taxonomy): Bacteria > Bacillota > Clostridia > Lachnospirales > Lachnospiraceae > Butyrivibrio. The sequence continues at coordinate 71,364 of NZ_FMXK01000006.1, forward strand.
CAAATGAAATATAAACTATTTTAGAAAAGAGGTCGATAATAATATTAAAGTTGTTGATCGATTAAAATTCTTTATATCAGGCAACTTTACTCAAAATTTAATAACATGGAGGGGATTAAGATGGCTCATAATGAGGCACAAAGCGGTACAAAAGGGGAAAGGAAAGTCAGCTTTAAAGACAGTATCAAAACAAGGCTTATTTTTGTTATGGTACTTGTAGCTGCAATCCCACTTACAGTTGCAGTGATAGTAAGTTATATCACTTCTACAAACAAAGCTATGGAGGATGCTCAGACTGCTCTCGAATGGCAGGCTAGATACATCGAAGATAACTTTAAAGGTGTATACGATGCAAACATGAACATGATAAGGAGTATAGCTGGAAACCCAACTATCATTAACTATGTAAAGGGTGAAGCAGGTATTCCTGAAGATGCCATCATTGCAACACTTGCTGAATGCGACGAAGTTCTAGCAGATGGCGACACAACAGTTATTACAGGTCCTGATGGTAAGCAGATTGCCAGAGCAAAAGGCGACCTAGTAGACGTATCTGAAAGAGAATATTTCAAGAAGGCAATAGCCGGAGAAGTATTCGTATCTAACGTTCAGGTTAGTAAAACAACCGGAAAACGTATCATTACATTTGCATGTCCAATCAAAGATGGCGATAAGATAATCGGCATCGTTCAAAGAAACTATGATCTTAACAATTTCCACGAAATGCTTGCATCTGAATCAGAGGATGCGTTCCTTGTAGATAGAGAAGGAACAATTGCGGCACACGCTCAGTATGAGATCGGCGAAGGCGCTCATGAAGAAGAGAGCAGAGCAAATTCTGAGTTCATGACATCTGGTCTTGATAAAGGCTTTTATTATGTGGATACAGGTAGAGGCTACAATGCTTATGTTGCTTATGAAAAAGAGCTTCAGTCAGGCTATTGCATCTGTACAGCAACTAATGACAAGCAGGTTCTTGCGTCAGCAAGGAGCGCGGCTCTTATTGTTGTCATCGTTGGAATTGTACTTCTTGGAGTTGCAATTGCAATCTCATTCATGATGGCAAAGAGCTTTACAGAGCCTATTAAGGCAGTTGGAAGCTCACTTAGAGATCTTGCAGATGGTAGATTTACACTTGTTGAAAAACATGATGAAAGAAAAGATGAATTTGGTGAGATTTCAAAAGACACAAACTCAGTAATCAATGCACTTAACGATATCGTTACTAGCATCAAAGCTTCTGCAAATGAAGTTGGCATGTCTTCTGAAAATCTTTCAGATATGGCTAATCAGATCTCACAGACAGCAGAAGACGTATCAAATGCAGTACAGGAAATTGCATCTGGTGCAACACAGCAGGCAGAAGAGATTCAGCATGCATCTGAAAATGTTGGCAGGATCGGTGATGCCGTTGGCGATGTTCAGAATTCAACAGGAAGCCTTTCAGATCTTGCAAATCAGATGAAAGAAGCTTCTGAAGTATCAAGTAAATCACTCGCTTCTCTACAGGATTCTTCATCTGAAATGACGGAAAAGATTGATGAGATCTCAAAGACAATTCAGTCAACTCAGGAAGCTGTTAACAATATCAGTGATAAGGTAGAAGGCATTACATCTATTGCAACTCAAACAAATCTTCTTTCACTTAATGCTTCAATCGAGGCAGCAAGAGCTGGTGAAGCTGGTAAGGGATTTGCAGTTGTAGCTGAAGAGATTGGTAAACTTGCAGAAGATTCCAAGCAGATGGCTGATGACATCAGAAAAGAGATGGATATCCTTCTTGAACAGAGTAAGGCAGCGGTTGGAGCAGCAGAGGATGTTAAGCAGGGTAACAACGATCAGCAGGTAGCTCTTGGTGAGACACTCCAGGCAGTAAATGGAATGCTTGCTAATATCGGAAGCACAGTAGGAGGCGTTCAGCTTATTTCAGAAGGCGCAGATACATGCGAAACTTCCAAGAATGCAGTAGTAGATACTATGAGTGCTCTTTCAGCTATTTCAGAAGAAAATGCAGCTTCTTCAGAAGAGACAGGCGCATCAATGCAGGAACTTTCAGCAACAGTTACCACACTTGCTGAATCAGCAAATAGCCTTAAGGCAATTGCTGATAAACTCAATCAGGATATGCAGTTCTTTAAAGATTAAAAACAAATAATAGAAAAGTATCACAAAGCCAGATACCGTCACTATCAATTGAATAGTGACGGTATTTTCTTTTTATTATAAACAATTATTATTAAATATTTATTAAACATGTACGGAATAACGCACATTTATGCTATGGAGTAGTATAATTTTATATACGGAGTTGTTTATACAATTTAGTAAGTTTTATTCATGTTATTTAAGGAGAATTAATACTATGGGAAAAAAGGAACCTAAAGACAACAACGCAAAAAATTTCGGCTTAAACAGTGTAAAAGCCAAGCTTGTTTTGGTAATGGTATTGGTTGTTACAATACCTCTTGTGATCACTATGCTAATCAACTTCAATAGTTCCATCAGCAAAGGTCTTGCGGATGCTGAGACAACTAATTCAAAGCAGTGCGCTATTGTTGAAGGGGCATTTATGGAAGAGATCAACCAGATGCTCAGAACTTTAGAGGCTGTGTCTGAATCTCCATATACTATTGAATATGTTAAAAATCCATCTACCAGAAATGAAAGTGAGATGATCGCTTTCCTTCAGAAGGTAAATACTCCATATAATGATGGAAATGCTCTTGTTATATCTGATTCTACAGGTCAGCAGCTTGTAAGAGATGATGGAAATAAGCTTTCTGATATTCATGAGAGAGAGTATTTCCAGGAAGCGATGAAGGGAAAAAATTATATTTCAAATATCCTTGTATCAAAGGCTACAGGATCAAGAATTATCATTCCTGTTGCTCCTGTTTATGATTATGGTTATTCAACACCAATTGGTATAGTACAGAGAAGTTATGATCTGTCTGTATTACACAAGCTTCTTAAGGAAAATATTGGTAATGACCAAAGAGCGTTCATTACAGATAAATCTGGTATCGTAATTGCTCATTCTGATTATGAGATCAGTGCAGAAGATGAAGCTGATGATAGAAGTGACAGAGATTTCTTTAAGATGGCTCAGAGTAGCAGCTCAGGTACATATGTAACTGGTAAGGGCTCTGATAAACAGATCGTATCATATCAGCAGGAACCAACTACTGGTTGGATCGTAGTAGTATCATCAAACTATGACAAGACACTTGCATCTGCTAAGAGAAGCGCAAATATTGGTGTTGGAATTGCTGTGATCATGGCAATCGTAGCTGTAATTGCATCCTTTGCAATGGCTAACTCCTTTACAGGACCTATCCGTGAGATCAATGGTGCTCTTAGCCATTTGGCAAGCGGTGAGTTCGTATCGATCGAAAAGTTCCAGAATAGAAAAGATGAGTTTGGCGAGATGATCGCAAATACAAATTCAGTTTTGGATGTACTTAGTGGAATAGTAACAAATATCAAAGAATCAGCCGTTTCAGTACATAATTCATCTGAAGAACTTGCTGATGCTGCAAGCCAGATCTCACAGACTGCAGATGATGTATCAAATGCAGTACAGGAAATTGCATCTGGTGCTACACAGCAGGCTGATGAGATTCAGAGTGTTACAGAATCTGTTGGTGATATTGATGTAGCTACTGGTAACGTTCAGTCCAGCACAGATGATCTTTCAAATCTTGCAACCAGAATGCAGGAAGTTAGTACAGAATCTGCACAGTCTCTTGCAGATCTCCAGAGAAGTTCAGAGGCTATGAGCGAGAATATCGTTCAGATCACTGAAAAGATTGGAGCAACAAGTAAGGCTGTTGAGAATATCAATGAGAAGGTTGAAGGTATCACATCAATTGCAACTCAGACAAACCTTCTTTCACTTAATGCTTCAATCGAGGCTGCTAGAGCTGGTGAAGCTGGTAAGGGATTTGCAGTTGTTGCCGGTGAGATTGGTAAGCTTGCTGAAGATTCAAGGCAGATGGCTGATGATATCAGAAAAGAGATGGATGTTCTTTTGGCAGAGTCACAGTCAGCAGTTCAGATGGCAGCTGATGTTAAGAAGGGCAATGACGAACAGCAGGAGGTGCTTGGAAATACAGTGCAGAGCGTAAATGCTATGATCGGAGATATTACTTCTACAGTATCAAGTGTAAAGAGTATCGAGACAGATGCAGGAACCTGTGTAAGTGCCAAGAACGTTGTATCAGATGCTATGAGTTCTCTTTCAGCTATTTCAGAAGAAAATGCTGCTTCTTCAGAGGAGACAGGAGCATCAATGCAGGAGCTTTCTGCTACAGTTACAACACTTGCTGGATCAGCTAATTCCCTTAAGGGTATCGCTGATAAGTTAAGTTCAGATATGGAGTTCTTCAAATAAATAATATGAATTGAATAATAAAAGAGGCGCTTTAGCATTTGCTAAAGCGCCTTTTATGTTGACTAAATATTATGCAAGTTCTTTGCCTGTAAGAAGCTTATAAGCTTCAAGATACTTAGCAATTGTCTTGTCAATCACATCCTGTGGAAGATTGTAATCACAATCTGGATTAGCTTTTAAGTAGTTACGAACGAACTGTTTGTCAAATGATGGCTGATCATGACCTTCTTCGTATCCTTCAACTGGCCAGAATCTTGAGCTGTCAGGTGTGAGCATTTCATCTGCAAGAACTACGTTACCATTCTCATCTACACCAAACTCGAACTTTGTATCAGCAATGATGATGCCACGAGTGAGAGCGTAGTCTGCACATTTTTTGTAAAGAGCGATAGTATAATCTCTGATCTTTGTAGCGTAATCAAGTCCGTGACCTGGGAAAGCTTTCTCAAGTACTTCAACGCTTCTGTCAAAATCGATATTCTCATCGTGATCACCAATCTCTGCCTTTGTGCTAGGAGTGTAGATTGGTTCAGGGAGCTTACCGCATTCCTTGAGACCTTCTGGAAGCTTGATACCACAAACTGTTCCGTTTTCTACATAGCTCTTCCAGCCACTTCCTGTAATATAACCACGAACAATACATTCAACAGGAATCATCGTAAGCTTTTTGCAAAGCATACTGTTACCAGTAAATTCTGGAGTTCTAAAATACTCTGGCATATCAGCTGTATCAACGCTGATCATGTGGTTGTTTACGATATCCTTTGTAAGATCAAACCAAAACTTGGACATCTGTGTAAGAACTGCACCTTTTTTTACAACTTTGTTTTTAAGAATGACATCAAACGCTGAAATTCTATCAGTTGCTACCATGATGAGATTTTCCCCGATGTCGTAGATTTCTCTGACCTTTCCCTCTTTTACCGGACTAAATTCCTGCATAATATGCTCCTCCTTAAATGGGTTGAATATATTTATATCAGCTTGGCTGATATTAACGTGGTTACTATATTGATGGCGTGAGGATCAGTCATCCTCTTCTTCGTCAGCAGCAGTGTTGTATACTGTACGCTTTCTAGCCATTTCATCATTTTCAAGGTACTCATCATATGTTGAACGCTTATCAATAAGTGTTCCGTCTGGAAGGATTTCCATGATCCTGTTAGCTGTTGTCTGTACGACCTGATGGTCACGGCAGGCAAAGAGCTCAACACCTGGGAATTTGATCATTCCGTCGTTAAGAGCGGAGATAGATTCCATATCAAGGTGGTTTGTAGGTTCATCAAAGATAAGACAGTTAGCACCGCTTATCATCATCTTGGAGAGAAGGCATCTAACCTTTTCACCTCCGGATAAGACTTTAACTTTCTTGACACCATCTTCACCTGCAAAGAGCATACGTCCAAGGAAGCCTCTTACATAAGTTGCATCCTTGATCACAGAATAACCTGTAAGCCATTCTGTGATAGTGTAGTCATTGTCGAATTCCTTGGTGTTGTCCTTAGGGAAGTAAGCCTGAGATGTTGTAACACCCCACTTGTATGTTCCTTCGTCTGGCTCAATCTCGCCTGTAAGGATCTGGAAGAGAGTAGTCTTTGCAAGCTCGTTACCGCCTACAAATGCGATCTTATCATCTCTCTGAACTACGAATGATATATTATCTAATACCTTTTCACCGTTAACAGTCTTGGAAATTCCGTCAACTGTAAGAACTTCATTACCAATTTCACGATCTGGTCTAAAGTCGATGTATGGGTACTTTCTGCTTGATGGCTTAATAGTATCAAGCTCGATCTTTTCAAGGGCTTTCTTTCTGGAAGTAGCCTGCTTACTCTTACTTGCGTTAGCAGAGAAACGAGCGATGAACTCTTTAAGTTCCTTGATCTGTTCCTCTTTCTTTTTGTTGGCTTCCTTCATCTGGCGGATCATAAGCTGAGATGATTCATACCAGAAGTCGTAGTTACCAGCATAGAGCTGAATCTTGCCATAATCGATATCTGCGATGTATGTACATACCTTGTTGAGGAAGTAACGGTCATGGGATACGACGATGACTGTGTTTTCAAAGTTGATGAGGAACTCCTCAAGCCATGCGATAGCATCAAGATCAAGGTGGTTTGTAGGCTCATCCAGAAGAAGTATATCAGGATTACCAAAGAGTGCTCTTGCAAGAAGAACCTTAACCTTCTGTGCACCATCAAGCTCCTTCATAAGCTTGTAGTGGAACTCAGTGTCAATTCCAAGTCCGTTAAGAAGGCTTTCAGCATCTGACTCAGCTTCCCATCCGTTCATCTCAGCAAATTCAGCCTCAAGCTCACTTGCTCTGATTCCATCTTCGTCAGTGAAATCTTCCTTGGCATAGATAGCGTCTTTTTCATTTTTTACTTCGAAAAGACGAGCGTTACCAGCCATAACTGTATCTAAAACTACGTTGTCATCATATTTGAAGTGGTCCTGTTCGAGGAAGGAGAGTCTCTCTCCGTCAGAGATAACTACATCACCGTTTGTAGTCTCGATCTGACCTGAAAGGATCTTGAGGAATGTAGATTTACCAGCGCCGTTAGCACCGATGATTCCATAGCAGTTACCTGCTGTAAACTTAATGTTGACGTCTTCAAAAAGAGCCTTTTTACCAACTCTCAGTGTTACGTTATTAGCACTTATCATTAAAATAGCCTCACTTAAAATAAATCAATAAAATATTCTCTTTGCAACAGTTCGTATTATATGAGAATCTACTATAAAATGCAACAAAAAGGTTGTATTCTTAAAAAGATGCTATAAATGGACGAAAATGACCATTATTCCTGCATAAAGAAGTTTCTTTTGACTGGCACTTTAGAGTAAGCTATGAGTATTACAATTTTATCCATGGGAGTAAAAATGAAAAAGCAAAACGATAATTCATCAACAGATGCTGAACTTGCACTGAAAAACGGTGGCTGGAACGATAGAAGATTTGAGGTAGAGCCTGCCAAAGAAGAAATTGCAGGAAGAAAAGTTACTATCTTAAGATATGAGGTTTCAGAATTTGGAACCTATAAGGTTACCTTCGAACTTAAGCCTGGCAAAAGAGATATTGAGAACATGACTCTTTTTGCTGGTAGAAGGAATATGATAGAGAGAAATATCAATATATCTGTGGGCAATAACGAAGCCTATAAAAAAGAATTCTATGTTGCTGTAACTCCGTATATTCCAGCTCTTTCGCCAAAGAGATGTAATGACAAGGTTATATTTGTGAGCTTTACAGGAGCAGGGACTGATGATCCAAAAGTAAAGGTAAATGTCAGTATCACAAGGGAAGAAGTGCCTATTATCTGGGTAGCAGGAGATTCAACCCTTACAGATCAAAATGCTGGAAATCCTTATTTCCCATATGGAAGCTGTGCTGGCTGGGCCCAGACTATTTCAAGAGCTGCGAATCATGCCGCAGTATGTAACCTTGCTCATTCAGGAATGACCTCAAACTGCTTTAGGGATGATGGTCACTATGATATAGCAAAAGAGCTCATGAAAAAGGGAGATCTATTTTTGATCCAGTTTGGGCATAACGATCAAAAGAGGAGAAACCTGGCTGCCTTTGGAGGGTATGAGGAAAATCTTAAAAGATATATAGAAGAAGTTAGAAGTTTTGGAGCAATACCGGTTCTTTGCACTCCGATCAGCAGGATTCCAGGTAAGGATGAATTCGGAAAGTTTTATTCAATGCTTGATCAGTATTCAAAGGCTTGTTACAAGGCGGCAAAGGAGACTGATACGATCCTTGTTGATCTCCACGACTATACCTTTAAGAAATGGATAGAATATGGAGATAGGGCAAGGGATTACTTTATAAAGGGCGATATCACCCATACGAATGAGTATGGAGCAGTTCTCATTGCTGATTTTTTCTTAAATAGTATCAAGGAAAAGCTTGATGAAAAGTACTTTTCAAAGATAGAGGAGGATAGCTTATTTACTCCTGATACTGATACCAAGGACATTCCAAAAGAGCTTCCTTCAAAGGATGTGTTTAGCATAGAGCCTCCATTTGTTGATACCGTGGGGATTCCTGAATATGAAGGTATAAAGAAAGCCTTTAGATATGGACTATTAGACCCGTGCGTCATGCATCTTCATCCATATGCTGTCATGCCAAGAGCACAGCTTTTAATGGTCATGTTTAAGGCCTTTAGGCTTGCAGGTAAGAGACCATATTTAAATGAATATGCTGACATAAATGAGCTTGACTGGGACGCTGGCTATGTGCAGGCTCTTTATGATGGCAATTTGATCGATCCAGAAACTATCGCAAAAGACGAAAGTGGAAACCTTTTATTTAGACCAGATGATCCTTTGACTTATAGGGAATTTGCAAGCTTTATCATCAGGTACTTGGAAAAAGACATTACGAAAAGAGATATTTCTCTTAGTGAATGCGAAAAAAGGTTTTATGAATCAGGGTTTAAAATATATGGCGCTAGAAGTATTGCAGATCATGTTAATGAATCTGTAAGAAACGAAAAGTATAGGCTCGCAGAAGGGGAGTATATTTCAAGAGTTGAGGTATATTCTACACTTTCACTATTCATAGAAGGGACAGGAGATACGGGAAAGGAGCTTCCATCTGATGTTGAGGTGCATCCTGTTCACTAAATTCGGAATGATATATTAATGATATTAAGAATATTTCTGAGTTATTAATAAAAATTAAGCAAAAAGTAAAATAATCTTGTAAATCATTACGACTAATGTTAATATTTTCACGTGAAGAATTACATTTAAGCTTGAGATATATACATTAGGAGGATTACAAAAATGGCAAAGACTAAAGCAAGGATATTTGATGAAATGGTCTTTGACGATGCGGTTTATGCCAAAAAAGTCTACGATGATGCTAAGGTAAGGCTTCGTAGAAACACAGCCTCTATAGCTATGTCTGTAATTGTGACGATCCTCGATATTACTGTTGTTCCAGCTTTAGTCAATAAGCTTTTTGGTGAATATGTACTGCTTGGATATATTCTTTTATTCGGAGCGCTGGCTGGCATTGTTTATTCCATAGGTGGAGGATTTGTAAACGCAGTGCGTGTAGCCATTAAGACAGGCAAGATAGTATGGTATATTGTCCCATTTGTTCCACTGGATATTTTATTTGGGCTTCTGACCTCTTTTGTAGCTTTTTGTCTTGGAATCATGTTTCCTGTATTTTACGTTTTATTAAATAGAATTCAGATCAGAAAGGACAAGAGAGCAGCGATACAGTATCTGAGCAGTTTTGATGAGAAAACAGCCATTTAAATACCATGACAATATATTGAATTAGTGATACAATCCTATTTGTGCTTATGGGCGCAAGTAGGATTTTTTGCAGGTAGGATTTGTATTAACAGATCTTTACATAGGAGGAATTTTAAAATGGCGTATGAAAACACAGAAATAAAGGGAAGACTTGCAAATTTACGCAAGAAGATGGCTGAGCTTTCAGTAGATTACTATATGATGCCTACATCTGACTTCCATAATTCAGAGTACTCTGCAGACTTTTTTAAGGTAAGAGAGTATTTTTGCGGATTTGATGGATCAAACGGTACCCTGGTTGTATCTAAGGATGAAGCTGGAATGTGGACGGATGGTAGATACTTCATTCAGGCTGAGAATCAGATGAAGGGAACAGATGTAGTTCTTTTCAAAATGATGAATCCTGGAGTTCCAACTATTGCAGAATATCTTGAAAAGAATATGAAGAGTGGACAGACACTTGGTTTTGACGGAAGAGTTATTTCTACAAGCATCGGAGAAGACCTTGAAAAGAAGCTTTCAGACAAGGGAGTAAGATTTAAGATCGATAAGGACCTTGCTGAGGATGTTTGGACAGACAGACCAGAGCTTCCTTGCCATGACATGTACGTGCTTAGCGACGAGCTTTGCGGCAAGTCATTTAAGGAAAAGCTCTCTGATGTTAGAAAGAAGATGGAAGAGTATGGCACAAAAGCTCATCTCTTAAGTAAGCTTGATGATATCATGTGGCTTACAAATCTTCGTGGAAATGATGTAGAGTGCAATCCAGTAGCTCTTTCATACGCATATATCACAATGGATCAGTTCGTGCTCTTTGTTCAGTCAAAAGAGGTAACAGCTGACGTAAAGGCTTACTGCGATAAAGTAGGTATTGCATTAAAGGATTATCATGAATTAACTTCTTTCCTTGAAACTGTTAAGTTTGATGGAGATGTTCTTTACGATAAGAGAAACACTAATTTCCTTACCTACAAGACTCTTAATAAGAAAGCAGCTGACTGCGGCGTTAAGCTTGTGGACAAGTACAATCCAACTGAGCTTATGAAGGCTGTAAAGAATGAGACAGAGCTTAAGAACATCAGAGAAGTATATGTAAAAGATAGCGCTAAGCTCACAGAGTTTATCTACTGGGTAAAACAGAACGTAGGTAAAGTACCTATGACTGAGTACACAGCAGCAATGAAGCTTGATGGCATGAGAGCAGAACTTCCTGGCTTTATTGAACTTTCATTCCCTACTATCAGTGCTTACAATGCAAATGCAGCTATGGCACACTATGAGGCAACAGAAGATAACGCAGCTGAAGTTAAGGCTGAGGGCATGCTCCTTGTAGATTCAGGTGCTACATATATGGGTGGTACAACAGATGTTACCAGAACTATCGTTGTTGGAGAGATCTCAGATGAGATCAAGAAGCACTACACAGCAACTGTAAGTGGTATGCTTAATCTTGCAGCAGCAAACTTTATGGAAGGCTGCACAGGCAGAAACGTAGATACATTTGCAAGAGCTCCACTTTGGAACATTGGTCTTGATTACAACCATGGAACTGGTCACGGAATCGGCTACATGTTAAATGTACATGAAGGACCTCACAACATCAGATGGAGATTTGCAAAGGGTGCTGACGAGCAGGCTCTTTTACCTGGTATGATCGTATCTGATGAGCCAGGCGTATATGTTGAGGGTAGCCATGGTATTCGTATTGAGAATATCGTAGAAGTAGTAGATAGATGTGAGACAGAGGCTGGTAAGTTCTTCGGATTTGAGCATCTTACTTATGTGCCTATCGATCTTGAAGCTATCGACAAGAAGTACATGGACGCTAAGAGTGTAGAACAGCTCAATGCTTATCACAAGGCTGTATATAACAAGATCAGCCCATTTATCAAGGATGAAGCAGTTCTTGACTGGTTAAAAGAGGCTACAAGAGAGATCTGATCTACGATAATTATTTATATAGAACTATTTAAGATTCCTAAAATAAATGTGAAAAGATGGCGCTATAGCTTGAAAAAAGCCGCTTGTTGAATATAATAATAGTTAGAAGTACTAATGTATTTCTCCTGGGATGTCCGACAACTCCTGCGTAATTTGAACCTACAGTTACTTTAAACGGGAATCCTACATTGCTATCTTTGATGTCACACCTTCGGCCCTGCGCATGCGCAGACCAGCTATGGGAGAGGGAGGCAGAGATCATAGTTGCGGTAACCCACCTGGCGTTAGCTAGGAGTCAAATAACAGGAACCGGCATTTTGGGGTTATTTTAGGAAATAAAAGCAGTCATTTGATCATGGCTGCTTTTTCCATTTTAGGGGGTAATATGAACGCTTTAGCTGCGCTCTATGCAATGGGCAAAGATTTTTCAGAAAAAATGCAAAAAAAGAATATTCCAGCCTTTGCAAGTAGTACAGCATTTTTCTTTATTCTTTCACTCATTCCACTACTTTTATTATTTACATCGATCTTGCCATATACGAATCTTACGGAAAATGATCTGGTAAGAGCGGTAGTAGAGGTAACTCCTGATTTTGCCAATGATATTTTGATAAGGCTTGTGGATGAGACTTACAATCAGGGGACAGGCATACTTTCTCTTACGGCTATCATTGCACTTTGGTCAGGATCTCTTGGTATGTTGGCTCTTATCAGAGGGCTTAACTGCATCTATGACGTAAATGAGCGCAGAAATTATGTATACCTTAGGCTTATTGCAGCTCTTTATACTGTTGTTATGGCAGTTGTCCTTGTGACTATGTTGATCCTCATGGTATTTGGAAATGTTCTAGAAGACCTTATAGTAAGTGCTTCTCCAACCTTTAGCTATGTGATGTCGTTTTTGATCAATTTTAGATTTGTACTAGTTATAGGTATTGCAATTTTGTTATTTGCGTTAATATATACTTATGTACCAAGCACCAAGATAAAGTTTGTTCATCAGCTTCCTGGTGCGATCTTTTCGGCAGTTGTATGGTATGTGTTTTCCTGGCTCTTTTCAATTTACGTCAATAAGACTGATAACTATTCGCTTTATGGTAGCCTGGCAACTCCGGTTGTCATGATGTTTTGGTTATATTTTTGCTTCTATATTTTCTTTATAGGGGCCTTTATCAACAGATTTTTTGATGAATTTGGTCGGAGGGATTATGAAGTTTAACAGTAAGTGGTTCAAAAAAAGATGGGTATCTTATACTATCGCAACTTGTTCGGCAGTTGTGCTGTACATGCTGCTTTCACATTTTTCAGTGATCCTGGATGGGATAAATAGTATATTTGGATTTATAAAGCCAGTAGTAGTAGGCTGCGTCATAGCTTATATCTTTGATCCATTATCCAAGCTCTTTGAAACTTCTATATACAAGAAGATCAAGAGTGAAAAGACAAGATGGAAGCTATCTGTTGCAACAGCTATCATAGTTATAATCGCTGCTGTGGTGCTACTTTTTGTGGCACTTATACCTCAGATAGTAGACAGTATCACAACCTTTGTTTCTAATATTGGAAGCTATGTGGAGTCTTCACAAAAGCTCATTGAACAGTTTGAAAAAGCTCACGAAAACGGTGTTTTGAGCTCTGAGTTCAGTGGTCTTGCCAATATTGTAAACAAAGTATTAGAGAATATCGGCGGTCTGTTTACTGACAATATGGAGGGCATCGTTAATAGCTCTGTAAGTGCTGGTAAGAATGTATTTGATGTTGTTATTTCTTTTATCCTTGCAATATATCTTTTACTGGACAAGAAGAGGATCATCCACGGTATTTCAAGACTTATGGAGCTTATCCTCAAGGAAAAGACCTACAAAAGCTCCGGAGAGTTTTTAGATAAATGCAATAAGATCCTTATCAGATATATCAGCTTTGACATTATTGATGGTCTTATCGTAGGTGTTGTAAATGCAATCTACATGCTGATAGCAGGAATGCCTTATGCGGTGCTTATTTCTGTTATCGTTGGTATTACAAACCTTGCACCAACCTTTGGCCCTATAGTTGGTGCTGTTATCGGTGGATTCATCCTTGTACTTGTTAATCCATGGTACGCTTTATGGTTCCTTGTATTTACCATTATCCTTCAGACAGTTGATGGATATATATTGAAGCCAAGGCTGTTTGGAGAGAGCCTTGGTGTGTCACCACTTATGATACTTATCTCCATCATACTTGGTGGAAGGCTTTTTGGCGTAGTAGGAATCCTTTTGGCTATTCCATTTGCAGCTATTTTTGACTTCATATGGAAGGATTTCATACTAAAAAAACTTGAGGAAAGAAAGGCTAAGAGGTACAATATATAGTATAGTGAGCACAGAACATTCATGTCTATAGGAGGGGGCTATGACAGAATTCTTAGATGCAGCAATCAGCTTTGCAAAGGATAAGATAGATAAAGGGCTTGAAATCTGGGAGGGCTTCGATGAGGATCAGAAGAAGCTTCTTATTGGATGCGCCATTGCAGCAGTTAGTGTGATCCTTATCGCTTCAATTGCTTATGGCCTTGGCAAATCCCATGGGAGAAAGATTGCTCTTGAGGAAGATTTTTAAGATATAGTCACATAAAGCATCTGCTTTTTCTAGCAGGTGCTTTTATTGACTAAAATCATAATAGAAAGGGTTTTATGAAGAAATTTTTAAAGTGTGCTGGCATTGCTATATTCATGTTGGCTCTCATGCTGGGAACTGTCATAGGTTTTTTGACAATTGATGAGTATGATCCACAGGATCTTGAGTACCTCATGGTTGATGGAGAAAGTGAAGAAACTCTCTTGACTGGAGAACCTATAGTTATCATGACCTGGAACATTGGTTATGGAGCTCTTGGAGACAACGCAGACTTTTTTATGGACGGCGGCAAGATGGTAAGCACCGCTGACGAGGGAAGAGTTGAATATAACTTAAATGGTATGACCAAAGTTATAAATGAACAAAAGCCAGACATTTTGATGCTTCAGGAGGTAGACAGATATTCTACCAGATCCCATTATTTTGATGAGTTTGAATATATCAGACAGTTTGCAGATATAGACGCAGTTAGTAATGAAAGAGCTTTTGCCTACAACTATGTGGTATCTTTTATTCCTATGCCTGTTCCTCCTATAGGGAAGGTCAATGCAGGTATAGGTGTGTTTAGTAAGTATGATGTTTCTGAGTGCACAAGAGTTAAGCTTCCTTGTCCCTTTAGCTGGCCACTTAGAACAGTAAATCTCAAAAGATGCCTGGAGGTATCAAGACTTCCTATCAAAAATTCAGACAAAGAGCTAGTTCTTATAAACCTTCATCTTGATGCTTATGACGATGGCGAAGGCAGGATAGAGCAGACAAAGGTCGTAAAGGATCTTTTGGAATCAGAGCTTGATAAAGGAAATTATGTAATAGCAGGAGGAGATTTTAATCAGGGATTTTCTAATACGGATCTAAGCGCTTATCCACTTCATAAGGGAACCTGGGAAGCGGGAGTCATAGATGTAAAAGATTTCGATGACAGACTTAAGTTTATGACAGATACAAGTATTCCTACATGCAGATCCTTGGATAAGCCACTTGTTTCAGCACAGGATAAAGATCCGGAATGTTTTCAATATTACGTTATAGATGGTTTTATTATTTCTGACAACATTGAGGTTCACGATATTAATACGATAAGTACAGATTTTGTGTACTCTGACCACAATCCATTATGCGTTGAGATCACACTGAAATAATAGTGACAGTGTACGGTTTTTCGCATATAATAGGGGATAAGACATCTCATGAAAGGGGACAGGAGAAATGGTACAGAAAAAGAAACGAAACGTAATTGTTGGACAGTCGGGGGGACCTACGGCGGCTATCAACTCTTCACTTGCCGGAGTTTATAGAACCGCCATTGACCGTGGATACAATAAGGTTTACGGAATGATCCATGGCGTCCAGGGTCTTATGGAAGGGAGATATGTAGATCTTTCTGATCACATTCAGAGCGGACTTGATATCGAGCTTCTTAAGAGAACACCTTCAGCGTATCTTGGTTCGTGCAGGTACAAACTTCCCGAAATTTTTGAGAGTAAAGAAATCTACGAGAAGATCTTTGATATTCTCGCAAAGCTTGAGATCGATTGCTTTATCTACATCGGTGGTAATGATTCTATGGATACCATCAAGAAGTTGTCAGATTATGCGATCATTTCAGGTTCAGATATTCGATTTGTTGGATGCCCTAAGACGATCGATAACGATCTGGCCCTTACCGATCACACTCCTGGTTATGGCTCAGCAGCCAAGTACATCGGTACTTCAGTAAAAGAGATAATAAGAGATAGCTGGTCTCTTGAAACCAGTCACGGACAGGTTATTATTGTGGAGGTAATGGGAAGAAATGCTGGATGGCTTACTGGCGCTACAGCTCTTGCTAAAGGCGAGGACTGTGATGGACCGGATGCAATCTATCTTCCTGAGATTCCATTTGATATGGATGCATTCATTAAGAAAATCAAAGCTCTTCTTAAGACTAAGGCATCTATAGTTATAGCTGTTTCAGAAGGTATCAGAACTAAAGATGGTAAGTATGTAAGTGATATGGACAAATCAGTAGAGTATGTTGATGCTTTTGGTCACAAACAGCTTACAGGTACAGCTAGGTACCTCTGCAACATTGTTTCTGCAGAATGCGGATGCAAGACACGTGCCATCGAGCTTTCAACTCTTCAGAGAGCTGCAAGCCATTGTGCATCACGTGTTGATATCCTTGAAGCTTATGAGGTTGGTGGTGCAGCTATGAAGGCCGCAGATGAAGGTGATAGCGGCAAGATGGTTGTACTTGAGAGACTTTCAGATGATCCTTATCAGGCTGGTACAGAGGTTAAGGATGTTCACAAGATCGCTAATGATGAGCGTACTGTTCCAAGAGAGTGGATCAGCAAGGACGGCACATATGTAACAAATGAGTTCATTACATATGTAAGACCTCTTATTCAGGGCGATGTAGGACCTATCATGGTTGATGGTATTCCTAGACATTTGTATAGACCTGGTTTCCAGGATATCTTATAAGGTCAAAGTTAGGAAAAATCTAATAAAAAATGGCGGTTTTTTAAAAAAAACCGCCATTTTTCTATGTTTAAGTGTTGTTAAGTGCAAAAAAACATGGTAAAATGGGCTTTGTAATAAAATATTTCTTTTTGGAGGGAAAATTACATGAACAAGACAGAACTTATCGATGCAATCGCTAAGGAGGCAGGACTTTCAAAGAAGGACGCTGCTGCAGCACTTAATGCTTTCACAGAGACAGTAACTAAGGAGCTTAAGAAGAAGGGAAAGGTTCAGCTTGTTGGTTTCGGTACATTCGAGACAACAAAGAGAGCTGCTAGAACAGGTAAGAATCCTCAGACTGGCGCTGCAATCAAGATTCCTGCATCTGTAGCACCTAAGTTCAAGGCTGGTAAGGCACTTAAGGATCTTGTAAACAAGAAGTAATTTTTTATGAGATTGAAGGCTGTATCAATTTGATACAGCCTTTTTCGATGCATAAAAAACTAATGCTGTTGAAAAAAAGTTTGTTTTTTAATAAGATTATGTTGTATATATATGAATTTTTTTATGAAGGAAGGATGCTATGACATTCGAGAAAAGCTTTGAAAACTTTGTACAGATATTATCTGAAGAGGATGTGACTCCTGAGATCTCACCTGGGGCCCTTTCTGATATTGCCAAGGATTTTTCGCTTCGTTCCATCGTTGCGATCGTTTCTAGTGCACCAGGATCAGATAGCGCAGGAGAACCAGATACGGTCATTTCTTTATTTGGACCTGTTCCTGAGAAAGAGGTTCCAGCATATCTGTTCAAGCATCCAATGGGAGAAAAAAAGAGTATATCTTATAACATCTATCTTTATGGCGATAAATCCTGGAGTGAAGAACAGTACAAGAGTTTTGCAGTTGTTATAGATATATTATCATTTCATATGGAGCGATTTCTCCTTTCCAAGATCGTGGAAAAGAGTGCGCTTACTCAGTATCTTACAGGACTTCCTAATTCAGGAGGTTTCATTCAGTTTGCTATCTCTAAAATGGAGAGCGGAACTATTTATGAGTATGATTCCTTTGCATTTAATTTAAAGAGCTATGGCCTTATCAGCAGAAGATATGGACTTGCTGAAGGCGATCAGATCATGAAAAGGTATGCTAGAAAGCTCAAAGAATTCTGTGCAAAGGATGAGATAATATCTCACTTTGGCGGTGACAATTTTGCAGCTCTTATTAAAAAGGACAGAACAAATGAGTTCCTAGATTTCCTTTCTAATGTTCCTGTTTATGGAATAAAGAATGACAAAAGAGAAGACTTTTCAATTGCTGCAGTTATAGGAGTGTATGCTGTAGATGAGTCATTCAAAGAGCCAGGACAGCTTATTTCCAGAGCTACTATGGCTTGTAGCTATGCCAAAAACGTCGCCAATAAGCCTTATGTATTTGTGAATAAGGCTATGAGTACCAGAATATACAGGCAAAAGCAGATAGAAGAAAGGTATGAAGAAGCTCTAGCTAATGATGAGTTTAGAATCTATCTTCAGCCAAAGGTAGATACTATTACCGGAGAGATAATTGGAGCAGAGGCACTTTCTAGGTGGTTTTGTAACGGCGTGGTTTTATATCCTACAGAGTTTGTACCGATCCTTGAACAGGAAGGAATGGTAGCATCTCTTGACCTTTATGTTTTAAAGAAAACCTGTGCTTTTGTTAAGGATTGGATGGATAAAGGAATGATCCCTGTTCCGGTATCTGTTAATTTCTCAAGAAGAGACTTAAGCTACAAGCACCTTGCAAAAGAGATAGGAAGAATCATAGATGAAGCTGGTATAGAGCGAAGCTTCATTGAGATTGAAGTTACAGAGACTTCAAGTGAAGATGAGAGAGCTCTTATGACAGCTTTCCTTACTAAACTTAGGGAAATGAACATCGCAACTTCAATTGATGACTTTGGTACAGGCTATTCATCCCTTTCAACTCTTAGAGATTTCCCTGTAAAGACCATCAAGATTGATAGGTCCTTTATTACAAGTGAAACTCTTACAAGAAACGATGAGATCGTTCTAAGGAACATCATAAGCATGGCCAAAGAACTTAATATAGATGTTATTGCTGAAGGTGTTGAAAGAGAAAATCAGTCTGAACTGCTTATGCATGTTGGGTGCCACGTGGTTCAAGGATTTCTTTATGATAACCCAATGCCTAAGGATGACTTTGATAAGCGTCTTGAAAAGAAGTTTTATTCGTAATTTTATAATAAAAACTTTATAGAAAGTTTAGAATATCCCTGTTCACAATTTGTTCACACAGTGCTATCATTTAATCTGTTGTTTTTTCTATCGGTACTGCGATGACTTATGAGAAAAAGGGGAAAATTATGAAAAAAGAGGTTAAGGTTTCATTAGGATGCAAGTCACAGATTGTTCAGTTCATCAACATGAATTCAAAATCTTCATGTGAGATTGATGTTCAGGACGGACACAGTTTTATTGATGGCAAATCAATAGTTGGTCTTTTATCACTTAATCTTTACAGACCACTTGATGTTACAGTGATTGGGGATGACAAGAAGATCACTAATCTGATCAAGGATTATGATACACATAACCTGCTTTTAGCAGAATAAAAAAACCGCCATATTGGCGGTTTTTTGTTTGCTTTAATTATTGGATCAATCAAGTCTTTTATTTCCCCAGAAGAATAATGCAACTGTTCCTGGGCCTGTGTGACTACCAATAGTAGTACCGATGCTAAATATCTTAACTTTACCTTTAAGCTTAGGGAAAGTTTCTTCGACCATATCTGCAACTTTTCTAGCATCTTCATAGCAAGCTGAATTAGAAATGTAGCAATCTCCATCGTAATCTTTGCCATTCTCAGCAAGTTCGATCATCTTCTGAACCTGTGCCTTCATAACGGCTGATTTACCTCTTACCTTAGATCTAACAATAAGATGTCCCTGGTAATCTACGTTCATAAGAGGGCAAATGTTAAGGACACTTCCAATCGTGCCTGCAACCTTTGATACTCGGCCACCTCTAACGAGATAGCTAAGATCTGATACAAAGAACCAGTGCTGGCACTCAAGTCTGTGCTCGATCACCCATTCATACAACTCGTCGATTCCCATTCCCTGATCACGAAGATCAGCAAGCTTATTTGTGAGAAGACCAAAGCCAGATGAAGCTGCAAGTGAATCAACTACATAAAGCTTTCTCTCTGGATACTTTTCTTTGAGCTGGTCTCTTGCGATAGTAGCAGAGTTAAGTGTTCCAGAGATTCCGGAACTAAGTGTAAGATGAAGCACATCTTTTCCTTCTTTGAGGAAGGATTCAAAATATTCAACATATTCACCGACGCCAACCTGAGATGTTCTGGTCATGGCTCCTTTAGCCATCTGACTGTAGAAATCTTCAAAAGAGATAGACTGTCCTAGATCATCAGGATATTCCTTGCCGTCAAGTTCAAAATGAAAGCAAATATAGTGGATATCTCTTTGTGTAAAATGCTCAGCTGTTAAGTCTGCTGTAGAACAGCAACTGATAATATATTCGCTCATAATAAAACCCCTTTATTTATATATAAATCTTCAAAAAATATCATACATTATAATTACTTTTGTAGCAAATAAAATAGTATGGAAATTTGATTCCCATAAATACAGGAATCGTCTGAATTGTCTGAAAACAAAAACAATTCTTTCAAGTTGTTGACAAACTTTATCGTACATGTTATATTATATATACAATCACACAGAAGAAAAACCAAAGCAGTCGAGATGGCTAAGCTTCATCAAAGACGAGCAACGGTTATCGAGGCGACTGACATCAACAGCGACGGTGGCGATGCTTCACATTAGCCTAGGGATGTCAAGGAGTCGCTAAAGGATGTGATTTAAAATATAAGAGCATTTGAAGAATGCAGAAAGAAGAGGAAACGACCCTTGGAAAAGCAGAAGTAAGGGCGGGTGTTCATTGAAACAATGGATGCCCGCCTTTTACATTGTGTTTTTTTATGGATAATGAGATGGTATAATATAAAAGGATATCGAATAATCAATCACAATCACTTATGAAGGGGTAAATGCATGAGTAAAGTTATGGGGAAGAAGGCTCTTCAGGCAATAATGTGCTATGCAGATCTTCTTGACAGGCTCGATGTAGAAGTTGATTCAAAAGTTATCTTTAATCTGTCTGATTCCAGGCAAAAGCAGATTCAAAAAGCATGTCACACTAACAATCCATTTCCAGGTGTATTAAAGCCGGTTTTATTATCGCTTCGTAAAAAGGCTGTAAAAAGGCTCTATGAAGATGAAAGGGTTCTTCAGACTGGACCTGCAGCGGCTATCCTTGCGCTTGATCAGGCTCTTTTGCAGGATATAGCCAATATCAGAAGTGGTTCAAAAGAGAACCTGCCTATTATCTGCGACGTAGATATGGCTGGTCTTCAGGTTGTAAGGCTTTATATGAGTTCATATTCCGGTAACAGAGAGTTTATAAAGGCAAGATATAACTCAGCTATGAGAGTTGATAATGCTTTAAATGGCTCTTTTTATAAGTACAAGACCAAAGATGGCAGAAAGTTCTCTGCTCATGTCTATTATGAATCCCAAAAGAAAATAATGATGGAGACCTTAGGAATCAAGAAGGCTCCTGAGAAATTTGTCTTTGGATCTCTTTTCTTTGATAAAATAAGGACTCGCAGGGCAGTCAGGAAATTTGAGGCTCTTGACCTTGAGGAAAAAACCTTTGAAAACGGAGCTTGCGGCTGCATGCTAAGGACAAGACAGGAGTGGGAAGAATCCGAAGTTGGTAAGGCAGTGTGCGATATGCCACTTTATAGACTGACTAGGATCAGTAATACCTCCAAGAAAAAATATGGTATCTATGAGAAAAAGAGAGGACCGCTTTCAGGGCTTAAAGTTCTGGACCTTACTCATATCATTGCAGGACCTGCCTGTACGAGGCTTTTAGCTGAAGCTGGCGCAGATGTACTGATGATCAGGAGAGGCAAGTATGTTGAACAGGAGCAGGCTATGCTTGAGCTTGACGGCTGGGCTGGCAAGAATAGCGTTCAGCTTGACTTTAATGTTCCTGAACAGTTAAAGAAGGCAAAAGAGCTTGTTAAGAAAGCTGACGTTGTCATATGTTCTTATCAGAAGGGCTCTCTTGATAAATTTGGTCTTTCTGAGAAGGATATTCATAAATTAAATCCTAATGTCATATATGGAAGTCTTGTGTGCTTTTCAGATACTGTTTGGGATACAAGACCAGGATGGGCACCATGTGCAGAGGATATAACAGGTCTTAGCATCAGAAACGGCAGCCTTAAAAAGCCAGTTAATCTAAATGGCGTACCCCTTGACTATATTCCTGGAATGATCCTTTTTGCAGGAGTAGTAAGTGCCATCAAAAAGCAGCTTACTGAAGGTGGAAGCTATACAGTTACAGCATCTCTTACAAGAGGCGGCTATTGGCTTCACGAATGTACTGACCTTTGGGAAAAGAAACGTGGAAGGATCACCATGGATTCTAACAAGTACATTATATGTAACAACATGTCCATGAATACTTGGGATGATGTGTACACTAAGGTAGATGATACAGCTGTGGGAACTGTATACTTTACCACACCAGCCACAAACGCGGGCAAAGAGACTAATCCATATAGAGCCAAGAATATGTGGTTTGCGGATGGTCACAAAGACTTCAGAATGAAAAAACACTAAAATAAGAAATGTTGGGAGAATGGGGAAATGAAACTAAATTATAAGCGCACTATTTTAATAGGACTTGCCTTTATGTCAATCTGTGCATTCTGGCAGTTCTACGACAACGAGATTCCAAGAATACTTAAGTACAACTTCAATCTTGGAGAGACAGCTACAGGCTTTATCATGGCGTTTGATAATATACTAGCTCTGTTTCTTTTACCTATATTTGGTGTTCTGTCAGACAGGACAGATAGTAGATTTGGCAAAAGAACTCCATACATCGTAGTTGGAACATTAGTAGCAGTAACTGCTCTGTCAGTGCTGATACTAGTAGCAAAGCCATCAGGTAATCTGCCATTTTTCGTTGTGATTTTGCTGGTGCTCCTTATTGCCATGGGAACCTATAGATCTCCAGCGGTTTCACTTATGCCAGAGCTTACACCTGCGCCACTTCGAAGCCAGGGTAACGCCATCATCAACCTTATGGGTGCACTTGGCGGAGTATTTACTCTTGTTATGACTATGGTCCTTTTAAAGAGTGCTGAAAATGAGGCAGATACAAATTATCTGCCACTTATGCTCAGTATAGTGATCTTGATGCTCCTTGCAGTTGCGATCCTTGTGGCAACTATAAATGAAAACAAGATCAAAAAGCAGATAGAAGAAGAGGGCGGACTTCATTCTCTTGGTGAAGAGATAGAATCTGATATGGAAGAAAATAAAGGAAAAGGCGCAAAGCTTCCAAAGGATGTATTTAGGAGCCTGGTTTTCCTCCTTTTATCAGTTGCTTTTTGGTATATGGCCTACAATGCCGTAACAACAGCCTACACCAGATATGTTGAAGAGGTATGGCATCTTCAGGACGGATATGCAGGAACACTTCTCATAGCTACAGTTGCTGCAGTACTTAGCTATATTCCTATTGGCTTTATTTCATCAAAGGTTGGAAGAAAAAAGACTATACTTGTAGGTGTTGTTATAATGACTGTCTGCTATTTTGTAGCAGCTCTTATGCCGGTTTATTCATCATCTATCAATATCTTTTTTGCCCTTATCGGAATTGGCTGGGCAGCAATAAATGTAAACTCTTATCCTATGGTTGTTGAGATGAGTAGGGCAGGCGATATTGGTAAATACACAGGAACCTATTACACATTTTCAATGGCAGCTCAGGTGCTAACACCAATATTATCAGGCTTTTTACTTGAACATGTTTCATACAGGACATTGTTCCCTTATGCAGTGGTATTTTCCTGCCTTGCATTTAGCACAATGATGATGGTCAAGCATGGAGATGTTAAGCCGCCAAAGAAGGAAAAAATCTTAGAGCATTTCGATGTTGATGACTAAGATAAATGATAAATTGTTTGTAAAAGCTATATAAAAAACGGAATATAAGTTACTGAAATATAGTATAATTATCTGTGTACTTATGTAAACAAGATAGATTAACCACGCTATATTTGAGGATCAAAAAGGATGAAGACATACAACAAACCTTTAAAAAGAAGTATTTTTTTGGGCTGCTTAGTATTCTTTGTCCTTTTGTGTCTTATTTTAAGTATCTTGACATACAGTACATACACAAAATCTCTTTATCACTCTTATGAAGAGAGAATGACAGACATTATAAATTACGTTGAGAATCATATTGATATCGAGGATCTTTCAGAGTGTGTCAGAACAGAAGTGGAATCCGATAAGTACAAGGAACTTATGGATTTTATGGACGGCATAATGGAAGACTTTGATATTCACTATCTTTACATTGTTTATCCGATCATGGGCGACGAACCCTGTATGGTAAATATATTATCAGCAGATACCAAGTATGGAAGAGAGTTTGAACCTGATGGATATTATCTGTGTTCTGTAGCCTATGATGATTATGAGCTGGATGAATTAAAGCTTTATTATGATGCCATGAATGAAAACGATGGCTCAGATATAACTTTTTTTAAGGATTTTAGTGCCTGGGGATATGACTATACAGGGCTTAAATCTCTTATTGATCCAGATGGCAATAAGTTTGCAGTTCTTTGCGTGGATATAGAAGTATCTGAACTTAGAAATACCATAAAGCTTCATACTGCTGTAAACGTAATACTTATTGTGGCACTTGCTATAATGTTCATAACAATCTTTATGATGTGGCTCAACAAAAACATCACAGAGCCCATCAGTAAGCTTGAAAAGAGCGTAGTTGCTTTCGCTAAGACTTCGCATGATCAAAAGGATCCTGAGAAATTAAAGTATGATCCTCCAGAAATCCATACCCAAAATGAAGTTGAATCTTTATCAAATGCAGTTATACAGATGTCTGATGACATGAGAAAATATGTTATCAGCGTTCTTGATGCAGAAGATAAAGTAGAAGACATGAGAAATAAGGTAAATCATATGGATATGCTGGCTTACCAGGATGCGCTTACTCATGTAAAGAATAAAGCCTGGTACGACAAGACAAAGGAAAGAGTTGATGATGATATCATAAAAGGAAAAGCCAGATTTGGTATCGTGATGGTAGATCTTAATAATCTAAAAAAGATCAATGATGGCTTTGGTCATGAGCATGGAAATGACTACATCTTTGGCGCTTGTCATGAGATCTGCGTTGTATATGATCACTCTCCGGTATTTAGAATAGGTGGCGATGAGTTCGTGGTTCTTTTGGAAAATAAGGATTACGAAACTAAAGATGCGCTTTTAGAAAAGCTCAAAGCAATATTTGCATTAACTTCTGCAGATGAGAGTAAAGAACCATGGGAGAGGTATTCAGCTGCTATAGGAATGGCGGTTTTTGACAGTAAAAAGGATGTTTCCATGGATGATGTATTTAAGAGGGCAGATGCTCTGATGTATGAAGATAAATTAAAATCAAAAATGGCTAGAGAATAGATACTCTAGCCACTTTTTTTATGATACTATCTTTAATAGTTGTATTTTTTTTGAAGGGAAAAATGGGGAATGATCACGTGTAATTCGAAAATAATAGGGGAATCACATTTATCAGAGGCAGTCTTGATGGCTGTAAATGCCTTAAAAAGGGATATTCAAAATACATTATCTGATTCAGAACTAGAGGGTTTTGTTATTTCTTTTAACCATGTAGAAGATATTCAAAAGGAATGCTTTGTCATCAGGGTAAAAGAGATAAAAGAAGGCGCAGTAGGCCTAAAATCCCTTGTGATATCAGCTTCTGATGATCTTGGATTTATCTATGGAATCTATTTTGTCAGCAAAAATTTCCTT
Source organism: Butyrivibrio sp. INlla18 (assembly GCF_900103635.1). GTDB lineage: Bacteria > Bacillota > Clostridia > Lachnospirales > Lachnospiraceae > Butyrivibrio. The sequence continues at coordinate 97,003 of NZ_FMXK01000006.1, forward strand.
GGAGTAAATGAATTTTGGTTTTGGAATGAGCAGGAATTTCATAAAAAAGAAGCAGTAGAGATTCCTGATGATTATTACTATGAATCTAGGCCTTACAGGGTTAAGTTTAGGGGCTGGTTTGTAAATGATGAAGTTTTGATCGATGACTGGAAAGTTGATGGAGATAATGAAAAGCCCTGGGAGATGGCTTTTGAAGCGCTTCTTCGCTGTGGAGGCAATATGACTATTCCAGGGACAGACGAAAATGCCCATATTTACAATAAGCTTGCTTCTAAGATGGGACTATGGATAACCCATCACCACGCAGAGCCTCTTGGAGCCAAGATGTTTGCAAGGGCTTATCCTGACCTTGATGCCTCATATGACAAGTATCCAGAGCTTTTTGAGAAGCTTTGGAGAGAAGCTTTGATCACTCAGGAGGATCAAAAGGTTATCTGGAATCTTGGCTTTAGAGGGCAGGGGGACAGGCCTTTTTGGTCTGATGATCCAGCCTATGACACAGATGAAAAGCGCGGAAAACTTATGAGTAAGCTTATCCGCAGGCAGTATGACCTTGTAAAAGAGTATGATGATAATGCAATCTGCTGCACCAATCTTTATGGGGAGACTATGGAGCTATACAAGAAGGGGCTTCTTGATCTTCCTGAGGATGTGATCTTTATCTGGGCTGACAATGGCTTTGGCAAGATGGTATCTAGAAGACAGGGCAATCACAATCCTAGGATATATGCACTTCCTGAGGATAACGCTGGTGGCAGGCATGGAATCTATTATCATGCTTCCTTTTATGATCTTCAGGCTGCGGCCCAGATGACCATGCTTCCAAACTCCCCAGCCTTTGTGGTAAAAGAGATCTCTAATGTATATGACAAAAAAGCTGATGATTTCTGGATCATTAACTGTTCAAATATTAAGCCCCATGCCTATTACCTTGATCTTTTGGCAAGGCTTTGGAAAGATGAGCCAAGTGATACTGACTATGAAGCCTATGCAGAAGGCTATACATATGACTATTGCAAGAGCTACTTTGAAGAAAAGAATGTAAAAGAAATAGCAGCTCTTTACAAGAAGTGGGCTTCTTACTGCCCATCCTACGGTCCAAATGCAGATGACCACGCTGGAGAGCAGTTTACAAATCATGGAGCAAGAGTTCTTACAACAGGCTTTGTTACTGCCTTTGACCAAAAAGCTCCATCAAAAACTAAAGCTGCCGATGAGTGGAAGTGGTTTTCTGATAAAAAGACTTTAAAGGAGCAAGTTTTAGATTATAGGCCTATCATTGAAAGGGGCGCAGAAGGCTACAAAGAGTATCTTGATAAGTGCCTTGAGCTTTTGGACAGACTTGAAGGAACGGATAAAGACAGGCTAGAAGACCTTTTTATCTGGCAGGTAAAATACCATTACTATAGCTATCTTGGTGCACTTCATACCTGTGATGCCATATTAAAATGCCTTGTAGATAAAGATCCAGAACTTGAAAATGAGGCTGAGAGAGAAGTAATAGACTGTATTTCACAAGGACAGGATAAAGAAGGTGAACCTGACTATCTTGGAGCTTTTTATGAAGCAGGCCTTGCAGCAAAAGCCTTTAAAACAGGCTATGAAGAAATGAGAAATGCAGAAAAAGGCATATTTAAGGGCTTTTTTAACAACGACTGCGAAGCAGATATAAGGCAGTCTTATTATGTTCTTTGCGGACTTATGTCTTTTGTAAGATTTTACGGCGATGGACCGCATTTTTATAAGTGGCAGAGAATGTATCAGCAGGGTGCTGGTGGCAACAAAGTGCATTTGATCTTAAGGATCAGAAAGCACTTAACAGACCAGGAACTCTTTGAACTTATGCTATAATGAAGTGATAAATTTTATTCAGGGGTTTGTATGAAAAGAAAATTCTTACTATTTACAAAAACAGTAGCTTTTTTGCTGATCTTATTATTTTGCTTTATGGCAGTGGCGCTTGTTGTTGAGCGTAAATCCAGCTATATAAAAAATGAGATGTATATACAGGAAGCCGAAAAAGAGCATGTAGATGTGTTCTTTTTGGGGTCGTCTCATGTAATAAATGGTATCAATCCTGTTCAGCTCTATGATGAGCAGGGGATCACAGCCTATAACCTTGGCGGATATGGAAGCGTCCTTTTATCAAGCTATTGGCAGTTCAGACTTGCCCTTGAGAGACGTATACCTGATCTTGTGGTGATCGATGCCTATATGCTTGAAAATGACGTCAGATATGTGGATGATCCAAATGCTAATGTTAACAGCGATGAGCTTCATCTTAATATCGACAGATTTCCGCTTACAAGGACCAAGATCCTTGCTATAAATGACATGTTCCAGGATGATGCCAAGAAATATCCATTTTTGTTTGATTACATTATTTATCATGACAGATGGAAAGAGCTTGATTCTGACGACTTTAACAGACTTACTGGAAATGCAGACATCAATAGGTTCATGGGTGCTGAGATGAAATATGTCATGCATTCAGATGGCTTTACTTATACAGATTATGGCGCAGGAACTCTTGATAGAGAGACAGTAGGCACCACATACCTTAGAAGGATCATTGACGATTGTCAGATAAGAGGCATCAAGGTAGCCATAGTTACAGTGCCTTTCCTTGCTATGGCAGAGAATCAGGCGGCTGCTCATACTGCTAGCCAGATAGCTTCTGAATATGGCATTCCTTGCCTTAACATGCTTGAGATCCCTGATGTTGTGGATTATGGACTTGATTTCATGGATGCTGGACACCTTAATATCTTGGGGGCTACCAAGGTTACCAGATATATTGGAAACTGGTTAAAAGAAAACTTTGACCTTGCTGATCACAGAGGCGACGCAGAGTATGCTACCTGGCAAAAGTGCGCAGATGAGTTCTATGATAGTCAAAAAAGCGCCCTTACAGGGAATGCAGACATCCATACTCAGCTTATTATGATGAAACTAGATGGAGATTCAACATCGTTTGCTTTTAGTATAAGAGGCGGTTCTGTGGCTTACGCAGATGATGTGCTCATGAGACAGTTAAAGAGCTTTGGAGCAGGAGAAAAGCTCGATGAAGCAATAGCTTCTAAATCCTCATACTTCTTGATCTCAGATCATGGAAATATTACAGAGTTTGCAGGTGATGATGAAGAAAAGGTGATCGAAACATCAGATGGTGTGATCACCTATGAGGGCGTAAGCGACCTTTATAGGATCATGAACATTGGAGATGATAAGGAAACGAACTACCTTTATTCTGACGAATTTGCTTATTCAGATGTTCAGATAATCTTTTTTGAAGAGGGGGAGGTATCTTCCCATCAGTATTACACGGGCGAGAGCTTTGATTATAGCTACGAAGAAAGATGATCTACTAGCTAGTATGGAGGAATGAAATGCAGTTTGTATCACTTCAGTTCCTGATCTTTATCATGGGGACCATATTCATATATTTTATTATCCCAAAGAAAGTCAGATATATCTGGCTTCTTTTGGCGAGCATGGCCTTTTACTATATCGTAAGCGGCAAATTCCTGGTATTTTTGATCGCAGTAACGCTTGTTACCTACGGCGCAGGACTTCTTATCGAAAAAAATAAGGAAAAGGCACCTAAAACAGCAAAGCTTTGTCTTGTACTTAGCATAGTGCTTTTGGTCTGCTTATTAGGATATTTTAAATACACAGGCTTTTTACTTGAAACAGTCGGAAATATAGTAAGTCTTTTTAAACTTTCAGATACCATGCCGGTAGTAAATATAATACTTCCTGCCGGAATTTCTTTTTATCTGTTCCAGAGTATTGGTTATCTCATTGATTGCTACAGGGGCAAGATCCCTGCTGAAAAGAACTATCTTAGGCTAGCACTTTTTATTTCATTCTTTCCACAGATCACTTCAGGACCTATAGAAAGAGCTGGAAATATGCTTCCTCAGTTTAAGGAACCCAAGAGCTTTTCTTATGAAGCTATGAGAGATGGACTTCTTTTGATGCTTTGGGGATATTTTCAGAAGATCATAATAGCAGATAGACTAGCAGTACTTGTAAATAAGGTATATGAGTCTCCTTCTTCATACACAGGTACAGTGCTCTTTTTGGCAACTATCTTTTATACCTTTGAGATCTACTGCGATTTTGCAGGATATTCATGTATAGCCATTGGAACAGCAAGGATCATGGGTATCAAGATCATGGACAACTTTTCGCAGCCATATCTTTCTGAGTCAGTTGCAGAATTCTGGCGCAGATGGCATATCTCTTTATCTACATGGTTTAGAGATTATCTCTACATTCCTCTTGGTGGTAACAGAAAGGGGTATGTGAGAAAGCTTATTAATCTCATGATAGTGTTTGCAGTTAGCGGACTCTGGCATGGAGCAGCTTGGACATTTGTAGTATGGGGACTTCTTCATGGAGTATTTCAGGTTCTTGGCATTGTGCTAAAGCCAGTTAGAGATAAGCTTGTAGCAGTATTTAAGATTGATAGAGAGAGCTTTTCACACCACCTTCTAAAGATACTTGTTACCTTTATGCTGGTTAATATCGGATGGATATTCTTTAGAGCAGACACCTTTGAAACAGCAATCTATGTACTAACACATATGTGGAAGGTAACACTTTGGAGCCTTACTGATGGTACTTTGTTTACACTTGGCCTGGCTGAAGCAGATGTACGACTTGTTATCATGTCTTTAGTTCTTTTGGTGATAGTTGACGCATTTGGCAAAAAGGGCATTGTCATCAGAGACAGGATAGTAGCACAGAGCCTGTGGCTTAGATGGCTCATATATATTGTAGCGATCATATTTGTGGTTACCTGCGGAGTTTGGGGACCAGGGTACGATGCAGCTACATTTATCTATTCCAGTTTTTAATGCTTATATTATTTTACTTGGAGGAGTAGGGAATGATACGAAGATCACAGTACAGATGCAGCTTTAAACTAATGGGAGGCGATATGCCTCTTGATAATATCTTAGATAGATGCAAACAGGAACTTTTAGAGCTTATCAGTAATGGAAAGCTTTGCAATGCTTCTTTTTACAGATATAAGGACATGGGCTTTTTATATATTGAGGAGATCGTCGGGGAGCTTCATGAAAAAGCAATGGACGTTGATGCTCTTATGGCCGACTTAAAGCCTTATTTAAAGCCTTGGCCAGAAGAGGATGGAGATAGATTTTTTGCTCCAATGATAAACGTTTATTATCATCATATTCCAGAAGATGATCTTGATAAGTGGGAGCATGAGAGAACTTCAGCTCAGAAACAGCGCATCGGAAGGATTGCTTTTGTATATCCTCATAAGCTTCCTTCATACATCATGTATCATAACGCTATAGTAGAAGAGGGGCTTTTAAAGGGAGATAAGTACGCTTTTATCTCTGTTCATGAGAATATTTTGTTCTCATATTATGAGGAGCCTAGAAATAACGTAAATATCAAAAATTCAGATGAAGAATCTGAAGTGATAAATAAGTGGCTTAATGTAGATCCTGAGTTGCATTTTGACAGGACTAAAGCAGAGGGAAGCAATTTCCTTGTAATACCTTGCCTTTTCTCGATTGATAGAATAGACCTCATATAATAGTGATTTTTGAACATTAGTCCTATCTGGCGAAAACCAGATAGGATTATTTTATTGTAAGAAGCATACAAAAACAGGATAAAATTTTTAGAGCAAAAGCTACACATTTAATAAATAAATGGTTGCGTTATACGGAAGAAGGCTGTAAAATATTTAGCGGACGCGTCGCGTTTATTTTTTAACGAGGCTTTAAATTGTAATTAGGAAGTGATGTTCATGCTGTTTTTGAGGGTTTTACTTATATTTTTCGTTGTTTTGGCAGTCTTATATTTCTTTATGATAATGCCTAGAATGATAAAGAGACCTTCAAGGGAACCATTTACCAAAGTCTTGTATGCTCACAGAGGATTGCATGACAATAAGTCTATGGCTCCAGAGAACTCTATGGCAGCTTTTAAGAAGGCTGTAGAGGGCGGATATGGTATAGAATGTGATGTTCAGCTTACCAAAGACAATGTCCCGGTTGTATTCCACGATTTCACTTTGGCTAGAGTTGCCAGATATGACAAGGGACATGAAGTAGGGGATGCCGTTAGGAATCCTGATGGTAGCCTTGGGGTAAAAGGTAAGGTGATCGATTATACCTACGAAGAGCTCATGAATTTCCATCTTCTTGATTCGGAGGAGAAGATACCTAAATTTGAAGACTTTCTTAAGATGGTAGGTGGTAAGGTTCCCCTTATCATAGAGCTTAAGATCGAACTTACAGATTTATCGGTTTGTCCAATTGTAGACAGTTTGTTGAGGGATTACAACGGAATATATTGCATTGAGTCCTTTAACCCACTGGGACTTTTCTGGTTCAGGAGAAAACATCCTGATGTATTCAGAGGTCAGCTTTCAGATGACTTCCATAGAGAAAAGCCAGAAGAGTTTAAGGGAGTATTGTATTTCATACTCACCAATCTTTTGCTTAACTTTTTGACCAAGCCTGATTTTATAGCTTTTAATCACAAGTATCATGCTAATTGTTCAAGGAGACTTTGCAAGAACCTGTACAAGAGTACAGCAGCTGCCTGGACGATAAAGAGCGAATCAGAGCTTACAGAGGCTAAGAAACACTTTGATGTTTACATCTTTGATAGTTTCATTCCTCAGAATGGGCCAAGAGTTTAAGCTTTTGTTCTTATCATGGTAATTTCTGTGCAGTTTATTATGGAACAGCTTGCGTGGTGATATGTAAGTGTTTCAAGCTGTATTATCACAGGCTAGAGCAATTACATATCATTGCGGAAGCTTATGATAACTAGCACAGTGATTATAATAAAAAGTAAGGGTACCGATTAAATATAGAATCGGTAAGAAAGGTAAAAAACATGGCGAACAAGTGGGTTTATATGTTCAGCGAAGGTAACATGACAATGCGTAACCTTCTCGGTGGTAAGGGTGCTAACCTAGCAGAGATGACAAGCATTGGCCTTCCAGTACCACAGGGCTTCACAATCACAACAGAGGCCTGCACACAGTATTATGAGGATGGTCGTAAGATCAACGACGAGATCATGGCTCAGGCTATGGACGGCGTTAAGAAGATGGAGGAGATCAACGGTAAGAAGTTTGGTGATCTTCAGAATCCTCTTCTTGTATCAGTTCGTTCAGGTGCTCGTGCATCAATGCCTGGTATGATGGATACAATCCTTAACCTCGGTCTTAACGACGACGTAGTAGCAGCAATGATCAAGGGCAATCCTGATCCTGCATTCGAGCGTTTCGTATACGATTCATATCGTCGTTTCATCCAGATGTTCTCTGACGTTGTTATGGAAGTTGGTAAGAAGTACTTCGAGCAGCTCATCGATCAGATGAAAGAGAAGAAGGGTGTTAAGTTTGACGTAGATCTTACAGCAGCAGATCTTAAGGAACTTGCTGAGCAGTTCAAGGCTGAGTACAAGAAGCAGCTCGGAAAAGACTTCCCTTCAGATCCTGTAGAGCAGCTTAAGCTCGCTATCGAGGCAGTATTCCGTTCATGGGATAACCCTCGTGCTAACGTATATCGTCGTGATAACGATATCCCATATTCATGGGGAACAGCTGTTAACGTAATGCCTATGGTATTCGGTAACCTTAACAATGAGTCTGGTACAGGTGTTGCATTTACTCGTGACCCTGCAACAGGTGAGAATAAACTTATGGGTGAGTTCCTTATCAACGCTCAGGGTGAGGACGTAGTTGCCGGTGTTCGTACACCTATGCCAATCGCTCAGATGGAGAAGGAATTCCCAGAAGCATATGCTGAGTTCATCAAGGTTTGTGAGACTCTTGAGAATCACTACCATGACATGCAGGATATGGAGTTCACAGTAGAGAACAAGAAGCTTTACATGCTTCAGTGCCGTAACGGTAAGAGAACAGCTCCAGCTGCTCTTAAGATCGCTTGCGACCTCGTTGATGAGGGACACAAGACTCCAGAAGAAGCTGTAGCAATGATCGATCCTAGAAACCTTGATACACTTCTTCACCCACAGTTTGATGCTGCTGCTCTTAAGGCTGCAACACCAATCGGAAAGGGTCTTGGTGCATCTCCAGGAGCTGCTTGCGGTAAGGTTGTATTTACAGCTGATGACGCTGTAGCTTGGGCTGAAAGAGGCGAGAAGGTAGTTCTTGTACGTCTTGAGACATCTCCAGAAGATATCACAGGTATGAAGGCTGCTCAGGGTATCCTTACAGTTCGTGGCGGTATGACATCACACGCTGCCGTAGTTGCTCGTGGTATGGGTGAGTGCTGCGTATCAGGTTGTGGCGACATCAACATGGACGAAGAGAACAAGAAGTTCACACTTGGTGGAAAAGAGTTCCACGAGGGAGACTTCCTTTCAATCGATGGTACAACAGGTAACATCTATGATGGTCAGATCGCAACAGTTGACGCTCAGATCGCTGGTGAGTTCGGACGTATCATGGCTTGGGCTGATGAGTTCAGAAGACTTAAGGTTCGTACAAACGCTGATACACCTGCTGATGCTAAGAAGGCTAGAGAGCTTGGTGCTGAGGGTATCGGTCTTTGCCGTACAGAGCACATGTTCTTCGAGGAAGACAGAATTGCTGCATTCCGTGAGATGATCTGCTCAGATACAGTAGAAGAGAGAGAAGCTGCTCTTGAGAAGATCCTTCCTTATCAGCAGAACGACTTCAAGCAGCTCTATGAAGCTCTTGAGGGATGCCCAGTTACAATCAGATTCCTTGATCCACCTCTTCACGAGTTCGTTCCTACAACAGAGGACGAGATCAAGAAGCTTGCTGATGCTAAGGGCAAGTCTGTAGACGAGATCAAGGCTATCATCAACTCACTTCACGAGTTCAACCCTATGATGGGTCACAGAGGATGCCGTCTTGCAGTTACATATCCTGAAATTGCTAAGATGCAGACTAAGGCAGTTATCCGTGCTGCTCTTGAAGTTCAGAAGGCACACGCTGACTGGAATGTTAAGCCTGAAATCATGATCCCACTTGTATGTGAGGTTAAGGAGCTTAAGTACGTTAAGCAGGTAGTAGTTGAGACAGCTGATGCTGAGATCGCTGCTGCAGGTGCTAAGCTTGATTATGAAGTTGGTACAATGATTGAGATCCCAAGAGCTGCTCTTACAGCTGATGAGATTGCTAAGGAAGCTGATTTCTTCTGCTTTGGTACAAACGATCTTACACAGATGACATTCGGATTCTCTCGTGATGATGCTGGTAAGTTCCTCAATGCTTACTATGACACAAAGATCTTCGAGAACGATCCATTTGCTAAGCTTGACCAGACAGGTGTTGGTAAGCTTATGGAAATGTCACTTAAGCTTGGTAAGCCAGTTAACCCATCACTTCACGTTGGTATCTGTGGAGAGCACGGTGGAGATCCTTCATCAGTTGAGTTCTGCCACAAGATTGGTCTTGACTATGTATCATGCTCACCATTCCGTGTACCTGTTGCTAGACTTGCTGCAGCACAGGCTGCTATCGCCGAGAAGGCAAGCAAGGCTTCAAGCAAGAGCGTTGTAGATGATGAGACAAAGGCTAAGCTTGAGGATGCTGCAAAGAAGGCTGAGGAGATCGCTAAGGATCTTGCACAGCAGTCAGCAGAAGTAGCTAAGGCTGGTCTTGAGGGACTTAAGGCTGGATTCGAAGCTGCAAAGAAGGCTTACAACGATTCTAAGAATAAATAATAAATAGTATCTATGCTATTTTGAGAGGACTGTCTTTGACAGTCCTCTTTTTTGCTAAACATAAAAATCCGAAGGATGAACAAGAGCACACTTCAGGCTGGCGGATTTCCCAAAAGTGTGGATGGCAAATTATCATATAAGGCGGGTATTCCATGATGATAGTGGATTATGTATAATTGAAACGATGCTTTTAGATAGTGAGATATAGGGGAGCGATATACCAGAATGTCTATGATTGAAAATGGTAAGCATGAAATACTAGAACAAGCAGATCTTATATGGCTTGAAGGTGAAAATGAAGAAAATACTTGGATTTGCTTTCGCAAAGATTTCACATGGAAATCCAATTCCGGGATAAGGGCAATTGCGCAAATTGCAGTTGATTCTAAGTACTGGCTTTATGTTAATGGAACAATGGTAGTGAGGGAAGGCGGATTAAAACGAGGACCATCTCCTGAAGGAACTTACTTTGATGAAGTGAATCTGTCAGAACATCTTGTGGATGGAATAAATCATCTTGCAATATTGGTTTGGTACATTGGAAAAAGCGGCTTTTCCCATCTTTCCAGTGGGAGGGGCGGATTGATGTTTGCAATGGAACTTCCAGATTATAATCTGATTTCCGATTCGTCCTGGAAAGCTCGTAAACATCAGGCCTTTGTAAGACCGGATCCAGCTGATCCTCCAGTGAATTTTAGATTAGCGGAGCCCAATCTCTATTTTGATGCTTCCATGAATATAGAGAATTGGTTTCAAAGTGATTATGATTTTTCGTTTTGGGATGATGCTGATGTTTATTTACGCGATAGATGGGGACAACTGGAAAAAAGAATCATACCTCAGTTAAAAGATTATGGGATAACTGAATATCTAAATTCGAGTGATGTGAGTGATACTATTGTTTCTGAAGATTCTGTGTTTGAAATGAAACTTCCACACAACGCGCAGTTTTTGCCAATCCTTGAAATCTCTGCACCAGCGGGCCTTAAGATAAAGATCTGTTCTGACAATTATGAAGTTGGAGAAACAAAGGATAAGTCTGTGATGGCGGTTTATTATACCAAAGAAGGACATCAGGGATTTGAAGCTTTTGGCTGGATGAATGGAGAAAGAGCATATTATCACATTCCAGCCGGAATTACAGTACATGGCTTGTCTTACCGTGAGACAGGCTATAATACTGAATTTGTTGGCAGATTTGAATGTGATGATGCTTTCTATAATAAATTATGGGAAAAATGTCTCAGAACGCTATATGTTACCATGAGAGATACTTTCATGGATTGTCCCGACAGAGAACGTACGCAGTGGTGGGGAGATGTCAATATTGAGATGCAGATGTCTCTTTACTGCCTGAATGAGTCAGCGCTTTTATTATACAAAAAAGGTGTTGATTCTCTTGTTGGATGGTGGGAGCATACTGGAAAAATGTTGACGGTTGTTCCTTCTGGTACAGATCAGTTTGAACTTCCTATGCAAAATCTGGCAGGTATTTGGGGATTTTATTATTACTATGAATACACTGGTGATGTCAGTATACCAGCAACGGCTTATGATATGTCAAAAGACTATCTGAAGGCATTTGAGATGGGAGAAGATGGTCTTGTACTTCATAGAACCGGAAGCTGGGATTGGGCTGATTGGGGAGCAAATGCAGATATCAAGGTAATGGATAATTGCTGGTACTATATGGCTCTTGATAGCGGCATGAAAATGGCTGAACTTTTAGGGCACACAGAGGATATAGCATTTTACACAAACAGGATGGAGTCTATAAAGAAGAATTTTGATAAGTATTTCTTAAAGGATGGTTCCTATTACCATAATACTGATAATGGAGTTCCTGATGACCGAGCAAATGCTTTGGCTGTATTATCTGGATTAGCAAAACCTGAAAACTATAAGGGAATGCTTTATATTTTGCAGACTGTAGAAAATTCCAGCCCTTACATGGAAAAATATGTATTAGATGCACTGTGTGAAATGGGATACATTGATGAAGCCATGCTTCGTATAAAACGTCGATATAAACAAATGGTAGAAGAAGATTATTCCACATTATGGGAGTACTGGAATAAGAATGGCACTTTAAATCATGCATGGTCTGGAGGCCCGCTTATTACAATGGCCAAATACATTGCGGGAATCCGTCCGACTGATGTTGGATTTAAGGATTATATCGTCAGGCCGCATTTAGGAAAATTAAAATATGTGAAGTGCTGTGTCAAAACCGTAAACGGAGAAATTACGGTGGATGAAAAACGAAAGATGACTTGAGCGTTTTGCTCAAGTCATTGTATTTATGGGCATTCTAAAGATTTGAATATATGAAAATATAAATTGAATATATCTTTTCAAACAGGAAGATATGATAATTGTATTGTTATAATTGGCTTGTACAAGCTCTAAATTTGGCGGGGAAGGTAGTCTTTCTTTATGAATAAGAGGGGAAATAAAAATATTCTGTTCAAGAAATATTTTATTATGTACTTTTTTGTGTTGCTGCTACCTATGGTGATATGCTGCAGCTACTATGCATACATGCTTGCTGTTATTAATCATGATGACATCAACACCAGAAAGACTGAGCTGATCCATTCAGCAAGCATCTTTGATACTATTGTGTCAGAGGTGAACTATCTGGGAGATTGTCTTACTTCAAATGTAGAAGTTAATCATTTTAAAAATCTTGATAATGTCATGGAGTATCCCAATACCTACAAGATCCATGAGCTCCAGGAAGCTCTGCCAGATCTGTACCTGGTAAATCAGGCAGTATATGGCTATTATATATTTTTTGATAAGTCGGAAGTTGTTATCAATAAATCAATTGCCTACACTTATGAGCAGTTTTATGATCTATATCTTAGGAAAGATAATATCGAAGATTTTGAAAAATGGTCTTTAGATAGAACTGAAGAAAGTAAACATTACGGATTTCTTCCTATGGAAGAATACGAAATCTATGTAAAAAAGACTAAAGAAAATCTGATCTGCTATACAAGACCTCTTCTTTCTACGACCATTGGAGGGGATGGACATGTAGCTATCTACATAAAAGAGGATGTTGCATCATCTGTGATGCCAGCCATGGAAGAAGGCAGTATACAGGTTGTTCAGGATTTTTCGGGAAATATCATATATAAAGCTTTTGATGATGAGATGACTATTAGTGATAGTGATATAGAAAATCTTTTGCAGGAAGCTGATGATGAAAAAGATGCAATTCAAAAAGAGGTAAATCTTGGCGGAGAGCAGTATACTATGATCTCACTTGAATCGGAAGCTTCGGGTATGAGGTACACTAACTTTGTTCCCAACAAGATCATCAATCAAAGACTTACGTACTGCATTCTTTTACTTGTGGCATTTATTTTTGTAGGTATTTTGGTAGATGTGATCCTTAGTTATCAGATTTCTATCAAGAATGCTACTCCTATAAATGATATGTTAAATAAAATGTCCCTTAAGATAGAGAGATTTGGCGGACATCAGTCAGCTTTGGCCAGCTTAAAAGAGGCATTTACATATTTGGCAGATTCTAATGACAAACTTTCAAATGCTCTGAATGATCAAAAACCATATTTGCAGACAGCATTTGTTAACAGACTTTTATTTTCTGGCTTTCAGGAAGAAAAAGAGATCCTCAGAATGGCAGATTATCTACAATATCAGGTGGAGAACAGGACATTTTGGGTTCTGCTTTTTAGGTTCCATATGGTCATAAATGGAGGCGATGAAGGAGATCAAAAGCTTTTAAATACCTTCTCAGCTTCTCTTACTGAGCTTATAGATCAAAAGCTTCCAGGAAGTCTTTATACAGACCTTGGAGAAGGACAGCTTGCGCTTATAATGAATACTGAGGCTGCAGGTGAGGATGAGATAAGGAAAAAGTCCAGTGAACTAGTAAAAAATATAAAGATGCAGATGGCTCCATCACTGGCTGAAAAGATATTTGTATATGGAGGAAGTACAGAAAGTAGTCCGGATCGCATCAGAGAGTCATATCTTAATGCTGCGTATCTTTGCTACAATGAAGCAGAGCAGATTGAAAATACTATCATTTGGTATGACCATAGAGAAAATCACTCAATTGGCTATCCGTCAGCAGATATGCATGTTAAGCTTGTACATTATGTGACAACTGGTGATGAGAAGGGACTTCATGATTATCTGGAGATGATAGTCACGGAATATTTTATTGAGTCAGACCTTCCTGTATATGTGCAGCACATGCTGATCACAGATCTTCAGTCCACACTCTTTAGGCTGCTTGACCTTGTAAAGCTCGGTGACAGTGAGTATGCAAGATACTACAAAGAACTTGAAAAGAATCATAACCTGCCTGTACTTAACCAGATCAGAATAACACTTAACCTGTTTAAGGAATTATGCCAGTTCATGAACAGACAAAAGAAGATGCAGGATGCAGACATGATAGCTGGCGGCATTGTATCTTATATAGATAGCCATTATGGTGATCCGAATCTGTCTCTTTCCATGGTGGCAGATCAGTTTGAGATAAGTCAGCCATATTTATCAAGTCTCTTTAAACAGACTCAGGGAATCAAGTTCTCAAATTATATAGAAAATATCAGGATTGATAAGGCCAAAGATCTCCTTAGGACTACAGACCTTCCTATAGTTAAGATAAGTGAGATGGTAGGATATGGATCTACAAATTCCTTCTGCAGGGCATTTAAGCGAGTGACAGGACTTAATACATCTGAATATAGAAATGACTAAAAATAAGATCATATAAACTAAGAGAGGGTAAGTTATTATGGAAAAAGTATGTATTGATGAAAAATGGACATTTAGAAGGAATTTCGTTGATTCCCTGGGGATGCTGGACGAAGATCCAGGGGAGGTAGTCAATCTTCCGCATGATGGAATGATCGGCACCAAAGTCTCACCTGATGCACCTGCAAGGTCAGATAGTGGTTATTTTGTAGGAGGCCTTTCTAATTACACAAAGATGGTTTTTATTCCTGAAGACTGGAAGGATGAATGCGTTGGACTGATGATTGATGGCGCCATGATGAATGTGTCCATAGATGTAAATGGGTGTAAGGTAGGCAGTCAGCATTATGGTTATGCACCATTCTATGTAGACCTTACTGATTATGTGACCTTCGGAAAAGAAAACAGGATAACAATTAACTGTAATACCACAATGTATGTAAACAGCAGATGGTATACAGGATCAGGTTTATACAGAGGCGTTAAGATATGTCATGGTCCAAGAGTTCATGTGCCAGAAAATGGAGTATTTATTTGCACCAAGGAAGTGGATGGAAACAGAGCTTATTTGGAAGCAGTTATAGAAGTAGCTAATAGGACTTTGGAAAACAGACTTTGCGAAGTTAATGTATCAGTTTTTGATGAAGAAGATGGAAAAGAGAAGAAAAAGACAAAGAGTGTAATACAGGTAAACTCAGGAAAAACAGATACGGCAAGGATTTCGTTCATATTACATGATCCAAAGCTATGGGATGCAGAAAACCCAAACCTGTATAAAGTAAAGGTGAGTGTAAAGAGCCTTGGTATTTATAGAACTCATTTTATTCCGGAAGAAAAATTCAAGGCAGATGAGACAGAGACCCTCTTTGGTGTCAGAACTATTACAGCAGATGCTGAAAGAGGACTTAGAATAAATGGAAAAGAAGTTAAATTAAAGGGCGGATGCCTTCATCATGACAATGGACTTTTAGGGGCTGTTTCATTATATGAAGCAGAAGAAAGAAAGATAAAAAAGCTTAAAGAATCAGGCTTTAATGCGGTTCGAACAGCACATAATCCTCCATCTTCAGCATTTATTGAAGCTTGTGACAGACTTGGAATGTATGTTTTTGATGAAGCTTTTGATGCCTGGGGAATGGCAAAGCGTGGCGGAGATTATAGCCAGTTTTTTGCATCTGACTGGGAAAAAGACCTTACAGCCTTTGTAAAAAGAGACAGGAATCATCCATCTGTTATCCTTTGGTCTACAGGTAACGAGATACCTGAAAGAGGAGGCCTCGATAATGGATATACACTTGCTAAAGAACTTTGTGACATGATCAGAGAGATTGATGCAACTAGACCAATAAGTAATGGCATCTGTTCATACTGGGGAGGTCTTGACGATGATCTCATGAAGGGACAAAGTCAAAATCAAAACTCTTCAGAGGGACTTATAAGTACAAGCTGGGAAACTATGTCAGAGCCCTTTACAAACGGACTTGATATTGTGGGATACAACTACATGGAAGGACTGTATGAAAGAGATCATGAGATGTTCCCTGATAGAGTGATCCTTGGATCTGAGAATTTCCCAAGAGAAATAGGCTTTAGATGGCCACTGGTAGAAAGACTCCCATATGTTATAGGAGAGTTTACCTGGACAGCCTGGGACTACATTGGAGAAGCGGGAATTGGTAAGGCTGAGTATGTTGATGAAAATGACCCAAAGGCAAAGTCAGGAGGATGGTACCTGATGCCTCCGACCTCATCACCATATCCATGGAGACTTGCAAATGATGCCGACTATGATATTACAGGTTTTATGCTACCACAAGGAGCCTACAGAAGTGTAGTATGGGGAAGCGACAAGACATATGTTTATTCAATGCATCCTGATACCTTTGGAAAAGTAGAGATGATGACTCCATGGGGATTCACAGAAGTCAGAAAGAACTGGAACTATGAAGGTTATGAAAACAGGAATATAAAGATCGTTGTATTTTCAAAGGCGGAAGAAGTAGAAGTTCTTGTAAATGGAAAGAGCCTTGGAAGAAAGAAGG
Source organism: Butyrivibrio sp. INlla18 (assembly GCF_900103635.1). Taxonomy (GTDB): domain Bacteria; phylum Bacillota; class Clostridia; order Lachnospirales; family Lachnospiraceae; genus Butyrivibrio. The sequence goes on from NZ_FMXK01000006.1 coordinate 113,511, forward strand.
TAAGTTTGGAAAAACCATTACCAAACTCAGTTTCTTTTGAGACAGAGTATGTTCCAGGTAAAGTGGAAGCTATAAGCTATGAAAAAGGCTCTGAAGTTAGCAGAGATAAGATTGTTACTACTAAGGCACCTCACAGCTTAAGACTTATTCCTGAAAAGAAAGAGATGAAAGCTGATGGACATTCACTTATTTATGTTGGAGTAGAAGTCATTGACGAAGATGGAAATGTAGTTTCTGATGCAAAGATCAGTTTAAAGGCTGAACTTGCAAGTAAAAATAAAGGAACAACTATTGCAGGCTTTGGATCAGCTAATCCTGTTACAGAAGATAATTATACTGATGGAGATACAACTTCATTTAGAGGAAGAGCAACAGTAATTCTTCGTTCAGGATATGAAAACGAAATTGTAACACTAAAGATATCTGCAAATGGTCTAAATTCTATTGAGGAAGATTTTAAGATTGGAAACATCTGAATATAAAAACACTGATAAAAAGGGGCCTTCGGGCCCCTTTTAAATTTTGAATATTCCAAAAAAACATTGTATATAGATTTTTTTTCCGGAAAGAAATAATAATTGAACCATCAAATCTGACGGAAGGAAAAAAGCTAAATGAAAAACACAGAATCAAGTTTAAAAAGATTTGGTCAATATGCTTTAAGACATTGGCAGTTGTATCTTATGGTGTCGCTGCCGGTCATAGTTCTTTTTATATTCGCATACGCACCAATGTACGGAGTAATACTTGCCTTTAAGAATTATCAGGTAAGCAAAGGAATATGGGGAAGCCCTTGGGCAGAAAACTGTGGAATGAACAATTTCATCAGATTCTTTAATAACTATAACTTTAAAGAATGCCTGGGAAATACACTTATTCTTTCATTTTATTCTATGCTCGTATCAATCCCAACTGCGATCTTACTGGCACTTTCACTTAACTATGCCAAAAATCTGAGGTTTAGAAAAACGGTGCAGATGGTTAGTTACTGCCCATACTTCATTTCTACAGTAGTCTTTGTTGGTATCATAAACCTTTTGATGGATACCAGAATAGGCGTAATCGGAAAATTTGTATATGAGAAATTTGGCGTAAGTGTACTTGGATCAGCAGGGTTGTTCCCATCCTTATATGTTTGGTCCGGAGTATGGCAGGGAGTTGGATTTTGTTCGATTATCTATATCGCAGCACTTGCGGGTGTTGATATGGAGCAGCACGAAGCGGCCATAATCGATGGAGCAACTCTTTTGCAGAGAATAAAATATGTGGATATTCCAGCGATACTTCCAACTGTGGTCATAATGCTGATCCTTAACATGGGAAGTGTCTTAAATATTGGATATGAGAAAGTCCTTGCTATGCAGAATCAGAACAATGTAAGTGCATCAGAAGTAATAACAACATATGCATACAAGGTCTCATTAGTTTCAACATTTCCGGATTATTCCTATTCGACAGCGATAGGACTTTTTCAATCACTTATAGGACTTGTTCTTATTCTTGTTACCAATAAGATAGCAGATAAGTTGACGGGTAATGGATTTTTATAATCTTAAGTTTTGGGGAAGGTGAAATAAACAATGAATAAGAAAATATCTCAGGACAAGGTCGTATATTTCATAAATTATATTTTACTGGCGTTATTACTTGTAATAGAACTATATCCGCTTATCTACATTGTGAGCTGTTCTTTTAGTTCAGGTGATGCTCTTATGGCAGGAAGAGTCAGATTTCTTCCTGTTGCACCAACACTTGATAGCTATAAGGCAGTGTTTGAGTATAGTTCGATCTGGGTAGGTTACAGCAATTCTTTACTCTATACGTTAGTAGGAACTTTTATCAGTATTACACTTACGCTTTTTGCAGCTTATCCATTATCAAGGGATGATTTCAAAGGAAAAAAGATACTTATGGGCATATTCCTTTTTACAATGATGTTTTCAGGTGGACTTATTCCATCATATCTTTTGGTAAAAAATCTGGGACTTATAGATACAATGTGGGCAATCATACTTCCCGGATCAGTTAGTGCGTATAACGTCATAGTTGCGAGAACATATTTTAAACAGACAATACCCAAGGAACTTCTGGAAGCGGCGCAAATGGATGGCTGCGAAGACTTTAAGTTCTTCAAAAGCATTGTAATTCCTCTATCGACTCCTATCATCGCAGTACTCTGTCTGTGGACCGCAGTAGGTATCTGGAATTCATATTTTAATCCAATGATCTACATAAATGATGAGGCAAAGTTCCCTCTTCAACTTGTACTTAGAAGGATACTTCTTTTGTCTCAGGTTAATCTAAGTAAAGGAAACGTGGATCCAATGGTGATCCAAAAGAATATGTACTTAAGCGAAATGCTCAAGTACGGAACAATCATAATCAGTACCTTACCTCTTATGATCATTTATCCTTTTATCCAAAAATACTTCGTAAAAGGTGTTATGGTCGGATCGGTAAAGGGTTGATATAAGTTCTTTTTACATTAGAATAAAAAAGGAGGACAAAAATGAAAAAGAAACTTATGGGAAAAAGGCTTATGGCAGCTGGTCTGTCTGTAGGTCTTGTTGCAGGAATGCTATGTGGTTGCGGGGCAAAATCAACTGGTGGAAATGAGCAGGCAAAATGTGAGGAAGTATCTGAGGCACTTAAGTTTGATTCTGTAAGTGATGTGAAATTCCCACTTGCTGAAAAGGTGGAGCTTACATGCTTTGTCTATGCTACTACAACAGGTGGAGGCACCTATCAGGACAACTATGTCACAGACTGGATCGAGGAAAAAACAAACGTACATTTAAACTTTGTTTATGATGTAGATGGAGATGATGCCAAGACAAAACTTAATCTTATCATGACAGATCCGGACACTATTCCTGATCTGTTCCTTGCTACTAACTGGACCAAGTCTGAGCTTCAGTCATATGGCCAGCAGGGACTTCTTATTCCACTTGATGATTATTTAAAAGACTGCCCTAACTGGAACAGACTTAATGAGGAGAGTCCACTTAGAAAGGGTGACCTTGTGATGTCAGATGGCAAGATTTACACCTACGGTGATGATAATGAGTGTTTCCATACTCACTTCCAGAACAGAATGTATATTTACAAGCCATGGGTTGAAAAACTTAATGATGGAAAGATACCTCAGACTACTGACGAGATGTATGAGTTCTTAAAGAAAGTTAAGACAGAAGATCCAAATGGAAATGGAAAAGCAGATGAGATCCCTATGACTGGTATGATCGGTGGCTGGGCTACAGATCCTACTGTATGGATGGTGAACTCTTTTGTTGAGTGTAACAATCCTCTTAGTAATACTAACCCAACAGTAGCAGCTGGTCTTGTAGTAAATGATGGCAAGATCGAATACTCAGTTATGAAAGATGAGTACAAAGAAGCTTTCAGATTCATGAGTAAGCTTTATAAAGAAGGTCTTTTGGATAATCAGACATTTACACAGGACAATAACCAGTTCCAGGCTACATTAAGTAATGAGGATCATCTTGTAGCTATGTATTCTGCAGGCGGACCACAAAACGATGAATTCTGGAAAAACCAGGATGGTGAGTGGCAGGACTGGGAAGTTATGGAACCTGTTGAAGGCCCTGGTGGAGTAAGATTTGCAGCAAGAAATGCTGATAACTATTTTGGTTCTTGCGTTGGAAGCGTATCAGTTAACTGCAAATATCCAGAGATTGCAGTAGCACTTATGGACTTTATGGCTTCAGAAGAGGCATCTCTTGTTCAGGCAAATGGACCTGAGGGTATTGGCTGGGATTACACAACTGAAGGTTCATCTCTTTCAGGTGGAACACCAACTTACAAGACATACGATATTCCAGATGACTTTGACTGGGTAGGTGCCGGCTTTAAGGATTACACAGGCAAGAAGGTTACATATGTTTCAGATGCTATGATCAGATGCAGTACATCCAAGTTCAGAGGTGATATGCAGGTAGAAGATCCAAGTCACGACGGTGAATATTTCCTTCAGGCTGCAGCAGAAAAATACAGCAAGTTTGATCCAGGTGAAGATACTCTGGTACCAAATCTTGTATTCGAAGGTCAGGATGCACAGACTATTTCAGAGCTTACACTTACAATTGGAGACTATGTAAATCAGGCAACGGTACAGTTTATTACAGGAGACATGGACGTTGATAAGGATTGGGAAACATATATCAGTAAGCTCGAGAGTATGGGCGTAGATAATTACGTTTCTTTATACCAGAAATACTATGATAAGTACATGGAAAATATCGAAAAATAAAGCTTTTTCGATATAATTATATTTGGCGGGCACACAAATGCTGTTATGGGCCACAGTTTTGAAAGCTGTGGCCCATAACCAAAGGCTGCGTCCGCCTATATTTATGTGTGGACAGGAAGGTTATTATGGAATTTGTAGTAGAAGCTAAGATTATTGGTGATGAGTATGCAGGAGGTTTTTCCTGCGGGTTAAGTATGGTTTCTAGCGAAACGTTTTGGAACTTGAAAAAGGTAGATGTATTAGAAAAAGAAAATGAGAAAGAAACGCTCTTTGTAGATGAGAGGGGATATAGAGCAAGGGTATTTGAAAAAAAAGACGGGGAGGCAATCCGCGTATATACAGAATTTGAAAATAGAAGTGGCAGCGAAGTTACTTTGGAGATGTTATCAAGCTTTGCACTAAAGGGCATAAAGGCTGACAAATTTCATAGGCTCATGAGCTTTTGGAGTGAAGAGGGAAGACTTAAGACTGAGACTATACAGGATCTCCATTTGGAAAAGTCCTGGAATGGCTGTGCAAGAAGAATTGAGAAATTTGGAAATACGGGCTCTATGCCTGTCAGAAAGTATTTTCCTTTCCTTGCTATGGAGAATTCTGAGGATGGAACTTTCATAGGCTTTTTGATGGGACATGCTTCTTCCTGGCAGATAGAGTTTTCATGTAAGGAGACTCAGGATTTTGATGTAATGGGTGGCATAGCAGATAGAGACATGGGACATTGGATGAAAAAGCTTAGAAGTGGTGAGAGCTTTAGAACCCCTGATGCCATTGTTGCTACAGGAAACTCTTTAGCTGAAGTTTGCGACAAGCTTGTTAAAGCACAGCATCCTGATATTTCACCTGTAGATGACAAGATGGGAATCATGTTTAATGAGTACTGTATCAGCTGGGGAAATCCTGATATTAACAGTGTAAAAAGACTTGCTGATAAGCTTGAAAACAAGGGAGTACAGTATCTTGTAATTGATTCAGGATGGTACGGACTTCCATGTGACTGGGCTTGCAGCGTAGGAAACTGGGAGATAAATAAGGAAAGATTTCCAAATGGAATAAAAGAGGCAGCTGATTATGTCAGATCTAAAGGAATGATCCCAGGATTATGGTTTGAATTTGAATTTGCAGGACCACACAGTAAGTATTTTGAAGAGACGGATCATCTTTTGAAAAAGGACGGTCATCCTCTTACAGTAGCAGGAAGACGATTCCTTGATATGGAAGATCCCTGGGTTATAGAGCATCTTACAAAGGATGTTATCGGAACACTAAAAGAGGCTGGCTTTGGATATATTAAGATTGATTACAATGACACTATAGGAATAGGTTGTGATGGCGGCGATAGTCTTGGAGAAGCGCTTTACAGAAAGGGTTTAGCAACCCAGAAGTTTATACGCAAGATAAAAGAGGAAATACCAGATATCGTTATCGAAAACTGTTCAAGCGGCGGACACAGGCTTGTTTACTCAATGATGGAAATAGCAAGTCAGGCAAGCTTTTCTGATGCCCATGAGACTTTGGCTATCCCTGTTATTGCTGCAAATATGCACAGGGTTATTTTGCCAAGACAGAGTCAGATCTGGGCAGTACTAAGAGCAAGTGACAATGCTGATCGCCTTTATTATTCACTTGTTTCTACATTCCTTGGAAGAATGTGTCTTAGTGGTGATATATATGATCTTTCAGATGAGCAGATGAAGATAGTTGATGAAGCTATAGCATTTTATAATGAGGCTTCAGATATTATAAAATGCGGCGTGACTAAAGTAATTGACAGCAGTGTTTACAGTTACAATAAGCCTACTGGACAGCAGCTTGTGTTAAGGGAATATGAAGGAAAAGTTCTGGCGATCTATCATCGTTTTGAAGATTCCAGGGAGCTTGATAAGAGCTTACTTAAAGAAGGCAGGATAATAGCAGAATTTGGTAAAGCGGATAAAGATTTTTCTGCATATGCATGCATTTTGCAGAAATAAAATGGGGTGTAGATAATATGGACAGTTTGAGCTTGTACTACGACAAACCTGCTTATAAGTGGGAAGAGGCACTGCCTGTAGGTAATGGCAGATTGGGAGCTATGGTTACATCCGGGCCAAATAGAGATACTCTTTTTCTAAACGAGGACAGTATCTGGAGTGGGGGTCCTATAGATCGCAACAATCCTGATGCATATAAATATCTTGGAGAGATTAGAAGACTTCTTCATGATGGCAAGATACCAGAGGCTGAAAAATTGGCTGTCATGGCTTTATCAGGTACTCCCAATTCTGAACGCTCTTACCAGATGGCGGGGGTTCTTACTATTGATATGGAACATTCTGGAGAAGTTAATTGTTACGAAAGAGAACTGGATCTTCACACAGGATGCGTTACAACTTCTTATAAGGCAGGAGAGTTAGGCTATAAAAGAGAGCTTATAGCTTCACGTCCTGATGGAGTCATTGTTTATCATCTGACTGCAGATGAAGGGCCTATTAACTTATGCTGCAGGCTGTCAAGAGATTACAACAACCTTGACGATGAATGGGCATCCCAGGATGAAATTGGATTTAAAGTTGTAACAGGGATAGGAATCCCTTTTGCTGTCAGAGTGAAAGCCAGATCTGATGGAATGATTAGTACTATTGGCGATCATCTTTTGATAAGAGATGCAAAAGAAGCAGATCTGATAATTGATATCAGGACAAGGTTCTATCATGAAGATTATTTAGGGGAATCAGAAAGAAATATAAAGCGTGTCTGCAAGAAATCTTTTGCTGATATATATAATGATCATCTCCTGGAATATAAAGAAGGATTTGAAAAATTATCATTATGTCTGGGAGATGTCTCAGACTCTGACTTGACCATAGGTGCAAGGAAAATGCCTGTTGATAAGAGGCTTTTTGCACTCAAAAATGGAGAGAGCGATCCTGATCTGTTCGCACTATACTTTCAGTACGGAAGATATCTCCTTTTTTCATCAAGCAGGGGCAAATGCCTTCCTGCGAACCTGCAGGGTATCTGGAATTCTAGTCTTACTCCGCCCTGGGGAAGCAAGTTTACGATCAACATAAACCTGGAGATGAATTACTGGATTGCAGAAAGCGGCAATTTATCATCATGCCACGAGCCATATTTTGAACTTTTAAAAAAAGTATGTGATAACGGCAAAGGAACTGCAAAAAAAATGTATGGCTGCAGGGGATTTGTAGCCCACCATAATACGGATATCTACGCAGATACTGCTCCTCAGGATCACTATATCCCTGCTTCTTACTGGGTAATGGGAGGAGCCTTCATGGCAACCCATATCTGGGAGCATTATCTTTTTACCGGGGATGTAGAGTTCTTAAAAGAAAACTTTGATGTTCTTAAAGAGTGTGTAGATTTCTTTGAGGACTTTTTGATCAAAAATGATAAGGGGGACCTTGTTGTATCGCCAACGGTATCTCCTGAAAATACATATATCTTAAAAAGCGGTGTCAAAGGGTGCCTGTGTGAGGGCGCAACAATGGATACAGAGATCCTGATGGAACTCTTAAATGGATATATCGGAGCGTGTAAGGCTTTATCAGCTGATGAAACTGAAATTTCAAGGGCAAAAAAGATCATAGATGGACTTCCAAAAATACAGATTGGAAGATTTGGCCAGATCATGGAATGGATGGAAGATTACGAGGAAGAAGAGCCTGGACATAGACACATTTCGCATTTATATGGTGTGTATCCGGGAAGCTCGATCAGCTTTGGAAAGACGCCTGATCTAATGAAGGCAGCAAGGAAAACTCTTGAAAGGAGACTTTCATATGGAGGCGGTCACACGGGATGGTCAAGAGCATGGATTATTGGACTTTGGGCACATTTTCTTGATGGCGAGAAGGTGTATGAGAACCTTAAAGCTCTTTTAACAGGAAGCACATTTGATAATCTTATGGATAACCATCCTTATCATCCTTCACCTATATTCCAGATTGACGGCAATCTTGGCGCGGCAGCAGCTATGCTTGAGATGCTGGTACAGGGAAGGGATGATGAATTTGTTCTTTTGCCTGCTCTTCCTAGTATGTTTTCAAAAGGAAGTGTTAAAGGAGTGCGCCTAAGGGGCGGTCTTGAGCTTTCTATGGAATGGAAGGATATGAAGGTAACTGATTGGGAGCTAAAAAGAACTTACGGTAAAAAGACCTTAGTTACAGTAAATGTAAATGGTAAGGTTTTGAAAATGACGGTATAAATGGGGGAGAAAAGGTTATGATGGAGGTAGTTGCAGCAAAAAGCTACGAGATTACAAGGTGTGAAGATAAAAATGGAATCTTACTTTTTTATTCTGAAGCCGGTGTGCTTAGGATCATTCCGCAAAATGGGGGCATTGTAAGAGTATCTTTTTCAGAAGAGGCAGAGTTTTCTCCTGAGCAGGGAAGAGATTATGATGGCTTTATAAACGGCATAAAATACAAATTGATGGAGTCATCTACTTCTTTTTTCATCAAGTCATCTGAAGGACAGATCATTATTTCAAAGAAAACCGGGGCTGTATCTTTTGAAAATGCTAATGGAAAACTTTTACTAAAAGAAAGAACATATGAGCCAAGATTTCTTGAAAAGATAACACTGTATCAGACAGTGGGTAATCTTAAAGTTGAAGAGATTGAAACGGCAGATGGGCTGAAAAAGAAGGTAAAGGAAGCAGAAAAAAAAGAATGCGGCTATGCCTATAAGACAAGAAATTATTTTTGCTTTGATGAAGATGAGATTTTGCTAGGCCTTGGACAGGGAGAGCACGGTGAGTGGAATCTTAGAAATACCACTTACTATGGACATCAGGGAAATCGTAAGATCAGCATTCCATTTATGATATCTTCCAAAAATTACGGGATCCTTTTGAGCACAGAGTCTTTATTCATGTTTGAGGAAAAAGACAATGAAGCTTATCTTCAAACGGAAGCAGATTTCTATCTTGACTACTTTTTCCTGTTTGGAGACAACCTTTTTGATGTTGTGAAAAGCTTTAGAAGAATCACTGGTAAAGCTGCTATGCTTCCAAACTGGGCATATGGCTATATTCAGAGTAAGGAGCGTTACCAGAGTCAAAAAGAAATCCTTGATACGGCTAAGGAGTTTCGAAAAAGAAAAATCGGCGTAGATTGTCTGGTACTTGACTGGCTTAGCTGGCCTGATGGGCAGTGGGGACAAAAGATTTTTGATAAAAAGCGTTTTCCTGATCCAAAGAAGATGACAGCAAAGCTGCATGAAATGGGAATTCATTTCATGATGTCGATCTGGCCTAATATGAGTCAGGGCACAGCTGATAATACTGAATTTATGGATGCAGGTCTTTTATTTCCGGGGACTGATGTATATAATGCATTTGAAAAAGCGGGAAGAGATATCTATTGGAAACAGATCGAGAAATCTCTTTATCCTGCAGGTGTTGATGGCTGGTGGTGTGACAGCAGTGAGCCTATCACACCTGAATGGGGGCATATTATCGAACCATCTGCTGGTGAAAAATACTGTGAGTATAAAAAAGATGCTGATAATATCATGCCATTTGAGAGGGCTAATTCATATGGGAAGTATCATGCATTGGGGATATGGGAAAATCAAAGAAAACAGAATCATGACAAAAGAGTAGTAAACCTCACAAGAAGCGGCTGGGCAGGTAGTCAAAAGTATGGTACTATTCTGTGGTCAGGGGATATTTCTGCCAGCTGGCAGTGCCTTAGAAACCAGGTAAGAGCTGGGCTTCAGATTGCTGCAAGCGGTATGCCTTATTGGACAATGGATACAGGAGCTTTTTTTGTCAAAAAGGGCAGAAACTGGTTTTGGAATGGACAATATCCTGATGGGATCACTGAAGAATACAAAAAGCTCTATGTCAGGTGGCTTGAGTTTGCAGCGTTTTTACCTGTATTCAGGGCACATGGCACTGATATAGAAAGAGAACCATGGGCTTTTGGTGATGAAGGAAACAGATATTATGAAGCCATCTGTAAGACTATAGAGCTCAGATACCAATTGATGCCTTATATCTACTCTGTGGGTGCTTTGGTCTGTCTGGAAGATGGTGCATTTATCCGTCCTTTGCTTTTTGATTTTGGAAATGATAAAAAAGCAAGATATATTTCTGATCAGTACATGTTTGGACCAAGTATTATGGTGTGTCCTGTTGTTGATGATCAGAATGAGAGAAATATTTACCTTCCTGAAGGAACAAAATGGTACGACTTTTACACGAAGGAGTGCTATAGGGGAGGACAGGATATTTCATATAAGTGCCCTCTTGATAAGATTCCACTTTTTGTTAAGGAAGGATCTATAATCCCTATGAAAAAGCCGGAGCTGTGTACCAGGGATATGAATGATAATGCTGTGGAAGTTTCAGTTTACCCCGGATGTGATGGGAGTTTTAGATTATATGAGGATTCCGGAGATGGATACGGCTATGAAAAGGGAAATTATCATATAAAGAGCTATTATTGGAATGAAGAAAAACAGGAGTTAACAGAGGATTATTCATGAAAAAGCTTTTAGGAGTCGTCGGAGTAGTATTAGGCCTGGCGGTATTTCTGGTCATACTAAAATTTTATCATGCCAAGGAAGACAATCTTGAAACTACAACGCTTTATGCAATGGATACGCTAATGGAAATCCAGGTTGCGGGAGATGCAGCTCTTTTGGATGAATCTGAAAGAAAAATAGGAAATCTTGAAAAGGCGCTATCTGTTACTGATCCTGACAGCGAAATAGGACTTCTAAATGAAAAAAAGCAGTACATAATGTCTAAACAAACTACTGGGATCTTAAAGAATGCGCTTGATATTTGCAAGGAGACTGATGGAGACCTTGATATATCAATATATCCTGTGCTGACTGCCTGGGGATTCACTACCAGTAAGTATAGGATCCCTGAGGAAACTGAGATAAAAGATCTTTTAAAATATGTTGATTACAGAAGGATCAGCATAAGGAACGGATCTAACGGAACATCTCTTGTTACTATCCCTTCCGATATGAAGATTGATCTTGGAAGTATCGTAAAGGGATATACCAGCAACATGCTTGCTGATTACTACAGGAAGATGGGAGTGAAAAGTGCTCTGATAAATCTTGGAGGCAATGTACAGTGCGTTGGGAAAAAGCCAAACGGTCAGCCATGGAACGTTGCTATAAAGAGCCCATTTAAAGATACTAAGAGCGGAATTTTGGGAGTGATAAAGGCAGAAGATGTAGCTATTATCACCTCTGGAGGATATGAGAGATTCTTTGAAAGTAATGGAGAAGTATTCTGGCATATCCTGGATCCGGATACAGGAAAGCCTGCAAAGAATGGCCTTGTATCTGTCACTATAATCGGTAAGGATGGTCTTATGTGTGACGGTTTTTCAACAGCTCTTTTTGTGAAGGGACTTGATGAGGCTATAGATTTTTGGAAGACGAGAGATGACTTCGATGCAGTATTTATCACTGATGATGGAAATGTGTATGTGACAGAAGGGATAGCTGACAAGTTTTCTCTTTCTTCTGAGTATTATGATGCTAAGCTTACTGTAGTTAGAAAGTGATTCACATAGTATAATTGATCTAGAGGCGATCATATGAAAAAGGGTGTCTTTAGAACTATATTAACAAGTGCATTAGTTGTTGTTTTTATGATACTTTTGTATTTATTTATCGGGCGTCCTATGATATCATTTTTAGGAGATCCTGAAAAACTTCAGCAGTATGTTGAAGACCAGGGTATGTTGGGGTTACTTATATTTGGTATTTTTATCTTTATTCAAACTCTTTCTACTTGCATTCCCGGACTACCGTTTTATCTGGCGGCTGGTTACGTGTGGGGCGGCTTAAAGGGCGCGGTCATATGTGATGTTTTTGCCACTTTGGCGAACTCTTTAGCTTTTCTTATTGGTAGGAGATTTGGTAGAGATTTCCTTCTATATTTATTCCCAGAAGACAAACTTATAAAGGTTGAGGATTTCATAAAAAGAGGAAAGCCTATGCTTATTCACATTCTTTTTATGTTATTTCCATTACCAAAAGATACATATGCCTACCTTGGCTATTATTCAGAAGAAAAACTTATTGTGTGGATCCTTTTGACACTGGTATTTAGATTTCCACATATTTTCCTATATACCTATGGCGGAGCGATGCTTATTTCGAATCAGTATAGCCTCCTTGTTCTAGGGGCAGTGATCGCGATCATCGTATATGTAGTAGCTGCGCTATTTGTAAAAAAAGAAAAAAGAAGGTCAGAATAGCAAAATAAAATAATTAAGCAAATTAACGATATTTTGTATATAATATAATTGTAGAAGTTTATGTAGATCAGTTGGAGAGTAGATATGAGTGTACTAAAAATTGATGCTCTGGTGGATAATCTGGATAAAGTCATAGAGTTTATTGACACAGAGCTTGAACAGCATAACGCTTCAATGAAGGTACAGACTCAGATCGATGTAGCAGTAGAGGAAATATTCGTTAATATATGTCATTACGCCTATGGAGATAGAGTAGGCCAGGCCGAAATATCTTTTGAATATGATAAAGAAAAAGAGAGCGTTTTCATAACATTTATTGATAGCGGCGCCAGATATGATCCATTACAAAAAGAAGATCCTGATATAACACTATCTGTAGAAGAGAGACAGATAGGCGGTTTGGGAATTTATATAGTAAAAAAGAGCATGGATGAGGTTAATTATCTCTATGAAGATGGGAAAAACAAGCTTTCCCTCATAAAGAAACTGTAAAGACTATATATGCCAAGTTTAGGAGCACATATGGCTACTCAGGAAACAGACCTTATTAGTGAATTTAATGTTTATTCTGGCCTTGATTCTTTTGATCAGAATTCATTAGAAAAAGAGCTAGATCTGTGCAAGTATGCAGGAGCTGATGTTGATAAACTGAGAGCTCTTAAGTTTAATGCGCTTCAATTGGCTGAGATCAGGAAGGGTCTCACCGATAAAGTAGATATTTCTAAATATCTTGATCCAAAAATGCCATGGACTGAGATGGAAGAGCTTCGTCTCGAAATGACTCAGAATATTGACATGACAAAATACAGAGAAGAAGGCTTTGATCTAAGGCAGATTTCTCAGATAAGGCAGGGAATTCAAAATGGTATAGATGTTTCTGTATATGCCAAGAAAGAGTATTTAGCAGATCAGATGCGAGAGCTCAGGCTTGGTATGTCTAAAAATGGCGGTGTTCCAATTATTTTTTTCCAAGATCCACAATACGATAATCTGCAAATGCGGGAAATCAGAAAGGGCTTAGAGGCAGGAATCGATATTTCTTCTTATGCAGCCGTGGATGTGCCGTATATGAAAATGCGTGCTATCAGACACAGCGCGGAGGATGGGCTATTTTTTACAGGTCAGGAAATTGCTAGATATAATGCCAATATACTTAATCAGATGCATAAGGCTTACTTAGACAACGTAGATATTTCCAGGTATATTAAAGAAAGATTTGATGGGGAACAGATCGAACAGATCAGAATAGGACTTAAGGAAGGACTTCCTATTGATGAATTTATAACAGGAGACATGCGCGGAGATGCTATCAAAGAGATCAGAATTGGTCTTGAAAATGGTGTTGATGTTGGTAAATATGCAGATGGCGCCTATGGATGGCAACAGATGTATGAAATGCGAATGGGCTTGGAGCATCAGATTGATATTACTCCTTATAGCAAGCCTCTTTATAGAGCTGATCAGATGCGCGAGATCAGACTTGGCCTTGAAGACGGCCTTGATGTAAGTCAGTATTCTACAATGATGTACACAGCCAAGGATATGAGGCGCATCAGAGAGCTTATGCTCTCAGGTGAATATCAGGCTGTTCTTCCGGATGAGACACCGGAGGTTGCTGCGCTTGATAGAACAGGTGGAGTCAAGGATGGCAAGGTTCTTCTTGAGTCCATGCTTGAAAATAAAGATTTATACCTGTCCTTTACTCAAAATGACATGCTCTGCTGGATGAAGCTTCCACTTAGAGCTGATGGCATGGAATATACAGAAGATGTTGTTCTGACTTTCCTTTTTAAGTGCAATGTCAGAAAGGGAGTAAATAGAGACATCATCGCTGATATGGTCAAAGAACATAATCATAATCAGAAGTATCTTGTGGCTTCAGGAAAAGAGGTTGTAGATGGCTCAGATGGATATTATGAGTATTTCTTTGATACAGAGGCAAATACAGAGCCTGTAATATTAAAGGATGGAACAGCAGATCTTTCTAATATGGATCTTATCCAGGTTCATGTAGGAGATAAGCTTGCTGAATACCATAGAGCTACCAGGGGAGTTGATGGCTTTAATGTTTATGGCGAAGTTGTAAAGGCTAAAGCTGGAAAAGAGATTCCTATCCTTAAGGGAGAAGGCTTTATGATCTTAAGCGACAGAGTAACATATGTTGCCAAGTACACAGGAGCTCTTACCTTTAATGATGGAATCATAAACATCCAAAAGATCATGGTAATGCCTGAAGTTAAGATCACTGACAAGAAGATCAGCTATGATGGCGTAGTATATGTGACTGGAGATGTTAATTCCGGAAGTGTGATCTATGCTAGTGGCGATATTATTATTGGTGGTCACATGGAAAGCTCAGAGATTAATAGTGGCGGCAATGTCATCATCAAAGGCGGTGCAACATGCCCTATCCGAGGAAGTATTACTGCACAAGGGGATGTTTCAGCCAAATTCTTTGAAGGCGTTACTATAAATGCCAAGAATATCTCAGCAAACTACTTTATCAACTGCACTACAAATGCTCAGGGACTTATTAAGACCTATGGTAGAGCCGGTATTATCTATGGTGGAACTTGCCAGAGCCTCTTTGGTATTGAGTCAGCTGTTGTTGGTAATAAGTCAGGTGCCAAGACCATCATAAATCTTGGGGTAAACGGAGCTCTTCTTGGAGAATTCAATTCTATACAGAAGACTATCAGCAGAGAAGAAGAAGATCTTAATACTCTTATCAAGGAAAAGAACAGACTTCAGGAGATCGGAGCTGTTGATAGACAGCAGATGCAATGGAAGATCAAGATCAACGCTGCTATTGGTATGAAGGAGAGCAAGATAAAAGAGCTTCTACAAAAGAAAGGAAAGCTCGAAGAAGAGATAAATAAGGGTAGCCAGGCACAAGCTGTTATTACAGAAATGGTCTATGCAGGAACAATATTTGTTATTGATGGAATTGTTTATAGGGCAGAGAGCGATCGTAGAACATACGATAAACTCACGTATAAAGCAGATGCCCTTCGAGAAAATGTAGTAGTTATGGAAGGTTAAAGGATCTGTTGATTGTTAAATATGTAAGAGGCTATGACAAACAGGATAATAACTATAACATCTTTACATATGTTGATAGTAATGGCGTTACTCAGACAGTTTACTTTAACTATGACAGAGTAGACAAACAGCCTTGCGATAACAGATATAACAATCTTGGAAGTAGCACAGATATTGTAATCTATCAAAAGAGCCAGGAAGAAATTGATGCTGACAAGCATTTAAATAGCTATTTTGGTAAGAACAGCAATGACGATACAAATGAACTTCACGACAGAGCAAATACTGGTAAGCTTGATGTATTTACCTACGATGAAGGTGGTGTAACCAAGTATCTTGTAAGAGAAGAGGTAGTGGCTCTTAAAGAAACCGGCCAGGTTCAGGAAGTTGATGGAAAGTTCTTCATGGGAAGCGTAGAGCTTCGCAAAGTAGTTCAGAACAAGAACAGCAAGATCCATGGTGGAGAATATGCTGTAGATACACAGAATGATGCAGAGTTTAAGGCATTCTGCGAAAAGGCTGGAACATATAAAGCTAAGTACGAGGAATATGACAAAGCTGTAGCAGAAGCTAAGCAGGCAGTAGAAGATGCTATCACAGAGACAGATAAACTTAGCGGAGCTATTGATGAGCTCAAGAATACTCGTAAGAACAGACTTGCTAATGCTAAGGCAGCTCTTGAAGTTGATGATCTTGCTACATTCTTTGGCCTTGATATTACAGATGCAGAAGCAGCTGACCTTAACAACATGACTTTAGAAGAGGCAATAGAGTTCCTTGATAAGTACCTTGCAGAAGCAGAAGAAAAGATCAAAGAAGCAGAAGCTGGTCTATCTGAGCTTGAAGAAAAGAAGGCAGAAGCTTTCGAGGCATTAAAGAAATTTGTTCAGTCAAATGGCGGCGACGAGGCAACTGATGATACAACAGAAAGTGATGGAAATGCAGAAAGCGGAGCTGCAAATGTATATTCAGTACCTAATACAGGAGTAGGACACATAAATGCTGAGGCAGGAACTGAAGAGATGTCAACAGCAGAGGCAGTTATGGGCAATGCAGTACAGATAGAGGTTCTTGGTGAAAGAAGAGGGGAACTCGATGATGTAATACTTACAGGTACAGCAAAGACTCCAGCTAAGAAGACAGTTAAGAAAGAAAAAGTAGAAATAAAGACTCCTACCGTTGTAACTATTCTTGATGAGGAAGTTCCTGTATCAGATGGAATGAAAGAGGAAAAGGTATCCTGGTGGTGGCTCCTACTTATAGGTTTCCTTGGTGCAGCTGGCGAAGAAATGTATAGAAAAAATAAAACAAAGAAAGAGAAGATCAAAAAGTAATAACAATAGCTTATAAGAGCTGGTCAAATGACCAGCTCTTATTTGTTTATAAAATTCAGTCTAAATCTAAATGTTGTATGAAAAACATTGCACAATCAGTGTTATTTTTCTATAATAAAGGTTAGTTTTGGGGGCAAATGATATGAAAGAAACATTATATGAAATCTTAATGGGAGACAAAGCGCTGATCCACATTCCGTATGGCGACGGGTTTTTTGATATATATAAATCTGTTGTAGTGTCCTGGTTGGTCATAGCTATTGTCTTTTTTCTTATCCTGTTTATGACTCGTGATCTCAAGGTACACAATATTTCCAAGAAACAAGCTGCAGTTGAGTCTTTTGTAATATGGATAAGAGGTGTAACTGGAGGAATGATCGGAGAAGAGGGCTACAGGTACAGAGACTATTTGGGCACCGTACTTATTTTTATAGCCTTTTCTAACATGGTCGGACTTTTCGGGCTTACTCCGCCTACTATGGATATTACTATCACGATAGCTCTTTCTATCATGAGCATCATCCTTGTAGAAGGAGCAGGTATCAAGAGAAAAGGTGTGGGAAAATGGGCTAAGGGCTTTGCTCAGCCTATGGCAGTAATAGCACCTATGAATGTGCTAGAGCTCTTTATCAGACCACTGTCTCTTTGCATGCGACTTTTTGGTAACATTCTTGGAGCTACAGTTATCATGGAGCTTATTAAGGTAGCTATGCCAGTTCCTGTAATTGTGCCAGCTGCACTTAGTTTATATTTTGATATTTTTGATGGTGCGATACAGGCGTATGTTTTTGTATTTCTAACATCACTATATATAAAAGAGGCTCTCGAGTGAGCAAAATAGGAGGAACAAAAGATGAATTTAACAGCTATTGGAGCAGCTATTGCTGCATTTACAGGTATTGGAGCAGGTATTGGTATCGGTATCGCAACATCTAAGGCAACAGATGCAGTTGCTCGTCAGCCAGAAGCAGATGGCAAGATCATGAAGCTTCTTCTTTTGGGTTGTGCCCTTGCAGAGGCAACAGCTATCTATGGTTTCGTTGTTGCTATCATGATCATTCTTTTCTCATAAAGGAGTTGGTAAGTCGTGTTAACTACTAGTATTGTAAACATCGCATGTACAATCATAAATCTTCTGATCTTGTATTTTATTGCCAAGAAATTTCTTTTCCAGAGAATCGACAATATCTTTATGCAGCGTAAAGAGGAAGTGGATGAGGCTACAAAGGCAGCTGATAAGGCTACTCAGGAAGCCCTTAACACTAAGAGAGAATACGAAAAGAAGATTGAACTTGCTGATGAGGAAAAAGAACAGATCCTTTCTGACATCAAGAAGCAGGGCTATGACGAGTATGAGCGCATTGTAAATGATGCCAAGAAAAAGGGAGAGCAGATCCTTACAGAAGCTAAGCACAATGCTGAAGTTGAGAATGAGAGAGCTAAAGAGGTCTATGCAGCTCAGCTTACAGATATGGTAATTGATGCAGCTTCTAAGATTGCTGCTACCAAGCATAGCACTCAGGATGATCTGGAACTTTATGACAAGTTTATTAGTGAAGCTGGAGTAAGTAATGAGTGAAAGTTTAAGAGCAAAGCTGCGCTATGCTAGCACAGCTCCCAGCAGTGAACAGATTGACAAGATCAAAGCTGTTCTTCAAAAGAAATTTAATACAGATGATATTGAGATTGACGTCTATGAAGATCCATCTATAGGCGGCGGTTTTGTTGTTTCCTGCAAGAACTTTGAGTATGACTGGTCAGATGCAGGAAGAGCAAGACAGCTTCGTGCTGAGCTCAATAATTTAAGTAAAAATAAAGAAAATCGTGAAACAGGCAAGATCATATCTATGCTCAGCACAAAGGTTGAGAACTTTGAGCTTTCTATTGAGGATAGAGAGGTTGGAACTGTTACTTGGGTTGGTGATGGAATTGCCAATATCGATGGTATCGAGCATGCTTTTTACGGTGAGATCATTGAATTTGAAGATGGAACCAGAGGTATGGCTCAGGATATCAGAGATGATCATATAGGTTGTATCCTTTTTGGTAATGATACAGGTATCAGACAGGGAACAAGAGCTGTCAGAACCTACAAAGAGGCAGGTATCCCAGTAGGTGAAGCCTTCATAGGAAGAGTTGTTGATGCTCTTGGTGCTCCTATTGACGGACTTGGAGATATCAAGGAATCAGGGTATAGAGCAGTAGAGGAGCCAGCTCCTGGAATTATCGAGAGACAGTCTGTTAATGAGCCTATGGAGACCGGTATCTTGTCAATTGATACTATGTTCCCTATTGGTAGAGGACAGCGTGAGCTTATCATTGGTGACAGACAGACCGGTAAGACTTCAATTGCCCTTGATACTATCATCAATCAGAAGGGCAAGGATGTTATCTGTATCTATGTAGCTATAGGTCAGAAGGCATCTACAGTTGCCAAGATCATACAGACACTTAAAAAGACTGGAGCCATGAATTATTCAATAGTAGTTAGTTCAACTGCTTCTGACATGGCACCACTTCAGTATATCGCACCTTACTCAGGAACAGCTCTTGCTGAGTACTTTATGCATCAGGGCAAGGACGTACTCATTGTTTACGACGACCTTTCCAAGCATGCTGTGGCTTACAGAGCACTTTCTCTATTGCTTGAGAGATCACCTGGTAGAGAGGCTTATCCTGGAGACGTATTCTATCTTCATTCAAGACTTCTTGAAAGATCAAGTAAGCTTTCTTCAGAGCTTGGAGGCGGTTCTATAACAGCCCTTCCAATTATCGAGACTCTTGGTGGAGACGTATCAGCGTATATTCCTACTAACGTTATCTCTATTACTGATGGACAGATCTTCCTTGAAAGTGATCTGTTCTTTGCAGGTATGAGACCAGCCGTTAACGTAGGTCTTTCTGTATCCCGTGTAGGTAGTGCGGCTCAGACCAAAGCTATGAAAAAAGCTGCCGGCAGCATAAGAGTTGATCTTGCTCAGTATAGAGAAATGGCAGTATTTACTCAGTTTAGTTCAGATCTTGATGAGACTACCAAGAATCAGCTTCGTCATGGTGATGTTCTTATGGAACTTCTTAAACAGCCTTTGGAGCATCCTCTTGCAATGCATGAGCAGGTTATTATCTTGGTGGCAGTTGGTGCAGGAAGACTTGATATGATCCCAGTCAAGAAAGTAAGAGCATATAAGGAAAAGCTTCTTACATTCTTTAATACAGAACATGCAGATATTTGTGAAGAGCTTCAAAAGAGCGGTGATCTGTCAGAACAGTTAAAGAAGAGGATCCTTGACTGTGTTGATGAGTTTAATGATGCAGAGAACAAGCTACTTAAGGAAGAGATAGAAAAGAGTCATGGCAACAATTAAAGAGATCAGAGATCGAATAAATTCGGTCAATGATACCAAGAAAATTACAAATGCGATGTACCTCATTTCTTCTACCAAGCTTAGAAAGGCCAAGAAGATGCTCACAGAAACTGAGCCGTTTTTCTTTGCTACTCAGGCTATGATATCAAGAGTTGTGCGTCATCTTCCAGAGGGCGTTGAAAATATCTTTCTTGAGACAAGGCTTGATATTCCTGAAAAAGAAAGAAGAAAAGGATACATTATATTTACCGATGATAAGGGACTTGCCGGTGCTTATAACCATAACGTTTTGGATATAGCAGAGGAGCATATCAAAAATGACGGTGATAAGTGGAAACTCTTTGTCATTGGTGAAGTTGGAAGATTTCACTTTGCTTCCAAGAATATGGACATTGAAGAGTCATTTCTTTTCACTTCTCAGAATCCAACACTTCACAGAGCCAGAAAGATAGCGGCTGAGATATTGGATTACTATTACTCAAGACAGATTGATGAATTCTATGTTATTTATACTACAGTTCATGGTAATGTCTGTGAGGCCAGATTTGAAAAGCTCCTTCCACTTGATATCATTACTGATATTCAGATGATGGAACAGCCAGCTGGTGTAATGAGAGAAGAGTTCCTTATGGAACCAAGCCCTTCAGCGATCCTTGATAACATCGTACCTAACTATATTACAGGATTTATATATGGAGCACTTGTTGAAGCCTTTTGTAGTGTTCAGAGCGCCAGAATGATGGCTATGGATTCAGCCAACAAGAACGCTGAGAAGATGCTTGATAATCTTCAAAGGACATACAATCGCACTAGACAGGCTTTGATAACCCAGGAGATCACCGAGGTTGTCAGCGGAGCAAAAGCTCTTAAACGTAGTAAGGAAGCAAAGAAAAAAGGAGCGGCACTTGAAAAACGGTAAGATTTTACAGGTAATGGGACCTGTAGTTGATGTAAAATTTGATGATAGCGACCTTCCTTACATAAGCGATTCTTTGGAAGTTTATGTAGAAGATCAAAAAAGAGTTATGGAAGTAGCACAGCATATAGGTGATGACGTTGTTCGTTGCATTATGCTGTCTCCAAGTGAAGGCCTTGCCAAGGATATGGAGGTTTTTCCTACGGGAGGTTCCATAAAGGCCCCTGTTGGAGAAGAGGTTCTTGGAAGACTGTTCAACGTTCTTGGAGAGCCTATTGATAAAAAAGGTGATCTCAAGACCTCTGAGAAATGGGATATTCATAGAGAGCCACCTAAGCTTGTTGACCAGAGCCCTGTAGTTGAGGTTTTGGAAACAGGCATCAAGGTAATCGATCTTCTTGCTCCATACGCTAAAGGCGGTAAGATCGGTCTATTTGGAGGAGCTGGTGTAGGTAAGACGGTTCTTATTCAGGAACTTATCCAGAATATCGCTACTGAGCACGGCGGATACTCAATATTTACAGGTGTTGGAGAGCGTTCAAGAGAAGGTAATGACCTTTGGTCTGAAATGACGCAGTCTGGCGTTATCAACAAGACAGCCCTTGTGTTTGGACAGATGAATGAGCCACCAGGAGCTCGTATGAGAGTTGCTGAGACTGGTCTTACAATGGCTGAATACTTCAGAGATGTTAAGCATCAGGATGTACTTCTTTTCATTGATAATATCTTTAGATTTGTTCAGGCTGGTTCTGAAGTATCATCACTTCTTGGAAGAATGCCTTCAGCCGTAGGTTATCAGCCTACACTTGCTACAGATCTTGGCTCTCTTCAGGAGAGGATCACATCTACAAGATTTGGTTCTGTAACTTCTGTACAGGCTGTTTATGTGCCTGCAGATGACCTTACTGACCCAGCACCAGCAACAACATTTGCACACCTCGATGCTACAACAGTTCTTTCTCGTAAGATCGTTGAACAGGGTATCTATCCAGCTGTTGATCCTCTTGAATCATCCAGCCGTATCCTTGAAGAGGATATCGTAGGAAAAGAGCATTATGAAACAGCCATGAAGGTTCAGGAAATATTACAGAAGTACAAAGAACTTCAGGATATCATTGCTATCCTTGGTATGGAAGAACTTAGTGATGAGGATAAGAGCACGGTTTACAGAGCTCGTAAGATTCAGAGATTCTTGTCTCAGCCATTCCATGTTGCTGAGCAGTTTACAGGTATCAAGGGTAAGTTCGTTCCACTTGCTGAGACAGTAAAGGGATTTAAGGCTATCATTGATGGTGAGATGGATCAGTATCCAGAAGCAGCATTCTTTAATGTTGGAACTATCGATGAAGTAATTGAGAAGGCAAAGCAGATAGAGGCGTAATATATGAGTGATAAAACAAACGCTACCTTTGGACTTAAGGTTATATCAGTTAATGGTGTTTTCTACGATGACAGGGCAGAAGAGATCATTCTTCCATGTGAGGACGGAGAACTTGCTATTTTAGCAGAACATGAGGAGATGATACTTGCTTTGTCTGATGGGATCATTAAGATAAAAAAGCCAGGAGGAGAATGGCTTGTAGGCGTAGTGAGCCTTGGCTCTGTTCAGGTTGCCAACAACAGATGTATTGTTCTTGTTAATACTGTTGAGAGACCTGAGGATATCGACAAGAGAAGAGCTCAGGAAGCCTATGAATTTGCCATGGAACATTTGGCACAAAAGCAGTCTATCAAAGAGTTCAAGAAATCCCAGGCAGGACTTGCAAGAGCTCTTTCAAGACTTAAGGCTGCATCTAAGTATACTGACTAAGTGGGGAATGAGATTTGATTTCGTTGAAAAAAAATATTTTAACTAGCATTATGATCATGGCTATGTGTTTTGTTATGGCAGGCTGTGGGGTACAGAAGTCAGAGGAACTTGATACATATAAGACAAACATGTCTAATTTTTATGATAAGCTTGCTTATTATGACAATGCCATTAATTCAATAGACACCAGTTCAGAGGGTGCCAAGGCAGAACTTTTAGGCTATCTTGATGAGATGAATGAAGAGTACAAGAAAATGGCAGAGTATGAGATACCTGACCAGTTTTCTGGTATATCAGATATAGCAAAAGAAGCTGCAGATTACATGCAGATGGCTAATGAGTTTTATCATCAGGCATATGATGGGGACTTTGATGAGGATAGTGAGGCACTTGCTTCTCAGTATTATCAGAGAGCTAACAGCAGAGCTCATGTAATCTTACAGGTTCTTCATGGAGAAGTTCCATCAGGAGAGGGAGTAACTGTTACTACCGAAGAGTCCTATCAGTTCTCTACAGTAGCGACAAGTTCTGAAGAATGAATACATTTTTATATTTGATCAAATTTATAGCATCCATGTGTGTCATTGCAATACACACCCGCTTTAGCGGTGTGTTTGGTGACATTGTGGATGCTACTTCTAGATTTGCAGTTCCTTTCTTTTTTGCTGTTTCAGGTAGATTCTTACTTCCTCATGAGATGACACAAATTCCTGATATCAGGCGTAAAGTAGGGAAATCTTTAGTTAAAACTTTAAAGGTGACTACCGTAGTCTATTTAGTCTATAGTATCTATTCACTGATCTATCATCTATGCATTGGTGAGTCTTTTTTTGGATGGCTTTCTTCAAAGTATAATCTTTCAGAGGCCAGATGGTTTTTCCTTTTTAATTCAGGCAAGTTCGTATATGATGGCTCTTTTACCTTTGATCATATGTGGTACCTGTTTGCACTTATATATGTATATGGTCTGATCTATATCTTTGCACCAGTTTTAAGGAAATGGTACAAGGCACTTATTGGAATATTGCTGTTTTTCTTATTCTTTGGACAGCTCCTTCAAAATTATTATCCAATAAGACCCTTTGGAATCAGCGTAAACACATGGTATGTCATGAGAAACTGGCTTTTTGTGGGAATGCCTTTTGTGCTCATGGGCATATTGTTTTCAGACTATGTTGCAAGTAGGAAAGAAGCACTTTCAGATACAGAGTATAAATCTTTAACTTTAAAATGGGCACTTTTTGGAAAAGTGGATATATTTGTAGGCTTGATATCTGGCGTTATAGAGTTTATCATTTTTGGAAAAAAGGAAGTATATTTGGGGTCACTTCTTATTGTTATCGGAATCCTCTTTTTGTCTGAATGCGGGATTACCGGTGGAAGATACCTTTGGAAGATTGGCAAAGAGGGATCTTCTAACATCTATTTTTACCACGTACTTGTGATCAGTTTACTTGATCAGCTTTCTAATATGGGCTATATTCCGGTGATACCTATGAATGTTAAGCCTGTTTTGATAATGGTGATCTGCATACTTTTGGTATGGCTTATTCCATCATATATATTGAATAAAAGGAAGATAAAATGAACAAAGAAGCTTTTTTGAAATTTTGCGAAAATAAAATGATATTCCTTGATGGCGCTACAGGCACTAACCTTATGAAGGCTGGGATGCCAGCTGGAGTGTGCCCTGAAAAGTGGATCTTGGAGCACAAGGACGTAATGCTGGAGCTTCAGAAGGCTTATGTGGACGCTGGTTCAGATATTATCTATGCTCCAACCTTTACCGGAAATAGGATCAAGCTATCTGACTATGGTCTTAATGACCAGATAAAAGAGATAAATACAGAGCTTGTTAAACTGGCCAAAGAGGCTGCAGGAGACAAGGCTCTTGTTGCTGGTGACATCACTATGACAGGCAGACAGTTAAAGCCTATAGGTGACCTTGATTTCGAAGAGCTTGTTGATGTTTATAAGGAACAGATAAAGATATTAGAAGAGGCTGGCTGCGATATTTTGGTAGTAGAGACTATGATGAGCCTTCAGGAGTGCAGAGCAGCTCTTATTGCGGCTTCTGAAGTTACAGATATGGCCGTTATGGTAACCCTTACCTTTGAAGCAGACGGTAGGACTCTTTATGGTTCTGATGCGGCTTCTAGTGCTATTACTCTAGAGGCTATGGGCGCAAGTGCAATTGGTGCTAACTGTTCAACTGGCCCAGACAAGATGGAAGAAGTAATAAGGAATATGGCTGAGGTTACTCGTATTCCTATTATTGCTAAGCCTAACGCAGGTCTTCCTTC
Organism: Butyrivibrio sp. INlla18; assembly: GCF_900103635.1. GTDB lineage: Bacteria > Bacillota > Clostridia > Lachnospirales > Lachnospiraceae > Butyrivibrio. Next base: position 138,788 of record NZ_FMXK01000006.1, read on the forward strand.
TGTTGATGCAAATGGTAACACTGAATATGATATGGACGCAGGAGTATTTACTACAGAGATTGAAAGGCTTATAAATGCAGGTGCTTCGATCCTTGGTGGATGCTGTGGTTCAACACCTGAATATATTGCGTCACTTAAAAAGACCTATGGAGACCGCAAGATTGATAAAGATATTCCAAGAAAGATCTCAGGAAGAAGATATCTTTCATCTGAGAGAAGGAGTCTTTCCTTTGGAATGGATGATCTTTTCATGATAGTAGGAGAGAGAATCAATCCTACTGGTAAAAAGAAACTTCAGGCAGAGCTTCGTGAAGGAAATCTCGATATGGTATCTGATTTTGCCAGAAGCCAGGAAGAAGATGGAGCCTCAGTTCTTGATATCAATGTGGGAATGAGCGGTATCGATGAAAAGGAAATGATGCTAAAGGTAATGGAAGAAGTAATTTCTATTACAGACCTTCCTCTTTGCATTGATACTAGTAGCGCAGAAGTAATGGAGGTAGCTCTTAGACTATATCCTGGAAGAGCTCTTATGAACTCCATATCTCTTGAAAAGGGAAAGGCTGAAAAGTTCCTTCCTCTTGCCAAGAAGTATGGTGCTATGTTTATCTTACTTCCTCTTAACCCAGAGGGACTTCCAAAAAATACTGAGGAAAAGATATCCAATATCAATACACTGTCTCAGATGGCTTATGACATGGGCATGACTCGGGAAGATATTGTGGTAGATGGTCTTGTTGCTACAGTTGGTGCTGATCCAAATGCAGCGATCAATACTTTAGATACTATTGGATATTGCCATGACAACGGTTTTGCTACCATTTGCGGACTTTCCAATATCTCTTTTGGTCTGCCTCAGAGAATGAACGTCAACACCGCCTTCCTTACAATGGCTATTTCAAGAGGCCTTTCTATGGCTATTGCCAATCCATCTCAGGAGCTTTTGGTAAATGCGGCCTTTGCATCAGATCTTTTACGCAACAAGGAAGGCGCAGATATCAGATACATTCAGAGAATGCAAAGATATGAAGAGGTGAAAGACGCTACAGCTGGTACTTCAAAAGAAGTTAAAGCTCCTTTAGTAAATAGTGACAATATTCTTGATATAATAAAACAAGATGTACTAAATGGTTCTAAGAGAACTATTGTAAAAGATACAGAGAGAGCAATAAATGAAGGAATTGAGCCTAGAGTTATTCTTGATAACGTTTTGATGCCTGCTATCAATGAAGTTGGCGATCTTTTTGATAAGGGCAAATATTTCCTTCCACAGCTTATTTCTGGAGCAGAGGCTATGAAGTTATCTATCGGTTATTTAGAGCCTCTTTTACAAAAGGGAGCAGATAGCGGTAATAAACTTCCATCTATCGTAATTGCTACTGTCCATGGGGACATTCATGATATTGGCAAGAATCTTGTAGCTCTTATGCTCAAGAACTATGGCTTTAATGTTATAGATCTTGGAAAAGATGTGCCAAAAGAGGAGATCATCAAGGCTGCTAAGGAGAATAATGCAAGTATAATAGCTCTTTCAGCTCTTATGACTACTACCATGAAAGAAATGAAGAACGTGGTGGATCTTGCCAAGAAAGAAGATGTTTCCAGCAAGATCATTATCGGAGGAGCGGTAGTAACTCAGGATTATGCAGATGAGATCGGAGCAGATGGCTATTCTTCTGATGCAGCAGATGCAGTAAGAGTAGTTAAGCAGATCTTAAACATATAATGATTTGAAGGAGGAAGTACCTATGATCGGAGCTGAGGCAATAGTAAAATGCCTTGAAAAAGAAAAAACAGATGTTATTTTTGGATATTCAGGTGTAGCTATTGATCCATTTTGGAACAAGATGCTGGATTCTGATATTAAAAGAGTCCTTATTCGAACAGAGCAAAATGCAGCCCACTGCGCCAGTGGATACGCTAGGATCAGCGGCAAGGTAGGAGTGTGTGCTGTTACATCAGGCCCTGGTGCCACAAATCTTATCACAGGTATTGCAACTGCCTATGCAGATAGTATTCCTCTCGTAGCTATTACTGGACAGGTAAATAGTGACATGATAGGAAGTGATGTTTTTCAGGAGGCTGATATCACAGGTGCTGTGGAGTCTTTTGTAAAATATAGCTATCTTGTTCGTGATGTAAATGATATTCCAAGAATATTTAAGGAGGCCTTCTTTATTGCCAGCACTGGTAGAAAGGGACCTGTACTTATTGATATTCCTTATGATATTCAGCTATCTGAACTTACTACAAAGTTTAGCTATCCCGAGTCAATCTCTATGAGAACCTATAAGCCAACTGTTAATGGAAATATGGCTCAGATCAAAAAAGTCATAAAAGAAGTTGAAAAGGCAAAACGCCCTATTATCTGTGCTGGTGGCGGTGTTCACTTAAGCGGCGCAGTAGAAGAACTTAGAAAATTTGCAGAACTAAATAATGTTCCTGTTGTATCAACTATGATGGGAATAGGTGTTATGCCAACTGACCATCCTTTGTATTTTGGAATGGTAGGAAACAATGGACAGTCCTATGCAAACAGGGCTATGAATGAATCAGATCTTCTGCTTATGGTAGGAGCAAGAGTTGCTGATAGAGCAGTTAACAGACCAGATCTTATTACAGAGAATAAGGTCATGGTCCATATTGATGTTGATCCTGCTGAGATTGGCAAAAATGTTGGTCCGACAATTCCTCTTGTAGGTGATATCAAGCATATTTTCCATGACTTCTTGGAAATGGATGATCATGCTGATGATCATAGAGAATGGGTTAAGCTTCTTGAAAAATATAAGAAAGAGAACGCTTCTCAAAAGATTGAAAGTAAAGATGGATATCTTGATCCTAAGGACTTTATTTGTAAGCTTTCAGAATGCATGAAGGATGATGCAATTTATGTAGCTGATGTAGGTCAGAATCAGATGTGGTCTTGTGAGTGCAGTAAGGTTCGTGATGGACGATTCCTTACATCAGGAGGAATGGGAACTATGGGTTATTCTATTCCTGCTGCTATGGGTGCCAAGATTGCTGCTCCAAACAAACAGGTGGTAGCTGTGATCGGCGATGGCGCATTTCAGATGTCTATGATGGAGCTTGCTACCATGAGACAGTATGGAATACCTGTAAAGATCGTGGTCATGAAAAATGGCTATCTTGGAATGGTAAGAGAGCATCAGCATTTTGCTTACAACGATAATTATTCAATGGTTGAGCTTTCTGGAGATCCGGATCTTTCTATGATTGCAGCAGCATATGGCATGGATTATATGAAGATCAATGGCGATAGCAACGTGATAAAGGATATAAAAGCTTTCCTGAAGGATGATAATTCTTCGCTTATGGAAGTGGTTGTAGACCCGATGGCACTTACAAAATAATCGTAACACATGTTATCTACCTATGAAAGGGCGATGATTATATGAAAAGAATATATTCTGTTTTGGTTGAAAATAGAGCTGGTGTACTTTCTAAGGTATCAGGACTCTTTTCCCGTAGAAATTTCAATATAGATTCACTGGTTGTAGGAGAGACCAATGACAAGAGCGTATCCTGCATGACTATTGTATCAACCGGTGATGAGAGAACTATTGAGCAGATTGAAAAGCAGTTAAATAAAAAAATAGATGTTATTAAGGTAAAGACCTTTAAGGAAAGTATGAGTATAAACAGAGAGCTCATGCTAATAAAGGTTAAGTACAACAAAGATAACAGAAGAGATATCATGGAAAACTGCGAGATCATGAATGCCCAGATAGTTGATATGTCAAAGAACATGATGATCATACAGATATGTGATACTTCCGAAAGAATTGAGCTCTTTATCGAGATGTTAAAGAGTGTCAGCATTGTGGAGATTGCTCGTACTGGAACTGTAGCACTTACTAAGTGTAAGGAGATGTAGAAAAATATAATAACAACAGTCGTTATTATAATTCCAGATTAAGCAATTAAGATCAGTGTTTTGTGCACTGATCTTTTATTTGAACAATGCACTTTATTGCAGTAAAATATTGCAAGTTTAAAGCTTGAAAGAATTTCTTGTTGACATAGCACATCAAAAGAGTATAATTTGATTAAATTAGTTGGATTTAGCGGACTAATAATCGTAAATATGGTTCAAAAACCACGTGACAGGGCATACAAAATATTCACAATTTAAAGTGTGAAAGTATAGGCGCCAACACTGCAATTGAACCACATATTTTGAGGAGAAAAAATGCGTAAAAAGGTATTTCAGCTTTTAGTTGATAACAATCCTGGTACACTTTCAAGAATTTCAGGTTTGTTTTCACGAAGAGGCTACAACATTGAGAGCATAACAGCAGGAACTACCGCTGATCCTAGATTCACACGTATCACTATCGTTGCATCTGGAGACGATGTGATCCTTGATCAGATTGAGAAGCAGGTATCCAAGCTGGTTGACGTAAGGGATATTCATGAACTTCTGCCCGAGGACAGTGTTTATAGAGAGCTTGCCCTTGTTAAGGTTAGAGCAGAAGCTGATCAGAGACAGAGCATACTTGCTACTGCTGATATTTTCAGAGGCAATATCATTGATGTAAGTCCAGATTCACTCATCATCGAGATAACAGGTAATCAGTCAAAGATTGACGCCTTCTTAAAGCTTCTTGAAGGCTACGAGATCCTCGAGCTTGCTCGTACAGGTATTGCAGGTCTTGGAAGAGGAACAGATAAAGTCATCTATCTAGATGAGTAAATAAAGGGCGGAAATTACGCCCATACCACATTTTTAGGAGGAAGAAGAAATGTCACAGGATGCTAGAATTTTTTATCAGGAAGATTGTAATCTTTCATTACTTGAGGGTAAGACAATTGCTATTATTGGTTATGGTTCACAGGGACATGCTCATGCCCTTAACCTCAAGGATTCAGGATGCAACGTAATCATCGGTCTTTATGAAGGTTCTAAGAGCAAAGCTAAGGCTGAGGCTCAGGGACTTAAGGTTTATAACACAGCAGAAGCTGCTAAGATGGCTGATATCATCATGATCCTCATCAATGATGAGAAGCAGGCCAAGATGTACAAAGAGGACATCGAGCCAAACCTTCAGCCAGGCAACATGCTCATGTTTGCTCATGGTTTCAATGTTCACTTTGGACTTATCAAGGCTCCTAAGGATGTAGACGTTACAATGATCGCTCCTAAGGCTCCTGGACATACAGTTCGTTCTGAGTACCAGGCTGGAAAGGGAACACCTTGTCTTGTTGCTGTAGAGCAGGATGCAACAGGTAAGGCTCTTGATCTTGCACTTGCATATGGTGCTGGAATTGGTGGAGCAAGAGCTGGTCTTTTAGAGACAACATTCAGAACAGAGACAGAGACTGACCTCTTTGGTGAGCAGGCTGTTCTTTGCGGCGGTGTTTGTGCTCTTATGCAGGCTGGTTTCGATACACTTGTTGAGGCTGGTTATGATCCAAGAAATGCATACTTCGAGTGCGTACACGAGATGAAGCTCATCGTTGACCTTATCTATCAGTCAGGCTTTGCTGGAATGAGATATTCAATCTCTAACACAGCTGAGTATGGTGATTACATCACAGGTCCTAAGCTCATCACAGATGAGACCAAGAAGACAATGAAGAAGATCCTTTCAGATATCCAGGATGGAACATTCGCTAAGGAATTCCTCCTTGATATGTCAGAAGCTGGCGGACAGGTTCACTTCAAGGCTATGAGAAAGCTTCACGCTGAGCATCCATCAGAGCAGATCGGTGCTGAGATCAGAAAGCTTTACAGCTGGAATAACGAGTCAGACAAGCTTATTAACAACTAATTTGAAAATGTTACAAATATAGACTAATATAGAGAGGGTGTCATTTATGATGACACCCTTTTATTATGTGTTTTGTTAAGAGGTATTATGAAAATGTCTGAAGAGAAAAAGTCTGAGAAAAAGAAGTATTATGTGCCTATAGTGATGTTTTTGAGCGCATTCCTTATGTATGTGCTGGCGGCACTTCCTATTTTTGTTAGGAGAGGTCTGCCTTTCTTTTACTATGGCGATTATAACGTACAGCAGATACCATTTTATCTTGCTGCCCATAGAGCAGTAGAAAACGGTGATTTTTTCTGGAACTGGAATATTGATCTTGGTGGTACTATGTTTGGCGACTTTGCCTTTTATCTTTGGGGAAGCCCATTTTTTTGGATCACTATGCTCTTTGATGAGAGTGCGATTCCATATCTTATGCCATTTCTGATGGCACTTAAATATGCTACAGCTGCTACATGTGCATATCTTTATATTTCACGTTATGTCCACAAATATACCTATGCTATGGTAGGTGGCTATCTCTATGCATTTTCCGGCTTTAACGCCTGCAACATCGTATTTAACCACTTTACTGATTCAGTAGCATTTTTCCCATTGTTCCTTATGGCCTTTGAGAATCTTATGGCAGTGGATCACAAGGATGAAGAGGGCGCCTTTAAGCTTTCAGGTAAGCCATTTATTCTTTTTGCGCTTATAACTGCATTTATGTCCATAGTTAACTATTATTTCTTCTTTGGCCAGGTGTTGTTCCTTGTTATCTATTTCTTTGTAAGATACACACAGGGTAATAACTTTAAGACTATCTGCATGATGTTTATTAGAGCCCTTCTTGGTGGCATTACAGGTGTTATGCTTGCTGCATTTTTCCTGTTGCAGGCCTTTGCAGGAATTCAGGGTAACTCTAGACTAGATAATTACATAAATGGCTATGATATCCTTGTTTATCCAAGTGAGAAGCTTTTGTGGGATATCGTAAAGAGCCTTTCTATGCTTCCTGATATCATTGGTAAGGGAACCTTGTTCTATACAGGAACAGTCAAGAATGCTTCCCTTGCAGCATATATTCCTTTATTTGGTATTTCAGGTGTTGTTGCGTTCTTTTTACTTAACAAAAAGAAGAGAAACTGGGAAAAGACTATCCTTATCGTATGCGCAGTTATGGCTGTGATCCCGGTATTTAATGCATCTTTTTCCATGTTCAACAGCTCATATTATGCTAGATGGTTCTACATGCCAATTCTCATCATGTGCCTTATGACAGCACAGGTTGCAGAAAGAGGAAAGTCTCACCAGCTTAAGGTTGGTACTGTTGTTGCAGTTATCATGTTCCTTTTCTTTGTGGGTGTATATTTCTTCCCATCCAAGAATGATGCGGGCGAAACAGTTTTCTTTAACATGACTGAGAATAGCAAGATCTTCCTTTTGGATGTTCTCGGAACAGCCATCATGAGCTTTATCCTCCTTATCCTGGTATTTGTAATTCCAAAGAAGATAGGCAAAAAAGACAGATTCCCAATTACTATAAGAGATAGGATTGTACTCTTTACAGTTATTGCAAGCTGCATCTTATCAACCTTTATACCACTTCAGAACGGAAGCTCTATCATAAGTGATAAGGGTAAGATCAAGTGGCAGGAGCAGATGCTCTTTAATAAGACAGTAGTTGATCAAAGTGATTTCTGCAGAGGAGAAGTGGACAGTACCTCCACCAACTATGATATGGCTTGGGGAATCCCTTCAATTCATTGCTTCCTTAGTACCGTTCCATCTGAGATCTTTGATTTCCTTCATGGAACACTTGGTATTAACAGAACAGTAGAGACCACTATCCCTGTTAATAGAGTAGGAGCTAGGGCTATTCTTTCTGCAAGGTACTATATGGAAAATGCCATCATCAGCAAGAACAGGATCTTTAACAATGGCGAAGGTACAGACGGCTACGTTTTCCATGATTCGCAGAATGGTTTTGACGTATTTGAAAATAAGAACTTTATCCCAATGGGATTTACCTATGATTACTACATAACAGAGTCTGAGTGGGAAGACCTTGATCCTGAAGACCATGACTATGACCTTTCTAGGGCACTTATCATTTCTGATGATGATGCTCTTAAATACGGTGATAGCCTTATTATGACTGAGCTTACAGCAGAAGATCTCATAAATGATGAGATGAACTACTATAGATTTGAAAAAGAGTGCGACAATAGAAAAGCTACTTCTTGTTCAAGTTTTGTTACAGATACTTACGGCTTTAGTGCTACAACCTCAATACTAAAGGATAACACTTTGGTATTCTTCTCAGTGCCATTTACAGAGGGCTTTAGCTGCACAGTAGATGGAAAAGAGACAGAGATTGTAAGAGCTGATTATGGTCTTATGGCAATACCAGTATCTGGCGGCGTTCATGAGATCAGAGTTACCTATACACCAGAAGGGTTCAAAAATGGCGGCACTCTTAGTTTGTTAGCCCTTGTTATTCTCTTGGGTTATGGCATTTGCACATTAAAAATAATCAAGAAAAACGATTAAATTTGTTATGTGTTTTACTTCCTTTTACTATGTTATATTTACTATATTGTTTTTGATATAAATTAAGGCAAGGAGATATGACAGTATGAGCGGAATGACCATGAGCCAGAAGATTTTGGCAGCACATGCGGGACTTTCAGAGGTTAAGGCTGGACAGCTTATTGAGGCTGATCTTGATCTTGTCCTTGGTAATGACATTACAAGCCCTGTAGCTATCAAAGAAATGTCAAAGTTCACAAAAGAGGGAGTATTTGATAAGGACAAGATTGCCCTTGTTCCAGATCATTTTGTACCAAACAAAGATATTAAATCTGCTGAGAACTGCAAATGCGTTAGGGAGTTTGCTATTAAGAACAAGATCACTAACTATTTTGAAGTAGGTAAGATGGGCATTGAGCATGCTCTTTTACCAGAGCAGGGACTTACAGTTCCAGGAGACCTTATAATCGGTGCAGATTCACACACTTGTACCTACGGCGCTTTGGGAGCATTTTCTACAGGTATCGGATCTACTGATATGGCTGCTGGAATGGCTACAGGTAAGGCGTGGTTCAAGGTTCCATCAGCTATCAAGTTCAATATTGTAGGCAAGCCTTCAAAATGGGTAAGTGGTAAGGATGTCATTCTCCATATCATTGGTATGATCGGTGTTGACGGAGCTCTTTATAAGTCAATGGAATTTGTAGGAGAGGGTATAAAGAACCTTTCTATGGATGACAGATTTACTATTGCCAACATGGCTATCGAAGCTGGCGGCAAGAACGGAATCTTCCCTGTAGACGACATTGCTATGGCTTATGTTAAGGAACATGCGCCAAACAAGAAGTTTACAGTATATGAAGCTGATGAGGATGCTGAGTATGATGAGGAGTACACAATTGACCTTAGCAGTTTAAAGCCAACTGTTGCGTTCCCACATCTTCCAGAGAATACTCATACCTTTGATGATATAAAAGATATCAAGATAGATCAGGTAGTAATTGGATCTTGCACAAACGGCAGAATTGATGACCTTAGAATAGCTGCGGAGGTCCTTGCTGGTCATCACGTAGCAGAAGGAATCAGATGTATCGTGATCCCTGCTACTCAGAAGATCTATCTGACAGCAATGGAAGAGGGACTTTTAAAGACCTTTGTAGAAGCCGGAGCTATCGTATCAACTCCAACCTGCGGACCATGTCTTGGCGGATATATGGGAGTTCTTGCATCAGGTGAAAGATGCGTTTCTACTACAAACAGAAACTTTGTAGGAAGAATGGGAGCTATTGATTCTGAGATTTATCTTGCTTCCCCTGCTGTTGCAGCGGCAAGCGCAGTAACAGGCAAAATATCACAGCCATCAGAGCTGGGACTTTAATGGAGGAGGAAAGGTAAGATGAAGGCAGCAAGAGGTACCGTTTTTAAATATGGCGATAACGTTGACACAGATGTGATCATTCCTGCAAGATATCTGAATACCACAGATGGCTCTGAACTAGCAAGGCACTGCATGGAAGATATCGATAAAGACTTTGCTAATAAGGTTAAGGCTGGAGATATCATAGTTGCTGACAAAAACTTTGGATGTGGCTCATCTAGAGAACATGCTCCGCTTGCTATTAAGTGCGCTGGTGTTAGCTGTGTTGTAGCCAAGAGCTTTGCAAGGATCTTTTACAGAAACAGCATCAACATAGGACTTCCTATTATCGAGTGCGAGGAAGCTGCTGAGGCTATAAAGGCTGGAGATGTTGTAAACATTGACTTTGACTCAGGCGTAATTACAGATGAGACAACAGGAAAGAGCTTTAAAGGCCAGGCATTCCCTCCATTTATGCAAAAGATAATAGACTCAGAGGGACTTATAAATTACATAAATCAAAAGTAAGATAAACTTTTCAGGGTGGCAGAAAAAGCCACCCTGTTTTTTGTTATTCCAAAAACTTAGAATGGTAACTGTTTTTTGGTTGTCGCCTTTAAAAATGTACTGATTTATATTATTATTGTAAGGGTATGAATACGGAGGACGATATGAACAGATTATTTTGTGTTATTCCTTGTTATAACGAAGAGGAAGTACTTCATGAAACTGCAAGTAGGCTTGAAGACAAGATCAGAAGCCTTATTGCAGCAGGTAAGATTGCAGAAGATAGTAGGATCTTATTTGTAAATGATGGATCTAAAGACAAGACTTGGAGCATCATTAGTGAACTTCATGAAAAAAGTGAGTTATTCCAGGGAATAAACTTATCTAAAAATATGGGACATCAGAATGCTCTTTTAGCTGGTCTTATGACAGCAAAAGACCTTTGCGATGCAGCAATATCTCTTGACGCAGATCTTCAGGATGATATCAATGCTATCGATGCGATGGTTGATAAATTCCTTAATGGAGCAGATGTTGTCTATGGTGTCAGATCCAAAAGAGCTACTGACACATTCTTTAAGAAATTCACAGCAGAATCTTTTTATAAGCTTATGAATGCCCTTGGAGCCAATACTGTCTACAACCACGCTGATTACAGACTCATGAGTAGACGTGCCCTTCAGGCACTATCTGAGTTTGGCGAAGTTAACTTATTCCTTAGAGGAATCGTTCCAATGGTTGGCTTTAACTCAGATGTTGTTTACTACGAGAGAGCAGAGAGATTTGCAGGAGAAAGTAAATATCCTCTTCGCAAGATGCTAAGCTTTGCTATGGAAGGTATCACAAGCCTTAGCACCAAGCCTATCAAGATGATCACAGGCCTTGGCGTTAGCATCTTCCTTGTGAGCATCATTGTACTTATCTATTCACTTGTACGACATTTTACAGGTCATACGATTCCTGGATGGACTACAACAGTTCTTTCTGTTTGGGCTATTGGCGGACTTATTATGATCTCCCTTGGCGTAATTGGTGAGTACATTGGCAAGATCTACCTTGAGACCAAGAATAGACCTCGCTTTATCATCAGAGATTATATCGGTGATGAAGAGGATGTTGAGATCGCAAATTATACATACAAAAGATAAATACAGATAGGAGTTTTTACTTAAAATGGCAAACGGACACGGCAAGAAACCAGAAGACTTTAAGAAACAGATGGAGGAGAATTTTAAAGTTGCTCCTGGCGCTAATACACATGTAAAGAAAGTTATCGGAATCGTAAGTGGTAAGGGCGGCGTTGGAAAGAGCCTTGTTACAGGTCTTTCAGCTACTTACATGAATAGAAAGGGCTACAAGACAGCAATCATGGATGCTGATATTACAGGTCCTTCAATTCCTAAGATGTTTGGAATCGGCAAATTAAACGTTGCTGATGAAAATGGTCTTATTCCTGCAGTAACAGAGCATGGTACCAAGGTTATGTCTCTTAATATGCTCATGGATCATGAGACTGATCCTGTTATCTGGAGAGGTCCAGTTATAGCAGGTATTGTTAAACAGTTCTGGTCAGATGTTAACTGGGGCGATGTGGACTTTATGTTTGTAGATATGCCTCCTGGAACAGGAGATGTGCCTCTTACAGTTTTCCAGTCTCTTCCTGTTGATGGAATCATTGTTGTATCAACTCCTCAGGAGCTTGTTAACATGATCGTAGAGAAGGCTGTTAACATGGCCAATATGATGAATATTCCAGTTCTCGGTATCGTTGAGAATATGAGCTATATGAAGTGCCCTCACTGCGGAGAGATGCTTAATATCTTTGGTGAGAGCGGTCTTGAAGCTTATGCAGCTTCTAAGGGACTTAGCGTTCTTGGCAGAATCCCTCTTGATCCAGAGTTTGCATCACTTTGCGACGCAGGCAAGATCGAAGATATGAAGGAAGATTATCTTGATAGTCTTGTATATATCCTTGAAGGAATGATCGAATAAAAACTTATTGTTCGGAGAAAAGTGTTATGAAAATGAAACCAGAGAAAAATCAAGTAACATGGGGCATTACCATATTTGTATTATGCGTGGCAGTTATGCTGGCATATTCGGTCATATTTCATGGCAAGACTCTGACTAAGAGCTTTACAAATATCATAGATGGTCTTTCAGGAATCATCATTGGTATCGTTATTGCCTATATTCTCATCCCTTTACTTGAGGGCATTGAGGAAAAGATACTTTATCCTTTATTCAAGCTTTGTGGCAAGGAAGTATCTGTTTTTGATAAAAAAGACAAGAAGGCAAGAGGAACTATCAGAAAGATAGCAGTTCTTTTGACTATGATCATATTCCTTTTTATCGTTTATGGACTCTTTAGGGTCATCATTCCTCAGCTCATAGACAGTATCAAAGAGATCGCAACAAACCTGCCTATCTATATTAGAAATATGGATGAGTATTCTAATATGTTCCTTAGTAACAATCCAGATCTTCAAAAGATCATTGATTCACAGCTGGATCAATACTATGAGAACTTAAGTGAGTTTATGACCAAGAAGCTCCTTCCTATGCTTCCTTCAGCTGATACTATGGTGAAGTTTGCATCAAAGAGCCTTCTTTCAATTATTGGAGGCGTTCTTGATATAGTTGTCGGAGTTTTTGTTGCTATCTACGTCCTTAATTCCAAGGAACGTTTTTCAACAATTGGCAAAAAGATGGCTTATGCTACATTCAGAGAAGATTTTGCAAACGAGCTTATTGGCGGCTTCCGCTTTGCAAACAACACCTTTGAGAGCTTTATTGGTGGTAAGCTTATCGATTCACTTATCATCGGTGTTATCTGCTATATAGGTTGTGCATTTGCACTTCATATTGACTATCCTGTACTTATTTCTGTGATAGTTGGTGTGACCAATATCATTCCATTCTTTGGTCCATACATCGGTGGAATAGCAGGCGCATTATTACTTGTCTTGATCGATCCTATCCAGGCCCTTGTATTCCTTATCTTTGTCATTATCCTTCAGCAGCTTGATGGCAATATCTTGGGACCAAGGATCCTTGGAAGCTCAACAGGTCTTTCAAGCTTTTGGGTTATCTTCTCGATTACCTTATTTGGTAAGCTTTTGGGAATAGTAGGTTGGCTCATAGGTGTTCCTATCTTTGCTGTATTCTATGCACTGATCGCCAAGATCACTAACGTGCTTCTTGAAAAGAAGAACTTAAGTACCGCTACACAGGATTACTATGATCTTGCTTATATTGAAGATGGTGAAAAGAAATCCCTTAGCGACAAGAACAATAACAAGTTCAACGCCAGCAAGGAAGCAGATACTTTCAATAAGATCTTTAATTTTGAAGGCATCAAAGAAAAACTAGGAGAAAAAAGATCAAGAAAAGAAGATAAAAAATCTGAAAAAAAGGATAATGATAACGCTTGACGGCTGAAATCAAAGGTCTATAATGTTATTTGTTATCGCTTTGGCGTGTTAAAGTTTGGAAGGGGATGAAGAAATGAGTAAGAAGAATTTAGACTGGGCAAATATTGGATTCAGCTATATGGTAGCTGATAAGAGATTTGTATCTAACTATAAAGATGGAAAGTGGGATGACGGTGTCATTACAGAGAATTCCATGGTCACACTTTCAGAAGATGCTGGTGTTCTTCATTACGCACAGGAATGTTTCGAAGGACTTAAGGCATATGAGACAGAAGATGGTAAGATCGTAACCTTCAGACCTGACCTGAACGCAGCTAGAATGGAAGATTCTGCTAAGAGACTTGAGATGCCTCCATTCCCAGCTGAGAGATTTATCAAAGCTGTAGAAGAAGTTGTAGCAGCCAATAAAGATTGGGTTCCACCTTTCGGAAGTGGAGCAACTCTTTACATCAGACCTGTTATGTTCGCTACAGGAAATGTTATCGGTGTTAAGCCTGCTGATGAATATCAGTTCAGAATTTTCGTAACACCTGTTGGACCTTACTTCAAGGGCGGTGCTAAGCCTATCGTTGTTAAGATAAGTGACTTTGACAGAGCAGCACCTCATGGAACAGGTAACATTAAGGCTGGTCTTAACTATGCTATGAGCCTTCATGCTATCGTTACTGCTCATGAAGAGGGATTTGCTGAGAACGTTTATCTTGATGCTGAGTCAAGAACATATATCGAGGAGACTGGTGGAGCTAACATCATCTTCGTTACAAAGGAAGGCGGACTTGTAGTTCCTAAGTCACACACAGATTCAATTCTTCCATCAATCACAAGAAGATCTATCGTTTATGTAGCAAGAGAGATCCTTGGACTTGATGTAGAGGAGAGACCTGTTAAGCTTTCAGAGGTTGAGAACTTTGCAGAGATGGGACTTTGCGGAACAGCTGCAGTTATCAGTCCTGTTGGTAAGATCAATGATCATGGCAAAGAGATCTGCTTCCCTAGTGGAATGGATGAGATGGGACCAGTTATCAAGAAGCTCTATGATACTCTCACAGGTATCCAGATGGGTAAGGTTCCTGCTCCAGAGGGATGGATCCACGTTATCGAATAATTTGTTAGTTCATTTGAGGGCAAAAGATTTTTTCTTTTGCCCTCTTTTTTATACATTCAATGTGGTAGAATATAAGGAGTTTAGGAGAAAGCGGGGAGATTTTGGCTTGATAGCATATGTTAATGGAATCCTTGAAAATATTGAAGAGGGGAATGCTGTTATAGACGTTAATGGCGTTGGATATAATGTGAACATCTCCGGAAATACTATGGATAGGATGCCTGGTATCGGAGAAGTTGTTAAGCTTTATACATATACTAATGTAAAAGAGGATGCTTTTACATTATTTGGATTTTTATCTAGGGATGAGCTGAATTTATTCAAGATGCTCATTACCGTCAATGGAATTGGACCTAAGGGTGGTCTTTCTATTTTGTCTGTTATGAGTCCTGATGACCTCAGATTTGCAATAATAGCAGGAGATAGTGCATCAATTGCCAAGGCTCCTGGAATAGGCAAAAAGACAGCTGAGAGGATAACTCTTGAGCTTAGGGATAAGATAAAGGCTACAGAGGATGATATGCTTTCATACAAGTCAGCTGCTAGCGATGATCTGTCTGGTGAGGGAGCTCTTTCAAAGGATGAAGCTGTGGCAGCACTTGTTGCTCTTGGCTACAACTCATCAGAAGCAG
The DNA here is from genome assembly GCF_900103635.1 of Butyrivibrio sp. INlla18. Classification (GTDB taxonomy): domain Bacteria; phylum Bacillota; class Clostridia; order Lachnospirales; family Lachnospiraceae; genus Butyrivibrio. Next base: position 154,129 of record NZ_FMXK01000006.1, read on the forward strand.
TTAAGGCTGTTAGAAAGGTTCTTTCTACAGATCCTGATGCAGCATCTGATACAGAAGTACTTCTTAAGAAAGCACTTAAGGAAATGTTCTGATAATTACTATTGGAGAGTTTTAGATTAGTATGGAAAAAAGAAAGATAGTAACATCAAGGGGAATTGATGCTGAAGCTAATATAGAAGATTCAAGGATCGAAGGTTCACTTCGCCCAAAGAGCCTTGATAGCTACATTGGTCAAAAGAAAATAAAAGAAAGTCTTAAGATATATATTGAGGCTGCTAAGGGAAGAGGCGAAAGCCTTGACCATTTGCTGTTCTATGGACCTCCTGGACTTGGTAAGACTACTCTTGCGGGCATTATTGCAAATGAGATGGGAGTTAATATCAAGATCACCAGCGGACCAGCAATAGAAAAGCCTGGTGACATGGCAGCAATCCTTAATAATCTTCAGGAAGGTGATATTCTTTTTGTAGATGAGATCCATAGACTTAACAGACAGGTAGAAGAAGTTCTTTATCCTGCAATGGAAGATTATGCTATTGATATCATGATAGGAAAGGGACCTACAGCAAGGTCCATAAGGCTTGACCTTCCTCACTTTACACTTATAGGAGCAACTACAAGAGCCGGAATGCTCTCAGCACCACTTCGTGACAGATTTGGAATGATCCACAGGATGGAGTTTTATGATATTGATGAGCTTTGTACCATCATCATGCAGTCTGCTGGCATTCTTGGAGTTGAGGTTGATGCAAATGGAGCCAAGGAGATGGCAAGGCGCAGCAGAGGAACCCCTAGACTAGCAAATAGAATACTTAAGAGAGTAAGAGATTTTGCCCAGGTTAAGTATGACGGCGTTATTACTGAGAAGGTTGCCAACGTGGCACTTGACCTTATGGATGTTGACAAGATGGGACTTGATCATACAGATCGAAATCTTCTGATGACTATGATAGATAAGTTTGGAGGCGGCCCAGTTGGACTTGATACTTTGGCAGCTGCTATTGGGGAAGATGCTGGCACTATAGAAGATGTCTACGAGCCTTATCTTATCAAGAATGGACTTATCAATAGAACGCCAAGAGGCCGTGTAGTCACGGATCTAGCACTTACACATTTAGGACTTGAAAAGTAAAGTCTCTGTGATTTATAATTTTACCATGCAATTACGAGGGGGAAAGATAGATGGCATCTAAGACAGATACCGAAGTAATCATAGGCGGAAAAGTATTTACTCTTAGCGGATATGAGAGCGAGGAGTACCTTCAGAAGGTTGCTTCATATATTAACAACAAAATATCTGAATACAACAAGATTGACGGTTTTAAGAGACAGCCTATTGATACACAGAATGTTCTTTTACAGCTTAACATTGCTGATGACTATTTTAAGTCCAAGAAGCAGATCGAGCTTATGGAAGAGCAGCTTTCCGAAAAAGAAAAAGAATTATACGATATCAAACATGAGCTGATCGCAACTCAGATCAAGCTTGAGAATACAGAGAAAAATAGTAAGTCACTCCAGACTAAGCTTGATGAATCATCCAAGAAGATCATTCAGCTTGAAACACAAGTAAAGAGTGCAAAGAAATAAGACTTTGAGGGCTGTCTTTTGACAGCCTTTTTCATTAGTGTGATTTATAGATAGGAATTATTATGGTTGAATTACTTGCCCCTGCTGGGGGCTATGAAACAATGGTGGGAGCATTTAATGCAGGTGCTGACGCCGTTTATCTTGGAGGTTCTAAGTTTGGAGCCAGAGCTTATGCTGACAATTTTGATAAAGAGCAGGTTCTGGATGCCATTTCTTATGCCCATTTACATGGCAAAAAGATCTATATGACAGTTAATACATTGGTCAAGGAAAGAGAGTATGGAGAAGTTTACGACTTCATGCTTCCTTTTGCCGAAAAGAAGCTTGATGGTGTTATTGTTCAGGATCTTGGTGTTATGAAGCTTATAAGAGATGAGTTTCCTGAAATTGAGCTTCACGGTAGTACCCAGCAGACAGTTACAGGTGTTTATGGAGCAAGGCTCTTAAAGGAACTTGGCTGCGTGAGAGTGGTGCCTGCAAGAGAGCTTAGCCTTCCTGAGATGAAGAGGATCAGACAGGAAGCTGACATAGAGGTTGAAGCCTTTATTCATGGTGCTATGTGCTATTGCTATTCTGGAATGTGCTTATTTAGTAGCATGGTTGGAACCAGAAGCGGCAATAGAGGTAGATGTGCTCAGCCATGTAGACTCCCTTATCGCTCAGATCTTGCTGGTAAGTCTAAGGAGCAATATCCACTTAGTCTTAAGGATATGTGCACAGTAGACCTCATTCCAGAGCTTATTGAGGCTGGAATTGATTCTTTTAAGATAGAAGGCAGGATGAAAAAGCCTGAGTATGCCGCAGGTGTAACTTCAATTTACAGAAAGTATATTGATTTATATTATAAGGAACCAGATAAAAAGCATGAGATTTCCCGTGAAGATATGGAAATCTTAAGATCGTTATATCTAAGAACGGAGATAAGTCAGGGTTATTATCACAAGCATAATGGCAAAGATATGGTCACACTTGCTTCTCCAGCCTATAACGGCACATCTGACGCTGTTCTTGCTGATATCAAAGATAGATTTCTTGGGGGTGAGCTCAAGATCAAATGTGATATTAACTGTGAGCTTATTCTTGATGAGGACATCTGTATCACTATGTCTGCCATGAAGGGAAAAGTGCTTATTACTAAAGAGATCAGAGGTAGTAAGGTTCAAGCTGCGTCAAAGCGTCCTATGGATGAAGAGAGCGTATATAAACAGCTTTCAAGACTTGGAAACACTCCTTTTGAAGCTGAGAATATTACTATATCTATTGATGATAAAGGAAATGGGGCAGGTATATTTGTGCCTGTAAGTGAACTTAACGAGCTTAGGAGATCTTTGTGTGAAGAGATGGAAAAAGCTCTTTTGACAGATGATAATGCTGATGCAGAGATTTCCAAAAAGAATACTGATAAGGAAACACATGACACAAAGATAAGTCTTCCAAAGAATGTTAAGGGAGATGTGCATGTACTGGTAACTACTAAGGACCAGCTTGAAGTAGCATTACAAAAAGCTGATGAATACAGAGATATTACAAGGATCTACGTTGATAGTAATCTGTATCAAGCGCTTGATAAAGGTCCTTCAAAGCGTGATGGATTAGAGCTTATGGTGGCTCTTCCTTATATGACAAGAACTGAGCAGTATGACGGAGTCTTAGAGATTGGGCGCATCATAGATTCACTTGAAGATAAAGGATTTGATGGAGTATTAGTCAGAAACCTTGAACAGCTTGGATTTTTACATGACAGAAAGTATTCTGGCAAAGTTATTCTTGATTATGGAATCTATATTTGGAATGAACAGGCTGCAGAAATGCTAAAGGATTTAGCTACTGAGGCTTCAATTCCTTATGAACTTACATTCCATGAGGCCAAAGAGGTTTCTGATAAGGTTAGGCAAAAGACAGGTCTTCCTGAAACCTACAATATTTATGGATACACACCTATGATGATAAGTGCTGGCTGCGTAAAAAAGACCCTTGGAAGTTGCAGCGGATTTCAGAATAAGCTTCACTCTGAGAAGCTTTCAATTTATGACAGAATGGACAATGAGCTTAAGATCACTACCAATTGTCTTGACTGTTATAATGTTATTTGGAATGCACATCCTACATCACTTCACAAGAAGCTGGGTAATATACAGGATGCGGGATGCTTTGATCATTACCGGATAGATATGTCTGTTGAAAGTTCCAAAGAATGTGCAGATATCATCAGCTATTATCTTGATAGCTTAAAAGGCGAGAGTGTTTCTGACATTTTTGAGAATGCAGAATATACTACAGGACATTATAAGCGCGGAGTAGAGTAACTAGATGGAAGTATATATTACTGAAATATCCAAATATGTCATTGCAGGACTTCTTTTCCTATATACATTAGAAGCCTTCATGGCATTTAGATTTAAGAATGAGGAAAAGAGAAAATGGCTCTATGCCAGACAGATAATACTTATGTTTGCAGTTCAGATTGCATGCTTTGTGCAGATCATGGCTAGAACTGGTAAAGCAGTCTACTTGTTTTTCTTCGCTTTTCAGATCATAATATTTGCCTCGGTGATAATGCTTTTTTATATTATCTATCCTGAAGGCAACAGGCTAATTATCAATAATAGCTGCATGCTTCTTATGATAGGAATGATCATTTTGACAAGGCTTTCTTATGACAGAGCGGTGAGACAGTTCTTTATCATAGTTGCATCCTTTGTTATAGGCTTTTTTGTTCCAGAGATCATTTTTAAGTTTGATTTTCTCAAGAAGTTTACATGGATATATGCGGCACTTGGCGTTACAGCAATTGGTGTAGTTCTTTTGCTTGGAGCAGTTACAAATGGTTCCAAGATCTCATACACGGTGGGCGGTATCACATTCCAGCCCTCTGAAGTAGTTAAGATACTTTTTCTTTTCTTTATGGCGGGAGCATTGTATTCCTCAGAAAATATATGGCAGCTCTTACTTACTTCATTTGTGGCAGCTGTGCACGTTATTATTCTGGTCTTGTCAAAAGACCTTGGAAGTGCGCTTATTTTCTTTGTGATATACCTTGCCATGATCTATATCTCAACAGAGAATATAGGCTATCTTGCTATGGGACTTGGTTTTGCAACCCTTGCAAGTGCAGTTGCATACCAGCATTTTTCTCATGTTCAGGTGAGAGTACGAGCTTGGATGGATCCTTTTACTGATATTGAAGGCTCAGGATACCAGGTATCACAGTCTTTGTTTGGTATTAGTAGTGGTGGATGGTTTGGAGTAGGTCTTTATGGAGGCTCACCTTCCTCAATACCATTTGTTGAGCAGGACTTTATCTTTTCAGCTATAGCAGAGGAGCTTGGAGTTATATTTGCTGTGATGATGGCACTTATCTGTGTCAGTACCTTTATTGAGATCATGAGGATAGGATATTTTCTTCGTGACAAATATTATAGGCTTGTGGTATGCGGTATCGGAGTAGCTTATATTTTCCAGACTTTCCTAACTATCGGAGGTGGAGCTAAGTTCATTCCTTTAACAGGTGTCACACTTCCTTTTGTTAGCTACGGTGGATCCTCTGTCCTTGTTACTATCATAATGATCATGATAGTTGAAGGAATCTGTATGATCAGAACCGATGAAAAGAAAGAAGCAATAGAACGTATTAGAAGGCAAAGAGATAATGAGAGAAGAAAAGCTTCGCAGCGAGACTAAAAAGAAAAAAAGAATAAGATCATATCCGATCATAGTATTATCCATCGTTTATTGTCTTTTGTTTGCTTCAATGCTTGGATATATCTGTTATTACTCCTATACAAACAAGCAGGAGTTTATGAATAACAAGTACAACACCAGACAGCAGATACTGACAGCCAAGAATAAAAGAGGGGACATACTTTCAAGGGAGGGTGAAGTTCTGGCAACTACAGAGCTTGATGCTGAAGGCAAAGAAAAAAGAGTATACCCTTATGAAAAAGAGTTTGCTCATGTAGTAGGTTATTCAACAAATGGAAAGTCCGGAATAGAGGAGTTTGCCAATTATTACCTAATAAACACAAGTATTGAGCTTTCTGAGAAGGCAGCGCTTGATAAAGCAGGTCAGAAGTACCCTGGTGACAACGTTATCACAACCCTTGATACTCATCTTCAGGAAGTGGCATACAATGCACTTGCTTCTAGAAAAGGAGCTATCATTGTTACAGATCCAAAGACTGGTGAGATCCTTGCTATGGTCTCCAAGCCAGACTTTGATCCTAATACCATAGCAGCAGAGTGGGATAACATGTTAAAAGACACATCTGGGGATGCCAAGCTCCTTAATAGAGCAACGCAAGGTTTATACCCACCTGGATCCACTTTTAAGATCGTAACCTCAATAGCTTATCTTACTGAACATCCAACAGATTATACTCAGTATAGATTTAGTTGTAATGGTAAATTTGCAAAAGGAAGTGATGTGATCTCATGTTATCACGGAGAAAATCATGGAAACCTTGATTTTTACGGCTCTTTTGCTGAGTCCTGTAACTCTTCCTACGCTAATATAGGTCTTTCTGTTAATCAAAAGACCTTTAATGATACCTTGGATAAGCTAATGTTCGGGCAGGACCTTCCTGTTAACTTTAGATATTCAAAAAGTAGTGCTGAATATACTGCAGGCATGTCAACAGCAGATGTGATGCAGCTATCTATTGGTCAGGGCACAACAGCAGTGTCTCCGCTTCATATCAATATGATAACCTCTGCAATTGCCAATGATGGCGTTCTCATGAAGCCTCATCTTATTTCTGAGGTTAAATGTGCTAATGGAAAAGTGGTAGATACATTCCAAGAGGAAAAGGTTAAGAGACTTATTTCCAGTGAAGAAGCTGGGATCCTTAGAGATATGATGGAGCAGGTAGTTCTTAAGGGAACAGCCAGCAAATTAAAAGGCCTTTCCTACACAGCGGCAGGAAAGACCGGTTCAGCAGAGTTTAATTCAAATTCTGACTCACATGCGTGGTTTACAGGTTATGCTCCAGCTGATGATCCTGAGATCTGCGTTACTATCATAGTAGAAAACGCAGGAAGTGGCGGAAGCTACGCTGTTCCAATTGCAAAGAGAATCTTCGATGCATACTTTGGAGTAGAATGATCAGAATACTGATATGATAAACAGATCATTTCTGGTAGAAAGATCTATAAGTGAATTATCATCATTCATTTTAATGAGAGGGCGTGAGAGCGCTCTCTCATTTATTAATATGATCTCACCGATCTTGCCGTTATTTAGCTGAACATTAAAGCCAAGCTGTGAGTTAGCTAGGTGAGACAGGATTGATTTGATCGATGCATAGTCGTACTTGGTCAGACCTTCGTTTTCATAGTTGGCTATGATCTGGAATGGGTGAAGCTTTTGTCTATAGGCTCTTGGAGAAGTCATAGCTTCGTAAGTGTCTATGATAGCTATATATTTAGCGAATCTATCTATTTCGTGGTCCTTAAGAGCTTTTGGATAACCGGTTCCATCGCATCTTTCGTGGTGCTGAAGAGTAGCATTTAATACATGCTGATCAAAACCTCCAAGAGAAGCAAGGAAATCGTGACCTATAGTTGTGTGCTGCATAACAAGTCTATATTCTTCTGAGGTGAGCTTTTCTGGCTTCCACAAAATAGAATATGGAATGCTAAGCTTACCAATGTCGTAAACAAAAGCGCAGTATATGAGCAGGTCTATATCTTTGTTTGAAAGACCTAGCCATGTACCAAAGACGCTGGCAATAAGCGCTGAGTTAAGGCAGTGAGCATGGATGAGGTCATCTTCACTTGGGAGCATGTTGTAAAGATAATCCAAAAGAAGTTCACCGCTTCTAGCACATACAATGATATTTCTGTAAACTTCCATAAGCTGCTGCATATTGATAGGCTGTCTGTTGTTTACAGATGTAAGCATAAGGTTTTTGTATACAGGGAAATAAATATTATAGGTCGATTCAAACTTCTTGAATCCTTCGCTTTGTCTTACTTTCTCAAAGTGTGTAGTGATAAAATCGGATTCTTCCTTGATCTGAATGACCATTATAGATTGTCTTGCAAGTTTTTCGATGATGTTTTCTGTAATTTTGGTATTGGCAGAAACAATGATCTCATTCTTGTAATTGAGAATATCTTCCGCGGTGATCATACCGGGCTTTAATTCCATTCTAGCGACTGCTTTCATTTAGTTCTCCATATCATTCCGTCATGTGATATACTTATCATTGGATTTATTCTAATATAAAATCCTTGTTTTGGATAGATTTTCTGTACATGGGAGACATATATTTTTATGAAAAAAAGAGGATTTTGTATTTTTTACAAAAATCTTTATTGGGGAAGTTCATTAAAAAAACATTCTCTTATAAAATGGCGACTTATGCACGGAAGAGGACAGTTTAATATCTTCTGCATCACAAGATCCATGAATGACAGTGATCAGCTTGATATCATTCACTGTGCCTTTTTAAAACAGCCTTATTATCTCGAACATCCAGTCATGATATATGGAATTGCCAAAAGCTATGAAGAAGCACTTGAGCTTGTAGTCAAGATATCCGATGAAGCAATTCAAAAGGGCTATGAGGGCAGATTATTAGCATATCTTGACAGAGAATAACGGAGTAACTTATGTTGGCGGGAATTCTTACAGTATTAAAGATAATTGGCATAGTATTTCTGGTGATATTAGCTCTTCTTATTGCCATTATCCTATTGGTTTTATTTGTTCCACTTAGATACAAACTTGATATTGATATACCTCGAACTGAGCTTCAAAGCGGCTTTGATATGGAAAAGATGTTCCTAAATGCCAGATTTACCTGGCTTTTGCATTTTATAAATGCTGGAATCACTTATCCCAAGCAAAAAGAGTTTGAAGTGAAGATTTTGGGGATTCGTGTTTTTCCAAGAAAAGTAAAAAAGACCTCCGAAAAGGCCGATAAAATAATTGAGGCCAAACCTTCTGAGGGTGTCATCGAAATGAGCAACATGGAAGAGAAGACCACTGAAGAGACACATGAAGAGCTTCAAAATGATGAAAACATACAGGAACAAAATATAGAGGAAACTAAAAAACCAGAGTTAGAGCAGGCAGAAGAGACTCATGAAGCGAAAGTAGAGGCCACATCTGATGACGTAGATGATGAGGAGCGCAAAAGCTTTCTGGATGTCATCTGGAAGATCATAGATTTTGTGAAAAAACTTATCGAAACGCCACAAAATGTGTTTTCGAAAATACAATATACAATATCTAGAGTTTGTGGTAAGATAGATATGGTTAAGACCACGCTCGAAAATGATATTTTTAAAAGGGCATTTGCTCTTGTGAAAGGTAAGCTTATAAAGCTTATCAAGATGATCTTACCTGATAGAACAGATATAAGGATCACACTTGGAACAGGAGATCCAGCTCTGACAGCAGAGGTTATGGCTGCCTATGGAGCACTTTATCCGGTCCTTGCCGGCAAGGTTTATATGGATCCTGATTTTGAAGAGAGCGTGATAGGTCTTAAGGCTCATCTTAAGGGCCACATAACTTGTTTTACAGTAGTGTATTGTGCAGCTGTTTGCTATTTCAATAAAGATGTGAAAAAAGTGATCAGGAGATTCAAGAAGATCATGAATTCCTGATAAGCTGGAGGGTAATATGGCAGAATCAAATTTTAGTGGTGTTGTTGAGTCCCTTTTAAAGGGCATGAATTCTATACTTGCAACAAAGACAGTAGTTGGAGAGGCAACTCAGGTAGGAGATACTATCATCCTTCCTCTTGTAGATGTTTCTTTTGGTGTAGGAGCAGGTTCAACAAACGCAGATAAAAAGGATGGCGGAGCAGGCGGATTTGGCGCAAAGATGTCTCCTAGTGCAGTCCTTGTTATAAAGAACGGATCTACCAAGCTAGTTAATATCAAAAACCAGGATGCAGTAACAAAGGTTTTAGATCTCGTACCTGATATTGTGGATCGTTTTTCAAAAAAAGAAGAAATCATGGATGACAAATCAGCAGTAGATATTGCTTTTCCGGAGGATGAGGAAAAGTAATCCAGAAAGGCAGGGGTACCTTTATGGACGAGAGAAGAAATCTTGAAGAAATTATCTTAAACGGTAGCAAAGATGAGCTCGCTGAGTTAAGAGTATGGCTTTTTAAGGAAAGTGTTCGTTTAGAAAATCACGAGAGTGCTCTTTCAGAGCGTTATGCCAAGTTAGAAGCAGATGAGATAGCTTTTAAAGAAAAGATGGATGCGGCTGAAAGAAAGCTTGAGAACGCGCAGAAAAAATTAAATAATGACAAAGCTTTGTTTGAGCAGAGACTCAAGATACTTAATAATGGCTTTGATGAGCTTAACAACGATAGAAGGAGACTTGAGTCAGAATATTGCAGACTTGAACGTGAAAAGGGCTATCAGAGAGAAAATGAGTATGACGCCCTTGATCTGCTCTTTAGAGGTGCCAATACACCACTTACGCTCAAGAAGAGATACAAGGATCTTATGAAGATGTTCCATCCTGATAACATAAGTGGCGATCATGATATGGTTCAGCTTATTAACCAGGAGTATAGCGCACTTTGCAGACAGTATGATATGAGTGCTACCAACTAATAGGGGGCTAGTCTAGGGGGAAGCTTATTTTTGACATAAAAAAATATTTATGATAAATTAAACAAGTCATTGCTCTTTCTGAGTAATGACTTGTGTGTGTTCTACGGGGATTCTTTGATTCTTACAGCGATTCTGCTGAAGATTTCAAAAGTAAAAAAATAAAAAATATTTATTGACATAATCGAACGTTTGTTTTACTATAAATTCATGGATAGAACGAATGTTCTTTTGAGAAGGAGATTAGTATGGAAAGAGAAGAAAAACAAAAAGCATTAGAGGCAGCTCTTGGACAGATTGAGAAGCAGTTCGGTAAGGGAGCTGTAATGAAGCTTGGTGATTCATCTGATACTATGAATATTGAGACTATCCCTACAGGATCATTGAGCCTTGATATCGCGCTTGGTCTTGGTGGTATTCCAAAGGGTAGAATTATAGAGATTTATGGACCTGAGTCCAGTGGTAAGACAACAGTAACTCTTCATATGATCGCAGAGGTTCAGAAGAGAGGCGGTATTGCAGGATTTATCGACGCAGAGCATGCTCTTGATCCTGTATATGCCAAGAATATTGGAGTAGATGTAGACAACCTCTATATTTCACAGCCAGATAGTGGTGAGCAGGCTCTTGAGATCACAGAGACAATGGTACGTTCAGGTGCTATCGATATCGTAGTAGTTGACTCGGTTGCTGCTCTAGTACCAAAGGCTGAGATTGATGGTGACATGGGAGATTCTCACGTAGGTCTTCAGGCAAGACTTATGTCACAGGCTCTTCGTAAGCTTACAGCTGTTATTAGCAAGTCAAACTGTACAGTAGTATTCATCAACCAGCTCAGAGAGAAGGTTGGTGTTATGTTTGGTAACCCAGAGACTACAACTGGTGGACGTGCCCTTAAGTTCTATTCTTCAGTTCGTATGGATGTTCGTCGTATTGAGGCTATCAAGCAGAATGGTGAGAACATCGGTAACAGAACAAGAGTTAAGGTAGTTAAGAACAAGATTGCTCCTCCTTTCAAGGAAGCAGAGTTCGACATCATGTTTGGTAAGGGAATCTCAGCTACAGGAGACATCCTTGATCTTGCAGCTGGTGTTGATATTGTTAATAAGAGTGGTGCTTGGTATCAGTACGAAGGTGAGAAGATTGGTCAGGGCCGTGAGAATGCTAAGCTCTATCTTGAGAATAACCCAGAGATTCGCGCTGAGATTGATGCTAAGGTAAGAGCTCACTACGGACTTCCAGTAAATGGCGTTGCAGTAGCTCCTAAGGCAGAAGAGGAAGCTCCAGCACCTAAGAAAACAAAATCATCAAAGTAATGACCTATATCGGTGACCTTCGGGTCACCGATTTTCATAAGAGGAGCAAATAGATGATCGTTAGCGATATCGTTGAGCTTGATAAAAAGAGAAGTAAGGTTTATATAGATGGGGAGTTTGCCTTTGTGATGTATAAGGGCGAATTTCGTGAATATGGCATCAAATTAGAGGCTGAAATATCAGAAGAAACATATGATTCGATCATTACAGTTCTTCTTCCTAAAAGGGCTACAAAGCGTGCTATGAACCTTCTTCAAAAAAGGGACTATACTGAGGCTAAATTAAGAGAAAAGCTATCAGAAGGCTTGTATCCATCAGATGCTATAGATGCGGCAATTGATTACGTTAAATCTTATCATTACCTTGACGATGAGAGATATGCCAGAGACTATATCACCTATCATATGCCTACTAAGAGCAAAAATAGAATAGTACAGGATTTAACTAATAAAGGTATCAAGAAAGACTTACTTATTCCGATTTTAGAGGAAATATATGAGGAAGAGGATGATGACCCTGAATCTTCTCAGATAGAAGCACTTCTTCAAAAAAAGCATTACTCCAAGGAACTTGACTATAAGGAACAGCAGAAAATAATCGCTTTTCTTCTTAGAAGAGGCTTTTCTCTAGACAAAGTAAAACGTGTTATTAACTCAGTTTCTGAATAATAACTTGGCAATAAGTATCCCCCGTCCAAACTGTATGAAGATACATTTGGGACGGGGGATTATTAAGAAGGGTGAATGTATTACATGTTGATAAACTGTTTAGTGCTTTCACTAAGCTTATCAGTTACGCTGTTATTTGTATCCATTGCAGAACTGATACCTGTGATCTCATCAACAATATCCTGTGAGCTTGATGCAGATTGACTGATAGCATTAGAAGCCTGGTCTACAGACTCAGTTATGGATGTTACGTTACTTGCCATATCACCCATAATTTCTGTAAGGGTCTGAGACTGCTCTGAAATACCATCAAGCATTTCATTTATGATCTTAGCGGTTTCTTCGTATTTTTCACCGGTATCAACAAATGCATCATAATCTGCAAGAACTGTTGTGTTGATGAATTCAAGAACCTGAAGAGCATTGTCAGCAAGAGATTTAACTGCAGCAGTTACTTCATTGCTTATATTCTGAATATTGCCAGCTGTCTGACGTGAATTCTCAGCAAGAGAGCTGATTTCTTCTGCAACTACGGCAAATCCCTTGCCGGCTTCACCAGCTCTTGCTGCCTCAATTGATGCGTTTAGAGCAAGGAGATTGGTCTGTGATGCAATATCCAGGATTACATTTGTAAGTTCGCTGATCTGTGAAACTTTTTCACTATCTTTAACGGACTGTTCAAGAACAGAAGAGAGAACTTCCATCTTAGAACCAGTGTTATCTTTCTTGTTCTGGGCATCATTTTTAATTTCTATAGCCTCAGCTCTGATCTCTTCAGCTTTTGCAGTACCATCTTCAACGCCATTGTTGATATTTTTAGTAGCTGTATTAACATCCTCAAGTTTATTGTTCATTATATCTGCAGTTTCAGCAACATTCTGCATGCTTGCTGATAATTCTTCCAAGGCTGCAGAGGTGTTTGTGATGTTATCGCTTGCAAGCTTGATCTGACTTGTCATATTTTCTGAAGATTCTGTAAGGGATACAGTGCCATCTTTTACTTCCTTAAGGATTATCTGTAAGGTTTCAATAAAGTGATTGAAGCCATCCTTAATATGTACAAGTTCTGATGAAGTTTGGGTGGTTACACGTACTGTAAGATCACCTTGATGATTTTTGATGTTACTAATGATATCGTTGATCTCACTGGCAATTTGATTAACCTTACGTCCAACCAATCTATAGTTAACAAATACGAATATGATAATAGCAATAATATAAACTACTACCAGAATATTAATGACTGTTACTGCAGCACTGGCTCTGGCTTGAACTGTTTGCTGAACAGACATTTCTACAGATGCAAGTTCTGTATTGATTATTTCAAGCTGCTCCTTCATGTTTGCAAGCTGAGTAGAAGCATCGCCATATACAACTCCTACAATTGTGTCTACATCAGATTTCTTAGCAGCTTCTATAATGCTAGAATATCCAACTCTGTAGCTTTCATAATTTTCCTTAAGAACCTTTATTGCTGAATTGATCTTGGCATTATCTCCAGCAATGGACGGAAGCGTATTGCTTATTCCTTCAATAGCCGAATCCATTTCAGAAACACAGTTTTCCATTTCTGGTATCTTGGTATCGAGCTGTCCGATCTGAACAATAGTATCGAACATGGAAGCAAGAGCAAAACCGTCATTATCAAGAATACGCATATCTACTTCAAAGACACGTATATCTTCCATAACACCTTCAACTGTCTGAGTTGTAGAAATAGATGTATTAGTGATATTCATCATCTCAGAAGTTACTATAGCAATAGAAATGAAAAAGAGTACAAGCAGTGCGGCGTAAGACATGGCACTCATACCAGCTACTGTCTTGAAAAAAGGAATTTTTCTGATTGCTGAGGAATCAGTTAAACTATTTTTTTCTTTGTTTGACATATGAATCTCCTTTTTGAACAAATAAAGATTAATAAATATACATTATTTTTTTGTGAATGCAACTATATTTTACAAAATTTAAATTTGTTTTTGTTAGTGTTTATCATAATTTGATATAAAATTTCCGTTTGATTAATAATTATTCATTCTGGAGACTAGAATTTGACTTTTTTAAACCCGTTTATATGTACATATCTTGACACTATACCTTATAAAAGGTAAAATTTAAGTGTTGTAAAATTGTATAAAAGTGGGCTCTGAGGGGACCTGCTATACAAAATATTGTACAATGAAAATTGAATAAGGAGGTGCTCCTGTAATGAACTATGTCATTATTGCAGTAGTAGCAGCTCTTGTCGCTTTTATTGCAGCGTGGATGCTTTCTACGTTACATCACAAGAAGGTATCTGATAGTAAGATTGGAAGTGCTGAAGAAAGGGCAAGAAAAATTATTGACGAAGCACTCAAAAATGCCGAAGAAACAAAGCGTGAGAAACTTCTAGAAGCCAAAGAAGAGGCACTTAAGACACGTAATGAGCTTGAGAAGGAAGTTAAGGATCGTAGAAACGAGGTTCAGCGTAGCGAACGTCGAGTTCAGCAGAAAGAGGAAAACGTCGAAAAGAGATCCGAAGCGATCGAGAGAAAAGAGCAGAGTTTAAATGCCCGTGAAGAGGCACTCAGCAAAAAGAGCGAAGAGGTTGCTAAGCTTAATGAACAGAGAATACAGGAACTAGAAAAAATCTCTGGCTTAACCTCCGAGCAGGCAAAAGAGTATCTTTTAAAGATAGTCGAAGATGATGTAAAGCATGAATCAGCTGTCATGATCAAGAACATGGAAGCTGAGGCTAAAGAAGAAGCTGATAAGAGAGCAAAGGAGATCGTTGTTAATGCGATCCAGCGTTGTTCTGCTGACCACGTATCAGAAACTACAATTTCTGTAGTACAGCTTCCTAATGATGAAATGAAAGGTCGTATCATTGGTAGAGAGGGTAGAAATATCAGAACTCTTGAGACAATGACTGGTGTAGATCTTATTATTGACGATACACCAGAGGCAGTAGTTATTTCTGGCTTTGATCCTATACGTAGAGAAGTTGCTCGTATAGCACTTGAGAAGCTTATCGTAGACGGTCGTATCCATCCAGCTAGAATTGAAGAGATGGTTGAAAAAGCGCAGAAAGAAGTTGCTGCTAAGATCAAAGAAGAAGGTGAAAATGCTGCGATAGAGGCAGGCGTTCACGGACTTCATCCTGAAGTTATCAAGATTTTAGGACGTATGAAGTTCAGAACAAGTTATGGACAGAATTGTCTTAAGCATTCTGTAGAGGTAGCTCAGCTTTGTGGACTTCTTGCATCAGAGCTTGGTCTCGATGTTAGAGTAGCAAAGAGAGCCGGACTTTTACATGATATCGGTAAAGCTGTTGACCATGAACTTGAAGGTTCACATATTCAGCTCGGTGTTGATATCTGTAAGAAGTACAAGGAATCTCAGATTGTAATCAATGCGGTTGAGGCACATCACGGAGATGTTGAACCTCAGTCACTTATAGCAGTTCTTGTTCAGGCTGCAGACACTATTTCTTCTGCAAGACCTGGAGCTCGTAGAGAGACACTTGAAACTTACACATCTAGATTAAAAGAACTCGAGGATATTACTAATAGCTTTAAGGGTGTTGATCACTCATTTGCTATTCAGGCTGGCCGTGAAGTCAGAGTAATGGTAGTTCCTGAGCAGGTTTCAGATGCAGACATGGTGCTTATGGCTCGTGATATTGCCAAGAAGATCGAGGATGAAATGGAATATCCTGGTCAGATCAAGGTAAACATTATTAGAGAGAGCAGAGCAACTGAATATGCTAAGTAATTAAAAAGCTGTCCTTATGGGCAGCTTTTTTCTTTTTTTAAATATTTTTCTCAATTAGATAGAATTACTTGTAAAAAACGATTGCGTGCAATATAATAAAAAGTATAATGATGAAAAGGGGTTAGTACTATGCACGAATCTGGTGAAGATTATATCGAAACTATATATCTGTTAAAGAAGCGCAACGGTTCAGTACGCTCTATAGATGTAGCTAATGAGCTTAATTTTTCACGCCCTTCAGTATCAAGAGCTGTAGGAATACTTAAAGATAATGGCCTTATCACTGTAGCAGATGATGGTGAGCTTGTTCTTACCGAAGAAGGCCTTAAGACTGCTAAGCATGTATATGAGAAGCATACTAATCTTACTAAGTTCCTTATGATGACTGCCGGAGTAAATGAGACTATCGCAGAAACTGATGCCTGCAGAATAGAGCACATCATAAGTCCTGAGACCTTTAAGGGTATCAAGAAGTATGTAAAAGAGCACAAGGAAGATTGAACATAATTTAATAATGAAAGAATATTTAGCCACTTAGCTTTGCTAAGTGGCTTTTTTCATTAATTTCAAGAAAAAAATCACAATTTTACAAAAATAGTTTCAAATATGATGATTTGTATGATTGCCTTCTTAGTACAATTTAAAAGGATTTTTTATGAGATTAAAGGGAGGCATAGGGAATGTGCAAAGAAATTAAAAGGTTTTTATCATTCGTACTTGCTTTAGCGCTTATATTTACTACTTTTAGTAGTGATCTTGCAAGCACTAAGGTATATGCGGTTGGATCAGTAGAGGAAATGAATGAGTCTGCTGGTGAAAATGAAGATGGAGATATATTTGAAAGCTTTTCTGAAATAGATGAGAAAAGCGATGCTGTAGACAATGCAAATGAGGGCGTTGTTACAGGACCTTCTGATGAAAGTAGCGTGGAAGCTACTAATATAATCGCATCAGAAGAGAATACTTCTAATGAAGAAAGCACTGAGGTATCCACAGAAGAAACTTCAGTAGATGCTTCAGTAGATGCAAGTTCAGAGGCTTCTAGTGAGGATGCTAGTGCAGTAGCAAGTACTGGAGCTTCAGAAGATGCTGCTACACTTGCAAGTAGCGTAGAAGAGCTTGAGTTTGATCAGGATAAAGTGATCGACGGAATCAAGATATCTCTTTATGCAAAGAAGGGTGTTCTTCCTGCAGATGCTGAGCTTCGTGTAGAGAAGGTTGAGACTTCTTTGGAAGAAAAGATCGAAGAAGCAATTGATGCTGAGACAGGTTCTAATGTAAATGTTGAAAAGACATATTCATATGATATCAACATTTATTCTGAGAGCGAGGGCAAAAATGTACAGCCAGAAGAAGGAACTGTAAGAGTCACATTCGAACAGGTTCATGAGGCTAGTGACAAGAATCTTTCCCTTGAGGTTTACCATGTAAAAGAAAATGATGGAGAAGTTCAGAATGTAGAAAAGGTTGCTGAAGGAAACAAAAATTCTACAGAGACTGAGATCAGTTTTGATGCTGAGCACTTCTCAATCTATACACTTACACTTATTGAATCTTATCTGATCTTCGAGGACAAGGAAAATACAATTACTATTTCAATGGTAAATGAAAAGGGAGAGAGCATTGGTGAAGATTTACCTCATACAGTTTCACTTGGTCTGCTTGATCTGTATGAAACATCTGTTAGCGCTGTTGCACCTTCAATTCCTTGTTACACATTTTCTAAGGCAAAACTTGGTGATAAAGAATTTGATCTTATCAAATTAAAAGATGGTAAAGTACTTGCTCGTATTGATGGATTTTGGTCAGATGAAGAAGTTGGTGAAATAAAGGCTGATAGTAAAGTTACTTTTATCTATAAAGAATCAGTTTATACAACATATGACCATCTTGATCTTGGCTTTACAGATGAGGAGTTCAAACTTTATAAGAATGATCCATCTACTAAGATCTATGCCATTGTTAATGGTAAAAAGCTCAGTATGGGCATAACTGGTCCTGACGGCGGTTATGATGCAGAACTTGGAACATACGAATATAGACTTGATCTTGGAGAAAATGGCGCTCCAAAATCAGTTAAATCAACAGATACAATCGTATTTGAAGTTGAGTATAAGGGACAGACATATCGTTATAGCCCTACATCTCTTGAAAATGCTAAGGCTTATGAGAGCTGCTACTATGCCCACAGATATATCCAGTACGTTTTTGGATTTGACTATTACTATAACTTTACAGATCAGTTTGTAGTAGTTGGAAATCTTATCTACAACAAGAATGATGGTTCAACTACAAAGCCTGTTGCTGATAAGAAGTCAGAAGCACATGCTACATCATTT
The DNA here is from genome assembly GCF_900103635.1 of Butyrivibrio sp. INlla18. Taxonomy (GTDB): domain Bacteria; phylum Bacillota; class Clostridia; order Lachnospirales; family Lachnospiraceae; genus Butyrivibrio. Next base: position 172,375 of record NZ_FMXK01000006.1, read on the forward strand.
ACATTTACAGTAAAAGATATTGCTGAGACAGGTCTTGGTACATATGAAGGACACGAATTCCTTGGCTGGGCTGAGAGTGCTGATGCTAAGGTTCCTCAGTTCAAGGCTGGAGATTCAATTGTAGTTGAAAAGAATGGAAGAAAAGAACTCTACGCAGTTTGGGACGATGAGTATATTTATGTTCCGGTATATGCTACAGATGGAACTACAAGTACAGTAGCTACTTCACAGTTTAAGACAATCCTTGGTCTTGAATATAGACAGAGTGATTCATATTACCCTGTAGGTGTTATCAAGTTTCCAGCTTCATTCTTTGCTGGCAAGACATCTCCATACATCAAGACTGAAGAGGATCTTAATGCTGTATTAGATGCTGTTAAGGTTATTGATAAGAGCTGTCTTATAGATGACGGCGTTAAGAATGCAAATAACACAGTTGCTGATAATCTTCAGTATGTACAAAGAGACATAGGAAAGGATTCTAACTCAAAGTACACAGCACTTTTTGATTATACATTTAGCCGCTCTATAAAGAATCCAGATGGCGGAAACTTCAAGTATCATCTTGATCTTAGATTTGCAACAAATGATGTTACATATAAGGGACTTTATTTTACAGGTGATAAGAAGACAGAAACAAAGGATCTTGGAGAGGGTTCTACATACCTTTCAGGAACTGCTGTAACATATAAGGACGCATCTGATTATGTATCAGCTTATGCTAATGGATATAAGCTTGCTGATATTTACACAGATGAAGCTTGCACTCAGAAGTTTAATGGACTTACAAGCATTAGTGAGAACACAACTCTTTATGCTAAGTTCACTAAGCCAGATAGAGAAAGCCTTGCCTTCTTTATCATCAAAGATACATATACAGCTACACCAAATGCTGGACCACAGGATTCAAAGTACTATTATCCAGAAAGTGGTAAATATGATTGGACAGGTTCAGCCAAGAACTTTGATCTTTTGACACCTACATATACAGGTTCAAATGGTTATGTTTCTATCTATAATTGGGAAAATGGTATCAACCAGGAGTACACTGGTTGGGCATATGATGCTGGTGTTAAGGACAAGATCAACACTTATGTAAGCAGCACATTTGGTTCTAACTTCTCAGAAAGCGATGTAGTTTGGTACGTATATAAGAGACAGTCAGGTGGTTCTAGACATATTGATGGATATGTAGCAACAAATGTTACATACAATGCTAACCAGGGCGGAACAACTGCTGATGGTAAGACAGAAGTAGCTGATAGCAAGGTTAGATTTGGCAATACAGTAAGTGTTAAGCCTAACATGTTCACAAATTCAGATTCTAACTTCGTTGGCTGGAATACAAAGGCTGATGGAACAGGAACATGGTATGGAACAACATACAATAACAAGACGATCAAATTAAATGATAAGATTGTTCTTTATGCTCAGTGGAACAAGGAAGTAACATTTAAGGCTAACTTCATCGTTCAGGGTGAGGATGGTTCTTTCTATACAGATGGTGCACTTAACTATATCATGCAGAAAGAGTTTACGATCAAGCTGAAGGATGGCGAAACTAAGACTGTTACTCCAGAGGTATTTAAGAATCCTAAGCCTGCTAAGATCTCAAGCTATCTTATACCTGCAATCGGAGGCGTTAAGATGATGTTTGATAGAAATATCGTAGATGAGCAGGGGATTACTTATACAGTAGCTCCAGAAGAGGTTGCTGGTAACTGGTCAGGAACAGTAAGCAAAGATGGTGAGCAGTTAGTTCTTAATATCTACTACTTGCGTGATGACTTTAGTACTGACGTAGTTGTTACATCATTAGACGAGGAATGGTTCTATGATGGAACAGCTCATGAGTATGACAAGGAAGAGAAGTTCACTTACACAAGTTCATCTAAAAACATTGAGGTAACTGATGTTACACTTGCATCTAATAAAGTAACAAATGTAAGTGACAATAAGCTTGGTAACAATGAGATAACAGCTCTTAAGATCAAGAATACTGAAACTGGTAAGGAATATTCATTAACAGTTAAGGATGGCAAGGTTGTAACAGGCGGCGATGCAGCAACAAAGGTAACTGTTGTAAACGGATCCCTTAAGATCAAGCCTAGAACAGTAACACTTACATCTAAGACTCTTACAAAGGAATTTGATCTCAAATCTCTTACAGCTGAAGAGAGATTTAAGGCTGGCGAGACAGATGCAAAAGACATCATAGCAACAGCATTTAACGCTGAAACAGGTGAAGGATTTGTTTCTGGCGAAGGAATCGATGCTTCTAAGACAGAATTTACTGGAAGCAGAGTAGAAGTTGGTGGTACAGGTGAAGGTGAGAACAAATTTACTTATGTTCTTTCTAAAGGTCTTTTAAAAGAAACAAAGGCTGAGAACTACAATATTTCAACTGAGTTTGGTGATCTTGTAGTTACAGATAGAGAAGAGAAATATGTTATCAAGGTTCGCCTTGGCGCTGAAGGAAATGGTGGCGATACAGTACTTCCTTATAACGGAAGTTCGCAGCATGCTGACCTTACAGTTCATGTATATGTTGATGCTGAGAGTTCATCAGGTCTTGAGGATCTTGTAAATAGACTTAACGCACTTTTATCAAATGTAACTAGCATTGGTACTCTTGTAGTTCATGCTGAGGAGAGTGAACCTGAGACTCCTGAAGGAACAAAGGTAGATGCTGAAACAGTTAAGATAAATGGCATAGATGTTACGGTTGATAACCTCTATGTATCAGGCGGCGAGGGAACTGATGTAGGAACATATCCAGTATTTCTTAACACTGAGAATATGACTATCGAAGCTGTTGTTGATGGTAAAGAGATTGACCTTAATAATCAGGTTAGGATTGAAGTTGAGAACAATATCACAAAAGTTACAGAAGAAGAGCAGGTTACAGAAGACCTTAACCCATCAGAAGTAGTTATCGGTAACCTTGTTGTAGAAAAGAGAAAAGTAACTCTTACATCAGGTTCTGGTAGAAAGCAGCAGGATGGAACTCCTCTTACAAACAGCACTGTTACAGTATCAGGCGATGGATTTGCAAATGGTGAAGCAGGTCAGGAAGGTGCAGTTTATAACGTAACTGGATCGATCACAAATGAAGGAAGCACACCTAACGCATTTACGTACACATTACAGGAAAATACTAAGGCAGATAACTACAACATTACTACAGTATTTGGAACACTTGAGATCTACACTACTGGCGGCGAGGACAATCCTCCTGCAGAAGGTGGCACAGTAACAACAGCCGCTCCAGCTGCAGCGCCTGCAGGTGCAGTACTTGGTGCTAGAAGAGATCCTGTAACAAATGGTCAGGCAGTACTTGGTGCTAGACGAGCTAGAACAGAGGATTCTACTAATAATACAGGTAGATTTATCGTTATCCTTATAGCTGCTGGTCTTGCTTCATGCATGACATTTGTTGGTAGAAAAAAGAAGGAAGAAAAAGAGTAATATCAAAATTTAAACAGGGATGTTTAATATAAAAAAGAGCTGGTGCTTTTTGGCACCAGTTCTTTTACTTTAGGTAGACTTCTTATTTGTGATTTTAGATAAAAACTGATAGTATAACCATAGACTATTGGAGGATAAGATATTGTTACCTGAAAAGTTTAAAGAACGTATGAGAGCGTATCTTTCAGAAAAAGAGTATGAGCAGTTCATCTCATCTTTTGACACTGATGAAAGATATCAGGCTCTTAGGATAAATGAATTAAAAAGCGATGTTTTAAGCGCAAAAGAGATGCTTTCTTATCTTGGAAATAATGTTCCATGGGAGGAAACAGCTTTTTATTATAATGAAGATCCAGCAAATATGGTCACTCCAGGAAAGCACCCCTATCATGAGGCGGGGCTTTATTACATTCAGGAGCCAAGCGCTATGTCACCTGTTTGCTTTCTTGATCCAAAGCCTGGAGACAAAGTTCTTGATCTGTGCGCAGCTCCTGGAGGTAAGACAACTCAGATCGCTTCTAAGATGAAGGGGCAGGGCATTCTTATAACCAATGAGATAAATAGGGACAGAGCACGAATTCTTTCTTTGAACGTAGAAAGGATGGGAATAAGTAACGCTCTTGTAACTAACGAGGATTCAGCAAAGCTATCCTCAGTGTTTGAGGGCTATTTTGACAAGATATTAGTAGATGCGCCATGTTCCGGCGAAGGAATGTTTAGGAAAAATGACAATGCAGCAGATGAATGGAGCATGGAGAACGTTAAGACCTGTGCCTTAAGACAGGAAGAAATATTAGATAATGCAGCCAAGATGCTTCTTCCAGGAGGAAGACTTGTGTATTCAACTTGCACCTTTGCTGCTGATGAAAATGAAGAGAGCATACTAAAGTTTCTGTTTGCTCATCCTGATTTTCATGTTGTCAAGGTGGATGCCTTTGATGGCATGGATCCAGGCCGAGCAGAGCTTATAAGGCCTGAGCTCAGAGCTTCATTAGAAGCTAAGGATAAAGCTCTTTTTGAAAAGAGCCTTGAACAGATTAAATATTCTATAAGGCTGTGGCCTCATAAACTTAAAGGTGAGGGCCATTTTTTGTGCGTACTTGAAAGAGATGGAGAGCTTTTAAAAGATTCATCTTTTGTGCCAGGTGGACGAAATATTCCTGCTAAGCCTGAATGTATCAAGCCATTTGAGACTTTTGTTATGGAGAGCTTAAAGTTTGATAAAAAGACCTTTGAACTTAAGAGAGGAAGTATATATTGCAGACTTGAAAGCGGCCAGGAACTTAAGGGCATTATATTTATGTTTGGAGATCAGATGTACCTTGCTCCAAGCGACATGCCTTCTGTAATGGGACTTAAATGTATGCGTCCAGGTCTTCATCTTGGAACTCTCAAAAAAGACAGATTTGAGCCCTCGCATGCGCTAGCTCTTTTCCTAAAAAAGGAAGATGTGAATATAGTCTTTGACCACGACGCAGACTCTGATGATATCAAAGCTTATCTTAATGGACAGACCATAAGAGCTGAGCTTTCAGGACAAAAGGGCTGGGCACTTGTTACAGTATCAGGCCTTAGTATTGGTTGGGCCAAGGCTGCAGGTGGTATGCTCAAAAATCATTATCCAAAGGGACTTAGAATAAATTATGCGTAAATTACTGGTATTTTTAAAAGATTATAAGAAAGAGACAATATTAGGACCTTTATTTAAGCTTCTTGAAGCATCCTTTGAGCTCATGGTTCCTCTTGTTATCGCAGCAATGATAAATGACGGTATCAAGACTGGCAACAAAGAATATATTATTAAGATGAGCATTATTCTGGTGCTTTTATGTCTTGTTGGCTTTATAAGCGCAGTCACTGCCCAGTTTTTTGCAGCTAAGGCAGCAACAGGCTTTGCCAAGAAGGTAAAAAGAGCTTTGTTTGATAATATTCAGAAGCTTTCATACACAGATATGGATCAGATCGGCACTTCAGCCATGATCACCAGAATGACAACTGATGTAAATCAGGTTCAGCAGGGCGTTAACATGACCATAAGACTACTTCTTAGGTCTCCTTTTGTAGTTCTTGGAGCTATGGTCATGGCCTTTACTATTGATACAAGGCTTGCGCTTATTTTCCTAGTAACCATAGTTCTTTTGTCTGTAGTAGTCGCACTTATCATGGGATGGAGCATTCCAAGATATGGCAAGATTCAGGCTGGACTTGATACAGTTCTTAGACTTACTAGAGAAAATCATAGCGGCGTTCGTGTTATCAGGGCTTTTGGTCTTGAGGACAGGGAAGTAAAGAACTTTAATAAGCAAAATAATGCCCTTATGAATCTTCAAAAATTCGTAGGAAGCGTATCGGCTCTTATGAATCCACTTACTTTTGGTATTCTTAATCTTGCTGTAGCTTTTCTTATCTACAAGGGAGCAATTGTTGTTAATTCAGGAGATCTTTCTCAAGGTGATATGGTAGCTCTTTATGACTATATGTCTCAGATACTTGTAGAACTTATTAAGTTTGCTAATCTTATCCTGACTATTACCAAGGCGATTGCTTCTGGTAACAGAGTGCAGGAGCTTCTTGAACTTAAGTCATCAATGGAAGATGGCTCATCAGAAAGCTTTGAAAAGACAACTGAGCATGTTGTATTTAAGAATGTATCGATGAGATATGCTGGAGACAGCGAGGATTCTCTTGAAAATGTAGACCTTGTCGTTAATAGGGGCGAGAAGATTGGCGTTATCGGTGGTACTGGTAGCGGCAAGTCTACTTTTATAAATCTCATTCCTAGATTTTATGATACGAGGGAAGGTGTTGTTTTATTTGACGGCAAGGATGTTAGGCAGTACAAGCTTGACGCTCTTAGGGAGAAGATAGGTATCGTTCCTCAGAAGGCAGTTCTTTTCCATGGAACCATCAGAGATAACATCAAATGGGGCAAGAAGGATGCCACAGATGAAGAGATTTATGAAGCTTTATCTATAGCTCAGGCAAAAGAGATCGTGGATGGCAAGGAAGGTGGCCTTGACTTTGTAGTTGCTCAGGGCGGTAAAAACTTCTCAGGTGGTCAGAAGCAGAGACTTACTATTGCCAGAGCTCTTGTAAGAAAGCCTGAAGTTTTGATCCTTGATGATAGTGCTTCAGCTCTTGACTATATGACTGACAAGAATTTGCGTGAAGCTATAGCCAATATGCCTGATCCGCCAACGACGTTTATTGTATCTCAGAGAACCTCTGCCGTTTCTACTTGTGACAAGATCGTGGTACTTGATAACGGCAAAGTTGCTGGCATTGGAAAGCATGACGAGCTTTTGAATAGCTGCGACCTTTATAGGGAAATCTATGATTCTCAGTTCAAGAAGGAGGGAGCAGTATGAAAAAGGGAACACTTAAAAAGGTATTAAAATATGCATCAAGATACAGATTCCTTATATTTGTATCCTTGTTTCTTTCAATAGTTACAGCTCTTTTGACACTTTATGTGCCTATTCTTGTTGGTGATGCCATCGACTGTATAGTTGATACAGGCAAGGTAGATATGGCAAGGATTGTTAAGATCCTGCATCAGGTAGTGTTTGTGGTTCTTGCAATAGCTCTTTTCCAGTGGATCATGAACATCGCAAACAATAAGATCACCTTTCAGGTTGTAAGAGACGTAAGAGAGGATGCCTTCAAGAGACTTCAGCATCTTCCTTTTGAATATCTTGATTCCAAGCAGACTGGTGAGATAGTAAGTAGAGTCATCTCTGATGTTGATCTATTCTCAGATGGACTACTTATGGGATTTACACAGCTCTTTACTGGTGTTGTGACTATAGCAGCTACTCTTATCATCATGTTTATGAAAAACTATAAGATTGCGCTGGTTGTTGTATTCCTTACGCCACTTTCACTTCTTGTGGCTAGGTTTATTGCTACTAAGTCCTTTAGCTATTTTAAGAGCCAGAGCGAGGCTAGAGCTGATCAGACAGCTTTTGTTGATGAGATGATAGGTAACCTTTCAGTTGTTAAAGCCTTTGCTCATGAAGCTGAAAATATGGAAGTGTTTGATGATGTCAATGACAGACTTGAAAGGACAAGCATCAAGGCTACATTTATTTCATCACTTACTAATCCAGGAACCAGATTTATCAATAACCTAGTATATGCTGCAGTTGCTTTATTTGGCGCTTTTGCATGCATGGCTGGAACCATGACTATTGGCGGACTTGTTGTATTTCTTAGATATGCCAATCAGTATACCAAGCCATTTAATGAGATTACAGGCGTGGTTACAGAGCTTCAGAATTCACTTGTATGTGCTGAGAGAGTATTTGCTCTTATCGAAGAAAAGGAAGAGCTTCTTGAGGATAAGGATGCACCAGAAAGCTTTAGTCCTGAAGGCGTTGTAGACTTTAAGGATGTGGCATTTTCATATGATAAGTCTAAAAAGCTTATTGAAGACCTTGACCTTGATATCAAGAAAGGTCAGAGAGTAGCTATTGTTGGACCAACAGGAAGTGGTAAGACTACACTTATAAATCTTCTTATGCGTTTCTATGATGTGGATGAGGGCTCGATTAAGATTGATGGCTATGATCTTAGAAAGCTGAAAAGACGTGATATCAGAGACAACTTTGGTATGGTCCTTCAAGAAACATGGCTTCGAAATGGAACTATCAGAGATAATATCACTCTTGGAAGAGAAGGCTTTACTGATGAAGAGATCATTGAGGCAGCCAAGGCTTCTCATGCTCATAGCTTTATTAAGAGACTTCCAAATGGCTATGATACAGTTATTTCTGAAAATGGTGGTAATCTATCTCAAGGTCAGAAGCAGCTTCTTTGCATTACTAGAGTAATGCTGAGTATTCCTCCAATGTTGATTCTTGATGAAGCTACATCATCAATTGATACAAGTACTGAGATTCGTATCCAGAAAGCATTTAATAGAATGATGCAGGGTAGAACAAGCTTTATCGTAGCTCACAGACTCTCAACTATCAGAGAAGCTGACGTCATTCTTGTTATGAAGGATGGACATATTATTGAGCAGGGAAATCATGAGGACTTGTTAGCTAAGCAGGGATTTTATTATAATCTTTATAATAGTCAGTTTGCATGATAAAATATGTTTTTTAAAAGTATAGCAAATGTTAACTAAAATGCGTTAATATGGAATAAGGATGGTGGGTTACAGACTTAATTCGTTTTAGGAGATATATATGAACAAGCAGAACAGACCAGTTATAGTGATGGGACACAAGAATCCTGATACAGATTCAATCTGCGCAGCTATAACTTATGCTAACTTAAAAAGAAAGATAACAGGCGGAGAGTATATCGCCTGCAGAGCTGGACACCTTAACGAGGAGACACAGTTTGTATTGTCTCATTTTGGAGTTGAAGTTCCTTGCTATGTTAAGGATGTTAGAACACAGGTTAGGGACATGGAGATCAAGCAGCTCGATGGTACAGATAGAAACCTTTCTCTCAAGAATGCGTGGGCAAAGATGAGAGATAATGAGGTTGTAACTCTTTGCGTAACTGAAGATGATGAACTTCAGGGTATTGTTACAACTAATGATATCGTTGAGACATACATGGATGTTATCGATCCAAATATCCTTTCTGAGGCAGGTACCTGCTACAGAAATATCGTAGAGACCCTTGATGGCGAGCTGATTGTGGGCGAGATCGATGACGTTTTAAAGAAGGGAAAGGTTGTAATTGCAGCAGCTAACCCTGATATGATGGAGAATGTTATTGAGGAAGGCGACGTAGTAATCCTTGGTAATAGATATGATATGCAGCTGTGTGCCATCGAGATGAATGCTGGATGTATCATAGTCTGTGAAGGTGCTGATGTAGCCAAGACTATTCAAATCCAGGCTAAAGAGCACGGAACCAAGATCATTACAACACCTCATGACACCTTCATTGTGGCAAGACTTATAAATCAGTCAATGCCAATTGAACATGTTATGAAAAAGAACAATCTTGTAAGCTTCCACATGGATGATTACATTGAGGATATTCAGGAAGTAATGGCTCAGATGAGACATAGATATTTCCCAGTCCTTGATAAGAACGATCACTACATTGGTATGATCAGCCGAAGAAATTTCCTTGGTGCCAAGAAAAAGCAACTGATCCTTGTAGATCACAATGAAAAGAATCAGGCAGTAAATGGTGCTGATACAGCTGAAATCCTTGAGATCATAGATCACCACAGACTTCGTACCATTGAGACTGCAGGACCTGTATATTTCAGAAACCAGCCACTTGGCTCAACATGTACTATCATCTATCTGATGTACAAGGAATATCAGGTTGAGATAGACAAGACTATTGCTGGACTTTTAATGGCAGCTATATTGTCAGATACTCTTATGTTCAAGTCACCTACCTGCACACTTATCGACAAGCAGGCAGGAGAAGAGCTAGCTGGGATCGCTGGTGTTGATTATGAGTCTTTTGCAAAAGAGATGTTCCATGCCGGATCTAACTTAAGTGGCAAGACAGCAACTGAGATCCTTCATCAGGACTTCAAGAAGTTCACTGTTGATGATCTTACTATCGGAATTGGTCAGATCAATTCTATGAGTGCAGATGAACTTTCTGAGATCAAAGAGAAGATAATGCCTGAGCTTAGCAAAGTATCATCAGATGACGGACTTGATATGTTGTTCTTCATGCTTACAAATATCATTGATGAGTCTTCTGAAATTATCTTTACTGGAGCTAAGGCGCAGCATACATTAGGAAGTGCATTTGGAGTTACTACAAAGGGCGACAGCGCAATCCTTCCTGGAGTGGTATCTCGTAAGAAACAGCTTTTGCCAAATATAGTTGAGGCCATACAAAGCTAAGATAGAAAATCTGGGGGAAAATCTTATGGACGAACTACGTATGCGACTTTTACACGAAATTATGGGGGTATATGGCCCAAATCAGGGCCAGTCTATTGGTGCTGTCATTATCCCTGCTTTTCTTGGGGACTTTAAAAAGGTTCTTGAAAAGACGGACTCTTTTGATGAAGTGTCTGAGGAATATATGACAGAAGATAAGCGTATTCATTTAGTTCTGTATGGTAGAAAAGAGCTTGGAAAAAAGAGCTCTGATTTTGTGGTGACCGGATGTGACTTTAATGAAAAGAGTCTTTTTGGTGCCTACGAAGATATGAAGATTAAAATGTAAAGAAAAAAGCCTGATCGAAAGATCAGGCTTTTGTAGTGCCGGCAGTGGGACTTGAACCCACACGTGGTTACCCACAACAGATTTTGAGTCTGCATCGTCTGCCATTCCGACATGCCGGCTTATAAAAGCTGTATCACATGAGGAATACAGCTTTATTAGTTTAGCATAGGAGATGATTATATTCAAGGAGTTTTTGAATAGAATTCTTTATGCTTTGTTCTTATAAAGGTAGTAAGCAAGCACATGAAGAGACTGTTTGAAGTCGCCGCCATAGATTCTTGATAATAGTTCTTTTTCTGAAATAGTCTCAATGTTAAGAAATTCAGTATCATCAAGGTCCTGACCGCAGATCTTTTTGCAAGCTGTAGCGCAGTAGATGTGAACGTTACTGTTTGATAATGTGGCATTTGCTGGGATTGTAAGTAGGTGTGCCCAGTTATCTGAGATATAGCCAGTTTCTTCTTTGAGTTCTCTCTTGGCAGCTTCAAAGGCGTCATCTTCAGTGGCGATGATATTTTTGCTTGTTATGTAAGGAACGTCGCTTTTTTCTTTGTATTCGATGGCTCCAGCTGGAAATTCAGTTGTAATCTCATCAATACCATGTCTGTACTGCTTGACGCAGATATATTGGCCTTTTTCATCTATAGCAACGATGAGAGAGAAGCTGTGCTTGGAATAGTTATATACAGGACCGATCACGGAGTCATTAGGGAGCTTATATTCATTTCTTCTAAAGTCGATCCATTCGTCCTGAACTACGTGTTCTTCATTTATGAGTTTCCATTTAAGGTCATTGTTTTGCATTTGGGATACCTCTGTGTTTATGCGTTTTTACTTATGATGATACTCCAGGTAATCATATTGCTACAAGATTAAATTATTTTGAAAAATAATTTCTGTAATCATAATAGTTTCTTTTTGATAAATAGTAACAAATAAAGAGTTATGTTATAATGATAATGCTATATTTATAAATTTTACGGTGGGCGGCGTGTATGAAACTAATATCTGTTGATAAACTTGAACCGGGGCTTGTTGTTTCTGAAAACATCTATACTATTGATGACAGACTTGTTCTTCCTAAAGGAACTGTCCTTTCTAACAAGGACATAGAAAGAATCAGATCTCATTCTCTTTACAATATCTTTGTAGAAAATGAGAAGAAGCCTGTTCCTTTGGATATTCCACATAAACCGGCTGTCACTTTATCCTATGCTGAAAGGCTTAGAAATTCTGAAGAATTCATCAAGTTCAAACAGCATATCGAGGAAAACGCCAAAGAGCTTGAAGAGTCATTTAAGATGATCGCAAATGGCACTATGGCTCTTGATGTTGATAAGCTTACAGAACCTGTATATCACCTCTTTGTAGAAGCCGGTGGTACAGCAGGTGTATTTGATATGCTTCATAATCTCCGCGACAACAGTGATGCAGTTTATATGCACAGCCTTAACGTTTCACTTATCTGTAATACAATTGCTAACTGGATGAAACTTCCAGAGGAAAAAATCCAGCTTGCTACAGCAGCAGGTCTTTTACACGATATTGGTAAAGTTCTCCTTCCACAGGAGCTTCTTGATAAGGATACTCCATATACAGAGTATGAAACTAGACTCCTTAAGGAGCACGTAGTAAAGGGATACGAGCTTGTAAAAGACGAAGATATTGATCAGCACATCAAAAATAGCGTTATCATGCACCATGAATTCCGTGATGGTTCAGGATATCCATTCCATATCAAGGGCGATCAGATCGACGAGATCGCAAGCATTGTGACTGTTGCCAATATCTATGACGAGCTTACCAGCAAGAGAAAGTATAGAGCACCTCTTTGCCCATTTGAAGTTATCAGTAAGTTTGAAGAGGAAGGTTATGAGAAGTTTGATGCAGATGTTATTATCACTTTCCTTGGCAATATAGCCAATACCTTCATTGCAAATCGAGTTATGCTCAATAATGGGCAGACTGGCGATATTATCTATAATCATCCGGAACATTTATCTAGACCAACAGTAAAATGTGGGGAAAAATATATCAATCTGGAATTAGAAAGAAAACTTTCTATCGTGGCGGTTATCTAAGGAAATTTGCACAAATATCGGAAACGAAAATTGTAAAAAACGTTTCTTGTTAATTAAATCCCATTGTCATATTATTGTTATAAGGAAACCAAAAATATTTTTTTCGTTTCCTTATAAGTTGTTTATGTTTAGCTGGCTATACCAGCAGATTGGGTGATCATGACAGAGAAATCAAAAGTAATTTTCGGAAACAAGATTAGTGACAAAGATTATCGAGGTGCCATCAAATCCAAGAAAAGTTATATAAGGAAATATGGCGATGATTCTGCCGTAGATTACGGCGTGCAGGTTACACGTAATAATGTCATTGGGCCTATCCTTGGGGTAGAGAATATCGAAGTTTCTACTAAGCCTTCAGAGGGTACTTTAGATACTAATAAGGGCATCATAGTAGGAAACATCAGAATGGGCTTTGGACATTATCGTATATCCATGGCTATGGCTTCATATGCTCATCATCTTGGGCTTACTCCTTATTGGATGGATCTTAATTCTTTTAAGGAGACAACATGTACCAAGGTTATCGGAGCACAGAATGACCTGTATTCTCTTGGATCTAGACTTTCCAAAAATCCAATCTTTAATAAGTTTGTATGGGAGCCTATGAACTACGAGGGATTCAGAGCTCTTTCATATAATGCCAAGGATCAGAAAAATGCAGAGCTCATGGCTCCTGTTTATAAGAATGTACCAAAGGATATTCCAGTTGTTGCAGCTCATGCATGGCCAGCGCAGGCTGCTGTTCACGCAGGAATGAAGTATGTTGTAAATGCCATTCCTGATAACTGGCCAATGGCACTTCATTTATCAGAGGGAAGTGTACACACTATCCAGTGCAGAAATGCATATATGGGCTATAGAGTGTTAAATGGCATGGACAAAAAGAACGTTTGTAAGCCAATGCCAAAGCAGTCACTTGTTTACACAGGTCATTACATTGATTATGAGCTGGTTAGCAATATCGAAAATGACTGCGAAGCAAGAAGAATAAGACATAGAAAAGGAAAGCCGATACGTTTCCTTTTAACTATAGGAGGAGCAGGTGCTCAGAAAGAGATCTTTGCTGAGATCATCAAGCATCTTTTACCAGCGATAAAATCTGGTATTGCAGCTCTTTATGTAAATGTTGGTGATTATAGAAATGTCTGGGATGAGCTTTGCAAGGAAATTCCAGAGATGGATAATTTAAAGACTGAGCATATGGATAACTGGGAAGATACAGTTTCTTTTGCTGAAAAAGCCCTTGATCCAGAGCTTGAGATAGAGGGAATCCACGGATTTTATCACAAGAATATCTTTGAAGCGGTTTATGCAACTAATCTCTTGATGAGAAGCTGCGATGTACTTGTTACAAAGCCTAGTGAACTTGCTTTTTATCCTGTTCCTAAGCTTTTTATCAAACGAGTTGGTAAGCACGAGATGTGGGGGGCAATCCATTCAGCTGAAATCGGCGATGGAACACTTGAGTGCAGAGATATTCCACATATTCTCCAGATGATAGATCAGTTCATTCAGACAGATCTTGTATGTGAGATGTGTGACAACATTGTACTTAACAAGAATATGGGCATCTATGACGGAGCCAAAAAAGTAATTGAGCTTGCGATGAAGCTTAAGGAGGAAGATAAGTGATGGAAGAGAAGATCAGTTTATCAGGGGCAGCGAAGGCTTCCTATGGACTAGGCGCAGTTGGTAAGGACATGGTATACATGCTCTCAGCGTCTTATGTTCTGTATTATTACCAGGATATTTTGGGCGTAAGTGCTGCTGCCATGGGAGTTATCCTTATGGTTGCCAGAATCTTTGATGCTTTTAATGATCCTATCATGGGCGCTATTGTTGCCAAGACCAAGACTAAATGGGGTAAGTTCCGTCCTTGGCTTTTGATCGGAACTATTACCAATGCAATTGTGATGTTTCTTATGTTCTCAGCACCTCCAGCACTTAATGGTCAGGGACTTGTAACATACGCTGCTGTGACATATATCTTATGGGGCGTTACTTACACAATGATGGACATTCCATATTGGTCAATGATCCCAGCATTTACTGAGGGTGGTAAAGAAAGAGAAGGCCTTACAACTCTTGCTAGATCCTGCGCAGGTGTTGGATCAGCTATCATCACTATCATTACTGTAATGACTGTATCAGCTCTTGGACATGCCTTTGGCGGAACCAATATTACTGATAGAGAAGTTGAGAGACTTGGTTTTTCATACTTTTCAATTATCATAGCTGCTTTATTTGTTCTCTTTACTGTTATCTGCTGCATTTTTGTAAAAGAGAAATCAACAGTAGATATGAAGACAGCTTCAATTGGAGAGATGTTCAAGGCTCTTATTCAGAACGATCAGGCTATGGCAGTAGTTGTAGCTATAGTTATCGTTAACTGCTCAATCTATATCACATCTAACCTTGTTATCTACTTCTTTAAGTATGACTTTGGTGGTACAGGCTGGAGAGGAGATTACACACTGTTTTCAACATTTGGAGGCGGAATTCAGATCCTTTCAATGATGATCCTTTATCCACTCCTTAGAAAAGTGTTTACATCTATCAATATTTATTACATCAGCATGGGCATGGCAATCTGTGGATATATTTCACTTCTTGTCCTTGCTTCTACATCAATGAATAACGTATTCCTTTTGTTCATTCCTGGATTCTTTATCTTTGCAGCAAATGGAATGCTCTCAGTTATTACCACAGTATTCCTTGCAAATACTGTAGATTACGGGGATCTCAAAAATAACAGAAGAGATGAGTCAGTCATCTTTTCAATGCAGACCTTTGTAGTTAAGCTTGCTTCTGGTATTTCAGCTTTCATAGCTGCTATTTCACTTCAGATCCTTGCTTTATCAAATGATACTGCTGAAACAGTAAAAGAGATCGATTATTCAATGGGCGTTACTCTTGCCCAGAAGATGGGACTTAGGATGGCAATGACTATCGTACCTATCATCGGACTTGTTTTTGCAATATTCTGGTTCAAAAATAAGTACTTCTTAACTGATGAGAAACTCCAGGAGATCTCAGTTACTCTTGTACAGAGAAAGACAGAAGAAATGTCAAAGAATTAATAGGTGCCTTGCATCTTATGAGGATATATAAAAAACATCGTTTGCTTCATTTTTCGGGGCATACGGTGTTTTTTATGCTATAATAACTTTAATTGTATTGTACAAAAGGTGAGCTGATGACTTGTAAAGATATTGAAAAGTTAATTCCATCTTTCCTTGATGATGACCTTGATAATGAGGAACTATCAGAGTTTATTTCTCATATTGAGAGCTGTGCTGAATGCAAAGAAGAACTTACTATTCAGTTCCTTGTTAAGGTTGGTATGAAGCGTCTTGAGGATGGTAATACATTTAACTTAAGAGATGAACTTGAACTTCTTATGAGAGATTCCAAAAAGAGTCTCAAAGCCAGAAGATATCTTGTGTATACCAGCTATGTCCTTGAACTTGCTGTTTTAGTCTTGGGAGCGATTACAGTAGTTCTTTCATTTATTTTATGATTCTTTTTATTGTTGGTGGTTTATGTCTGAAAATCTATTAATTGTTAATGGTAATGAGCTGATCAGTGATGCTTTTTACAAAACGCCAGCCTTTACAAACTCTGAAGGAGTATTTGTAAATGGTGTCTATGGCGGTATCTTCAAGCTTATTTCAATTTTAAAGACAAGTGAATATAAGGCTTTGAGTATTTCTTTTTCTGAGGAATGTGGCAATGAGAGATTAAAGCCTCAGATACTTAAATTTAAGGAGATCATAGAGGCAAAGGGTCAGGGAGAGATTCCTGTGACCAAAGAGCTTTTGGAGTCCCTTGAAAATGCGTTAAAAGACCTTTCTCCATCAGGAGAAGTAAAGGGTGCTTCCTTTGATATGACCTTGAAGGTTACATCTGACCTTAATGAAGTAGAAGCTCTTTTTGAAACTAAGTCTGATAGAGCGGCTTTCTATTTCCTTACAGATATAGGTGATTTCCTTGGATTAGGGATATCTTTTGATGGCAGTAATGTAACCTATATTCCAGTTGAAAACTTTATAACTGCAGATTATCTTGGCAAGAAGCTGTCTATTTTAAGTGAGAGGATGAGCCTTTGCAGCTTTGATATCAAAGAAAGCTACAAGTATTTTGAACCTTCTGAATTTGCAAACAGGACCTATGGCTACAAAGATGAGGACGTGTCAGGGAATAAGTGCTTTGACGTGCTCATTGGAGCATATCTTATAAATCCACTTAAAAATGACTATGAGCCATGGGATGTTGCGAAAGAGTACCTTAAGCTCACTCTTCCTAAGAGAGCGGACCTTTTTGGAAAAGAGCCCCTTGCAAATGCAGATATTAAGGTACTTTCTGAGTATGCGTCCAAGATAGCATATATCTGTTTCAATGCAGAGCCTCTTATAAGGGCAAAACTTGCTAAAACAGGCATGGAGAGGCTTATGTATAACATAGAGATGCCTCTTTCATATATTCTTTATTCCATGGAAAAAGAAGGCATCATCGTTAAAAGAGATGAGCTTAAAGCCTATGGAGACAAGCTCCTTGTAAGGATCGATGAACTTGAAAAGGCAATCTATGAGGCTGCGGGCATAGAATTCAACATCAATTCTCCAAAGCAGCTTGGAGAGATATTATTTGAAAAGCTAGGGCTACCTGCTGAAAAGAAGACAAAATCTGGTTATTCAACAGCAGCTGACGTACTAGAAAAGCTTGCGCCAGAGCATAAGATCGTTGCAGATATCCTGGAATACAGAGGTCTTACTAAGCTTAAATCTACATATGCAGATGGTCTTGCGGCTTACATTGCTGATGATAACAGGATTCATACAAGCTTTAATCAGACTATCACCGCAACAGGTAGGATCAGCTCAACTGAGCCAAATCTTCAGAATATTCCTATGAGAACAGAGCTTGGAAGACTCATCAGAAAGGTTTTTGTTCCTAAGGACGGCTACGTCTTTGCTGACGCTGACTATTCACAGATCGAGCTTAGGATCCTTGCCCATATGTCAGAGGATAAGGGACTTATCGAAGCCTATCATGAAGGTAAGGATATCCACAGGATCACTGCATCCAAGGTATTCCATGTACCTTTTGAAGAGGTTACATCCCTTCAGAGACGTAACGCCAAGGCTGTAAACTTTGGAATTGTCTACGGTATAAGCGCTTTTGGTCTTTCACAGGATCTTTCTATATCGGCTCATGAAGCAAAAGAGTATATGGAAAAGTATTTTGAGACCTATCCTGGAGTTAAGAAGTATCAGGAGGATGTAATAGCAAGCACCAAAGCAAAGGGCTATAGTGAGACTATGTTTGGCAGAAGAAGACCAGTGCCTGAGCTTAAGGCATCAAACTTTAATCTGAGGCAGTTTGGTGAGAGAGTTGCCATGAACGCACCTATTCAGGGAACTGCTGCCGACATCATGAAGATAGCAATGATTGATGTTTTCTTTAAGTTAAAAGAGCTGTCACTTAAGTCCAAGCTTATTTTGCAGATCCACGATGAACTGGTAATTGAGACTGCTCCAGATGAAGTGGATACAGTAACAAAACTATTGGTAGAAGAAATGGAAAAGGCGGTTACTTTGTCTGTGCCTATGGAGGTTGATTGCCACATAGGTTCAGACTGGTATGAGGCAAAGTAAGATAATGGGACTTATTAAAGGTAAAACGAACATAATAGGAATTACAGGCGGCGTCGGCGCAGGTAAATCCACGGTTCTTGGTTATATTAGGGACAATTATAACTGTCTTGTGATCTTTTCTGATGATGTGGCTAACGAGATCAAAAAGAAAGGCTATCCAGCCTATGATGAGCTTGTTAAGCTCCTTGGAAAAGAGATCCTCTCTGGCGATGGCGAGATCGATAAAGCCAAGATGGCAGCGGCTATATTTAATGACAAAGATAGCCTTGAAAAAGTAAATAATATTTTGCATCCTGCAGTAAATACATATATTATAAATATTATAGGGAATGAACGTAAAAGAAACGTTTATGACTTTGTTTTTGTAGAAGCAGCTCTTTTGATAGAAAATGGTTACGACAAGATCGTTGATGAGCTGTGGTATGTATATGCATCTGAAGAAGCCAGAAGAGAGAGACTTAAGGCTTCAAGAGGCTATTCGGATGCCAAGATAACTGATATCTTAGCTAATCAGCTAAGTGATGAAGTATTTAGAGAGTATTGCAGCTTTGTGATAGATAACAGCACAGATCTGTCAGATGCTGCAAAACAGATTGATAATAAACTTTGGGAGTGGAGAAAGTGATGGCTAGTTTAGAACAAGCAGATCAGAAAGTTGTATTCGGACTTGATATAGGAACCAGAAGCGTAGTAGGTACAGTCGGATACATGAATGATGGACAATTTAATGTTATTGCCCAGTGTGTTGAGAAGCACGAGACAAGAGCAATGCTTGATGGACAGATCCATGATATCGGTAAGGTTGGAGCCACTATCAAGGTTGTAAAAGAAAAGCTTGAACAGCAGACAGACATTCATCTTACAGATGTTTGTATTGCTGCCGCTGGTCGTGTTCTTAAAACTGTCAGAACAACTTACGACTATGAATATGTAGATGCTCATGATATTACAGAGGAGGATATCTATAACCTGGATTCTGCTGCAGTAGAGCAGGCTTACTCTGAATTTATAAAGAACAATACATCAGACCTTAAGTTTTATCTTGTTGGCTATTCTGTTATGCACTATTACCTTGATGGTTATCAGATTGCCAATCTTGAGGGACATAACGCAGGTAAAGTAAGTGTAGAGCTTATTGCTACATTCCTTCCTGATGACTGTGTTGACGGTCTATATAAGGCTTGTGAGAGAGCAGACCTTAAGGTTGCAAATCTCACCTTGGAGCCTATTGCAGCTATGATGGTTGCTATTCCAGATAGATTTAGAATGCTGAATCTTGCACTTGTAGACGTAGGTGCAGGTACATCCGATATCTGTGTTACTGATGATGGCTCTATCACAGCATACGGCATGCTTCCTATAGCTGGTGATGATATTACTGAGATAATCGCCCAGCACTGCCTTGTGGACTTTAATCAGGCTGATGAGATCAAGATTGCAGCCAGCCACAATGACAAGGTTGATTATGTTGATATCATGGGCCTTAACAAGACTATCTCTTCCAAGGATATAGCCAAGATCGTTAAGCCTAAGGTTGATGAAATGGCCAAAAAAGCTGTTGATGAGATCAAGAGATTAAATGGCGACAAGCCAGTTAGCGCTGTATTCGTTGTAGGTGGTGGCGGATGCGTTCCTGGATACGTTAAGGCTATTGCAAGGGAGATGGATATTCCAGAAGAAAGAGTTGCTCTTCGTGGTGAAGAAGTCATGAAGAACATCACCTTCCTTAATAACGATGGTATCGAGAGAGATTCACTTTTAGTAACTCCTCTTGGTATTTGTATCAGCTATTATGAAGAGGCAAATAACTTTATCTTTGTTTCATTTAATGGCGTACAGACCAAGATCTATGATAATGGTAAGCTTCAGGTAGTTGATGCTGCTATGCAGGCCCAGTTCCCTAATGAAGATCTTTTCCCAAAGAGAGGTCAGGAGCTTAAGTATACTGTTAACGGCAAGGAGAGAAGCTCAAGAGGTGAGCCTGGTGAAGCAGCTATTATCCAGCTTAATGGTAAGCCAGCTGATATTCATACCAAGATCAGAGCAAATGATATCATCGAGGTTACTCCATCTACAGCTGGTGCTCCTGGTAAGGCTGTTATCGAGGGTATCCCAGAGTTTAAGACTAAGTTTAATGTAAATGTAAACGGCAAGAACGTTGAAGCATCCAGATTTGCCACAGTTAATGGTCAGCCTTCAACTCCTTTATATAGCATTCAGGCTGGCGATGAAGTCAAAGTCCTTGACTATAATACAGCTGAACAGATTGCAGCATTGATGGATATCGATATTAATGAAGATACTGTGATCTTTGTTAATAATGAGAGAGGCAATAAGGATACTCCTGTTTATGAGAACTTCAAGATTGAGTTCAAGGCTCAGGAAGAAGTTATCATGGACTACTACAAGGATTTCCCAAGCGCTGATGAAGTTGCTATCAGCCAGGAAAATGAGGAGTCCTATGAGAGCACAGAGGATGGCAGACTTGTAGAGGATGCTGATGGACAGCTTTCTTTTGATGATCTTCCAGATGATGACGGTTCTCAGAAAGAAGAGCAGGTTGTTGTAAGGAATATCCTAGCTCATGACCTTCATGTTACAGTTAACAACGAGCCTATCACTCTTCATGGCAAAGCAGATTATGTATTTGTAGATATCTTTGATGCTATAGATTTTGATCTGTCCAAGCCAAATGGAAGAGCGATCGTAACAAGCTTAAATGGAGCAACTCCAGAATATCTCCAGCCTATCAAAGAAGGCGACAGAATAGAAGTATATTGGAAATAAAGCACTTAAAGACTTATCTGATATATAGATAAGTCTTTAAATATGTATAGAGATTTTAAAGGATTATTTTATTTATGAGATTTACTAGTATTGCCAGCGGAAGTAGCGGGAATTGTACATATGTTGGTTCAGATAACACCCACGTATTAGTTGATGCAGGTGTTAGCAAAAAAAGAATTGAAGAGGGGCTTAAGGCTTTAGAACTTGGCCTTTCAGATATAGATGCTATATTTGTAACTCATGAGCATTCTGATCATATTGCAGCCCTTAGAACTATCTTAAAAAAGTTTGATATTCCTATCTATGCCACAGAGGGCACAATTGAAGGCATTAGAAACAGTGACAAGAAAAATGAGATGGTAGATTCTAGATTTATTCCCATCACCTGTGATAAAGAGATAATACTTGGTGATATGAAGATAAATCCAATGGTGATATCCCATGATGCCCTTGAGCCTTGCGGCTATAGATTTTTTGTGGGGGACAAAAAGGTGGGTATCGCAACTGACCTTGGTTGTTACTCAGATTATACAGTTGAGTGCCTTAAGGACTGTGATGCGCTTTTATTAGAAGCTAATCATGATGTGAGAATGCTTCAGACAGGTCCTTATCCTTATGTGTTAAAGACTAGGATACTGGGGGACAGAGGCCATCTATCCAATGAAAAGAGTGGTGAGCTTTTATGTAAGCTTTTAAATGACAAGATGAAGGGTGTATTTTTGGGACATCTTTCCAAGGAAAATAACCTTCCTGAGCTTGCTTATGAGACTGTTCGTGTAGAGATTGAAATGGGGGATAATCCATATCATGGCAACGATTTTCCATTAATAGTTGCGGACAGAAGCAGTATTTCTCCAATTTTAGAGTTCTAAACTTCTTGATTAATTTAGAGATTACATTTACTATTGATAACAAATTGCATTAGTTCTATAATTTCAGCTTTTTTTAATATGGAGGAGACATGAATAAGACTATCATTACAGTAGTTGGAAAAGACACAGTTGGTATTATAGCTAAGGTATGTACATATCTTGCAGGTGAGAGTATCAATATCCTTGATATTTCACAGACTATCGTCAGCGGATATTTTAACATGATGATGGTTGTTGACATGGCTGGAGCAGCCAAGGATTTTAATACTGTTGCTGATGATCTGGAAGCTCTGGGCAAAGAGATTGGTGTTGTCATCAAATGTCAGAGAGAAGAGATCTTTGATTCTATGCACAGAATTTAATCTTTCAGAGGAAGGTATGTAATATGATAAATGTAAAAGAGGTTGTCGAGACCAATGAAATGATCGAGAAAGAAAATCTGGACGTTAGAACAATCACTCTGGGTATCAGCCTTTTAGATTGTATCTCTTCAGATTTAGATCAGCTCTGCAAAAATATCTATGACAAGATCTACGATACTGCCAAGGACCTTGTAAGTACTGGCAATCAGATTTCTAGAGAATTCGGAATTCCAATCGTTAACAAAAGAATATCAGTAACACCTATCGCTTTAGTTGGTGGAGCTGCATGTAAGAGCCCATCTGATTTTGTTCAGATCGCAAGGACTCTTGATAGCGTAGCCAAAAAAGTTGGTGTTAACTTTATTGGTGGCTATTCAGCTCTTGTAAGTAAGGGAATGACAGAAGCTGACAGACTTCTTATTGAATCAATCCCAGAAGCTCTTGCTACAACAGATGTTGTTTGTTCATCTATAAATGTTGGCTCAACAAAGACTGGAATCAACATGGATGCAGTAAGGCTCATGGGAACCATAGTTAAAAAGACTGCTGAAGCAACTAAGGAAAACGATTCCCTTGGATGTGCTAAACTTGTTATTTTCTGTAATGCACCTGATGATAACCCATTTATGGCTGGGGCATTCCATGGCGTAACAGAATCTGACAAGATAATAAATGTCGGCGTAAGTGGACCTGGTGTTGTTAAGACAGCTCTTGAGAGCGTTAGGGGAGAGAATTTCGAAGTTCTCTGCGAGACCATCAAAAAGACAGCATTCAAGGTTACAAGAGTTGGTCAGTTGGTTGCACAGGAAGCTTCTAAGAGACTTGGGGTTCCATTTGGTATTATCGACCTTTCACTTGCTCCTACACCAGCAATTGGCGATAGCGTAGCAGATATATTACATGAGATCGGTGTTGAGCATGCTGGCGCACCTGGAACAACAGCAGCCCTTGCTCTTTTGAATGATCAGGTCAAAAAAGGTGGAGTAATGGCATCATCTTATGTGGGAGGCCTTTCTGGAGCATTTATTCCTGTCAGTGAAGATCAGGGTATGATAAATGCAGTTAATGCCGGATGCCTTACACTTGAAAAGCTTGAAGCAATGACCTGTGTATGTTCAGTTGGTCTTGATATGATAGCAGTACCTGGAGACACTAAAGACACAACTATTGCCGGAATCATCGCAGATGAAATGGCAATCGGTATGATCAATCAAAAAACAACAGCAGTTCGTCTTATTCCAGTAATTGGAAAAGGCGTTGGTGAGACAGTTGAATTTGGAGGCCTTCTTGGCTATGCACCAATCATGCCAGTAAACCAGTTCTCATGCGATAATTTTGTAAACCGTGGTGGACGAATTCCAGCACCGGTCCACAGCTTCAAGAACTGACATCCGTCTTGACATTGACCTTAAAATTGCTATATATTATAATAACTTTTGTATTATTATGCCCAAAAATAAGGGGGATTTTCTTATGGTCTGCAGTATGACAGGTTTTGGCAGAAGTGAGATTACAGAAGGGGAACGAAAGTACATCGTTGAGCTTAAATCAGTGAATAACCGATATCTTGATATAAATATCAAGATGCCAAAGAAGTTCAATGCTTTTGAATCTGAGATTAGAAATCAGCTCAAGAACTTCATGAAACGTGGTAAGGTTGACGTATATATCAGCTACGAGGACTTTTCTGAATCAGATACAAGAGTTAAGTACAATAAGGCTGTTGCTCAGGAGTATTATTCATACTTAAATGAGATGGCCAGTGACTTTGGACTTGATAATGATGTTAGGATCTCAGTGTTATCAAGATTTCCAGAAGTTTTCACAATGGAAGATGAACAGCTTGATGAAGAAGAGGTTTTAAGCGGTCTTCAGAAGGCAATTGCAGCTGCTGGTAAGCAGTTCTTAGATTCCAGAGTTAGAGAGGGTGAGTTCCTTTCAGGGGATCTTACTGAGAAGCTTGATGGTATGCTTGAAAATGTAGAGTATATCTCAGAGCGTTCACCTGAGATCATCGATGAGTACAAAGCTAAGCTCAGAGAGAAGATCCAGGATCTGTTAGAGGACAAGCAGGTAGATGAGAATCGCCTTGCTATGGAAGTTACTATTTACGCAGACAAGATCTGTGTTGATGAAGAGATCACACGACTTCGCAGCCACATTCAGGCTATGAGGGATGCACTTATAAAGGGTGATGACAAGGACGGAATTGGTAGAAAGCTTGATTTCCTTGCACAGGAGATGAACAGAGAAGCCAACACGATCCTTTCTAAGTCAACTGACCTTAAGATATCAGACAGAGGTATTGCTCTTAAGACTGATATCGAGAAAGTAAGGGAGCAGATACAGAACATTGAGTAAACTCATTCACATAGGATTTGGTAATATAGTAAATGCAGACAAGATTATTAGCATAGTTAGTCCAGAGGCAGCCCCTATCAAAAGAATGGTCCAGAAAGCCAGAGAGGAAGGCACAAGCGTTGACGCCACTCAAGGCCGCAAGACCAAGGCTGTTATAGTCATGGAAAATGGTATGCTTGTTTTATCTGCTCTTTTACCAGAAACTATCAGTATGCGTTTATCATCAGAGAGTGAGAGTAGTTTAGATGAAACGTAAAGGTATTATTATTGTTGTTTCCGGTTTTTCAGGAGCTGGTAAGGGAACAATCATGAAAGAGCTGACCAAAAAGTATGATCAGTACGCTCTTTCAATCTCAGCCACAACTAGAAATCCTCGTGAAGGTGAGGAAAATGGCAGAGAGTATTTCTTTATTTCTAAAGAGGAGTTTGAGAAGCTCATCGAAGAGGATGGCCTCATCGAGCACGCTAGATATGTAGACAATTACTACGGAACTCCTAGGAAATATGTAGAGGACAAGCTTTCTCAGGGCATTGATGTTATTCTCGAGATCGAGATCCAGGGTGCTCTTCAGATAAAAGAAAGATATAAGGATGCGGTACTTCTTTTCGTAATGCCACCATCAGCAAAGGTCTTAGAAGAAAGACTTCGTGGCAGAGGAACTGAGACTGATGAAGTCATCAAAAAGAGACTTTCAAGGGCCAATGAAGAAGCAGTCGGCATCGAGAATTATGATTACATTGTTATAAATGATAATCTCCAGGATAGTGTAGAATGTGTTCATGAGATCATTCAAGCAGCACATTTGAGTCCTGCCAGAAATCAAGAATTTATAAATACTATTAGAAAAGAGCTTGGAGAGTTAAACTAACAGGCTTGTATATGCGGAAGACCCGCAGGAAAGGAACACTATGATACATCCATCATACGTAGATTTAATGAATGTAGTAAACAAGGGAGTAGAAGAGGGAGAAGAGCCAGTTATCAGCTCAAGATACTCAATTGTTATGGCAACATCAAAGAGAGCAAGACAGATCATTGCCGGTGATGAGCCAATGGTTAAGGTTAAGGACAAGCAGAAGCCTCTTTCAATCGCTGTTGAAGAGATGAACCAGGATACACTTAGAATCCTTACAGATGAAGAGAAGGATGCTCTTGCAGAAGAGAATAACGAGGAAACAGAAGCTTGAAGATTTTGTTCGTATCACTTGGATGTGATAAAAATAGAGTAGACACCGAGGTTATGCTTGGAATGCTGAGCGGACGCGGATTTACTTTTACAGATGATGAAGAAGAAGCCGAAGCAGCAGTTGTTAACACCTGCTGCTTTATCAATGATGCCAAGCAGGAGAGTATAGATACTATTCTTGAACTCTCTGAGCGTAGAAAGAGTGGCCAGCTCAAGGCACTTATAGTTACAGGTTGTCTTGCACAGCGCTATCAGGAAGAGATACAAAAAGAGATTCCAGAAGTAGATGAGATCCTTGGTATATCTTCTACAGACAAGATAATAGAAGCGCTTGAAGAGACACTTAAGAGAAATAAGCTTTTTACACACAAGAATTATTTTGATGATATCAACAGAAAGCCTGTAGGCGGTCAAAAGAGAATCGTTACTACAGGTGGTCTTTATGACTATCTTAAGATTGCAGAAGGCTGTGATAAGCACTGTACTTACTGCATTATTCCTAAGGTCAGAGGCAATTATAGAAGTGTTCCTATGGAACAGCTTTTAGTAGATGCACAGAATCTTGCTGATCAGGGTGTTACTGAGCTTATTTTGGTAGCACAGGAAACTACACTTTACGGAACTGATCTGTATGGTGAAAAGAAACTTCCAGAGCTTTTACATAAGCTTTGCAAGATCGATGGTTTTAAATGGATAAGGATCATGTATTGTTATCCAGAAGAGATCACCAAGGAGCTAGTTCAGACCATTAAGGAAGAGCCAAAGATATGTCATTATCTTGATATTCCAATTCAGTCTGGTTCAGACAGAATCCTTAAAAAGATGGGACGTAGAACAAATAATGCAGAGATAAGAGAGCTTGTCAGCTACTTAAGACAGGAGATTCCTGATATCTGTATCAGAACAACTCTTATCAGTGGTTTCCCTGGAGAAACTGCCGCAGATCACAATGAGACTTATGATCTTGTTAAGGATCTTAAGTTTGATAGACTTGGAGTATTTACATATTCTCAGGAAGAGGATACTCCTGCAGCTACTATGCCAGATCAGGTTACAGAGAGGGTCAAGAACACTCGCAGAAACAAGCTTATGAGACTTCAGCAGGAAATAGCTTTTGAATCTGCAAGCAACATGGTTGGCAGAACAGTAGACGCTGTTGTTGAGGGAAAAATAGTAGATTCTGGTGACAGTAATCTTGATGGATTTACTTATGTGGCTAGAACCTACAAGGATGCACCTGATATTGACGGATTTGTTTTTGTAACAGGTGTTCACAGAGAACTGATGACTGGAGATTATTTAAAGGTTAATATTACAGGTTCAAATGAATATGACCTTATTGGGGAGGAAGCATAATGAATTTACCAAATAAGTTAACTGTAGCAAGAGTAATAATGATTCCATTTTTTGTATTCTTTTTACTTTTTGATCCATCTAATGTGACATTTAAGTGGATCTCACTTGCAATATTCATCGTTGCAAGCCTTACAGATATGCTTGATGGCAAGATTGCAAGAAAGTATAACCTTATCACAGATTTTGGTAAATTTATGGACCCGCTGGCAGACAAGCTTTTAGTATGCAGCGCCATGATCGGACTTATCGAACTTCACAGAATTCCTTCATGGATCGTTATCATCATCATTGCAAGAGAATTTGTTATCAGCGGATTTAGACTTATTGCTGCAGACAATGGCAGGGTAATTGCAGCAAGTTATTGGGGAAAGTTCAAGACAACTTTCCAGATGATCATGGTAATCCTTATGATCGCTAATTTACCAATCCCTGCAGTGCAGGTATTAACTACAGTTATTATGTGGGTAGCTCTTGCGCTTACTGTTATTTCACTTATTGATTACCTTGTAAAGAACAAGGATGTTATGAGTGGAGAGATGTAATTTTTAGTTTTATAGAAAGAGAAATTTAATGAGTAATAACGAAGTAAAGATCAGATACGACGAGTCAGGCCTTGATGAGAAGATCATCAGAGCCGTTTCAGAGATGGGATTTGAGTACATGTCCCCAATTCAGCAGGCAGCTATTCCTGTCATGCTGGAAGGAAAGGATATTATAGGGCAGGCCCAGACTGGAACAGGTAAAACAGCTGCTTTTGGAATACCACTTCTTCAGAAGGTAGATCCAGACAACAAGCACTTACAGGCCGTTGTATTGTGCCCTACCAGAGAGCTTGCTATGCAGGCTGCTGATGATATTAGAGATTTTGCCAAGTACATGTTTGGCATCAAGGTCCTTGCAGTTTATGGAGGACAGGATATTTCAAGACAGATCAGAGCTCTTTCTTCAGGTGTTCAGATCGTTGTTGGTACACCTGGAAGAGTTATGGACCATATGCGTAGACATACCATGAAGATGAAGGATGTTAAGGTCCTTGTACTTGATGAAGCAGATGAAATGCTTGATATGGGCTTTAGAGAAGATATCGAGACTATTTTACAGGGTATGCCAGAAGAGAGACAGACAGCTCTTTTCTCTGCAACAATGCCAGAGCCTATCCTGCAGATCACTAGGAAGTACCAGAGTGAGGATGCTGAGTACATCAAGATGACTCCAAAGGAGATCACAGTAGCAGCTATTGATCAGGCTTACTACAGAGTTCCTCAGAAGTCCAAAGAGGAAGTTCTTTGCAGACTTATGGATTACTACAATCCTACAAGATCACTTATTTTCTGTAACACAAAGAGAATGGTTGACCAGCTTGCTGAGAACCTTAAGGGCAAGGGCTATCTTGCAGATGGACTTCACGGAGATCTTTCACAGAACCAGAGAGATACAGTAATGAATCTCTTTAGAAGCGGTAGGATCAACATTCTTATTGCTACAGACGTTGCAGCAAGAGGTATTGATGTCAGCGGCGTTGAGGCAGTATTTAACTTTGATATTCCTGAAGATATTGAGTATTATGTACATAGAATAGGACGTACTGGAAGAGCTGGTAAGAGTGGCAGATCCTTTACTCTTGTTGGTGGAAGAGAGATGTACAAGCTCAGAGAGATCGAGAAGGTATGTCATACCAAGATCGAAGAGAGGAAGGTTCCTTCTGCAAAAGAGATAACAAGAGCTAAATCACAGAAGGTATTTGCTGAAGTTATTGATATTATTGAGAATAGCGATATCACTTCAGCTCTTGAGTTTGTTAAGCAGAAGGTAGAAGAAGGTGAGTATACAGCAGAGCAGCTTGCAGCAGGCTTTATGAAGCTCAAGATGGGCGCTGATATCGAAGATCTTGATTTTAGCTTTGACAGACCTTCAAGAGGCAGATACGGCAGATCTGAAGGAAGAGGTCGTGACGGCAGAGGTCGTGATGGCAGACGCTTTGACAGAGATGGTAAGGGCCGCGATGGAAGACGCTCTGACAGAGATGGTAAGAGCCGTGATGGCAGACGCTTCGATAGAGACGGTAAGAGCCGCGATGGAAGACGCTCAGATAGAAATGGTGCTACTCGCGATGGAAGACGTTTTGATAAAGATTCCAAGGATAGATCAAAAACTGGAACAGACATGATAAGGAGCCAGAAGAAGGATCGCAGACCTAGAAACAATCCTGGAGAAGGCTTCGAAAAGGTTGGACGCGTTAGTATAAAGGGCGAGTCTTCAACAAAGGCTTGGTATGTTGGTGAAGATACAAACACCATGAACGTTTCAAAGAAAGAGAAAAAGCAGATCAAGTCTGAAAACAAGAAGAGAAGTATTGATTACTTACAGGATGTAAATGATCTTGTAATGGAGAGCTTTGGAAAGCGCAAAAAATAAGGAGATGGGATAGCTGTGTCAAAGGGGATGAATG
Organism: Butyrivibrio sp. INlla18; assembly: GCF_900103635.1. Classification (GTDB taxonomy): domain Bacteria; phylum Bacillota; class Clostridia; order Lachnospirales; family Lachnospiraceae; genus Butyrivibrio. Next base: position 202,125 of record NZ_FMXK01000006.1, read on the forward strand.
CAGGTAATCTAGAAAAGCGTTTTAATTCCAGACGAATTAAGGCCAAGATCTTCAACATGGTAAGTGTTGGAGTTATTGATGAGCCAATTAATAAGTTTTATGACGTTATCAGTATTATTGCTATCATCTTAAACCTTGCTGCGGCTTTTGCCATTACATTTGATTATATGGAGGAGCACTATAAAGGGCTCCTCCTTGCTATTGAAGCAGTTACAACTGCCTTTTTTGCAGTTGATTATGTTCTAAGGATCGTATCAGCTAATGAGCTTTATCCTAAGCTCTCAGAAGGAAAATCTATTATCAGATATATCTTTTCCTTTACAGGTCTGATCGATCTTTTATCATTTTTACCTTATTATCTTCCGGTATTCTTTCCGGCAGGAAGTACAGTATTTAGGCTTTTTAGAGTCGCTAGAATACTGAGACTTTTTAGAATCAATTCCTATTATGATCAACTTAATGTTATTACTGAAATTATAGTATCCAAGAGCCAACAGCTCCTTGCCTCAGTATTTATCATATTTATCCTTATGCTTGCATCAAGCCTTTGCATGTACAGCGTGGAGCATGAGGCACAGCCAAGAGTTTTCCAAAATGCATTTTCAGGAATATGGTGGTCAGCATCTACACTTTTAACTGTTGGTTATGGAGATATATATCCCGTTACCATAACTGGTAAGATATTGGGCATCATTATCAGTTTCCTTGGTGTTGGAATGGTTGCGATTCCTACAGGTATTATTTCTGCTGGATTCGTGGAACAGTACCAGAGACTTAAGACTGTTGGAGACTACGCAGAGGAAGAAAACCTTCACTTCATAAGAGTTAAGGTTCTTGATAGCGATGTGTGGAATGGCAAGAAGATCATGGAGCTTGCACTTCCAAAGGATGTCATAATCGTAGCTATTCAAAGGGGCAAGGATACCATAATTCCTAGAGGCGATACAGTTATAGAAAAAGGCGATGTAATAGTCATGTGCGCCGAGAAGGTCAAGGATATACAGCCTATTGATCTAAAAGAAATAGTCATAAACGAAGGTCATTCCTGGAACGGCGTTGCAATTAAAAATCTTGATATTTCAAGACAAAGCTTTATATTTATGGTAAGGCGTAGGGGCAAAGCTATGCTTCCAAAGGGCAGCCTAGTTATCAAAGCAGGAGATGTAGTGCTTCTATATGAGAAGCATGTAAGAAACGAGAATGTATAACAGTTTAGAATTAAAACAGCAGATCTTTAAAGACACAGATCTTTTTGTTCTTGATATGGATGGCACATTTTATCTTGAAAATGACATCCTTGATGGAGCGTTAGATTTTCTTGATGTAGTAAAAAAGGCAGGAAAAAGATACATCTTTTTTACTAACAATTCTTCAACTTCAGCAGAGCTCTATATAGAAAAGCTTGCTAAGATGAACTGTCATATCACAAGAGATATGATCATGACTTCAGGTGATGTTATGATCAGATTCCTTCAGACAAATTACCCAGGTAAAAAAGTCTATCTTCTTGGCACCAAGCCACTTGAAGATAGTTTTGAAGAGGCGGGCATCACCCTTTTTAACAAGGATAACAGCGATGCTCTTGCTAATATGTCAGAAAGACCTGACATAGTTGTAGTAGGATTTGATAAAACTCTTACATTTGAAAAGCTTTCAAATGCATGTACTTATATTCGTGAAGGTGCTCTTTTCCTTGCAACTCATCTTGATATAAATTGTCCTATGAAGGGTGGATTTATTCCTGATTGCGGAGCTATCTGTAAAGCTATCGAGCTTTCTACAGGTGTGTCTCCAAGGTTTGTAGGTAAGCCATTTAAAGAGACTGTCGATATGGTTGCTGATGCTACAGGTGTAGAGCGCAGCAAGATCTCTTTTGTTGGAGACAGGATCTACACTGATGTTGCAACTGGAGTTAATAACGGAGCCAAGGGAGTTCTTGTTCTTACTGGGGAAACCAAAGAAGAAGACATTGCAAAGTCAGACATAAAACCAGATGTGGTTTTTGAGTCTATAAAAGAAATTGGAAATATCGGGAGGTGTTTAGCTAATGAGTAAGACTATTAGCAAAGGTATGTTTGGACTGTTCTTTGAGGATATCAACTACGGTCTTGACGGTGGACTTCATGCAGAAATGCTTGAGAACCGTAGTTTTGATTTTTTGGAGTGTCACGGACATAAATCAAATTATTATCAGCAGGAGGCTCCTTTATACGGATGGGGTGCATATCCTTCTGCATCAGATATAGAGCTTACAGCTTCTAAGGAAAATCCACTTAATGATGTTAATCCAAGTCACTTGGTTGCAGACGTTAAAAAGGATGGAGCAGGCTTTACTAACAAGGCTTACGAAGGAATCTTTTTAAAGAAGGGGGTAGGCGCTGATATCAGCTTCTATGCTAAGGCAGACAAAGAGACATCAGTGTTTATTAAGATCTTTTCAGAAGATGGAAAAGAGCTTGTTTCAAGTGCTGAGATCAAGGTATCATCAGCTAACTGGACAAAATATACTACAGAGCTAATTAACAATGAGGACATCAAAGCTGGTAAATTTACTGTAGTTGTTGGTAATAGCGGCGTTATTTCTTTTGACCAGTTCAGAGCATATCCAAAGGATGCTGTACTTGGCCTTTTCAGAAAAGACCTTGTGGAGCTCTTAAAGGATCTTAAGCCTGGATTTATGAGATTTCCTGGCGGCTGCGTAGTAGAAGGTAATGAGCTTACTAACAGATATCAGTGGAAGCTTACAGTAGGCCCTTCAGAGGAAAGAAAAGCTAACTGGAACAGATGGGCAGTTCATGGTAATGACAACGATCACGGCAACAAGGATATGGGAGATTTCCCTTATTACAACCAGACTCTTGGAATTGGTTACTATGAGTACTTCCTTCTTTGCGAGTATCTTGGTTGTGAGCCACTTCCAGTTCAGAATGTTGGACTTGCTTGCCAGTATCAGTCAGATCAGCTTGTAGAGAGTTCATCACCTGAGTTTAATGAGTTTGTTCAGGATGCTCTTGATCTTATCGAATTTGCTAATGGTGACGTTAATACTAAGTGGGGAGCTGTTCGTGCCAAGATGGGACACCCAGAGAGCTTTGACTTAAAGCTTATTGGTATCGGTAATGAGCAGTGGGAGACTGATAAAGTTGATTTCTTCCACCGCTATGATGTATTTGAGAAGGCTATCCATGACAAGTATCCTGAGATCAAGTGCTGCGGAAGTGCTGGTCCTGATGTTACATCAGATCACTACAGAGATGCTTGGAATCACTTCTCACCAAAGATGAAGGCAGATGCGAATTACAGCTATGCTGTAGATGAGCATTATTATGTATCAGATGAGTGGATGTACAACAACGTTCACATGTATGATGCATATGACAAGCACAAGAAGGTATTTGCTGGAGAGTATGCTTGCCATATAAATCCAGATAGAGTACCAGAAAAGAGAAACAGCTTTGGTGCAGCTCTTGCTGAGGCAGCATTTATGACTGGTCTTGAAAAGAACTGTGACGTTGTACTTATGGCTTCTTATGCACCATTATTTGCAAGACTTAAGTTTACACAGTGGCAGCCAGATCTTATCTGGTTTGATGCTTCATCAGCTTATGGTTCACCAAGCTACTATGTTCAGAAGATTTATGCTAGATTTACAGGAACAGAGCTTGTTGATGTAGACTTTGATGAGCTCGAGAAGGATAGAGTATATGTAACTGTATCTAAGGATTCTAAGAAGATGTACATCAAGGTTATCAACGCTGGAAATGCTGATGTAGAGCTTAACCTTGCTACAATAAACGGATATCACAAAGGTGCAGCTAAGATCTATAAGATGGAAGGCGACGTAGATGATTGCAACAGCATCGAAGAGCCTACAAAGGTAGCCCTTGTAGAAGAGGACGCAGAGCTTGGATTTAACTACATTTCTAAGCCTAATACTATTTCAGTTATTGTTTCTGAAATCTGATAAAAACTGATGTTAAAGCAAATTAAAAGGATGTGTCTAAAAATGACACATCCTTTTATGCTACAGAAAAAATTATTTACCAAGGATCTTATGAACAGCTTCTTTGATACGAGCATCCTTTGCATTAGCATCAAAATACTCAAGGAAGTGCTTACCTGAAAGAGCCCCCTTAACAAGGTCCTGATCAAGGTTTTCTAAGATCTCAACAACATCCTGCTTGTAAGTTACCTTCTTAACTTCATCAAGGATCTTCTTGTTGCGCTGCTCTGGAACAGCTCTTTCTCTTGGATATCCCTGTCCACTTGCTTCACTAAAGAGTTTTTCAAATGTGTACTCAAGGTTTAACTCTGCGCCCCAACCTGACTTAAGAGCGAAGTTCATTGAGATAGCATTACCATCGTTGATCTGGGCGAATGTATAAGCATCAAGAGAATCTGTTACATGTCCGCAGATAACACCTGGGAAGCTGTTGCAAGCGAGCATAGCGCCTTCGCCTGTGCCACATCCTGTTACAACATAGTCAACTGCGCCTGAGTTAAGAAGAACGCAAGCAAGAATACCATTCTGAACGTATGTAAGCTGAGCCTCGTCTTCAGCAGAGTACATTCCATAGTTAAATACTTCAAAGCCGTGCTTGTCAGCAACTTTTTTGAGAGCGCCATAGATCATTTCATTCTTGGCTGCCTGGCTATTTTCATTGATAAGTGCAATTTTCATTTTAATTTCCTTTCCAAATCATCATCTACAAATGTTAGAAGTTTATTATGACTATAATTTTAGAGATATATGGATATAAAGTCTACTTGTTATCAAGATTTGTGTTATTTTTGCAAGATTTATGTCAAATTTTTTTGTGAGTTTTTATTTCTTTAGGTATAGAATAATTCATGCTATACTATAGATTGTTTGTTTTATTATTATGAGATTTTTTGTACAGAGGATAAGGATTTGGGTTACAACAGAAATAGGGTTAATAACAGGAAAAGAAGAGGCTATAGGAAAAAGAAAAGAGGAATCGATCTAAAAAGAATAGGTATTATCGCAGTAGCTACAGTTGCAATAGTGATCTGCGGTTACGTTGTATACAGCCACCTTCCATTTGTAAAAGTAAATAAGGCAATTGCTGCTGGTGACAAGTTTACAGAAAATGCAGATTATCAGTCAGCGATAGAGTCATACCAGAAGGCACTTGATATTGATAAAGAATCAGTTACAGCATATTCAAATCTTGCTGGAGCGTATCTTAGTTTAGATGACCTTGAATCAGCCAAAAACGTATTTTATGAAGGATATGAGAATACTGGAAACACGGCTCTTTTAGACAATTATCACACAGTAGTTTTGAATCAAGCAGTATATGCCATGAATGATCAAAAGACTGATCTTAACACTGTTTTATCTATCGTTAATGTATTAGAAGAAAACGGTGAGAACGCACATGCAGTAGAGCTTTTAAATGCTGCTTCTGACAGATGCTTTGCTGATTCTTACAGTAGTGATATGAACCAGCTTTTTAGATCAGGCGATGGAAACTTGCCAACCTTCGAGCAGTATGCAGAGATGATCGGTAGGATGGTATCAGTTTATCAAAGTAATGGCTCAGAGGAACTTAAGGGAGCAATCCAGAACTATCTTGTTCCTAACATAGATTCTTTTGCATTAGACGTAGACAGTGTTGATTCATATCTTAGCCTTATTGATTCTACAACATCAGTTGTAGGTTCAAATGAGGAGATTGATTCTTTTAAGGCATGTCTTAATAATTCAAAAGAGGTTTTATCAGTATTTTCTGATATATTCACTCAGCTTGATGTTGGAAATGTAGATGAACTCAGAAACTTTGTTGTTTCTGATTCTTATATCGCTTTAAGAGACGTGTTCCTTAATAATCAGGACACTCCTCAGGAGAATACAACCTACGTTCCAATCAGTCGTGAAGCAATCGTTCTTGATAGAAAAGATGCTACATGGTCATACAGATTTATGAACTTTGAGGAGAATCCTGAGACTAGCGGAGTTATCACTCTTTGGGCTAATTTCTTTGAGGATAATGGTGTTCAGAGAGCAGCTATTTCCTATGAACCAGCTGCTATAAATGGGAATGTTTATCCTCATACTCAGTATTCTGTAACATATCTTTTAAGCTATATCACATCTGGCAAATCTACTAAGGTTGCTCAGATGAACTACAGACTTGATACTACTATCACTTATGAGGATGGCTCCATTGACGAGACTATTGTTGGAGACTGGGGCGGATCCAATGAGTGGGTTATGGATATCGACACTATTGAATCTAGGATTAAAGCATAATGGATAAAAAATGTGTTATTGTCTCAGCTGGTGATTTTGTTCCAGTTGATCTTGATCTTAATGACGGAGATTTTCTGATAGCATGTGATGCTGGCTTTTTGAATGTTCAAAAGCTTGGGCTTTTGCCAGATCTTATTATCGGTGATTTTGATTCTTTATCAGAAACTGGAAGCCTTGGTCTTGATGCTCTTCGTGAAATAGAAGAGGCAGATCCATCCCGCGTCATGAGACTTGATGTTATGAAGGACGACACAGATACCATTAAAGCCGTTAAAGTTGGCTTATCTAAGGGCTACACTAAGTTTTATCTCTATGGAGCTCTTGGAGGCAAGAGAGTAGATCATACTATTGCTAATATACAGACTCTTACCTATATCAAACATGGCGGTGGTAAGGGCTATATCATGGAGCATAACAGAGTTCTTATGATAGCTGAAAATGAGACTGTTAGGTTCCATGCTGGAAATACAGGCTATATATCAGTCTTTTCATTGTCTGAAGTTTCAAAAGGTGTCACATTAAAGGGATTGATGTATAATTTGGATAAAGGAGAGCTCCGCTCAGATTTTCCTTTGGGGGTCAGTAACGAGTTTATTATTGATGAGGAGGCTGAGATAACCGTTGAGGAGGGAACGCTTCTGATAACGGCATATTTCTCTGATGAATTATGATATGTTTTCTCGCGAAGTTTTTTATCAAAGATAATGATAAGGTAAATCTACCTTCAGTAAGGCAAAGCTATGGCGTCCTAAGTGGCGCTACTGGCATTGCCTTTAATATTATATTGTTCCTGTCTAAATTCTTTGCAGGGTTAGTCAGTGGTTCTATTGCTATCATGGGTGATGCATTTAATAACTTATCTGATGCGGCGTCCTCTGTGGTCACACTTGTTGGATTCAAGCTTTCGGGACAGGAAGCTGATGAAGATCATCCCTTTGGTCATGGCAGAATAGAGTATATAGCCGGACTGATCGTTTCTCTTTTTATTGTCATAATGGGTGTTGAGCTCATTCATTCTTCCTTTGACAAGATATTCCATCCGGAAAAAATTGAATTTAATGCAACGATAGGTGTTATTCTGTTGTTTTCTATTTGTATAAAGCTGATCATGTTTCAAGGAAACATGCAGGCTTCAAAAAAAATAAGCAGCGCCGCGTTGAGAAATACTGCGATAGATAGTATTTCTGATGTTTTCACCACATCTATAGTTTTGATATGTGCCATTATCAATTACTACATGGGACTTAATATCGATGGCTTTGTAGGAATTGTAGTTGGACTTCTTATTATCAAGGCTGGTATTGATGCAGCAAGGGATACCATAAGTCCTTTGCTCGGAGAACCACCTAGCAAGGAACTTGTAAATGAGATTATTACTACAGTCACTGCTCATGAAGGAATTCTTGGTGCTCATGACCTTGTGGTTCACAACTATGGACCAACCAGGATCTTCATGTCTTTGCATGTAGAAGTTCCTGCTGATAAAGATATTATCGCTATTCATGACCTTATAGATGACATAGAAAATGAACTTCATCAGAAATATCATTGCACAGCAGTTATTCACATGGACCCTGTAGTAGTTAAGGATGATGAGAGGGATCTTCTTAAGAGAAAGGTTAAGCATCTTATAAATGAGCTTGATCCGGATCTTAATTTCCATGATTTTAGACTTGTTCATTCTGGGGAAGAGGGCAAAAAGCTTACCTTCGATCTTGAAGTTCCATACAAATATGATCTAAGTGATGATCATATTTTGGATTATCTAAGGAACCATATAAAGGGAATTGATCCTGAACTTGAGATGGAAGTTACTATCGACAAGGAGAAGAAGGAAAAGCAGTAAGGCGCAAAAAGGAGAGTATATGTTGGGACTAAAAAAATTAAAGCAGGTATACTTTGATATCATCAAGGAGCATAAGTTTTCCTTTATTACAGTCTTGCTCGCAATGATCATTACCACAGTTACGTATGGATATGAGATTCATAGCATTGACGATTCCTCAAATTTTTTATTCAGATTTCTTATTCTTTCAGCCTTTGGAATAGTATTGTGTGAGACGATTCACAAATATAAAAAGACTTCTGACCCTGAGTATGGGAATAAGAAGAAAAAATATAGTATCCTATATGCGATTATTTCAGTAGCGTCTATTGGTATTTCTCTTGTAAATTCTCTGTATTCTAATATTCTCGATAATGAAGTTGTAGAGACTATTATAGGGAATTATGTGATCTTTTATTTATTGATAACGGTTTTACTTTCAGTATATTTCTTTTATAAAAGAAGCGGCGAAAAGTTTGAAACTTACATTGCTAAAGCTTTTTGCAGTATGGCAAAGGCACAGCTTGTTTATTTGATCTTGGCAATTGGCTTTCTGATCCTTATTGGGATTGTCGATTCTCTTTTATTTGATTCCTATGAGATTTATCTGATTGAAAGAGTTGAGCTCATGTTAGTTGGGCTTGTTGAGTTTCCATGTCTTTTAACAGGCTTTTCTAAGACTGATGAAGAACTTGATAAATTCTGTAAAGCACTTTTTTCATATGTGTTCATGGCTCTTTTAGGTATTGCATATGTGATCATTTATGCTTATATCATTAAGATCGTTGTTACATGGACATTCCCATCAAATGAGGTGTTCTCAATCCTTACAGGACTCTTTGTATGTTCTGTTCCAGCGTGGTTTCTTGCTCTTGGTTCCAATAAAGAGAACATGGAAAAGACAGTAAATATAATGCACTATGCATTTATTCCTTTTATTGTGCTTCAGATCATGTGTCTTTCTATGAGAGTATCTGAGTATGGCTTTACTTCTTCAAGATATTTTGGTATGGCACTTATTGTTTTTGAGATTGCATATATCATTTTCCATGCTGTATCAAGCATAAAGAATTGGGATAAAAACTATTACATTATCTATATGGGTATGATCGCTGCATTTATTGTGTTTATTATGCCTTTTGTCAACGTTAATAGCGTGGTGTTTATGTCTCAGAAAGCTAGAATCGAACAATACTTTAAGCTTGGAGATGCAGCAGAGATTGAAGATATTGAGGAAGCTAAAAGTGCATTTAGGATGCTTGAACAAAATGGCGGATTAGCAGCTAAAAGATATATTGAAAAGAATCTAACTGATGAACAGGTTGAGGAACTATCTGGAGAAGAAAGTAGCGTTCCTACTGATAATTTCTCTGTTTCTGCATTTAGCAATCATACCTCTTATGATGTGAGTTCATACAAAACACTGTATTTTGTTGATGAAGATCTTGGAGATAGATATTATACAGATCTTGATCTTAGTAAAGTACCTATTTATGCATATGATTTTGGAAGCGACGCAGATGAAGAGATCATAGGATATGCTGACCTTAGTAATATTGTAAATGAGATTTGCGAGATTCAACAAACTGCAGATAAGAATGATTCTATGGAATATCAGGATCAGCTTGGAGGTGTTATTGACGTTTATGTTCCGCTTTCTGATGGAGGAGTTTTAAAGATCACTAATCTTGTAGTTCGAGGAGATCATCTTGCAGAGAATCCGATCGAATCTATCAGTATAGAAGGCTATGCCTTCAAATAAGAATAATAAACATAATCTAACTTTTTTGTTAAATGCTTGTCAGATAGTAATTACATGAGCTATACTATGCAAGGACAGTTTTAATTATCAATGTTTTTAACGCCTTGAGCGTAGAATGGAGGATATATAAATGAGAGGTTCTAAGCCTACAGTTCTTTTGATCCTTGATGGATATGGACTTAATGATAACCCAGAGGGAAATGCTATTGCTATGGCAAAGACTCCAGTAATGGATGGTCTTATGAAGGATTATCCTTTTGTTAAGGGATATGCTTCAGGTCTTGCAGTTGGACTTCCTGACGGACAGATGGGTAACTCAGAGGTTGGTCACATGAATATGGGTGCTGGCCGTATCGTATATCAGGAGCTTACTAGAATCACAAAGTCTATCGAGGATGGCGACTTCTTCACCAATGAAGGACTTATGGCAGCTATCTATAACTGCAAAGAAAAGAATTCTGCCCTTCATATGTATGGTCTTGTATCTGACGGTGGTGTACACAGCCACATTACACATATCTATGGCCTTTTAGAGCTTGCCAAGAAGAACGGCCTTAACAAGGTATATGTTCACTGCTTCCTTGATGGAAGAGATACTCCACCAGAAAGTGGTATCGATTTCGTTCAGCAGCTAGAAGACAAGATGAAAGAGCTTGGCGTAGGTGAGATTGCTTCTATTTCTGGTCGTTACTACGCTATGGATAGAGATAACAACTATGACCGTGTTGAGCTTGCTTACAACGCACTTACAAAGGGTGAGGGCAACAAGGCAAACAGCGCACACGAGTGCATGGTTGAGTCTTACAAGAACGGCAAGACAGATGAGTTCGTTATTCCTACAGTTATCATGAAGAATGGTGCTCCTGTAGCAACAGTTAAGGATGGCGATTCAGTTATCTTCTTTAACTTCCGTCCTGACAGAGCAAGAGAGATCACACATTGCTTCTGCGATGATGATTTTGATAAGTTTAACAGAGGTAACAGATTAGATGTTACTTATGTTTGCTTCACAGATTATGATCCACTTATTCCTAACAAGGAAGTTGCATTCAAGAAGGTTCTTCTTAACAACACATTTGGTGAGTGGCTTGCATCAAAGGGAATGAAGCAGGCTCGTATCGCTGAGACAGAGAAATACGCTCATGTAACATTCTTCTTTAACGGCGGTGTTGAGCAGCCAAACGAGGGCGAGGACAGAGTACTTGTTAACTCTCCTAAGGATGTAGCTACATATGACCTCAAGCCTCAGATGAGCGCTCCAGAAGTATGTGAGAAGATTGTAGATGCTATCAACTCTCAGAAGTATGACGTAGTTATCGCTAACTTTGCTAACCCTGATATGGTTGGACACACAGGTGTTATTCCTGCAGCTGTTAAGGCTATCGAAGTTGTTGATGAGTGCGTTGGCAAGGTAGTAGATGCTGTTAAGGCACAGAATGGCACAATGTTCATCTGCGCTGACCACGGTAATGCAGATATGATGATCGATTATGAGACAGGCGAGCCTTGGACAGCTCACACAACAAATCCTGTTCCATTTATCCTTGTTAACTACGATGAGGCTTATACTCTCAAAGAAGGCGGATGCCTTGCAGATATCATTCCTACACTTATCGAGTGCATGGGTGAGGAGCAGCCTGCAGAGATGACTGGTAAGTCATTATTGATTAAAAAGTAATTTTATGATATATTATTACGTGCTTGTGACTTTTCGATTTTCAAGCAAGTAATTATATTGACAGTTGTACTGGGAGGGATTTATTTCGTGAGTACTTTAGCTTATGTTGTTGGTGTTTTATTTATTATAATTTGTGCCGCTTTGGTTGTACTCGTACTTGCACAGGAAGGTAAGAACCAGGGCCTTGGGGCTATTCAGGGTACAATAGAGAATACATACTGGGGAAAGAACAAAGGACGTTCAAGAGAAGGCATCCTTAAAAAGGTTACTGTAGTATTATCAGTACTTTTCGTTGTTCTCAGCGTACTTCTTGACATGAATATGTTCTGATCAGATATTTAAGTATTTGTATTTACGAAGGCACTCTATTTTTAGAGTGCCTTTTTTTCACATTATATTTACGAGGTTTTTATGAGTAAGGGAAAGAAGCTTAAGAGAGTAGAAGAAACCATATATGGAGCTGGAAAAAAGAAGGCTGAAAAATATATAGTTGGTCAGTTTATTTCTAATCCAAGGGGCTTTGGCTTTGTAGAAGTTGAAGGCATGGATGAGGATATCTTTATACCAGAAGAGTATGTTCATGGTGCTTTTCACACTGATACGGTTGAGGTAGAACTTTTACCTGAACAAACAGGTAAGAGACAGGAGGGCCGCATCAGGAATATATTAGTAAGAGGAATGGAAGAGGTTGTTGGAACATATCAGGCTGAAAAGAACTTTGGTTTTGTTGTGCCTGACAATTCCAAGATCCTTAGTGATATCTTTATTCCAATTGAACACAGTGGCAAGGCTGTCACTGGAGATAAGGTAGTAGTTAAGCTTACTGACTATGGCAATCAGGCACTTAGAAAAAAGCCAGAAGGAAAGGTGACTCAGGTCATTGGTAATATCAATGATCCTGGCGTAGATATCCTGTCTATAGTTAAGGGCTTTGACATTCCTTATGAATTCCCTGAAAAGGTCATAAATCAGGCAAATAGATGCCCTGATCAGGTATCAGAAGCCGATATGTATGGCAGAGAAGACCTAAGAGATGTTCAGATGGTCACTATCGATGGCGAAGATGCCAAGGATCTTGATGATGCTGTAAGTCTTTATATTGATGACAAGGGCTTGTATCACCTTGGGGTTCACATCGCAGACGTTACCAACTATGTTCAGGAGTCATCTGCTCTTGATAGGGAGGCATTAAAGAGAGGAACCAGTGTCTATCTTGTAGATAGAGTTATTCCTATGCTTCCTCATAGACTTTCAAATGGTATATGTTCACTTAATCACGGCGAAGATAGACTTGCTCTTAGCTGCCTTATGACTATTGACAAAAACGGCGGTATTATCGATCACCAGATAGTTGAGTCTGTTATCAATGTCAACGAGAGAATGTCTTATACTAGTGTTGCCAAGATACTTGCAGACAAGGATGAGGCAGAAATAGAAAAGTATAAAGAGCTTGTTCCTATGTTTGAGGATATGGCTGAGCTTTCAGCTATTCTTAGAAAAAGAAGAGAGGATAAAGGCTCTATTGACTTTGATTTCCCAGAGACCAAGATCATTCTTGATAGCGAAGGAAATCCAATAGATATTGTTCCTCATGAGAGAAACGTAGCAACTAAGCTCATTGAGGACTTTATGCTTGCGGCCAATGAAACTGTGGCAGAGCACTTCTTCTTTTTACAGAGCCCATTTGTATATCGTATACATGAACAGCCTGATCCTGAGAAGATATCTACACTCTCAGCATTCATCAGTAACTTCGGACTTCATATCAGGACCAGAAAGGATACTGGGGTTAGACCAAAAGAGCTTCAGAAACTCCTTAAGGGCATAGAAGGAACAAAGGAAGAAGCAGTCATCAGTAGAATGGCTCTTCGCAGCATGATGCAGGCTAAATACAGCACAGAATGTCTTGGACACTTCGGACTTGCCTTTGACTATTATTGCCACTTTACTTCACCTATCCGTAGATATCCTGACCTTCAGATCCACAGGATTATCAAGGATCACTTAAGAGGCAGAATGACAGAAGCTAAGGCCTCACATTATGCTGATATCTTGGATGAAGTAGCCAAGCATTCATCAGAGACAGAAAGACGAGCTGAAGAGGCTGAAAGAGAAACAGATAAGCTTAAAAAGGCTCAGTATATGGAAAATCACATTGGAGAGCGCTACGAGGGAATTGTTTCAGGTGTTACTGCCTGGGGACTTTTTGTTGAGCTTGAAAATTCCTGCGAAGGAATCGTTAGAGCAGCCTCTATGAATGATGATTTCTATGTATATGATGAAAACAATATGAAACTTGTGGGAGAAAGTACTCACAAGGAATATTGCCTTGGTCAGAAGGTTATGATAAAAGTCATTGGAGCTGACAGGATTGCTAAGACTATTGACTTTAGGCTTGTAAACGAAGATGACGACGATGATTCTTTTGACGAGAATGTATATGATAGCTTCATAGATATACCAAAGGCCAAGAAAATAGCCGATGAGAGGTCTAGAAAGATCAAAAAACTCGGAGCTATCGCAAGAGGAGAAGAGGCTGAAATCTCATCTGAAAAGAAAGATAAAAAAGAAAAGAAGTCATCTGGTAGATCCTCTAAGAAAGAATCAAAGAAAGCGGATAAAAACTCTGGAAGACTTGTAGAATATAACGGAGAGATGATAGACTTATCTGAGTACGAACCTGACTCTGTAACGGGAGGATTCAGGAAAAAGCGAAGTAAGTCTGATAAGCTTTCTACTTCAAAAAGAGGTAAGAGATCAGGAAGTAGTGATTCTGAAAAGAAATCTACACGCAAGGTTTATAAGGTTCATAAGTATAAGAAATCTGCCACAAGTAAGGCTGCTAGAAGCGCCCAGGGTAAAGGCAGAAAGAGAAAATAATTAGTATAAAGGTGTAATATGGCAGAAGATAACAAGGCTAGAAAGCTTGTAGCTAATAACAAAAAAGCATATCACGACTACTTCATAGAAGAGAAATATGAAGCTGGAATAGAGCTCTTTGGAACTGAGGTTAAGTCTATAAGACAGGGAAAGTGCAGTATTAAAGAGGCTTGGATCAGCATTGATAAGGGAGAAGCCTTTATCATGGGCATGAATGTAAGCCCATATGAGAAGGGCAATATCTTTAATAAGGACCCTCTTAGAGTTAAGAGACTTCTTTTACACAAGGCTGAGATCAGAAAGCTTGAACAGCAAAAGCAGGTTCAGGGCTATACCCTTGTTCCTCTTGAAGTGTATTTCAAAAATGGTAAAGTAAAGGTTGAAGTGGGACTTGCTAAAGGTAAAAAGCTCTATGATAAGAGGGCTGATATGGCCAAGAAAGACCAGCAAAGAGAAGCACTTAGAGACTATAAAGTTAGCTTAAGATAAAGAAATGGGACAGGCTCATCACCTGTCCCTTGTTTTATGCTATCTTTTTGTTTTTGGAATCTTCAGTTCTTTTTCCAAGTCCTAAGATCAAGGTGTGGAGCTTCTTTAGTAGTACGGCTGAGGGGATTCCTAAGATAAATACAAGGACTACATAAAGAAATACGTTCTTGATAGGAAATGGTGATTTGATTACGCTACAAAACTGATGGTCAAACATCTCAACGAAGATGCCGTGAATAAGGTAAAATTCAAGAGTTATGGTGCCCATAAATGCAAGGAACTTATTACCAATCTTGAGCTTCATTCCTACGAGAAGGACAGCCATAGTAAATACAAATGTAACAAGCATTTCTGAAGAAAGACCTATCATCTTGTGATATGGGTAATCTGGTAGGAACTCCATGTAGTAGCCGTGGAACATAAGTACAAACTTTGAAAAGCGGTAAGCTGGATATACGCCAAGTACAAATACAGCAAGGTAGATATAATAGAATTTCTTAACGTGAGCAATTATCTTACTTTCAAACTTTGCAAAGATGATACCAATAGGGAATAGATGAACACAGTTATACCACCATTCGCCCCGAATCCAGAAATCGTTGTGCAAAAGATAACAAGATCCAAACATATAGAGAAGCACAAAGGTAGTAACAGCAGCTACTGCAAGGCCATCTTTTTTGATGAACTTAAATGCCAGATAAAATGCCAGGTAGAAAAATGGAAGAACTATAACATACCAGGTATTTGGATTGCAGAGCTTGATGCTTGTAAGATAAAAGAATACAAGCTTTCCATCCATCTTTTCGCCTAATATAAGTCTTGCAATAAAGAAGATGATAGTAGTTGTATAAAGAGCTAAAACTACAGGCAATATTCTTCTTTTGATAAAGCCTTTAAGGTAATTATCCTTTGAATGGAAGCTCTTATAAACGCCATATCCATTAAAGAAAAGAAATACTGCTACATACATAAAGCCCATAGGCTCAAAAAGATCGAGACCATGTATGATCCTTGTCTTTGGTGTAAGCCATGATGCGCAGGTCTTTTGACCAATGTGATGGAGCATGATGCAAAGGGCAAGGAATCCTTGAAGAGCCTTGGTCTGTTCAAGAGACAAGAACTCATCATTAAATTTGCCCTTTCCATAGAATTTGCTATGCCACAAAAGAATCAGTGGCATAATGATGTAGACTGAGTAAACTAGTTTATTCATACACTATACCTCCATAGATGTAATCCCCATAATCATCATAGTATCTGCGAGTTTTATAAACAAACGAAATACTACTAAGTTATTCTCATTTATTGCTATATTTTGGAAAAATAATCTAAAAACTAAACTGCTGGTATATTGTTTTTTTGGGCTTTTAACGATATACTAAGTAAGCACCTTAAAGGGGCATAACAATTAAATATGGGTTAGTAAAGGTTTCGACAGGGATTTTGAAGCTGGAGAAGCTATCCGCAGGACGGTGCGTCAAACCTCAAATTAAAATTAAACGCTAACGATAATTTAGCTTACGCTGCCTAAGTGCAGCATGTCAGCCTAAGTGCACCTACACATTTAGTAACTGGCATCAAACTTTGTAGGAAACGACATAGCTTAAGCTTTGCGGCTATGGTCGTATCATGAAGCTACTTCCTGTTTGTAGTTGTCAATTACCGCAGGCAGGAGGGAACGGAAGTGCAGAACTTCAGAATAATTGACTACGATAGTAGAAGTACAGGGGATGAATTTTTGGACGCGGGTTCGACTCCCGCCTAATCCACTATGACACGAAGCGGCGAACTTATTGTTCGTCGCTTTTTCTTGTCTATTGCTAAATTCCTTTATTAGATATAATATAAAAAGTAATTTAACGAGTTAAAGGGGTAAATTATGAGCATTAGTAAGAAAAGGATTGTTGTTAAGGTTGGAACATCAACCATCACTAATAGCGAAGGAAACGTTGACATCAGAGCTTTAGACCATCTTTGCAGGGCCCTTTCTGGTGTTGAGAATATGGGATATGATCTTGTGCTTGTTTCTTCTGGTGCAATAGCAGTTGGAGCTGGTAAGATGAGACTTGCTCAAAAGCCTAAAGAAATAAGGATGAAGCAGGCTGCAGCTGCAGTAGGTCAGACTGAGCTTATGCACCTTTATGATAAGTTTTTTGGGGAATACGGCAGGATGGTAGGTCAGATCCTTCTTGATAATGAGGATATTGCAGATCCTACAAGGTCAGAGAATCTTAAGAATACATTTGAAGCTCTTTTAGAAAATCATATTATCCCTATTGTTAATGAAAATGACTCTGTAAGTCATGCAGAGATCGAATCAGAGAAAAAGCTCTTTTCGGATAATGATATGTTATCAGCCTTTGTTGCTGTGTTCTGCAATGCTTGCAAGCTTATTATCTTCTCAGATATAGATGGACTTTATGATGGCAATCCTAATACTGATCCAAATGCCAAGCTTATTAGCAGAGTAGAAGAGATCACCACTGAACTTAAGAGCATAGCTTCAGGTTCTGGTTCAAATAGAGGTACAGGTGGTATGATCACAAAATTAGAAGCTGCAGAATATGCCACAAGCCATGGCATAGATGTACTTGTGACAAATGGTAAAAATCCAGAAAAACTGTATGATATCATCGAAAAGAAGAAGGTAGGAACCTTGTTTGTAGCAAAGGCAAATTCGTAAAGGATTTGCCTTTTTTAGTCTTTCGTTTTATTATTAGAAAAGTTGATTTTACAAAAATCCCTAAAGAAAGGAATTTTTATGTGCGGAATAGTAGGATTTATAGGTAAGCATCAGGCAGCTCCTATACTGCTTGAGGGACTTTCAAAACTAGAATATAGAGGATATGATTCTGCTGGTATTGCTGTTAGAGATGGTAGCAACAAGGCAGAGGTAGTTAAGGCAGTCGGAAGACTTAAGAACCTTGAAGAGAAGACTGACAATGGCAAGAGCGTAGTTGGATGCTGCGGTATTGGTCATACAAGATGGGCTACACACGGTGGTCCTTCACAGATCAATGCACATCCTCATGTATCAGGTAACTGCACAGGTTCAGCTTCAGGTACTGTTGAGTCTGAGGTTGTTGGTGTACATAATGGTATCATCGAGAACTATCAGGAACTTAAAGAAAAGCTCCTTAAGAACGGATATCAGTTCTATAGTGATACAGATACTGAGGTTGCTATCAAGCTTGTAGACTATTACTACAAGAAGTATAAGGTTGGACCTATCGATGCTCTTGCTAAGACTATGGTCAGAGTTCGTGGATCATATGCATTAGAGGTTATGTTTGCAGATTATCCAGATGAGATCTATGTTGCAAGAAAAGATAGCCCAATGATCATCGGTACATCTGGAGATGAGACATTTGTTGCATCTGACGTACCAGCTATCCTCAATCACACCAGAAACGTTTACTATATTGGTAATAATGAGATGGCTAGACTCATGCCTGGTAAGGCTGAGTTCTATGACCTTAACGGTGATATCATTGAGAAAGAGCTTGTAGAGATCAAGTTCTCTGCAGAGGCTGCTGAAAGAGGCGGATTTGAGCACTTCATGATGAAGGAAATCCACGAGCAGCCAACAGCTATCAAGAATACAATTGGTTCACTTGTATCAAACAAGGCAATCGACCTTTCCAAGATCGAGCTTGATGATGAGACTATCAAGGATATTTCAAACATCACTATCGTAGCTTGCGGTTCAGCATGGCACGTAGGAATGGCAGCTCAGTATGTATTTGAGGAGCTTAGCGGCATTCCAGTAAGAGTAGAGCTTGCTTCTGAGTTTAGATACAGAGGACCTATCCTTGACAAGAACACACTTGTAATTGTTATTTCTCAGTCAGGTGAGACAGCTGATACACTTGCAGCTCTTCGTGAGGCCAAGGAGAGAGGTGTTAAGACTCTCGCCATCGTAAATGTAGTTGGTTCTTCTATTGCTCGTGAAGCTGATTATGTATTATATACACTTGCTGGACCTGAGATTTCAGTTGCTACAACCAAGGCTTACAGCTGTCAGCTTGTAGTTACATACCTTCTTGCTCTTCAGTTTGCATTTGTAAGAGGAAAGCTTGGGCAGAAAGAGTATGAGAACTATATTTCAGAAATAGAGAGAATCCCTGAGTGCATTCAGAAGATTCTTGATGATAAAGAGAGACTTCAGTGGTTTGCTTCTAAGATTGCTAACTCAAAGGATATCTTCTTCATCGGAAGAGGTATCGACTATGCTATCGGCCTTGAGGGAAGCCTTAAGATGAAAGAGATCTCTTACATCCATTCAGAGGCATACGCTGCTGGTGAGCTCAAGCACGGCACTATCAGCCTTATTGAGGATGGTACACTTGTAATTGGTATCCTTTGCCAGGATAACCTCTATGAGAAGACAATCTCTAACATGGTTGAGTGTAAGTCAAGAGGAGCATTCCTTATGGGACTTGCACCATATGGAAGATATGAGATAGAAGATACAGCAGACTTTGTAACTTATGTTCCAAAGATGGACAAGCACTTCATTGGTTCACTTGCTGTTATTCCACTTCAGCTTCTTGGATATTATGTATCTGTTGCTAGAGGTCTTGACGTTGATAAGCCAAGAAACCTTGCAAAGAGCGTAACAGTAGAATAAGACAAAAATAAAACCTGAGATCATATGATCTCAGGTTTTTTTTGATCAAAAGTTATTAGTTTGCACTGTCGTGGAACTTATCATAGATCTCAGAAAGGTATGTCTTAACGATCTGGATGTTAGCCATCTTACGAAGATCGTGATTACCCATCATTACAGCGATCTCATCAGCTAAAAGAAGCATATTGTAGATGCTGAGCTTGAATTCATCTCTAGTAACTTCATTGATGTTAACCTCCATAAGTGGAGAGCCAAGTTTAAGAGTGATGTTCTCATCAGCGATTCCTGTAAGCATTTTGTGTGTATCAGGATCAAAGTTAACATAGAGGATGAGCTTTTCTTTCTCATGCTTTTTAAGTGTCTCGGCTGTCTGGTGAGATGTTTCAAGCCACTCATAAAGATCAGCCTCATCTGGATTCATAAGATACTTGGTAAGCTCTTCTCTGTGCTTTTCAACATACTGAAGATATTTGCTGGCATTAGGACCAGTATAAGCAAGCTCAACCTTAACGCCGTTGTCTGTTTTAACAAGACGACATTTGCTTGCTACATCTTTTATTTTAAGAGTGGTCTCAGTTGTTCCGACCATTTTAAATGTGCCAGTTTCTAATTCCTGTTTAAATTCCATTTTTTTCTCCTATTCGATTATTTTCGCAATGAAGTTTTTGGTCATAACATATAAAACTTAATACCCAAAACTGCTTAAGTTCTCATAGTTAAAATCAGTTGATAGTATAGCATAAACACACAGAAAATGGTATACTTATAAGGATTTTGTATGAAATAAGGGGAAGACATGGCACAACAAACAAAGGGGAGAAAAAAGTCAAATAATTCTAATAGAGCGAGCTCTAGATCAAGGAGCAGAAGTGCTTCAAGACCTGTCCCAAGGCAGGATGAGGAGTTTGATTATTCTCTTAAGAGTGAGCTTATCGTGATCGTAATGATCGCTCTGACTATTTTCCTGTTTTTATGTAATTTTGGAATTTGCGGCGACTTTGGCAACGCTGTTAGCAGTATTTTATTTGGATTATTCGGTATCACAGCTTATGTGGCACCACTTATCATGCTTGGTGCAGTTGTAATTGGTATTGCAAACTTTGGTAATAGCGCATCCATTCGCAAGATAGTTTCTGGAATCGTTATCTTTTTGGTAATTGGTATCATAGCTGACCTTATTACAGGAAGACCTCAGAATCTTACTAGTTATGATATTCCATATATCTTTGATCAGGCTAGAACTGCCAGAAATGGTGGTGGTTTCTTTGCTGGTACTTTGGCATATTTTCTTTATAAGTACTTGTCATTTGCTGGTACAGCTTTGCTTCTTTTGGTGATCGGTATTGCAAGCGTAGTTGTATTTACAGAGCAGTCCTTTGTGGGAGGCCTTAAAAAGGGCGGCAAAAAGATCATTGAGCGCACCAGAGAGGATGCAGCCAATTATAGAGACTTTGCTGAGAAGCGCAGAGAAAAGATGGAACAAAGACGCGCTGAGATTGAAGAAGAAAAGCGCCTTATGATAGAGCAGAAGGAAGATGCCAAGATCCTTCGAATGGAAAAGAATGTACGAGGCGTAAGCCTTGATACAACCCTTAAGGAAGACGACCCTGAGGAAGATTCTTCTGAAGATATCAAGATCCACGATGAAAAGGAATCAGTTAAGAAAAACGTATTTATTCCTGATGAAGATGAATTTCATGATGATATTCATGAGATCACACTCAATAAGGGAATTGAGACTGATATTGAGCCTGATGGACAGAGAGTCCTTAGAACAGAGCCTGTCATCCATGGCATGGGTTATGACGAGCCATATGAAGAAGACTATGCAAGTGATGATATGGAGGAGATCACTCCTAGCTTTGAACATGAAGAGGTTCCTTTTGAAGAGCCAATTCAGCTTCCTACATCCGGCAAGCTTGTAGCAACAGCTCCAAAGGAAGAGATAGAAGAGGATATACTTCCTGATGTACCTATTCACGCAGAGGATATCGGAAATGGCATGAATGGTGAGTATTCTATTCACGCTCAGGAGCATATTTCAAGAAGCCCTTCAGCTTCATCCAAGATTTCTTCAACTGCTACAACATCAAGTCACGTAATAAATGCATCTGGTCCAGTTACAACTAGTCCAGGCATGGAAAAAGAAATAGAGAAGCACAAAAAGTCACTTCCAAAGAAGTACGTTTTTCCACCTGTAACTCTTCTTGAAAAGGGTGAGAAGAACAAGAACTCTGATTCAGCAAGGCAACTTAAAGAGACAGCACTTAAGCTTCAGGAGACACTAAAGACCTTTGGAGTTAACGTAACTGTTACTGATATTAGTCAGGGACCTTCTGTTACAAGATTTGAGCTTCAGCCAGAGGCAGGCGTTAGAGTCAACAAGATCGTTGGACTTGCTGATGATATCAAGATGAATCTTGCTGCCAAGGATATCAGAATTGAGGCTCCTATTCCTGGTAAAGCTGCAGTTGGTATCGAAGTTCCAAATAAAGAAAACCAGATGGTTGCCTTTAGAGACCTTATTGAATCAAAGGAATACAAAGAGTTTTCATCAAAGCTTGCCTTTGCAGTTGGTAAGGATATTGCTGGTAAGACTGTTGTTACTGATATTGCCAAGATGCCTCACCTTCTCATAGCTGGTGCTACAGGTTCTGGTAAGTCTGTATGTATCAATACCATCATCATGAGTATCATCTACAAGGCTAAGCCAGAAGAAGTTCAGATGATCATGATCGATCCTAAGATCGTTGAGCTTAGTGTTTATAACGGAATTCCTCATCTGATGATTCCTGTTGTCACAGATCCTAAGAAGGCTGCTGCAGCTCTTAACTGGGCAGTTGCAGAGATGACAAACAGATACAAGAAGTTTGCAGAAGCAGGAGTTAGAGATCTTAAGGGATACAATAAGCTCGCTGAAAAGAGCGATGATCCAGAAATGTCAGTAATGCCTCAGATAGTTGTTATCGTAGACGAGCTTGCTGATCTTATGATGGTTTCTGCCAGTGAAGTTGAAGATGCTATCTGTAGACTTACACAGCTGGCAAGAGCTGCTGGAATTCATCTTATTATTGCCACACAGAGACCTTCCGTTGACGTTATCACAGGTCTTATCAAGGCTAACATGCCAAGCCGAGTTGCCTTTGCAGTATCAAGTGGTGTTGATTCAAGAACAATCCTTGATATCAACGGTGCTGAGAAGCTTCTTGGTAAAGGAGATATGCTATTTTACCCTCAGGGATACACCAAGCCAGCCAGAGTCCAAGGCGCATTTGTATCTGACAAAGAGGTTCAGGATGTTACTGATTTCCTTAGAAATCAGGACATTGATACAGGTTATGGCGAAGAGATCGAGAAGCAGATCCAAAACTTCCAGAGCTTCTCGGGATCAGGCAGCGCAAGCGGTGACCCAGGGTCTGATAGGGATGAGTATTTTGCTGAAGCAGGCAGATTCATCATCGAGAAAGAAAAGGCATCTATTGGAATGCTTCAACGAGTATTCAAGATTGGCTTTAACAGAGCAGCCAGAATCATGGACCAGCTCTGCGAAGCAGGTGTCGTAGGTGATGAAGAAGGCACCAAGCCAAGAAAGATACTTATGACAATGGAACAGTTTGAGGAGATGTTAGGAGGAGAGTAAATGGCAGTAAAAAGTGATATCGAGATCGCACAGGAAGCAAAGATGCTTCATATCAGAGATGTAGCAGGTTCTATAGGTATTCAGGAAGATGATCTTGAATTCTATGGCAAATATAAGGCAAAACTTACAGAAGAATACCTCAAAAAAGCTGAAAGCAACAAGAAAGGAAAACTTATTCTTGTTACAGCTATTAACCCAACTCCAGCAGGAGAAGGAAAGACCACAACAAGCGTAGGTCTTGGCGATGCACTCAACAGATTTGGATACAAGACAGTGATCGCTCTTAGAGAACCTTCCCTTGGACCATGCTTTGGTATTAAGGGTGGTGCAGCTGGCGGCGGATACGCTCAGGTTGTTCCTATGGAAGACCTTAACCTTCATTTTACTGGTGATTTCCACGCTATCACTTCTGCTAATAACCTTTTAGCAGCTCTTTTGGATAATCATATTCAGCAGGGCAACGAACTTCAGATCGACACTAGACAGATCATCTGGAAAAGAGCTGAAGATATGAATGACAGAGCTCTTAGAAATATCGTAGTAGGTCTTGGTGCAAAGGCTGACGGTGTTCCAAGAGAAGACCACTTTGTTATTACAGTAGCTTCTGAGATCATGGCAATCCTTTGCCTTGCAAGTGATATGGATGATCTCAAAAAGAGACTTTCAAAGATCATAGTTGCTTATAACTTTAAGGGAGAGCCTGTAACTGCAGGTGACCTTCAGGCAGTCGGTGCTATGGCAGCTCTTTTAAAGGATGCTATCAAGCCTAACCTTGTACAGACCCTTGAGCATACACCAGTTATCGTGCACGGCGGACCATTTGCCAATATCGCTCACGGATGTAACTCTGTTAGAGCAACAAAGACAGCTCTTGGAATTGCTGATTATACAGTAACTGAGGCTGGATTTGGTGCTGACCTTGGAGCTGAGAAGTTCCTTGATATCAAGTGCCGTATTGCAGGGCTTAAGCCTGACGCTGTTGTACTTGTAGCAACTATCAGAGCTCTTAAGTATAACGGTGGTATTCCTAAGACAGAGCTTTCAAATGAAAACCTTGAAGCTCTGAAGAAGGGTATCGTTAACCTTGAGAAGCATATCGAGAATATTCAGCAGTATGGTGTTCCAGTTGTTGTAACACTTAATGCATTTATTACAGATACAGAAGCTGAAAAAGACTTCGTTAAGAAGTTCTGTGAGGAGAGGGGCTGCAGATTTGCTCTTTCAGAAGTTTGGGAAAAAGGTGGAGCCGGTGGAGAGGATCTTGCTAAGGCAGTTATCGATACTATCGAAAATAAGCCAAGTAACTATGCTCCAATTTATCCGGATAATCTTTCTCTTAAAGAGAAGATCGAAACAGTTGCTACTAAGATTTATGGTGCTGATGGCGTAATATTCACAGGACCTGCAAGCAAGCAGCTTTCCAAGATTGAAGAAATGGGCTTTGGCAATCTTCCAGTATGCATGGCCAAGACTCAGTATTCTCTTTCTGATGATCCATCGCTTCTTGGTAGACCAAAGGATTATAAGATCACTGTTAGAGAAGCCTATGTATCAGCAGGCGCTGGATTTGTAGTAGCTCTTACAGGTACTATCATGACAATGCCAGGACTTCCAAAGCATCCTGCAGCATACGACATCGATGTAGATGCATCTGGAAAGATTACAGGATTGTTCTAAAATGAAAGGTTAATTATGAGCGCTCAGATTATAGATGGAAAATTAATATCAGGACAGATCAAGGATGAGCTTAAAGAAAAGACAGCTCTTTTGAAAGAAAAAGGCATAGAAGTAACTCTTGCAGTTATTCTTGTGGGCGCTGATCCTGCCTCACAGGTATATGTACGTAACAAGAAAAGAGCATGTGAGTATATTGGCTACAGGTCTTTGTCCTATGAACTTCCTGAAGATACTACAGAGGAAGAACTCCTTAAGCTTATTGATGAATTAAATGGCAGAAAGGATGTAGATGGAATCCTTGTTCAGATGCCTCTTCCAAAACATATTGATGAAAAAAAGGTTACTCTTGCGATCAGTCCTGATAAGGATGTAGACGGTTTCCATCCTATGAACGTTGGTGCTCTTTGCGTTGGAGATAAGGGCTTTGTATCCTGCACTCCAGCTGGAGTTATACAGCTTCTTAAAAGAGGCGTTGATGACTTTGACATTTCCGGCAAAGAGTGTGTGATCGTTGGCAGATCCAATATTGTTGGCAAGCCAATGGCTCTTTTGATGCTTAAAGAAAATGCTACTGTAACAATAGCTCACTCAAGAACTAAGGATCTTGAAGAAGTTTGTAAGAGAGCAGATATCCTGATCGCAGCTGTTGGAAAGGCTGGCATGATCACAAAAGATCACGTCAAACCAGGCGCGGTTGTAATTGATGTAGGCATCAATAGAGGCGAGGATGGTAAGCTTTGCGGAGATGTTAAATTTGATGAGGTATCAGAGATTGCTAGCGCAATAACACCTGTTCCTGGCGGCGTAGGTCCTATGACCATTGCTATGCTCATGAACAATTGTTACGAGGCTGCGATCATGCATATGAATTCCTAAGAGGATTTGGTCCTATGAAATGTCCAAACTGTGGCAAAAATATACCTGAAGGACATATGTACTGTGACGACTGCGGAACAGAGATAAACATTGTCCCAGATTTTGAGCCTGAAGTTGAAAATGAAATAAATATCAGTTTGTCAGGACTAGCTGATGAGCTTAACAAAGATGCCAGAAAGAAACTTTTGAGAAAAGAAAAGATCCATAATTTCTTTAGCATCATCAAAGCTCACTGGAGAGCTGCGGCTATTGGAGTTGTAGCAGTTATTGGTCTTGTGCTTTTTGTTGTCTTTTTGGCTTCCTATAATGACAGATCATCAAACTATTATATGGGCCTAGCTGAGAGTGCCAAAGCTTCAGGTGATATGGAACAGGCGATAGGGTATTTAAAGCGCGGCATGACAGAAAATCCTGCTAATTCCGAGATCATATTCAGACTTTCTGATTATTACATGGAAGCTGAGAAACCAGATGAAGCAGTTGAGACTTTAAAGACTATTACCTCTTCTGATAAGTTTGCTGATGATATAGTGATCACAGCTTATGAAGGCATTATTTCGATCTACAAGCAGACTGGTGAGTTTGACAAGATAACTGAAGTCTTATCAGATACTGATAACAAAATAGTAGCAGACTTAAGAGCCAAGTACGTGCCTAGTAGTCCTATCATGCTACCTGAAAGCGGCACATATGAGGGAATTGTTCAGATCAAGATAATCACAAGTGATAATCAGAATAATCCAATTTACTACACAGTAAATGGTGATGTACCAACCACCGAAAGTATTCTATACGAAGGCGAGATAGCTATCGAAACTGATGGAGAATACAATATTAAGGCTGCCTGCGTCAACGACTATGGAATCTTTAGTACTGTTACTGAATGCAACTATGTTCTTGAAAAAGGTGCTCCTGTAGCGCCTGAGATCATGGAGCCAAGCGGTGATTATAATCAGAACACCATGATAGTTGCTGTGGCAGAGCAAGGATACACTATTTTCTATACTACAGATGGAAGCGACCCTACTATGGAGTCCAAACAGTATATTTCACCTATTACTATGCCAGTTGGAACTTCTCATTTTAAGTTTGCTACTTTTGATCAGGATGGCAATTCAAGTGAGATAGTGGAAAGAGATTATCATCTTGTATTTACAAGACTTGTATCTACCGAGCAGGCTGTTAATAGCCTTGTAAGTACCCTTGTAAGGCTTGATATCTTATTGGATGCTTCAGGTAAAGTAAGAGGCGTAGAGGGACATAACGAATACATATATAACTCTGAGATAGAGATTCAGGGTGCAGGTGAATATTATGTCATCATCGAGAATCATGTTTCTAATGATGGTAAGTCGACACCTACAGGCCTTATGTATGCCGTTAATACCCATGATGGCACAGTTAATAGACTTGGCTATGACTCAAGTGGCAAATATACGCTCATAACCATTTCTAACAGATAAAAACAATTTAACACTTTACCAATTTAAATTATGAATTGAAATTTTTATTTTTATCATTTATCATGTACTAGGTAATTACATTTTTTGTAGGAGGATGACTATGTTCAAGATTTTAGAGGCTAATGAGCTCACTACGAACATTTATCAGATGATCGTTGAAGCTCCACGTGTGGCAGAGGCGTGTTTACCAGGACAGTTTCTCATTATACGTGTTGATGAAGAGGGAGAGAGAATTCCTCTTACTATCTGTGATTATGACAGAGAAAAGGGAACTGTTGAGATTGTTGTTCAGGCAATCGGTGCAGAGACTCATTTACTTTCAAAGTTAAAGGCTGGAGATCATCTTGCAGATGTGGTTGGTCCTCTTGGAAAGCCTTCAGATCTTTGCGAAGAGAGCATTGAAGATCTAAAGAAAAAGAAGATCGTATTCATCGCTGGTGGTGTTGGAACAGCTCCAGTATATCCTCAGGCTAAATGGCTCAAGGAACATGGCGTAGATTGTGATGTTATCATCGGTGCCAAGACTAAAGACCTTGTAATCTTAGAGGATAGATTTAAGAAAGTATGTAACCTTCATGTTACAACTGATGACGGATCATATGGCAGAAGCGGTATGGTTACTAAGGCTCTTCAGGATCTTTGGGATGAAGGCAACAAATATGATCACTGCGTAGCTATTGGACCAATGATCATGATGAAATTTGTATGCAAACTTACACAGGAACTTGGTATTCCTACAGTTGTAAGTATGAACCCTATAATGGTAGATGGAACAGGAATGTGCGGAGCTTGCCGTTTAACTGTTGATGGACAGGTTAAATTCGCTTGCGTTGACGGACCTGAGTTTGACGGACATAAGGTTGACTTTGATCAGGCTATGAACCGTATGAAGCTTTACAAGACAGAAGAGGGCAGACTTCTTCTTAAAGCTCAGGAAGGTGATACTCACCACGGCGGATGCGGAAATTGTGACTAAGGTAAGCGAAACAGATAGGAGAAAAACAGATGGATGGATTTGTAAGAGTTCCTGTTCGTGAGCAGGATGCTAAAGTGCGTGCTACTAACTTCAAAGAAGTATGCCTTGGATATAACAAAGAAGAAGCAGAAAAAGAGGCATTAAGATGTCTTAACTGTAAGAACCCACAGTGTGTACAGGGATGCCCTGTATCAATCGATATCCCAGCTTTCATACAGCAGGTTAAAGTTGGTGATGTTGAGGGAGCTTATCAGACAATCAGTAAGTCAAGTGCTCTTCCAGCTGTATGTGGACGTGTTTGTCCTCAGGAAAGCCAGTGTGAAGGAAAGTGCGTAAGAGGAATCAAGGGCGACGCCGTTTCTATTGGTAAGCTTGAGAGATATGTTGCTGATACAGCAAGAGAAATGGGTATCTTACCTGAGGGAGCTAAGGAAAAGAAAGGCAAGAAGGTTGCAGTTATCGGTTCAGGTCCTTCTGGTCTTACATGTGCAGGAGACCTTGCAAAGATGGGCTATGATGTAACAATCTTTGAAGCTCTTCATGAGGCAGGCGGAGTACTTGTTTATGGTATTCCTGAATTCCGTCTTCCTAAGGATGCAGTAGTTAAAAAAGAAATCGAGAACGTTAAATCTCTTGGCGTTAAGCTTGAGACAGACGTTGTTATCGGTAAGTCAGTTACTATTGATGATCTTATGGAAAAAGAAGGCTTTGAAGCTGTCTTCGTTGGATCAGGTGCTGGACTTCCAAGATTCATGAATATTCCTGGTGAGCAGGCTATGGGCGTGTTCTCAGCAAATGAGTTCCTTACAAGAAGCAATCTTATGAAGGCCTTTGATGAGAATTCACGTACACCTATCATGAGACCAAAGAAGTGTGTTGTAGTTGGTGGCGGTAACGTTGCTATGGACGCAGCAAGAACAGCTCTTAGACTTGGAGCAGAAGTTCATGTTGTATATAGACGTGGTGAGGAAGAGCTTCCTGCACGTAAAGAAGAAGTTGGACATGCAAAGGAAGAAGGGATCATTTTTGATCTTCTCACAAACCCTGTTGAGATCCATGCTGATGAAAACGGCTGGGTAACAGGTATCACTTGCATCAGAATGGAGCTTGGTGAGCCTGATGAGTCAGGAAGAAGAAGCCCAGTTGAGGTTCCTGGTTCTGAGTTTGAGATTGAGTGTGATGCAGTTATCATGTCACTTGGAACATCACCTAACCCACTTATTTCTTCAACAACAAAGGGACTTGAGATCAACCGCAGAAAATGTATCGTAGCTGAGGAAGCTACAGGTCAGACATCAAAGCCTGGCGTATTTGCTGGTGGAGATGCTGTTACAGGAGCTGCAACAGTTATCCTTGCTATGGGTGCTGGTAAAGCTGCTGCAAAGGGTATTGATGAGTATCTTTCAAATAAATGATCTTTATAAAGCACAAAAGTCTGGTCCATGTGACCAGACTTTTTTTCTACAAAAAATCTTAAGAAATTTCGTAGGTAAATCTTAAGATTTAGGAAGTATTATAAGAATAGGTGCTTTAACTATGTTATAATTATAAAGATTTTAATTGGAGATACTTAAATGGACAACAACGAGAAAATTAAAGTAGCGATAACAGCAGGAATTGTTTCAGTAATTCTTTTGATCTTAGTGATCTTTTTGGCAGTTACTACCAAAAAGGATACAGTAGATGATGATGCGAAGCTTTCTGAGAATATTACAGATTATGCGAGCTTTTCAGATGAGGGCGCAGGAAATGTAGATGATAGTGCTATTCTGGCTTCAAGTGCAGATAGTGCAGATAGCGCATCCACTTCTGGTTCATCTGAAGTGATGTTATATTCAGAGTATGTGGATTCTGTAGCAGGCAGTGTTTCTGGTAACAGCTTTTATGAGACTAAAGCTGCAGTTCTTAGAGACGTATACAATGGTCTTACCTTTGACAAGAATTCTCAGCTTAAAGAGATGATGACATATTGGGAAGATGGCAATATGGAAGCGGTAAGAGATCTTGCGCATCTCGAGCGCTTTGAAGTAATGTCATATCAGCTTGGTGGTACAGATTTCTTTTACTATTATGGTGAAACAAATGCTGAAGGTAGGCCAAATGGTAAAGGCATAGCTGTATATGCCAATGACCAGTATTACTATGGAGAGTGGGCTGATGGAGTTAGAAGCGGCCAGGGAACTTGGGTAGCATTTTATCCTTCATATAGTAGATATGTTGTAACTGAGCACCTTTACACTGGTTCATGGGCATCTGACCTTCCAAATGGTGAGGGACAAGAGCACTTCGACTACAATCCTGAATATATGAACAAGCAGGATTTTTATCTTCAGAATGCTATCGGAAGCTTTAAGGATGGCAAATACAATGGAGATATGTATATCATTTCAGTTGATAAGGACAATAATTCAACAGAGTGGTATGGCAAGTGCACTGATGGTAACTGGGAACAGGTCATGAACACTACAAAGGATAAAAACGGAAAGATTCCTGTATTGTATGAAAGAGAAGAAACTAAGTCATACTACTACATGACATCTGAGGGAAGCCAGAATAACGGTATCGATGGCATGATAACAGGCGGATCTGTAGCAAAGTAATATGAGTACTATTTCAATAATCTGTGTTGGTAAAATTAAAGAGAAATATTGGAACGATGCAATAGCGGAGTATTCTAAGAGATTATCAAGATACTGTAAGCTCAATATAATCGAGGTTGCAGATGAAAAGACTCCTGATAATGCTCCAGAAGCTGTTTGTGAACAGATAAAGAAAAAAGAAGCAGACAGGATCTTGAAGCACGTAGATCCAGGCGCTTGTAAATGCGTACTTGCTATCAAAGGAAAAAGATATACGTCAGAAGACTTTTCTGAGTTTATCTCTAAGCAGGGCGTAAATGGAATCAATCATATCCAGTTTATTATTGGAGGTTCTCTAGGACTTCATCAGAGCGTTATGGATGTGGCGGATTCAGAACTTAGCTTTTCTGATATGACTTTTCCTCATCAGATGATGAGAGTTATACTCCTTGAGCAGATTTATAGAGGATACAAAATATTAAGTGGGGAGCCTTACCATAAGTAAGGGTTTTATATGAGCGAGATTACAGAATTAAAACTTACTTTATCAGCAGAAGATCAGCGCAATATTTTTGGCGGCAATGACAGTTATATCAGAAAGATCGAAGATAGCTTTCATGTTGAGATCATAGATAGAAACGGTGAGCTTCATATTATTGGGGACAAAGCCGGAGCTACCAAGGCTTCAGGCATTTTAAGAGAGCTTGTTCAGTTATCAAGAAGAGGTTCTAATATCGAAGAGCAGAGCGTTGATTATGCCATCTCATTAAAGGGAGATGACAAAAAGAATAATATTCAAAATGATAACGTCTTAGTAGATATAGATAGAGATGTTATCTGTCATACAATTTCAGGCAAGCCTATAAAACCAAAGACTCTAGGACAAAAGAAGTACATTGATGCTATCAGAAATAAGATGATAGTATTTGGTCTTGGTCCAGCAGGTACTGGTAAAACATACCTTGCAATGGCTATGGCTATCACAGCCTTCCAGAGAGAAGAGGTTAGCAGGATCATTCTCACAAGACCTGCTATAGAAGCTGGTGAAAAGCTTGGCTTTCTGCCTGGAGATCTTCAGAGTAAGGTGGATCCATATCTTAGACCATTATATGATGCTCTTTATCAGATCATGGGCACAGAGAACTTCATCAAAAATATGGAAAAAGGACTTATTGAGGTTGCACCACTTGCATATATGCGTGGTAGAACCTTGGACAACGCGTTCATTATCCTTGATGAAGCTCAGAATACAACACCTGCTCAGATGAAGATGTTCCTTACCAGAATTGGCTTTGGTTCTAAGGTCATCATCACAGGTGATGCTTCTCAGAAGGACCTTGCACCTGATGTTAAGTCAGGTCTTGATATCGCGCAGGGCGTTCTCAAAGGAATCGATGATATCGAGTTCTGCACTCTTACAAGCAGCGATGTTGTCAGACATCCTCTTGTACAGAAGATCGTTAAAGCATATGAAGACTACGAAAAGAAGGCTGCTAATAAACAGAGAAATAAATCTATAAAGAAATTGGAGAGAAGATGAGGATGGAAACAGAAAAGTCTTCTGTTATGATCAAATTCATATATGGCGCGCTTTTTTGTTTAACAGGCGTAATTGTTTTTGCTTTTTCTTTTTTCATGGGAAAGAGCTATGAAGCTATACTTAGAAATGTGATCGTTTCCCTTATTATTTCCGGAACAATTATCTTTATGCTACTTGATGCCTTTACTAGAGGTAGAAGTGGTCTATCTTATGATAATTACGACAAGAAAAGCAGATTCATGATCATATATCTTGTGGTACTTATCCTTTCTTGCGTGTTTGCACTTATTCCAAATGAGTTCTGGCCATACATGTCTTTATTTGTAATGATGTCTCTTTTCTCAAATAGCGAGATCGCTATAGTATCAGGCGTTGGCTTTGCTACTATATCTGTCATGCTCGAAGAAAATGGTAATTATGGCGAGCTCTTCATGTATGTTCTTGCAGGCTGCGTTGCAGTAGCTATGTTCAGAGATCTCAAAGAGAACACATCAATTGGATTTCCTGTGTTCATTTCTCTTGTAACTCAAGCAGTTCTTTTGATAGCTTTCAATGTTCTTTTCCTCAATAGGACCTTGTCTATCAACATTTTGATCCTGCCAATCCTTAACCTGATGCTTAATCTGATCATTCTTTTGATCTTCCTTAACATGTTTGGCGTTTACGTCATCAGAAGGTCCAATGATATGTATATGGAGATAAATGATGCGGAGTTTTCTCTTTTGGCACAGTTAAAAGAGAAGAATAAGGACGAGTATTTTAGGGCTATCCATACAGCATATCTAGCTGAGAGACTTGCTCTTGGGCTTGGGTTTAATGCAAGAGCTGTTAAGGCTTGCTCATATTATCACAGGATTGGTGTTCTTGATGGAAGCCTTAAATGGAATGACGTAGAGCATTACTATACTGAGAACAACTTCCCAATAGAGGCTATCGAATTTCTCAAGGAATATATGGAGCCTCAAAAGGGTAAGGTTAAATCAAAAGAAGCACTTACTGTTCAGCTGTCTGAGACAGTTATCGCATCTATCATGTATCTTTTGAACAAGAACTCTGATGCTGATATTGACTATGATAAGCTAATTGATAAGATTATAGATAAAAAGATCCAGGATGGTGAGCTTATGGATTATGCCATCACCTTCAGGGAACTTGATCAGATGAGAAAATTACTTAAAAAGGAGAAGCTATACTATGGTTTTTTACGTAGATAATGAAGTAAATGCTTCCTTTGACTTTGATATAGAGGAAATTGCAAAAAAGGTATCACAGGCAGTACTTGATTCTGAAGGCTGCAAACATGAGGTTGAGATAAGCCTTATCATTACAGATGATGAGGGCATTCATGAAATGAACAGAGATTTCAGAGGGATTGACAGACCTACTGATGTTCTTTCTTTTCCAAATGTGAGCTATGATGAGCCAGGTGACTTTTCTGTAATAGATGGGGAACAGAACGTTGACCTGCTTAATCCTGACACAGGTAATATCATATTTGGAGATATTGTCATAAATGAAGCTAGAGTTCGTTCTCAGGCTCTTGAGTATGGACATAGCCAGATGAGGGAGTTTGCTTTTTTGGTTGCTCATAGTATGCTCCATCTGTGCGGTTATGACCACATGGAAGAAGACGAAGCTGCTGTAATGGAAAAGAAGCAGAAAGACATTTTAGACAAGCTAGGTATTACTAGAGGTTGAGCTTTGGGAGAGCGGTATGAAGCAGTATTTTGAGGAAAAGAGAATCAGACCAGATATACTAACAGCTGCTGTATATTGGTCTATTATCATAATGATGGTTTACAGCATATGCGGACTTAGAATATATGGGGATAAGGGAGCAGGCTTTTTGGCTGGTCCGTTATCTGTTTTTTATATTTTGTACCTGATATTTGTTTTGGCAGTGCAAAAGTCTGTATGGGTTATGGTTCGCGTAAGAGCTAGAAGATCTCAGTTTTTAAATGCTGAGGCCAATATGAAAAAGTCCTTTAGGATATTTATTATTTCCGGTATCGTAGTAATGGCTATGATCCTTATTGGTAGCTTTTTCCTTTCTGAGAAGTTATTTGGCTCTAGCAGAGGCAACTTTGCATGCATCATGGTCGGAATTACATCCCTTGTATTATGCATACAAGGCGTTTTGAGAGGCTATCTTCAGGGGATTGGATATACCAAGCCAATCGTGATATCAGACCTTATAATAGCCGTTATTTCATTTGTTTCAGGAATATTCCTGTCACTTCTTTTATACAAGTATGGACTTAAGGTAAATGACCTTTTTCATATATCTGAACTTAGTGCAGTATATGGCTCAGCTGGCATGCTCCTTGGAATCCTTCTTGGCAGCCTTGGCGGTCTGTTACAGATCCTTATCAGCTTTACCTTGAGAAGGGCAGAGATAGAAGAGATAGTAAAAGAAGGTGCACCTAGATACCTTGATAACAAGAATGATGTACTTACAAGCATCAGATCAATAGTTCTCTTATATATTAGCCCAGCTCTTTTAGTCCTTGTTGATCAGATATTTTTTGTGATAACACACCAAAAAGCAGAAACTGAGCTAGATTTTCAGACTCTTATGGGAATATATGCCGGAAGAGCAGTACCTATCATTGTTACCTGCATTTTACTTTGCTGTGTTCCATTTATCAGACCATGGAACAGAGTTATGGCTAGAATAGAAAGAGATGAGATAGAGGGCGCAAGAGATAGACTTGATGATCTTGCATCCACTAGTCTTAAGCTTGTTATTCCTGTTATGATCTTTGTTTTTGTTATGGCACAGACATTGGAGATCGCACTATTTGGCAAGGATGTAGAGATGTCCAGCATGCTCATTAGGATTGGAAGTCCTTTGATTGTATTTGGTGCTGTAGCTATGTTTTTATCATGGCTTTTAAATCACATGGGCAAGACGATCCTTACAACAGTATGCCTTGCTCTTTCATGGGGTGTTCATGTGGCACTTCTTATAGCCCTTACACTTCTTCTTAAGCTTGGTGTATATGGCCTGATGCTTGCAACACTTGTATCAGTTATATTCTACTGTTTAAGCTCATTCTATGTGCTTAAGAAGATGCTCAAATACAGGTTTAACTTTGCCAAGAATTTTGCTAAACCTTTATTTGCCGCAGCTGTTGCAGGATTTGTGATCTTCTTGATAAACAAACTGTTCATAAATCTTGTAGGTGATATCTTAACCTTGATCATATGCTTTGTTGTATTTTATTTTGGATACCTTTTTGCTATGGTATTTTTAGGCGAGTTAAATAGGAATTCACTTAGGAAAATTCCTTTTGGATTTGTATATAATGGATTTGTTCCAAGAAATTCAAGAGATTATTATGAGGAATAAAATTGGGTAGAAAGATTATTGTTGCAGGTGGTGGTGCTGCAGGTATGTGCGCAGCTATCTATGCTGCAAGAAATGGTGCAGAAGTAACCATCATTGAAAAGAATACTCAGCTTGGTAAAAAGCTCTCTATGACAGGAAATGGCAGATGTAATCTGTCAAACCTTGATATGAGTGAAAAGATGTATAATCCTGCTGCTGAAAATAGAATGAAGCAGTGGTTATCTGTTTATGGTGTATTAGATGTTATAAATTTCTTTAAATCCTTAGGCATTATCATTAAAAGTGAAGATGGATATCTATATCCAATTTCTGGACAGGCTAGCACTGTAGTTTCAGCTTTTGAAAATGAACTTAAAAGACTTGGCGTAAACATTATATTTGGTGAGCAGGTCAAGTCTATAGAGGAGAATAAGGATGACCATATTTACAAAGTGGTGACTTCCAAAAACTATTACTTTGCAGATAGGGTTATTGTGGCAATTGGCTCTTTATCTGGTGCCAAGAGTACTATGTCCACGGGAGATGGCTATTATATATGTCAGAAGCTTGGCATGACCATTAAGGACACTCATCCAGCACTTGTGGGATTTAAATGCGAGGAGGGTGAGATACTTCCAGAGGCAGGAGTTAGGTCAACAGCCGAAATAAGTTTTTATCTTGGTAATGAAGAGATTGCAAAAGAATATGGAGAATTACAGCTAACTAAGGATGGAATATCTGGAATTCCTGTAATGCAGGCTAGTAGCAAGATCATAAAGTTTGTTGAGGATAAGAAACCTATAACTGTTTCAATTAATTTCTTTGCGGATTATGACGAGGATGACTATCTTTCACTTTGCAAAGAGATGTTACAGTTAAGGGATGACAGGACATTAGAAGAGTTTTTAAATGGTTTTCATAATAGCTATATAAATGATCTTATTATCAGGAAGATGAAGATGGGACGCTCAATGAAGATGAAGAATATTTCAGAGAGTATGGTAATGAGTATCTTTGATAGTTACAGGAATTTTAAGCTTAAGCTTGCAGATAGCTATGGATATCAGGCATCGCAGGTAACATCAGGTGGAGTGAGCCTAGGAGATATCAGGGATGACATGACGGTGAAAGATCACGACGGGCTTTTCGTAGTAGGAGAACTCCTTGACGTTGACGGCCGCTGCGGTGGTTACAACCTCCAGTGGGCTTGGACGTCCGGTAGTATTGCTGGTACCGTGGCTTCGCTGTGATGCCGGTAGGTTGTTGGTTTCCCGGTAGGGATTGGGGAGATGCAGGGGTTATATGAGCATTTTATGGACGCTCTCGCTTCGTTAAAATCGTAGCAGTACTAAGGCATTAAAAAACAATGCCTAAGTACTGACGATTTTAAAGACCATAAAGCTACTCATATAACTCCCTGCATCTCCTTCATTACGTATGGTAATTCAATAATCTATTGGAATACATAGATGAGTACTGTAAACTAATTTGAGCGGATATATTAAAAGATAAATAATAGTCTTGTTGTGTTAAATAATTTATAAGGACAGATAGTTATGATAAGAGTAAATCAGATAAAAATTAAGATAGATTTGGAGAGAGCTTTTTCTAAGGAGGAAGTTAGGGGAAAGCTTGAAAAGCATATTTGTAAGGCTCTTAGGATTGATAGAGGGCAGATTGAGAATTTGGAGATCATTAGAAGGTCTATTGATGCTAGGAAGAAGCCTGAGATCTATGAAGTGTATATGGTTGATGTGAAGTTAAAGGGACTTGATGAGGGGAAGGTTTTAAAGAAGTGTAAGGATAAGAATGTTAGTGCTGTTAGCCCAGTAGTTTATGAGTTTCCTTATAAGTGTGATGGAGTTAGTAAGGGGAAGAGGCCTGTAATTATCGGGGCTGGACCTGCTGGACTTTTTTGCGGATATGAGCTTGCAAAAAATGGATTTAAGCCGCTGATCTTGGAAAGAGGAGCGGATGTAGATAAGAGGACTGAGATAGTTGAGCATTTCTGGGAGACGGGAGAGCTCGATGAAAGGACTAATGTTCAGTTTGGAGAGGGAGGAGCTGGAACATTTTCTGATGGCAAGCTTAACACTATGGTCAAGGACAAGGATGGAAGGGGAAGAGCTGCCCTTAAGATCTTTGTAGAAAACGGCGCACCAGAAGATATCTTATATGATGCCAAGCCTCATATTGGTACTGATATTCTTAGAAATGTAGTTAAGAATATGAGAAACAAGATCATAGAGTGGGGCGGAGAAGTTAGATTTGAAAGCCTTGTTTCTGAGATAAACATTGATGAAAATAGTCAAATTACTTCAGTTAAGGTGGTAGATCTAAATAGTGGGAATGCTGAGAATATTGAATGTAGTGAAGTCGTTCTTGCTATTGGACATAGTGCAAGAGATACGTTCTATATGCTAAGTGACAAGAAAGTAGATATGAAGCCTAAGCCTTTTGCTGTGGGCTTTAGAGTAGAACATCCACAAACTCTTATAAATCTGTCTCAGTATGGAGTAGAGAGCCCTAAGGCGCTTCCTGCTGCCCCTTACAAGCTTACAGCTACAACTGATGAAGGAAGAGGTGTATATTCATTTTGCATGTGCCCTGGCGGATTCGTTGTTAACGCATCCTCTGAAAATGGGAGACTTGCTGTTAACGGAATGAGCTATTCAAAGCGTGATGGCAAGAATGCAAACTCAGCTATCATCATAACGGTTGATCCAAAGGATTTTGGAAGTGAAGATGTATTATCAGGCGTAGAGTTCCAGAGAAGGCTTGAAGAAAAGGCCTATGAAATAGGTGGGGGTAAGATTCCTGTTGAGTATTATGGAGACTTTAGAAAGGCCATAAGACCTGATCTTGAAGGAAATAAAAGTGACAACTTAGTAGCTGATAAGTCAAATACTTCAAATATGAGGGGACAGTATGCTTTTGCAAATGTTCATGAGATTCTTCCTAAGGATCTAAATGAAGCCTTTGTTGAAGGCATGGAAAAGTTTGGAAGGATGATAAAGGGCTATAACAGTGAAGGTGCTCTTGTATCTGGAGTAGAGTCTAGGACTTCATCTCCAGTAAGGATCAACAGGGATGAAAGTGGAGAGTCTATAAATGTGAAAGGTCTTTTCCCGTGTGGGGAAGGCGCTGGATATGCAGGCGGAATCATGTCTGCAGCCATGGATGGCATGAAAGTTGCTGAATTTGTGGCAGCTAAGATGATCTAAGTGGCAACATATGAGGACTTTGATGTGTATTCTTCACGGAGACATTTTTTATAAAAAGGGGAATACCAATGAGAAATAAAAAATTTATATTAGCTATTTCAGCTATTATGTGTATGAATATTGCTTTATCTGGTTGCGGTGAAAAGGCATCTTTTAAATCAAGTAGCACAGCTTCTTCTGATGTAGCTACAAACGAGGAGTCTAAAGATCAGAATGCATCAGAGGAAGATTATCCATATTTTTTCCTTGGTTCAGAGGAAGGCGATTATAGTTATATAGTTGATGAGGCTGGCAAATGCGTTAAGACTATAGATAGAGCAGAAGTTTATAATATTCTTTCTAATAAGTTTGAAGTTGGTGAAGATAAACATAGTATTGATATTGAGTACTCTTACGGTGATATTGTTTTTTGCAGTGTTTACAATTCTACAAATGATTGGAAGAAAAGGGATTATTATGCAGTTAATACTAAAACCAAAAACTCGGTTCTTTTTTGTGAGGTAGATGGAGGCTTTTGCGATATCGATTATTATAAGGGCAATATTTATATCACGGGAAGAGACTTTGAGAAGAAGTTTGAGTTTAGTGATAGCCTTGAGTATTCTGAAAGTGATGTAGACCTTAAGGACTTTTTTGAAGGTGCAAAAGACTATGTTATCCAGTACAGTCTTATTTTTGAAAAAGGCTCTTACACAAGAGTATTTGATGAAATTGGCTTTGTTCCAGCATTTAATGATGAATATAAGGACGAAGTGCTTTATGCTATTACTAAAGATGGCGAAGTAACAAAGGTTCCTTATGAATACCAGCAGAGTGATGCATTATTTGGATATGATAAGGATGGCTTTATCATTTATTCCTATGATGAGAATCATAACTTTATAAAGGGTGAGCTTGTTGATCCAAAAACTGGAGAAGCTAAAGAGTTCTGTTCTGATTCTTATGTATATTGCAAAGGCTTTGATAATAATTACATCTATTATATTGATGAAGTATGTACTGACACATATATGATGGATGAAACCTATTACTATGCCTATGATGTAAAAAATGGTGAAGAAAAGCTACTCTATAAAAAGAAAAGATCTCCAGGAAGCGGCTATAATTCTAGCTATCAAGATTGTTATTATATAAATAATGGAAAGATATATTTTACTGATGTAGATGGAAGTCAGGGAAAATGGCTTATTATCGATGCAAGCACAGGTGATATAATTCCAACGGATTGCGTTTATAACGAATATAATGCTCTTAAATATGGAACCGTAGAATATGATTATTCTAAGATCCAATGTGATAAATGTGGCAAGCCACTAATTAGGGCATATCAGGAGTATTTTGTTTTATCTGATGAATATTCAGATCATGCTGACGAGATCAATAAGAGTATAAAAGAAAACTCTATTGAGGATGAAAGTAATGCTTTTGGTTATTCTGATGATGATTGTTCTTATCATGATCAGTACACGGATACTCTTACAGATACCTATGAAAAAATTGTATGGAATGTTGATATCATCAAAGATCATTATCTTACTGTAGATTTAAGCTACTATTCAATGGGGGTGGGCGCAGCTCACGGATATGGCGCAGGCTACATGCTTGTCTATGACCTTGATACTGGTAAAAAGATGGGCATAAGCGATTTCTTTGATGGAACAGAGGAAGAGTTTAAAAAGCTTATGGCTGAAAAGACTGTTGAATACTTTAATTCTCCTGAAGGTAAAGAGATAAACAGTAATGATGGCATTGGAGATGATGAATCAATATATAATAATGCCTATGAGCAGGCTGGATTTGATTCAACTCACCTTGATTTTTATGAAGACCACGTTACATTAGTTTATTACCAGTATGAAATAGCATATTATGCAGCGGGATGCTTCTACATAGACATACCATATGAAGATTTTCATGCTTGATCGAGGGCTTAGATGAATAATAAAGACATGATCCGAAAAGAGATAATTGCAAAAAGAGATAGTCTTACTTCTCAAGAAATATCTGATAAGAGTAAGGTTATTGCTAATAAGCTTATTTCTGCTTACGAATATAAAAATGCAGAAAAAATCCTTATTTATGCTTCTATGAGAAGTGAAGTCATTACAGATGGAATTATTGCTGATGCTCTTAAAAGCGGAAAAAGTGTCTTTTGCCCCAAATGCACGGATATAGAAAACGGCGTAATGGAGTTTATAAGGATCGAAAGTCCTTATGATCTTAAAGAGGGCTATTACGGAATTAGAGAGCCGCTGTACCATGAGAATGCTGAGATATTCGATGTGCCAAAAGATATGCTAAAGACCCTTATAGTTGTTCCTGGTGTTGCTTTTGACAGACAGGGCAACAGGATTGGATATAAGGGAGGTTATTACGACAGGTTCCTTTCAAAGTATCCACTGATAAAGACTATAGCCTTGGCTTTTGAACTTCAGATGGTAGATCGTATTCCAGCGGATGCTCATGATATCCCTGTTTTACAAGTTATCACTGAGAGTGATTGATTTTTCAAAAATTAGTAAAAATCATATAGAGTAGAAAAATAGTGATGTGAGCTATTTTTCTAACGTCTTCAAAAAATTTTATGGAAATTCTCCTAGAAGCATCGGAAAAGAGTAGTGTTTTAGCCTCTGTATGTGGTATTATTCTGTAAGGGCTATTTGAGATAAGTAAATACTACTTGTGTAAACAGGAGGAATGGTATGGAACTTATAGAAATTTGCAGAAGGGCTAAAGAGGCTAAATATAAGGTACAAGACCTAACGACTAAAGAGAAGAATAAAGCTCTTTTAAAAGTGGCGGATGGCCTTATTAAGGATACCAAGACTATTTTGGATGCCAATAATGCTGATTATGAAGAAGGTAAGCTTTCGGGTATGCATCAGGGCATGCTTGACAGGCTTAAGCTTGATGAAAAGCGTATTGAAGCTATGGCTGAGGGTATCAGGGAAGTTTGCGCCCTTGAGGATCCTATTGGCGAAGTTATGGAAAGCTTCAAAAGACCTAATGGTCTTAAGATCAGCAAGGTTAGAGTGCCTCTTGGCGTTATAGGCATTATTTATGAATCACGTCCAAATGTTACTGCGGACGCTTTTGCTCTGACTTTTAAAGCAGGTAATGCAGTAATTCTTAAAGGTGGTAGTGACGCAATAAATAGTAATATCGCTATCACTAATTCTATCAGGAATTCCCTTAGAAGTTTAAATATTGAGCCTGATGCTGTTCAGCTTATTGAAAACACTGACAGACAGGTTACTACTAAGTTCATGCAGATGAATGAATATGTTGATGTTCTGATTCCTAGAGGTAGTGCAGGACTTATCAGAGCCGTTGTTGACAATTCAACTATTCCTGTAATTGAGACAGGTACTGGTAACTGCCACATCTATGTTGATAAGGATGCCGACTTCGAGAAGGCTATTCCTATCATAGTAAATGCCAAGACTCAGAGAATAGGTGTCTGCAATGCTGCTGAATCTCTTATAGTTCATAAGGATATCAAGGATAGCTTTTTACCATTATTTGAAAAAGCTATGAAGGAACATTCTGTTGAGATCAGGGCTGATAAGGATAGTATCGAGAATTTTGACGGCGCAGTTCCAGCTACAGAAGATGATTTCTACAAGGAATATCTTGATTATATTATTTCAGTCAAGACAGTAAGTGATGTTGACGAAGCCATTGACCATATCAACAAGTATAATACTGGTCATTCAGAATCTATCATTACTGAAAACAAAGAAGCAGCAAAGAAATTCTTAAACAGAGTTGATGCTGCATGCGTCTATGTAAATGCGTCCACTAGATTTACTGATGGATTTGAGTTTGGCTTTGGTGCAGAGATAGGCATCAGTACACAGAAGCTCCACGCAAGGGGGCCAATGGGGCTTAAGGAACTGACTTCCTACAAATACCAGATCATGGGAAATGGACAAATAAGATAAATGTATTGAAGGAGTTTTGAAGTAATGCTACACAATGGGGAAGAAATACTAGAAGCAAAAAAGCACATTATAGAAGTTTCAAGAGAACTTCATGAGATAGGTCTTTTGGTAAGGACATGGGGGAACATTAGCTGCAGAGTAGATGAAAAGAGCTTTCTTATTACTCCAAGCGGAATCAGATATGAAGATTTTGTACCAGATATGATAGTTCAGGTTAATATTGATGATCTTTCTTACGAAGGTGATGTCAAGCCTTCAAGTGAGCTTAAAGTTCACGCTGCATGCTATAAGGTTAGAAGCGATGTAGAGTTTATCGTTCATACACATCAGGTTTATGCTTCATGTGCTGGAACACTTGGTCAGAAGACGGTATTTACTTATTTTGAAGATGAAGATATTACTATTCCTGTGGCTGCATATGCACTTCCAGGAACAGATAAGCTTGCAGAGAATGTAGAAAAGGTACTTAAAAAGTATACAGATAGTAATGGCTTTATCATGGCAAACCATGGAACTATCTGCCTTGGTAAGAATTCTAAAGAGGCTATCTATGAGGCTGAGAAGATGGAGGTTGCTTGCAATAACTTCCTTATCGACGTCTGCAAGACTGATATGCATCACGGCGTAGAGTTTGGCTTTAACAGTCACTTAGAAGATGGAAATATTGTATATGACGTTTCGGATACTCCTAAGAGGGTAAAAGAGATACATGAGGCTATCTACGCAAAAAGACCTGATGTTAAGTACATTATTCATAATAAATCAGAGGCAGTTATGACTGTTTCAAGAAGAGCAAATCATATGAGACCACTTCTTGATGACTTTGCTCAGCTTATTGGTTATAGCATCAAGGTGCCAAGTAATGAGCATGGCAAGGACGGTCACAGCTTCCATAATATCAAGAAAAACGCAAACGTTGTATTTTGCCTTAATGATGGAGCTTATTGCGTTGGCCCAACAGAGGATGAAGCTATGGCAGTTGCTATGGTTCTTGATAAGGGATGCATTGCGCATACAGCTGTCATGCGTCATGGAGAGGGTCATTACCTTTCTCTTCTTGAATGCTTTAAGAT
Organism: Butyrivibrio sp. INlla18; assembly: GCF_900103635.1. Taxonomy (GTDB): domain Bacteria; phylum Bacillota; class Clostridia; order Lachnospirales; family Lachnospiraceae; genus Butyrivibrio. Next base: position 245,989 of record NZ_FMXK01000006.1, read on the forward strand.
GAACAGACATTATAGAAAGACTTATTCTAAGCTTGCTGATGCTGTTAACTGATTATTTGGAGGATTAGTAATTGATAAAAAGACCTGTTTCAATCAAAAAAAGAGATGTAATAGGAATAACAGCACCATCTTTTGGCGCAGCAACGGAGCCTTATAGCACAATGATAGATGTCTCTTTGGACAAGATCAAGGAAAGAGGCTACAAGATACTTGAAGGTAAGACAGCTAGACTTGGTGATGGCATTGGTATCAGTACTGATCCAAAGGTCGCAGCTTCTGAGCTTATGGAGTTTTATAAAAGAGATGATATAAATGCCATTATTTCTGCTGGCGGCGGAGAGCTTATGAATGAGACCATTACTTATGTTGATTTTAATGAGCTTAAAAACTACCCACCAAAGTGGTTTATTGGCTATTCCGATAATACAAACTTTATTTTCCCTCTTGTAACTATAACTGGAGTTATGGGAATATATGGTCCTTGTATTTCTGGCTTTGCCAAGAAATGGGAAGGAACAGAAGAAGATTCATTTGCGCTTCTAGAGGGAACAAAGACTTCTTTTAGTGGCTATGAAAAGGTTGCCTTTGAAACAGATGAAGATAATGAGTCTGAGCCTCCAAAGGCAGATTTCTACTACGACTGGACCTATGAATATAACGCAGACAAAGAATTAGTTATTTATGATGTTGCAGATTGTAATGTTAAGAGACTTTCTAAGGATGCGGAAGTATCCTGCGAAGGTGTTCTCCTTGGAGGTTGCCTTGATGTTCTAGCAAACCTTGTAGGAACACGCTTTGACAATATGAAATCTTTTAACGAAATGAACCAAGATGTAATCTGGGTTCTTGAAGCCTGCGACCTCACACCAATGAGCTACAGGCGAGCTCTCTGGAACCTTCGAGAAGCAGGTTGGTTTGCAAATGCAAAAGGCTTCATCATCGGAAGACCACGCACATCATTTGGTCAGAATATGATGGGTGTAGACCAATATAACGCAGTTACAGAGATCTTAAAAGACTTTAACGTTCCAATTATTATGGACGCAGATATTGGACATGTTGATCCTATGATTCCTGTAGTGATGGGGGCAGAAGCTAAGGTTTCCTCTAAAAATAACAACATCTTTATTGACTATCTTTCATGATTTTCTTTTGATGGATAACAAAAAGTTAAGGATATTTAGGAAAACTTTACGTGAAAAATAGATAAGTGCGAACTAAAATGATAATACCTAATAATGCATTGTATGTGTTAATGGAGGTATTAGCATGTTAAGAAAAGTAGAGAAATATTTTTGTATAGTATTTGCTTTTGTTCTTGCAATTATGCTTTTGATTCCTGCTAAGGTAGAGGCTTATAGTGATGTGGACTGCTTTGATTTTGGTGATACTGTGATGTCCATAAATGCAGGAGAGAGCAAGAAAGTATGGTTTAGAAGTGATTATAACTATACTTATTTTGTCGGGGATCACTCTAGTGCAGGTACGTATATTGATTGTACTTATAAGGCTGGATCAGAATACTTTACAGTGCATATCGGACCAGATGAGACAGTTAAGAATGTATTTTTCCATTTCTATGTTAACGATGCAAGACTTGAAAGTGGAGACGTTCATGACTGTATAGAAGTTTATGTTCAGAATATTGTTCCTCAGTATCAGTCCATTCCAGTTGGAATTGCTGGAGGAAAGACAGGAACCTTGATGAAACAGGGAAATGTTGCAATGCTCTATAACGACCAGGGTACAGCCATGGCGTCCTTCTCAATCAGTAACGGAAATGGCAACATGGGCACCTTTGGCATCACATCCGTTGTAAATAATGGTAGCAATTACTTTGCAATCGTAGCTCCATCAACCATTTATTATCCTAAGATTTCAGAGTCTGATAAATCAGTTATGATTGCAAATGGTTATGCTGGTATCTGTGTAAATGGAATCTATAAGAACTGGTAATTCGAAAGATTATAGTCCAAACAGCTTTACTGTATAGGACATATTTCCTGAGCGATTTATTTTTTTCAGCTGATACATAACATGAAAATAACCCTGCAAAGATTTATGTTTTGAATAACATGAAATAAATCTTTGCAGGGTTTTTGAATGTTTAATGTATCCTGAAAAAAATACTAAGCGAAGGAATCGGTCCTATACAGCAAAGCGTCCGGTACCACAACCTTCCGGGAGGTCACCTCCCACTTAATAATCGGCTGATTTAACTTCCATCCAGGCGTCGTTGTAGAGGCGGTCGCCCTCTTGTCCTAGGTATTGGTAGGATTCGGATGGGAATTCTGATAGGTCTGGAAACGCTACTTTTGAGTTCTTGATGTCCTCATCCTCAATGTTTTCTTGGGCAATAGTGTTTGGAGTAGAGTAGGTGATGTACTCAAAGTTTTGAAGAGCAATGTCACCACGGCACATAAAGTCTATCCATTTTTCTGCATTCTCTACGTTTTTTGATCCCTTTGTAATAACCCAAGAGTCGATCCATACGTTGGTTCCTTCCTTTGGAACCACATATACAAGATCATCATTTTCTCTAGCTGTGTAGATAGCTTCACCAGAGTAGATAACTCCAAGAGCAGCTTCGCCGCCGATCATCTTATCACGAACCTGATCAACTACATAGGCCTGTACAAGTGGCTTTTGAGTTATTAGATCTTTTGTTGCAACTGCAATTTCATCAGGATTTTTGGTATTTAGTGAGTAGCCATTTTTGAGAAGAGCTACCATAAATGCATCTCTAACAGAGTCCTGCATAAGGATCTGTCCTGAATATTTTGGATTCCAGAGAATATCCCAGCTATCAACTGTTTCATCGACCATTGTCTTATTGTAGAGGATTCCAACAGTTCCCCAGCAATATGGAACAGAGTATTTGTTTTCTGGGTCAAAAGATCTAGAGGATTCATAGTACTGAGCTCCGATGTTCTTGCTGTTAGGAATATGATCAAAGTTGAGTTCCTGAATAAGGTCATTTTCTATAAGCTTTTGGATCATGTAATCAGAAGGGCAGATGACATCATAGGCTGAATCATCCTGAGCAAGCTTGGCATACATGATCTCGTTGGTCTCAAACATATCGTAGACTACATCGATTCCAGTTTCTTCTTCAAACTGCTTGATAACTTCATCGTCAATATATTCGCCCCAGTTGTATACGTATAGTTTTTCTTTTTTACTTGCTGCTGCATTATTTCCGCCACATCCGCAGAGGCAAAAGCATACAAGTAAAAGACAAAGAATTATTGAAAGTGGTTTATTTTTCATTAGTTTTTTCCTTTGTTTTTGAAGAAGGTACTCTATAAACGATCATAAGAAGTGTTAATACTACAACAAATATGATGGCTGATAGAGCGTAAATTTCAGGTTGAATACCTCTTTTAACCTCGTTATAGATAAGAGTTGAAAGAGTCTCAAAGCCTGAACCCTTTGTGAAGTATGTAATGATAAAGTCATCAAGGGACATAGTAAAGGCCATAAGCGCACCTGAGACAATTCCTGGAACAAGGTCAGGTAAAATGGTCTTGGTAAAAGCATAAACTGGTGAAGCTCCAAGGTCTAGCGCAGCTTCATAAACATAAAAGTTCATGTTCTTGATCCTTGGCATGATACTGAGCATTACAAATGGAATGTTGAAAGTAATATGTGCCAAAAGAATAGTAGTAAAGCCTGTTCCGATATGAAGGAATCTAAAAAGCAGCATAAGTGAGATACCTGTTACGATATCTGCATTTATCATAGGGATGTTTGTAACACCCATGATAAAGGAACGAAGCTTTGAATTAAGGCCTATCATAGCGATACAGGTAAAGGTTCCTATGATAGTTGAAAAAATAGTAGCAAGTATTGCTATTGTAAGAGTGTTTATAAGGGCTCCAGCTACAGCCTCATCTGATAAGAGGTTTATATACCAGTCTAGGGTAAATCCGCCCCATTTAGCTCTTGATTTACTTGCGTTAAATGAAAGCACGATAAGTGTAATGATAGGAGCATACATAAATATCAAAAGTAGCGTAAGGTAAAGCTTTTTTAAAAAATTCTTCATCAGGCATTACCTCCTTTATCAAATACTGTCTCGATTATCATGTTAAGGATGATAAATACCATAAGCACTATTGATAAGCCGCTTCCAAGGTGCCAGTCATAGAGCTGAGTAAATTCCTGCTCAATGATGTTACCAATAAGAAGGATCTTGGAGCCTCCAAGCATGGTAGAAATAGCGAAAGTAGTAAGTGCTGGTATGAATACCATAGTAATTCCGCTAAGAATTCCAGGAAGAGACAGTGGAAGAGTGATCTTAAGGAAAGTCTGAAGAGTATTTGCTCCAAGGTCACGGGCTGCATTTATTACGTTTTCATCGATCTTATTAAGTGAGTTATATATTGGCAGGATCATAAATGGTAAAAAGTTATAGACCATACCAAGAACAATGGCAGCACCAGTGTTTATCACATTTATAGTAGGAAGGTGAAAGAACTCAAGTATTGTATTGATAACACCTTTTCCCTCCAAAAGAGTCATCCATGTAAGGGTTCTTAAGAGGAAGTTCATCCACATAGGAAGGATGAACAAAGTAACTATATATGTGTTTTTTGATAGCTTCATGGATGAAAGTATCATTCCAAGTGGGTATGCCAAAATAAAGCACACTAAAGTGCTGATCACAGCAAGCCTAAGGGATCTGACAAGAGCTTTAAGATATCCTGGCTTAGCGATGGTAGTGATGTTATCTAAGGTAAAAGAGCCGTTATCATTTGTAAGACCATAGTAGAAGACCATTCCAAGAGGTACTAAGATGAAGATCAGTGCCCAGGCCATGTATGGTGTTGACAAAAGTCCGGCTGTACTTTTGTTTTTAAACAGTTTCACTGATAGCCTCCTCGTCCTCAGAAACAGGAACATTCATGATCTGAATATTAAATGGATCGACCTTGATGCCAACCTTTGTTCCAACAGCAGAGAGCTTGGTAGAATGAACAAGGAGCTCTCTACCACAGGTTTCAACGTCCATCTCATAGTGAACACCCTTAAATGTAAGGTCAGTAACAACACCTGTTAATGTGCCATCTTCTGGAGCAACCAGTTCTATATCCTCTGGTCTGATGACAACGTCTACAGGCTTATTATTTCCAAAGCCCTTGTCTACGCAGGCAAACTTGGCACCTAGAATCTCAACAAGCTCATCCCTTATCATAGTAGAGCGGATGATGTTACTATCACCGATAAAGTCTGCAACAAAGGCGTTCTCAGGCTCATTATAGATGGTCTCTGGAGAGCCTTCCTGCTGAATATAACCCTGGTTCATGACTACGATATGATCAGACATAGTAAGAGCTTCTTCCTGATCATGAGTTACGTAGATAAATGTTATTCCAAGCTCTTCCTTAAGTCTTTTAAGCTCATATTGCATGTCCTGACGCATCTTAAGGTCCAGGGCTCCAAGAGGTTCATCAAGTAAAAGAACCTTTGGCTCATTAACAATAGCTCTTGCAATAGCAATTCTTTGCTGCTGACCACCAGATAAAGATTCAGGGCTTCTGTTCTCGTAGCCCTCAAGATTAACGAGCTTAAGAGCATACCTTATCTTATCCTTTATATAGCTATCAGACTTATTCTTGATTTTAAGGCCAAAAGCGATATTTTCAGCAACGCTCATATGTGTGAAAAGAGCGTATTTTTGGAATACAGTATTAAGCTGTCTCTTATTTGGTGCAAGATCAGTAATATCCTGCCCATCAAAAATAACCTGACCTTTATCAGGCTTTTCAAAACCGCCAATGATCCTAAGAGTAGTAGTTTTGCCACATCCACTAGGTCCTAGCAGTGTTACAAACGAATTCTCATATATAGACAGATTTAAATCATCTAAAATTGTAGTCCCATCATAGGCCTTACAAATATTCCTAAGTGTTATCAGATCTTTCCCCATTTTTGACTCCCATTAATATGTAGAATTTAACAATCTATTTAATTGTAAATGACATAACCCTACTGTCAATTATTTTTTATATAAAAAGAAGATGGTAAGTTGTGGTCATATATTTAAAGTTTGCATTTATTGTGATAAAATGAGAGAAAATAGTAGTAAATTTCTAGGAGGCAGGCGTTCGATGGCTGGAAAAGATAAGTATGTAGCCTATGTGTCTAGCTACACTTCAGGACTTGGCACTAAATATGGCATTAGAATTTATGATGTGGATCTCAAAAATGGTAGACTTACTGAGAAGCAGAAGGTAGAGATCACTAACTCATCATATATTAATATTTCTCATGATAATAAGACATTGTATTCTATTACAGATGCCGGAGTGGAGGCTTATCACATACTTCCTGATGGAAGCTTGGAATTCCTTAATGAAGCGTCTATAAATGGTATGCGTGGTTGCTATGTAAACATGGATCAGCAGGATAATTATCTTTTTACTGCTGGCTATCATGATGGCAAGATCACAATACTTAAGCTCAATAAAGATGGTAGCATCGGTGAGATCACTGATGAGAGATACCATAAGGGACTTGGAACAGCAGCTGGACGTAACCATGTACCACATGTTCAGTGCATCAAGGTATCTAAGGACAACAAATACCTTCTTGCAGCAGATCTTGGCATGGACAGGATCAATGTTTATTCACTAGATTTCGAGACAGGTAAGCTCAAGGATGCAGATGTTATTCACTGTGATCAGGAGTCTTCACCTAGACATATGCAGTTCTCAAAGGATGGCAGATTCCTCTATGTTTGTCTTGAGCAGAAGTGTGCAGTAGAAGTTTACGAGTACACTGAGGAAAATGGTGATCCTGAATTTAATAAGATTCAGTCAGTTTCTACATCAGAAGAGGCTGATTCAATCGGTGTTGCAAGCAGCGCACTTAACTTCTCACAGGATTACAAGTATCTTGTAAGTTCAACAGCTGGTGAGAACAATGTATTAGTATTTAAGGTTGATAGTGAGACAGGACTTATCACTCAGAAGATTCAGCTTCCTGTTGCTGGTGAGTATCCTAAGGATGCAGCTCTTTTCCCAGACAACAAGCACCTTGTTTCTCTTAATCATGAGTCAGATTCTCTTACATTCTTCACAGTTGATATGGATAAGGGAACTATGGTCATGAATGGACCTGAGCTTAGCGTCACAAGACCTAACTGCATCATCTTCCATAAACTTGATAATTGATATTAAAAAATGTGGCTTAAAGCCACATTTTTTTTGCCTAAGTATTCACTTTTTTTCATTAACGTGCGAAAATTAGAGGAATAAGACTTGGAGGAAAAACTATGTCAGGCTCTACATTTGGAAAAAACATAAAGATAACAACCTGGGGAGAATCCCATGGAGAGGCACTTGGAGTAGTCATAGATGGCTTTCCTGCAGGAATGGAACTATGCGTCGAAGATATTCAGAAATTTTTAGATAGAAGAAAACCAGGTACATCCAGTGCTACAACTTCCCGCAAGGAGGACGATAAGGTAGAGATCTTATCTGGCTTATTTGAAGGTAAGACTACTGGTACACCAATATCTCTTTTGGTAAGAAATACTAATCAGCATTCAGGGGACTACAGTGATATTGCGTCCTATTACAGACCAGGTCACGCTGATTATACCTTTGATGAGAAGTACGGCTTTAGAGATTATAGAGGCGGTGGACGATCATCAGGTAGGGAGACTATCGGAAGAGTTGCCGCAGGTGCTATATGCATGAAGCTTTTATCTGAGATGGGCGTTGATGTTATGGCTTATACCAAGTCTATTGGGCCTGTAGAAGCTGATTTAAGCAAGTTTGACAGAAATAGCATCTACGAATCACCTTCAGCTATGCCTGATAGAGAGGCTGATAAAAAAGCTATGGACTATATCATGAAATGCAGAGAGGAGCAGGATTCTGTTGGCGGCGTTATTGAATGCAGAATAAATGGCGTTCCAGCTGGAATTGGTGACCCTGTATTTGATAAGCTTGATGCAGCCCTTAGCCATGCTGTAATGAGTGTTGGAGCAGTTAAAGCTATTGAGATCGGAGACGGAGTTTTAGTTTCAACTCGCAAAGGATCTGAAAACAACGACTCTTTTGCTATAGATGATTCTACTCATAAGGTTGTTAAAAAGACTAATCATGCCGGAGGTATCCTTGGCGGAATCTCTGATGGAAGCGAGATCGTATTAAGAGCTCATGTTAAACCAACCCCTAGTATCGCTAGAAGTCAGAGTACTGTTAATAAAGACAAGGAGAATGTTGAAATTAATATTCATGGTCGTCATGACCCAGTTGTTGTTCCAAGGGCCGTAGTTGTGGTAGAAGCTATGTGCGCCATAACTGTTCTTGACCAGATGATTTCTAATATGTCATCAAGATCGGATTACATAAAACAGTTTTATTTGCAAAAATAGTGAAAAAACTGTGAAAAAGTTATATAATATATATTGTGATTTTATAGTTTCAAGCTAAATATCGAGAAAATGAGGGGTTTCGATATGAACGCTAGTAGTTTACAGCTAAAACTGTCTTATAAAGAGAAGATAGTTAATAGAGTTCAGAAATTTAATAGAAAACATAAGGCTTTGTCTTTTCTAGGCCTTGCTTATGCTGTTTGTGCCATCACAACATACAATGTGATGTTTTATTTCTACAGAAATATTAAGAGATTTACTTGTCTTGCTTGTATCTTGTTATTCTTTGTTTCTAGTAGTAGTTTTTCATATCCAGCAATGTCACTTAATATAAGCTTTGATTCAGGATTATCTACAGAAGAGTATTCCACTGATTCTGCAGATGTAGTTAGTGATGCTATCGATTATGAATCAGATGCTGAGCTGGCTGTTATCGGTGAAGTTGATCAGTCGCTCATCGTTGAAGCTATGGAGAGTGATAATCCGGACGTAACTGAGGCTGAGCATATGAATCCTGATAGTCAGGTATCTTTATCTGAGATTTTAGCTACTACATCAGAAGAGGACACAGAGATTGATGAGAATATTGAAGTTCCATTATCTGCATCTATGACTGCTACAAGCTTTAGTAGTGACGATTGGAAGATCATCTTAGTAAACAAGCATCATCCTATTCCTGATGATTATGAATTTCCTCTTGGTACCATTAGTGGAACCATGAGATGTGATGAGAGGATCATTACTCCACTTCTTGATATGATGAGAGCAGCTAGTAGTGATGGCGTTAGTCTTATTATCTGTTCTCCTTATAGAGATATGGATAGACAAACAATGCTCTTTACCAACAAGGTTGGCAGATACATGAATGGTGGTATGTCTTATATGGAAGCTTATAATCTGGCTTCTCAGGCAGTTACAGTTCCTGGATCATCAGAGCATCAGATCGGACTTGCAATCGATATCATAAGCGATGGTTATTCTAGCCTTGATGAGGGCTTTGCTAATACTAAAGCTGGACAGTGGCTTGCAGCTAACAGCTACAAATATGGATTTATCCTGAGATATCCAGAAGGCAAGGAAGATATCACCAGCATTGAGTATGAGCCATGGCACTTTAGGTATGTTGGGGTTGACGCAGCTACCGTTATGGCAGAAAATAATATCTGCCTGGAAGAGTTCTGGAGCACTTATGTAGAGTAACAGAGGATTTATATGTACAAAATTTTAAAAAAAGATGGAAATGCCAAAAGAGCAGAGTTTACTACAGTTCATGGCAAGATACAGACTCCTGTATTCATGAATGTGGCTACAGTTGCAGCAATCAAAGGTGGCGTTTCTACGGAAGACCTTGAGGGAATAGATACTCAGGTCGTTCTTTCCAATACTTATCATTTGCATTTGAGACCGGGAGACGACGTAGTCTATAAAATGGGCGGACTTCACAAGTTTATGTCTTGTAACAAGCCTATTTTGACTGATTCGGGCGGATTCCAGGTCTTTTCTCTTGCCAAGACCAGACGTATCAAGGAAGAGGGAGTTTACTTCCATTCACATATCGATGGACACAAGCTATTCATGGGACCTGAAGAGAGTATGAGAATCCAGTCTCATCTTGGTTCAACTATTGCTATGGCCTTTGACGAATGTCCATCTGCCAAGGCTGAGCATGAATATGTTCAGATGTCTGTAGATAGAACTACCAGATGGCTTGAGCGCTGCAAAAAAGAGATGGATAGACTTAATAGTCTTGAATATACAGTCAATAAGGATCAGATGCTTTTTGGTATCAATCAGGGAGCAATCTTTGATGACATCAGGATTGAGCATGCCAAGAGAATTAGCAATCTTGACCTTGATGGTTACGCTGTTGGCGGACTTGCTGTTGGTGAGAGCCACGAGGAAATGTACCATGTTTTAGAGACTACAGTTCCTTACCTTCCTGAGAATAAGCCTACTTATCTGATGGGCGTTGGTACACCTGCTAATATCTTGGAAGCAGTTGACAGAGGCGTTGATTTCTTTGACTGCGTATATCCTAGCAGAAATGGCAGACATGGCCATCTTTATACTAATAAGGGACACATCAATCTTTTAAATGCCAGATATGAGCTGGATGATAGTCCTATTGAAGAAGGCTGCGGATGCCCTGCATGTCGCAGATATTCCAAGGCATATATCAGACATCTTCTTAAGTCTGGGGAAATGCTGGGACTTCGTCTTTGCGTTTTGCATAATCTGTATTTCTATAATCACATGATGATAGAGATCAGAGATGCCATTGAAAAGGGCGAGTATTCTGCTTACAAGAAGAGAAAGCTTGACGGATTCTTGGAATATGATTCCATGCCAGTCAAAGATGACTACAATATTGCTAGAAATTGGCGTAAAGGTTAATATTGCACCCTTGAATTTAGGGATTCTTTCTAGTATTATTGTTTGGTATATATTACAAAAAAGTTTTGGAGGATTATATGGGATTATTTTTAACTACTGAAGCTACAGGCTCCACATCAGCATTTATCACAACTTTGCTTGTTTATGCAGTATTTATGGTTGCTATCTACTTTTTGTTCATGCGTCCAAATAGAAAAGAGCAGAAACAGAAAGCTCAGGTTTTAGCAGCACTTGCAGTAGGGGATAGCGTTCGTACAACTGGCGGAATGATCGGAACAGTTATCGATATCAATGATGATATGGTTATCGTTGAGTTTGGTAACAACAAGAACTGCCGTATTCCTATGATCAAGGAAGCAATCGTTGAAGTTGAGAAGCCTGAGGATGCTGTTGCAACTGCTAATGACAAGCAGGATGCAAAGGATTCTAAGAAGAAATAATTATGCTTTTTTAAGCCTGGTTAGGGTGCGCCTAACTAGGCTTATTGTTTATACGGCTAGATTAGGGAGGAAGGTATGAGATTAAATATTACTTGCATTGCCGGTGACGGAATTGGACCTGAGATCGTAAGAGAAGCCAAGAAGTGCCTCGATAAGGTCTGTCAGGAATTTGGACATGAGATTGAGTACAAGGATATCTTAATGGGTGGATGTTCTATTGATGCTTATGGCGTACCTCTCACAGATGAAGCTATCAGTATTGCTAAGTCAGCAGATGCTGTTCTTATGGGCTCTATTGGTGGTAATACAAGTACATCTCCTTGGTACAAGCTTGAGCCATCACTTAGACCAGAAGCTGGCCTTTTAAAGCTTCGTAAGGAACTTAATCTTTTTGCAAATCTTAGACCTGCCTACTTGTATCCAGAACTTAAGGATTCATGCCCACTTCGTGAAGAGGCTGCAAATAAGGGCTTTGATATGCTCATTATGCGAGAGCTTACTGGTGGACTTTATTTTGGAGATAGATACACCAAGGAAGTAGATGGTGAAATGGTTGCTACTGACACTTTGACTTATAAAGAAAGTGAGATCAGAAGAATTGCCATCAAAGCCTTTGAAATAGCAAGAAAGCGTAGAAACTCAGTTATAAGCGTTGATAAGGCTAATGTACTTGATTCTTCAAGACTTTGGAGAAAGGTCGTAGAAGAGGTACATAGAGACTACGAGGATGTAACCTTAGAGCATATGCTGGTTGATAACTGTGCTATGCAGCTGGTAAAAGAGCCATCACAGTTCGATGTGGTACTTACTGAGAATATGTTTGGAGATATTCTTTCTGACGAAGCTAGCATGATCACTGGATCAATTGGAATGCTTTCTAGTGCGTCACTTAATGACACTAAGTTTGGACTTTATGAGCCTAGCCATGGTAGTGCACCTGATATTGCAGGCAAAGATATTGCGAATCCTATTGCCACAGTTCTTTCTGCTGCTATGATGCTTAGGTATTCATTTGACCTTGATAAAGAAGCTACTGCAATTGAAGATGCAGTAAAATCAGTTTTGAAGGATGGCTATAGAACAATTGATATAATGCCATCAGAAGATAAAGAAAAATTCACATTGGCTTCATGCCACGAAATGGGAGATCTGCTTGTTAAACGAATCATTTGTAAATAAAAGTGAAAAGAAAATATATGACCTTCTTCCTCATGAACCAGAGACCATGGCTACAACGCTATTTATCTTTGGTATGGCTATCTATTACATTTGGAGGATGTTTGCCATAACACCTCAGTATGATGAGCTTTATACCTATTACACTTTTATTAGCAAGGGTCCTATTTACGGGGCTATTCACTGGCCACTTCCTAATAACCATGTTGGTTATTCTGTATTATCTGGTTTCTTGGATCTTTTTGGAAATTCTTATATTGGTCTTAGGGGAGTATCTTACCTGTGCGCTGTATCTAATCTGATACTGGTCTATAGGATCTGCAAGATGTTCTTCTCACATGGACTTCCTTTTGGAGCTGTTCTTTTATATTCTGGAATGCAGGTTATAAATGAGTACAGTGTTCAGGGAAGAGGTTACACCCTTGCTACTACATGTTTTCTTTTGTCTGTTTATACACTTACCAAGATCTGCAAAAATGGTAGTAAGGGAAGATTCCATTTTATTTCCCTAGCTGCATTTATGGTATTGGGTCTTTATACTGTACCTAGTAGCGTTTACTGGGTTGTTCCAGTTGGACTTTCGGGAGTCATATATCTTTTGATAAATGCATACCGTAGCAGAGACATATACATTAATTTTAAGGACAATATCTATTACAAGAAGCTGAGTAGCCTTGTTATGGCAGGTGTTGGAGCTGCCTTTGTGACCTTTATCCTTTACGGAGTCATCTGGCTTGCTATTGGCTCTAACCTTTTAGTTAAGACTGAAGGCTCAATGTTTTTTGGATGGTCCCATGCTCTTGTATTGGTGCGAGCTCCTATGTCAGCAATGAGAACTGGTATCAACTATATGCTTTCACAGCCTTATATTCAGAGCCTTGCAAAAGATGTTTTTTGGAGCAGGTACTTTGGATGGATATGGAGCCTTTTGGCTTACATGATCCCTGGCATTGAGAATGTTATTACCATATTTATCTTTGTTGGTATTGGATGCATGATCTATGAATGCATCAGACATTTTGAATATAGCAGAACAGTGATCAATCTTATCACTATTGTTAATTTTGCATTTGTATTTGCTATCTTGATTTTCCAGCACAAGCTGCCATACCTTAGAGTTTTTAGCTATATGTGTTTCCTTGTAACTGTATGTGTGTGCAGCGCTCTTGAAAGGCTCATTAACGTATCCATAAGGCTCTATAACAGAGAAAAGAGCGGAAATGTTAATGAGGTGACTGTATCTAAGGAGACAGAAAGAGTACTAAAGCGTGATGCCTGGTATTCAGGAATTGGAGTTTATATTCCGGTTCTTGCGATACTGATCGTATTTCTTTGCAGGTTCTTTAGTCCTAACTTTAGTTGCCAGCTTGGAGAAAGAGAAAATGATGTCTTTAACACGCTTTATATAGCAGATGTTAGAAAGAGAGAGATTCCTGCGGTTCTTGATTGTGAACAGCAGTATCTTCTAAAGTTTGGATGGGATATTGATTGCCAAAAGACTGATGTCTTTGATGCAGACATGGTCATTTTGGATAAAGATATGTTTACACCGGATTATAGCGGCGAAGATTTTTGGAAGTTCTACCAGACCTATGAGACTATTGATTGGAACTACCTAAAAACAATGCACGTGATCTATGAAAACGACAATTTTGTATTATATGTGAAATAGGAGGAGATGAAAAATGGCTATGAATAGTGACAGAGTAATGGAAGGCTTACAGCAGGCACCTCACAGAAGCTTGTTTAATGCCTTAGGATTTACAGAAGAAGAGAGAAGAAAACCACTTATTGGTATCGTGAGTTCATATAATGAGATAGTTCCTGGACACATGAATCTTGATAAGATCACAGAAGCTGTTAAGCTTGCTGTTGCTGAAGCTGGTGGAATGCCAGTTGTTGTTCCTGCTATTGCTGTATGTGACGGAATAGCCATGGGACACATTGGAATGAAGTATTCTCTTGTTACAAGAGACCTTATTGCTGATAGTACAGAGTGTCTTGCTAAGGCACATGCTTTTGATGGTATGGTCTGCATTCCAAACTGTGACAAGAACGTACCTGGTCTTTTGATGGCTGCTGCCAGAGTCAATATCCCTACTGTTTTTGTATCTGGTGGCCCTATGATGGCTGGTAGAGTAGACGGTCACAAGACATCTCTTTCATCTATGTTTGAAGCAGTTGGATCTGTTTCTGCTGGTAAGATGACAAATGAAAAGCTCTGTGAGTATGAGGAAAAAGCTTGTCCTACCTGCGGATCATGTTCAGGCATGTATACAGCTAACTCTATGAACTGCCTTACAGAGACTATTGGTATGGGACTTCCTGGAAATGGAACTATTCCTGCTGTTTATTCTGCTCGTATCAGACTTGCCAAGAAGGCAGGCTATGCAGTTATGAATCTTGTTGAAAAGAACATAAGACCAAAGGATATCATGACAAAGGGCGCATTCATGAACGCTCTTGCTATGGATATGGCTCTTGGTTGCTCTACAAATACAATGCTTCATTTGCCAGCTATTGCTCATGAGGCTGGAGTTGAGATCAACATGGAGATCGCAAATGAAGTATCAAATAAGACTCCAAACCTTTGCCATCTTGCTCCTGCAGGTCCTACATACATGGAAGACCTTAATGAGGCAGGCGGCGTACTTGCTGTTATGTCAGAGCTTGTTAAAAAGGGCCTTCTTGATACATCTCTTTTAACAGTTACAGGAAAAACTATCAAAGAAAACCTTGAGGGCGTTAGAAACTTAAATCCTGAAGTAATAAGACCTATTGAAAATCCTTACATGCAGTCAGGCGGAATTGCTGTACTTAAGGGTAATATTGCACCTGATACAGGTATAGTTAAAAAGTCAGCTGTTGTTCCTGAGATGATGGTTCACGAAGGACCAGCTAGAGTATTTGATTGTGAGGAAGATGCTATCTCTGCTATACTTGGTGGCAAGATCGTAGCAGGCGATGTTGTAGTTATCAGATATGAGGGACCTAAGGGTGGCCCTGGAATGAGAGAGATGCTTAATCCTACATCAGCTATTGCTGGAATGGGACTTGGCTCATCTGTTGCGCTTATTACTGATGGCAGATTCTCAGGAGCAAGTCGCGGTGCTTCTATTGGACACGTTTCTCCAGAAGCAGCTGTAGGCGGACCAATCGCTCTTATTGAAGAAGGCGATATCATCAGCATTGATATTCCAAATAATTCTCTTAATGTTAAGGTTTCAGATGAGGAGCTTAAGGCTAGAAGAGAGAAATGGCAGCCTAGAGAACCTAAGGTTACAACAGGATATCTTGCTAGATATAGAGAGCTTGTAACAAGCGGTAATAGAGGAGCTGTTTTGGAAATCCCTGGAACTTCCAAATAATTTGAATATATAAATTTGTCTGAGGAGTGTGAAAAAATGCAGTTAACGGGTGCACAGATCGTATTGGAATGCCTTAAGGAACAAAAAGTTGATACTGTTTTTGGCTATCCAGGCGGAACAATCTTAAATATCTATGATGAACTTTATAAACAACATGATGATTTTCTTCATATCAGAACTTCACATGAGCAGGGAGCAGCGCACGCAGCAGATGGTTATGCCAGATCAACTGGTAAGGTCGGTGTATGTATGGCTACAAGCGGTCCTGGTTCTACAAACCTTGTAACAGGTATTGCTACAGCATACATGGACTCTGTTCCTATGGTTGCCATTACCTGTAATGTTAACCTTCCTCTTTTGGGAAAAGATTCTTTCCAGGAGGTTGATATTGCTGGTATCACAATGCCTATTACTAAGCATGGCTACATCGTTAAGGATGTAAAAGACCTTGCGCCAACTATTAGAAAGGCTTTTAAGATCGCAAGAACTGGAAGACCTGGTCCTGTACTTGTTGATATCACAAAAGATGTTACAGCTAAGACCTGTGATTACAGAAAAGAAACAATAGCTGATGAAAAGCCAGAAAAGAAGTACACAAGCGATGATATAAATGCAGCTATCAAGATGATCAAAGCTTCAAAGAGACCTTTTATCTATGTTGGCGGCGGAGCAGTTATTTCAGGGGCTTCTGCAGAACTCAAGAAATTTGCTGAACTTGTTGATTCACCTGTTTGCGATACCTTGATGGGTAAGGGCGCTTTTGATGGTACTGACAAGAAATACACAGGAATGATCGGAATGCATGGCACCAAGACTTCTAATTTTGGTGTAAGCGAGTGCGACCTACTTATCACTCTTGGTGCTAGATTCTCAGACAGAGTTACTGGTAATACTAAGACCTTTGCATCTAAAGCCAAGATCTTACAGATCGATATTGATGCAGCCGAGATAAATAAAAATGTAAGAGCCAACTTCTCAATTGTTGGTGACCTTAAGATGGTCCTTGCTGATATAAACAAAAAGCTTGAAAAGGCTGATAAGCTTGATCATAGTGAGTGGCTTAAAAAGATCTATGAAAACAAGAAGAAGTATCCACTTTCATATGAGACAGATAAGCTCACATGTCCTTACATCATAGAAGAGCTTGATAAGCTTACTGATGGCAAGGCTATCATCTCTACTGATGTTGGTCAGCATCAGATGTGGGCTGCTCAGTATTATAAGTTTAGATATCCTAGAACTTTCCTTACTTCTGGCGGACTTGGTACTATGGGCTATGGACTTGGAGCTTGTATAGGCGCCAAGGCTGGTAATAAAGACAAGCTTTGTGTTAATATAGCAGGTGATGGATGCTTTAGAATGAACATGAACGAGCTTGCTACAGCTTCCAAGTATAACCTTCCTATAATTGAGATCGTTATCAACAACAATGTTCTTGGAATGGTTAGACAGTGGCAGACATTGTTCTATGAACAGCATTATTCAGAAACGATCTTTGAAGACAAGGTAGATTACTGTAAGGTTGCCGAAGGTCTTGGCTGTATGGCAATCAAGGTTACCAAGAAATCAGAGGTTTCTGCTGCGCTTAAAAAGGCTATCAAGGCAAATTGTCCTGTAGTCATTGACTGTCATATTGAAGAAGATGACAAAGTATTTCCGATGGTTCCAGCTGGGGCTTCAATAAGTGAGGCATTTGACGCTGGTGATCTTAAGAATAAAAAATAATATAACTTATAATCTGTTGGGGGGATTATGAAAAGTGTGTTAAAGGGTGTATGTATAGGCCTTTCTATTGTGACACTTTTAACTGTGGGCATATACATACTTCTTGGTTTTTACTATATGGATGGATTTCCATGTTTTACCTGGATAAATGGAGTTTATTGTACAGGTAAGAACGTGGAAGAGGTAAACAAAGAGCTGTGCCGCAAATACAGGTACGATGGTATTACTGTCGTAGACAAAAATGGCACTACGCTTTTTGTTTCTTCTGATGAAGTAAATTACCAGATAGACTTTACTGATTCCCTTAATGAATTTCTAGACAAGAAAAATCCCTTCGCGTGGGGATATTATTTCTTTCATAATCCAGTAGCTAGCTTTGAACCGAAAGTAAGCCTTGATTCATCGCTTCTTTCGGGCAAAATAGCTGACTGGGAAATCTTTATGCCTGATTCTGAGCTTGATGTGACACTTATGAGAACAGATGATGGCTATATCCTGCAAAATGATCTTGAAGCAGTTCCGCAGATAGAAGAGATAATTGAATCAGTGTATCTTTCTATGCTTGGAAGAGAAGATGAAGTTCACCTTTATGACATTGAAGGCTGTTATAAGTCTCATAGACTTAATGAAGAGCAGCAAAGGATATATGACCTTTATATGAAGATTGATGCTCTTTGTAACTGCGGCCGTACCTATGATGTTGAAGGCGAGAATTTTGAGGTAACAAAGGCAGTTGTGGTTGATTGGATAGTTACTGATGAAACCTATGAAGAAGCTTCCTTAGAAAAAGAATCTAAGAAGGACCTTGGAAAGGGACTATTTATCATAAATGGTGTAGAGAGTTCTTTTCCTAAAGAGGTGAACTTTGATAATGGAATAGCACTTGATGAAAATGGAGATGTGATCCTTAGCGAAAGTAAGATGTACTCATACTTAAAGAGCATCTCTATGGATCATGGAACTGCCTATTATATGGATAAGTACAGAAATGGCGAGTCCAATAAGATCTACATCAAGGATAACAGTAAGGGTGATGGACTATTATTTGAGATCCAGGGCGAGTTTGGCTCCTTGATAAACGATTATCTTCAGGGAAGCTACCATGAAGCTAGAACTGTGACCTTGGCTCCTTCTGATTCTGTAGTTGAATATGATGCAAGTGAACTTCTTGGAAAGACATACATAGAAGTTAATATGGGAGAGCAGCACCTGTACTATTATGTTAATGGCGAGCTTTCCATGGATATGCCTATAGTTACTGGTAATGTTAATAGATCTAGAGGAACTCCTACAGGAATTTACAATGTTTACAACAAGAGATATCATACTAATCTTGTTGGCGTTGACTATGTTTCTTATGTTAATTACTGGCTTGGAGTTCATAAGGGTGTTGGCATTCACGATGCTACCTGGAGATCTAAGTTTGGAGATGAAATATATAAAAGAGATGGCTCCCATGGATGCATCAATTGTCCATTAGATAGCGTCGAAAAGTTGTGGGAAGTAGTCGAAGTTGGTACTCCTGTGGTACTGTATTATTAAAAAATGTTACCATTCACAGTTTGGGGGTAGCCGCTGGCTGGTTCACTGGGGCCGTGCCCTGCCTCTGCCTAGTTCAGCTAAGTGGGGCCGCCAGCCTGAAGTTTGTTTTTGAGAATCTCTGAGGATTTTTCTATGTTCATGAGCGTTATATTTCTTACTTTAAATTCTGTTTTTGAAACACTGTCTGAGTCTTTGATGCCATTTTT
>NZ_FMXK01000005.1 GCF_900103635.1 Butyrivibrio sp. INlla18
TCATCACTTTTCGCATGGACGGCAGATATATGCTTTGTTGAGTAAGTGAATCTCATATCGATAGACAAGCCTTTTCACGAAGGCTTATTTTGCGTGGAATAAAGACTGTATTTGAGAATGGCTGATGTCTTTTAGCCGGAAACAATGATAAGATTTGTATAAATGGTGGCAGATTGAAATTCCACAGCCACCCGGACGCGACTTAGTTCACTCTGATGAAAATCGGTCTGAAGCCCAAACAAAAGGACAGATTTAGGATATATGAAGTCTGTTTTTTTGTTTGGTCTTACACCGATTGTTCACGTTACTATATAACGTTCCACCATCCATCCTGATAATTAAGAAGTTTTCTGTCTCATTTTGCTTTCTTTGGTTTCTTCTCCGGAAGTTCAGCATACATACCATTCAACAGTTCCACAATCAAAGCCTTGTCATCAAAACTATCAAATTCTTCGGAGGATATGTCACAGCCAAGTATATCTCTACAGACATATGAAGCATTCTTTTTCTTTGAATCTGTCCATAAACTCAGCAGCCTTGGGGTAAGCAGTTGTTTTATAGTCGGGGCCGTCTCCGTATTTCAACCCGATCACCATGATTGCCCCGGATACAGCACCACACACTTCACCTTTTCTCACGCCCCCGCTAAAACATGCTGCCACTTTCATAGCCTGATCTACCGTCAGCCCATAATCATCCGTGTATGCTCCAAGAACTGCCTGCGAGCAATTGAATTTTTCATAAAATATTTTCATTGCTTTTTCTTTGTGTGTCATAGATCTTGACTCCGCTTACTATAGTTTTTTCTGCATCCATAACAGATCATACCATCTGTCAAATTTCTTACCTATAGTCTGCATGTGAGCTACTTTTGTATATCCCGATCGTATATGAAACTTATAGCTGTCATGTGTGAGATATTCATCCTCTTCATCACTATAGGCGGCTCCTGCAAGCAGGTTGACTATGTCCTGTTCTTTAAGCCTTTTTTCCAGCTCTTTGTACAACAACGAACCGATACCCTGTCTGCGATAATCCTTATCAACATAGATAGATGTTGTTGCTGTCCAGCTATAAGCTTCTCTAGAACTATATGGTCCCGCATACGCATAGCCGACGATCCTGTCTTTTAATAAGCACACCATATATGGATATTTTTCTTTTGTTGTCTTAATCCTGTTTTTAAATTCTTCAACTGACGGAGCTTCATATTCAAAAGAAACAGCGGTATTCAGAACATAATATGAATATATCTCCACCAGTTTTTTAGCATCTTCGGGATCAGCGTCCCTTATAAACAGTTCTCTTTCCATATTATCTCCAAAGACAATTAGTAATCACCCATACGGATATTCCTTGCTAAGATCTATCCTCATTGATACAATACCATTTTCCTCTGATAATTCCTCGTATCCCAAACGTTTATATAGGCTATATCCAATTCTCATAACTTCCGGTTTCGTTGTGAAAATCAATTCCTTAAACCCAAGTTCAAAAGCCTTATCCGTCATTGCTTTGAGCATTATCCTTGCATATCCTTTTCCTCTGTATTCCGGTCTGATAAACAGACGCTTTCCTTCACAGGTTTCGTCGCTTATTTTCTTTATGGCAACACAGGCAATGGGTTTATCTTCTTCATATCCTACTATTATCGCTCCACCTGAATAATACCCAAGCAGATCATTCAATTCCTTATCAAAGGAAACAAAACAGCTTTCTGCCCCTTTGATATGCGAATACTCAACGAAAAGCTCTTTCACAATATCAGGACTAGTACACTCTTTCGTTTCAAAAAGCATAATATTCTCCTCCATATCCCTGACATCTCCTATAAGAATTTTTCAACTTCCTTAGCCTTAAGAACCTTTCCGGCTGAAACAACTTTTCCGTCGATCATAAGAGCCGGCATACTCATCACTCCAAAACCCATGATTTTTTCCATATCCGTGATATACTCTATCTCCGCATCGATCCCTTTTTTCGCTACTGCTTCTTTTGCAGATGCAAGGAGAGCCTCACAGCTTTTGCATCCTCCGCCTAATACCTTGATATTCATGACCATATCCTCCTTCAGATGAATAAATATTGAAATAAGTTGAAAACATACCCGACAATGATGATACCCACTGTACAGATGGCTATAAATGTTCCTAACAGTTTTGGCTTGATAGCTTTCTTCAGCATAATGAGCGACGGAAGACTGAGTGTAGTCACTGCCATCATAAAGCTTAAGATCGTACCAAGCAAAGCGCCCTTGGACAGGAGTGCCTCGGCTATAGGGATCACACCAAAGATATCAGCATACATCGGAATACCCAGGATTGTTGCAAGTATCACTCCAAAGGGATTTCTTCCCCCAAGCACTGCCCTGATCCAGCTTTCCGGAATCCAGTTATGTATCACAGCCCCTATCCCGACTCCTATCAGAATGTATGGAAACACTTTCTTAAATGTAGATACTACTTGGTCCTTTGCGTATATTAAACGCTCTTTAACAGGGAGGCTCGGAGTTTCTATTTCAACGCTGCTGTTTGCATTCCTGATAAAATCCGCGACCTGATCTTCCATATGAAGTCTCTCAATCAATGTACCACCTGCAACAGCGATCATAAGTCCCATCACAACATAAACGATGGCTATCCTTGCCCCAAAGATGCTCATAAGCAGTACGAGGCTCCCCAGATCCACCATCGGTGATGAGATCAAAAAAGAGAATGTTACTCCAAGCGGTAATCCGGCACTCGTAAATCCCATAAATATCGGGATGGATGAGCACGAGCAGAATGGTGTCACGGTTCCAAGCAAGGCTCCTACGATATTTGCTCCGATTCCGTGAAATCTGCCCATTATCTTCCTGCTACGCTCCGGCGGAAAGAAACTCTGGATATATGAGATCACAAAGATCAGCAAACAAAGAAGTATCGTGATCTTTATATCATCATAGATAAAAAAATGTATACCGGAGCCAATCCTGCTATCTATATCCAATCCTAATGCAGACAGGAGTTCTCCGATCAAAATGTTCAGCCACTTCATCCCCAGGATCTGTGTTTGAATAAAGTCCCACATCATACTTTCTCCTTACAGCATTTGCCGGTGGTTTCATTACAGAGAGTTTTAATAAATCCACAGAATTCTTTCATAATGTCAGTGTTTATTGAATAGTAGTGCCACTTGCCTTCTTTTCTGTCGTTAACCAGACCCGAATCCACCAGTATCTTCATGTGATGGGAAAGAGTCGGCTGTGTAATATCAAACTTTTCAAGAAGCTTACACCCGCACTTCTCCTGATCAGAAAGCATCTTAACGATTTCCATTCTGTTGGGATCACCAAGAGCCTTGCATACCAATACTTCGTCTAATTTAGCCATAATCTCCTCCTTACATTGATATTCGTCTATGTGTTAATAGTAACATATACATAGATGTCTGTCAATGTATCATTTCAAGTAAGTGCCATGTGATCTCCACATGTGTGATCCTCAGAAAGTGGTCCTGTACCATCAATAATAGAAAGAGCTGCTCCTATAAACTAATTATGAAGCTCTGTACTCCATAAGAGTTGTGTTCTGCCATTTTCCAAATCGATCTTTAGCTATTCTTTCCCTATAGCCAATTTCCCTGAAACCACATTTTTTGTGTAAGGCTATACTTGCTTTATTAATTGAAAATATTGCAGAATATATGCTCCAATATCCATCTTTCTCAGCTTCTCGGATAATCGTATTTACCAAAGCTGTTCCTATCCCATGACCTCTATAGTTTCTATCAACATATACACTCATTTCAACGCAGCCTTTATATGCGCATCTACTTGAAGTAGGACTAAGCGCAATCCAGCCTACTACCTTCCCTTCTTCCTCAAAAACAAACCTGCAATTCCTTAAATGTCCTTCATTCCACTCAGCAAAACTAGGACACTCTGTATTAAAAGTAGATGTTCCCTCTTCTAATCCCTGCTTGTAAATCTCTGCTACTGTCCCCCAGTCTTCATCTCTCATTTCTCTAATCACAGCATTCCACCTCCGATTTTTTTATCGCATCATTATAAATATTTAATGCCTCTAAAACCTGACTCTGCTTTTCCTTTGGAATCATAGAAAAAACTCTCTTAAACTTCATATTCATATCTTTTTCTATTGTATTGAATCTTGCCATTCCTTCATCAGTCAGATTAAGCACTACGCACCTGCGATCCCTTGTTGAAGGTTCTCGCAAAACATATCCTTTTTGAACAAGCTCTTCTACAGATCTGCTTACAGCACTTTTATCCATCTTAAGAAGTTCAGCAAGTTCCTTTACACATATTCCAGGTTTTCTGCCTATTTCAACAAGCAGAAAGCATTGAGATGTATTAACGTTACATTGACAGCAATCAGAACTGTTTAGCTTCTCAAGATTACGTTCTAATTCTCTGGTACTTTCTCGAAATAGTTTTACCTTATCCATCGAATGCCCTCCTATAAATTTAAATGATAAAATCATTAGTTTTATTTGTCAACCAATTTATAATATAAAAAAACCACATAGCCGTTATAAACAACTACATGGCAATTACGTGGGCATATACTTTTCCATAAAAATCTCTCTTTCTTCTTTCGTCATTAAAACTGTAATATAATCATTACTTCTTTGGTATGATTGAATTTATAACCACTATTCCTTATTCTATCCAATGTACCCACATAAAACAAGGGCGTTTTCACGCCCCTGCCTATTGCACTATCAGTTATTCATCTCTCAGGTCTTAGATTATTCCTATTAAGATTAGAATGTTTTGAAGGCTTTCGGCATACAAAAAAGACCCGGTACATTGTACCGAGTCTTTTGAAATCTGCCGAAGCAGTGATTATCTCTTTGAGAACTGTGGAGCACGACGAGCTTTCTTTAAGCCGTACTTCTTTCTTTCCTTCATACGAGGATCTCTTGTAAGGTATCCAGCCTTCTTAAGTGTTGGTCTGTATTCATCTGAATCAGCCTGAAGAAGTGCTCTTGAAATACCGTGTCTGATTGCACCAGCCTGACCTGTTGTGCCGCCACCTCTTACAGTAACAACTACGTCAAACTTATCTGTTGTCTCTGTAGCTACGAGAGGCTGTCTAACGATAACCTTGAGTGTCTCAAGTCCGAAATACTCATCGATAGGTCTCTTGTTGATTGTAATATTACCATTTCCGGATTTAAGGTATACTCTTGCAACTGACTTCTTTCTTCTACCTGTTCCGTAATAATTAGCTGACTTTGCCATTTTATTATTCTCCTTCACTTACCAGATTAAAATGTTAATACTTCAGGCTTCTGAGCTGCATGTGGATGCTCTGAACCAGCATATACGTGAAGCTTTGTGTACATCTCTCTACCAAGAGATCCCTTTGGAAGCATTCCCTTTACAGCATGCTCGATAACTCTCTCAGGCTTATCATTAAGCATCTGACGAAGTGAGAACTCTTTGTGATGTCCAACATAATCTGTGTGGTGCCAATACATCTTCTGATCAAGCTTCTTACCAGAAACCTTAATCTTCTCTGCATTGATAACGATTACATAATCACCTGTGTCGATGTTAGGTGTGTAAATAGGCTTGTTCTTTCCTCTAAGTACGTTTGCAACGTTAGAAGCAAGACGTCCAAGTGTCATATCTGTAGCATCAACTACATACCACTTCTTCTCAACTGTAGTTGCACTAGGCATATAAGTTTTCATTATGTTTCCTCCAAATAATTCGGCACATAGCAAAACTAGGTGCATTTTAAATATTTGTTACCTCTGAATGAACCCTTCACCTGATCCAATCAGTAAATATATGAACATATTGAAGCTTACCGGGACATCAACATGTCATGTACTAATAATTCATGTGGGCATAGTTATAGAATAAACTTTGTCACACAGTAAGATATTATATGACTTTTTTACCGAATTTGTCAATAAAAAATCATCAAAAAATTACGTATCTGATGGGCCTGGAATTCCATCAAGGAACTTATATTTAATAAGGAATAGCCCTTGAGCTGGAGCTGTTGGTCCTGCTGCGCTCCTATCCTTCTTTTCAAGCATCGCGGTTATGTCAGAAGGCTGGCCTTTTCCCCTTCCTATCTGCAAAAGAGTTCCTGCAATGATCCTGACCATATTATAGAGAAATCCGTTACCAGTGACACTTATGATAACTTCATCCCAATGGCGCTTTACATTTACTTCCTTGATAGTTCTGACATGGCTAAGAGCCTGAGATTCCACATTGCAAAAGCTTGTAAAATCATGCTCTCCCTCAAGAAGCTTGGCTGCCTCATTCATCTTGTCAATATCTAAGGGCATACTGAAATGATATGTATAAAAACGTCTTGTTGGAACTGGCATTTTGGTATTTAGAACTCGATATTCATAGGTTTTAAGCGTATCACAGTGTCTTGGATGAAAATCCTTGTGAACTTCTCTGGATTCTACAACACAGATATCTTCTGGCAATATATGATTCAAAGCATAGGAGAACCTGTCTCCTGGAATTGTGGAGAAGGTATCAAAAACTGCTATATTGCCATAGGCATGAACCCCAGCATCTGTGCGGCTTGCACCGATAATCTCTACATCTTCGCCTGTAAGTCCATGAACTGCTCTGGCAAGCATCTCTTCAATTGTGTTGTGGGTGCTCTTTTGGAAAGCCCATCCATTGTAGGCTGTTCCATCATAAGAGACTACCAGCATTACTCGTTTCTTTTCAGCCAACGCTGCGCTCCTTATAAATGATCAAAAAATAATTCTTCCAACAACTATCGCAAGGACAAAGTATCCAAATACTACAGCATAAGCTATCCTATCTCTGTTCTGATAGATAAGTGGTTTCATCTTGGTTCTGCCTTCGCCGCCGCGATAACATCTGGCTTCCATAGCCATAGCAAGCTCCAGGGCCCTTCTAAATGCAGATATGAAAAGAGGCACCAAAAGTGGAACTAAGCTCTTTGCCCTATTTATCAATGATCCGCTCTCAAAATCTGCACATCTGGCCATCTGTGCCTTCATGATCTTGTCAGTTTCTTCTAACAAAATTGGTATAAATCTAAGTGCAATGGACATCATCATTGATATCTCATGAACTGGCACGTGGAATATCTTAAGTGGCTTTAAAAGACTTTCAAGGCCATCAGTAAGGTTATTGGGCGTTGTAGTAAGTGTCATGATAGATGAACCAGAAATAAGCAGTATCAACCTAAATGCCATCTTAATTGCAAGGAAAAGACCTTCATAAGTGATCGATATTTTCCAAAGAGTAAAAATTGCCCTACCTGGTGTCAAAAAGAGGTTGAAGACCATAGTAATAAGTAGCAAAAAGAAAATAGTCTTCATGCCCCTAAAAATGAACTTAGGAGGCACATTTGAAAGCTTGATACACATTACCAAAAACAGAGTCGCCAGCAAATATCCAACGAAATTGTTAACTACAAAAAGAGATATGATAAAAATAAAAGTTGTAGCTAGCTTAACCCTTGGATCAAGCCTGTGTATAACTGAATCAGTCCTATAATATTGTCCTAATGTAATGTCTCTTAGCATATCTATTTATCCTTCGTTAGATCCCAAAGCATTTGAGGATCTCGTTCTTGGCTTCTTCCAAAGTAGTAGCTCCAGGATCAACATTAAATCCTGCAGCAGATAATTCCTGCATAACGTATGTAACCTGAGGTGCAGCAAGTCCAATCTCCTCAAGCTCTTTGTAGTGCTTGAACACCTCTTTTGGCTCATTATCAAAGGCAACTCTGCCCTTATTCATAACGATGATCCTCTGAACATAATCGGCTACATCATCCATACTATGGCTTACCAATATGATAGTAATGCCCATTTCTCTATGAAGAGATGCGATAAGATTGAGGATATCTTCTCGTCCTTTAGGGTCAAGACCTGCTGTAGGCTCATCAAGGATCAAAACTTCTGGCTTCATAGCTAGAACACCCGCTATTGCCACACGTCTTTTTTGACCACCTGAAAGATCAAATGGAGACTGGTAAAAATAGTCATCATCAAAGCCAACTTGTTTCAAAGCCTCATATGCTCTGAGTTCAACTTCCTTTTGTGGAAGTCCAAGGTTCTTTGGTCCAAAGCAAACATCTTTAAAGCAGTCTGTTTCAAAAAGCTGATGCTCAGGATACTGGAAAACAAGTCCCACCTTGGCTCTTAGCTCTTTTTTGTTAAAATCAGGATCATTTATATCCTTGCCCTCAAAATAAACATTTCCGCTTGTTGGCTTAACAAGGCCGTTCATATGCTGGATAAGTGTAGACTTTCCAGATCCTGTATGTCCAATAAGGCCTATAAACTGCCCCTTTGGTATCTCAAGATTGACATCGATAAGGGCAGCATGGGCCATTGCTGTATCTTCATCATATATGTAATTGACATGATCAAGTATGATTGACATTTCTATTCTCCAAAGCTTTATTTCTTAAGCTTTTTAAGTTCTTCTACAAATTCTTCTCTTGTGAGGATTCCATCTGGAAGTGGAAGTCCGCTCTTTTTGAGCTCATGCGCCAGGAGTGTCACCTGTGGAACGCCAAGTCTTAGCTCTTTTAACCTATCAACCTGTGAAAAGATCTCTCTAGGTGTGCCCTGCATCTCGATATGGCCCTTGTCCATAACAAAGACCTTATCTGCATGGATAACCTCTTCCATGTAATGAGTGATCAGGATAACCGTGATGCCCTCAACATCATTCAGCGCTCTAGCAGCTCTGATGACGTCTTTTCTACCATTAGGATCAAGCATAGCTGTAGGTTCATCCATGATGATGCACTTAGGATGCATAGCAATAACTCCTGCAATAGAGACTCTCTGCTTCTGACCACCTGATAAATGATTAGGCGAAGACTTTCTGAAGCTGAGCATATTGACTGCCTTGAGACTCTCTTCTACTCTATCCCATATTTCCTTGGTTGGAACGCCCATATTCTCTGGGCCAAATCCAACATCCTCCTCAACAACCTGACCGATTATCTGGTTGTCAGGGTTCTGGAAGATCATACCTGCTTCCTGCCTGATATCCCAAAGATGCGAATCATCTTCAGTATCCATGCCATCTACAAAAACATGTCCTTCTGTAGGGTATAAAAGGGCATTGAAATGCTTGGCAAGAGTAGACTTGCCTGAGCCGTTATGACCCAGAATAGCAATGAACTGGCCAGGCTTCACATCAAGATTGACATCATCAACCGCTCTTGTGATTCCTTCAACATTACCTTCTTCGTCTCTTCTAATATATTCAAATACAAGTTTATCTGTACGAATCATATGTTTTACCTCTAATCATTCCGATTCAGTATACCACATATGAGCGCCGTAGGTATAATATCTTCTGCACTTATGCTAAATTTATGTTATCGTTAATATATCAATATTTTCGGGGAATGATCATGAATAAAAAGTATTTTAAAGATTTTGCTCTATTGGGGGCAGTTATCATAATATGTGCCGTTGCGGCAAGACTACTAGCAGGTGGCGAAACGCTTGAGCAGTACGCATCAAATAATCCTGACACAGCAGGGGGCACAGCTTCTGCTACGGTAGAATCATCGGTTTCTGGGACAGCTACTACTTCAAATTCAGGTTCATCAGAGGATGCCAGTTCTTCTGTATCATCTAACAAGGACGCAAATGATCTTGCAGCAGTCTCAACTGAGCGAGTGACCTATGTAGATGGCTTCTATTATGAACCGATTTCAAATGATGTATTCAAGCGTATCTCCGGTGTATCTTATCCCGTAGACTGTACAATTTCCCTTGATGACCTTAGATATGTCAGTCTCTTATATGTTGATTTTGATGGAAACACTCAAAGCGGCGAGATGATCTGCAATAAAGCTATTGCGCAGGACATCCTAGAGATATTCTCAGAGCTTTACGATAACAGATATCAGATTGAAAGTATCAAGCTCATAGATGAATTTGACGGTGACGATACAGCATCGATGCTTGCTAATAACACATCTTGCTTTAACTACAGAGTAGTAGAAGGAACCACAAGACTTTCAAACCACGCTAAGGGACTTGCAATTGACCTTAACCCCTTCTATAACCCTTATATCACCTATAACAAAGATGGAAGCACTAACATCTCTCCTGAAGGCAGTGAAGCCTACGCTGACAGAAATGCTTCCTTCCCTTATAAGATTGATGAAAATGATCTCGCCTATAAGCTCTTTAAAGAGCATGGCTTTACCTGGGGCGGCAACTGGAACTCAGTTAAGGATTATCAGCATTTTGAAAAGAAAATAGGATAATGTTTAAACTTGGGCATGTCTTTTGTTGTTTTTTCCGCAATAGGCATGCCATTTTTTACTTGTTTATTCAAATCCGGCATGTCTTTTTCTAGTTTCTTCTATTTAGTCATGCCAATATTTCTAGACATATCCAAAATTAGCATGTCTTTTTTCAATTTATGCCAATTAGACATGCTCACATCAAAAGTTCTCATCATCTAAATTATCCTAGAAACAAACTATTAGCATATAATTTAGTGCTTTAATAATTGCTTCTACTATATAGATATATCATGCAACAAATCCATATTTATTGACTCCACAGCCAGCTATAGTGAGGAAATGAAAGTATTCTGAACGATTTATTTTTTGAAGATGATACATGGCAATATATATGCCTGAACTGATAAGTGCTTTGAACAAGGTGAAACTTATCAGTTCAGGCTTTTATATTGTCTTATGTATCACTGAGAAAAATACCAAGTGAAGAATACTTTCATTTCCCACTATTGCGTCCGTGAAGCCAGAAAAAAAGGGATGAGCATTTGCTCATCCCTTTAAGTAAAGTCAGAATTAAACTAACTCAAGTACAACCATCATAGCTGCATCGCCTTTTCTCTGGCCGATCTTGATCATACGAGTGTAACCACCCTTACGATCTGCATACTTAGGACCGTACTCATCGAAAAGCTTTGCTACAAGGTCAACTTCCTTTGTGTTTCTCTTCTTGCCCTTGTTCTCCTGTGGAACATCAAGAACTGGGTAAAGAGTCTTAAGAAGCTGTCTTCTTGCGTGCATACGTGAAGGCATATCCTTCTTGATTTCCTTCTTAACAGTTGTATACTTAGTAACCTTCTTGCCGTCAACTACTTCCTTTACTCTCTTGCCATCTTTGTCCTTCTCAGGAACCTTGCAATCTACTGTAAGTGTCTCGTAGTTGTCCTTCTCCTTAGCTGCAAGAGTGATCATAGGCTCTACGATCTTCTTGATTTCCTTTGCTCTTGCCTCTGTAGTAACGATCTTTCCGTTGTAAAGAAGTGCTGTTACCTGGTTACGAAGAAGTGCTCTTCTAGGTTTTGTTGCTTTTCCAAGCTTTCTGTACATTGCCATGATTTTAATTCCTTTCTCATCAGCAGGTTTCCCCTGCATGTTAACATAAGGAAATGCCCATCGGACTTACTCTCCAAATGCTGTTAATAATTACTATGAGAATCCGCATCGGTACACATCGGATTTACCCTCCGCGGATATTCATTTAAAGATATTACTTATTCGCCATCTGCTCTGAGTGAAAGTCCAAGCTCGTCAAGCTTTGCAAGAACTTCCTCAAGTGACTTACGGCCGAGGTTACGAACCTTCATCATGTCGTCAGGAGTCTTGTTTGCAAGTTCCTGAACTGTGTTGATTCCAGCTCTCTTGAGGCAGTTGAATGAACGAACTGAAAGTTCAAGCTCATCAATAGACATCTCAAGAACCTTGCCCTTCTCATCATCTTCCTTCTCTACCATAACTTCTGCAGTCTTGGCATTTTCTGAAAGATCAATGAACAGGCTAAGATGCTCTGAAAGAACCTTTGCTGCAAGGCTTACAGCCTCGTCTGGAGCAAGTGTTCCGTTTGTGTGAACATCAAGTGTAAGCTTATCAAAATCAGTAACCTGACCTACACGAGTATTCTCAACAGTTACGTTTACTCTCTCTACAGGTGTGTAGATAGAATCGATAGCGATAACTCCGATTGGGAGATCGTTTGACTTATTCTTGTCTGAGCTTACGTAACCTCTTCCCTTTGTGATAGTAAGCTCCATGTAGAGCTTAGCATCCTTTCCAGAAAGTGTAGCGATTACCTGATCAGGATTCATGATCTCGATATCCTGATCTACCTGAATATCAGAAGCTCTAACAACACCTTCGCCATTGAACTCGATATAAGCTGTCTTTGGCTCATTTGTGTCAGAAGAATTCTTAATAGAAAGATTCTTGATATTCATAATGATCTCAGTTACATCTTCCTTAACACCAGGAATTGAACTGAACTCATGCAGAACGCCTTCAATCTTAACCTGGCTTACTGCTGCACCAGGTAATGAAGAGAGCATAATCCTGCGAAGGGAATTGCCCAGTGTAATACCGTAACCTCTCTCAAGAGGCTCAACTACGAATTTACCATATTTCTTATCATCTGAGATTTCAGCAACTTCAATATTTGGTCTTTCAAAATCAAACACTGATATACCCTCCTTAAGTGGTTTGTTAACAAGTTAATTATATCATTATTTAGAATACAACTCGACGATAAGCATTTCGTCTACTGGTACGTCGATAACTTCTCTTGATGGAAGTTCCTTGATTGTACCCTTAAGGCCATCCTTGTTAACATCAAGCCATTCAGGAACAAGTCTACCTGCTGTGATCTCAGCGATATCCTTAAATCTCTGGATATTCTTAGCTGCTTCTTTAACTTCTACTACATCGCCAGCCTTGATAAGGTATGAAGGAACGTTGATTGCCTTTCCATTAACTGTGATGAACTTGTGAAGAACGATCTGTCTAGCTTCTCTTCTTGTTCTAGCGAATCCCATTCTGAATACTACGTTGTCAAGTCTTGACTCAAGAATTGTCATAAGGTTTGCACCTGTCTGACCCTTCATTCTGTCTGCTCTCTCATAGTAGTTTCTGAAAGGCTTCTCAAGAACGCCGTAGATGAACTTAGCCTTCTGCTTCTCACGGAGCTGAAGTCCGTACTCGCTCATCTTCTTACCAGCTCTAGCTGATGTTCTCTTTGACTTCTTGTCATATCCAAGGAATGTTGGATCCAAATCAAGTGATCTGCATCTCTTTAATACTGGAACTCTGTTTACTGCCATTTTTTGGCTCCTTTCATTTTTATCAGATAAATTTCATTCTGATGTTGTTTACAATGTTTGCTGAAAACTGTTCAGCATTTGCACCTTCGTCCAACGAGTTAAATTGAAAATTATATTTGCACATGTAACTCGCAACATATCGCGATATTACGGATTGCTTCACCATGTTTTCGCAATCCTACGTCCATTCGAAATCCGCATTATCATGCTACTTTCTCATGTACGTTATGGTCCGCAAATACATAAATCTTGCCATGCAAGCAGGCAAATTTATGAATTTTCGTCCCTACTATCGCTCAAACTCTACGACGCTTAGGTGGTCTGCATCCGTTATGTGGTACAGGTGTTACGTCTGTGATAGATGTAACTGTAAGGCCACTTGCAGCAAGAGCTCTGATTGCAGCTTCTCTTCCTGATCCTGGTCCCTTAACGAATACATCAACAGTCTTAAGGCCGTGAATAAGTGCAGCCTTAGTTGCTGTCTCTGCAGCTACCTGTGCAGCATAAGGAGTAGATTTCCTTGAACCCTTAAATCCCAGACCGCCAGCACTTGCCCAGCTAAGAGCGTTACCTGCAGCATCTGTCAATGTAACGATTGTGTTATTGAAAGATGACTGGATGTGTGCCTGTCCGTGTTCAACGTTTTTCTTGACACGTTTCTTAGCAGCTGCCTTCTTTGCAGCTACTGCTGATTTCTGATTTGCCATTTTAAACTAACCTACTTTCTTCCTATTATTACTTTTAATATAGTTACTGTCTGAACCTGCCATGCCAGATTCAATTGGTCCCAATAGCTTAGCGGAAAGAATTACTTCTTCTTATTAGCGATTGTTCTCTTTGGTCCTTTTCTTGTTCTTGCATTTGTCTTAGTTCTCTGACCACGGCAAGGAAGTCCTCTTCTATGACGCATTCCTCTGAAACATCCGATCTCTGTGAGTCTCTTGATGTTCATAGCAACTTCTCTTCTGAGGTCACCTTCTACATCGTAGTCATTACCGATAATCTCGGCAATTCTCTTTACTTCTTCATCTGTAAGATCACGAACACGTGTGTCCGGATTTACTTTTGCTGCTTCAAGAATCTTGTTTGAGCTTGTTCTACCGATACCGTAGATATATGTCAAACCGATCTCTACTCGCTTATCTCTAGGTAAATCTACACCTGCAATACGAGCCATTCTAATTCCTCCATAATGTAAAAATGATTAATAATGAAGTTCTGCTCTCAGGCTTTCAGCCTTCGCCAGAACTAAGTTCGATCACGGAAATCAAAGATTTCCTATCTCACTTATGTTACTTGTTTGATTGGGGTCACATTTCATCGACCCAATCGGACAAAGTATAATCCGATCTTTCCAATACACATTGGTATCAAAAAGTAATCCGAAACGGCTCGAATTATCCCTGTCTCTGTTTGTGCTTAGGGTTGTCACAGATTACTCTGATAACGCCCTTTCTCTTAATAACCTTGCACTTCTCGCACATAGGCTTAACAGAAGACCTAACTTTCATTGTTTCTCCTTTCCTGCATGGTAACAGAATAATGCCTGAAAAAGGGCATAATTACCCCTTTTCCTAAAAAGACCATTTAACATCATAGCATATGTAAAATCAATAATCAACATGTTTTTACAAAAAAATATCAGGATTTCGATAAATCTTTTTACCAAAATCCTGATACCTAAATTCTCACATAAAATAAA
This sequence comes from Butyrivibrio sp. INlla18, assembly GCF_900103635.1. Lineage (GTDB taxonomy): Bacteria > Bacillota > Clostridia > Lachnospirales > Lachnospiraceae > Butyrivibrio. The sequence goes on from NZ_FMXK01000005.1 coordinate 14,814, forward strand.
GATCACTCTTTAAAGAATGGATTAGCGAACATTGCAAGATCTGCAGGAGTTCCGCTCATTCCTGAATAGAAGTCTTCTGTTCCAGAAAAGCTTGTTGCTGGATCTCCGCCATATCCCTGTGCACATCCACAGATATATCCGTTAGCATCTACAGCGATAAGCCTTACAAAGCCTAATTCCATGTTTTTGTCACCTGTAAGACTCCACTGAACAGCATAGTTACCGCTTGCATCTGTTCCAATTTGCCAATCGCCTTCCCAAGGCACATACTCTCTTCTTGCCTCTTTTACCTCGATGGTATCCCAGTGGATCTCACCTGTAGGAGTTCCCTTACACTCAACATCGTAAAGAACTGAGTTACCAGAACCAATTGTAAGCTCATAGCCACTTACACTGCCGATCTTGTTTCCATTTGCGTCCAGAGCATCTCCTCTAGCATTTACAAAGACCTCTTCATTATAAAGGTTTGTGAAAGCAATAAGTAGACGAACTGTATCACCATCCATGTAAGGAGCGATAGAGATTACAAAGCCATCCATTCCATCAGGAGAATAAACAACTCCCCATTTGATCTTGTGATAATCTGTCTCAAGACTATCAAGAGCTTTCATTGCTCCATCTGTAAGATAATAAGCTGTGCCATCAATAGTTGTGCTGTTAACAGTGCTTGTTCCATCACTTTCTAATGAAAGGCCATCTTCAGACTGCGTATCTTCTGCTACTTCTTCTGAAGTCGCCTCTGTAGTAACATCTTCTGTAGTCTCTTCTACACTAACTTCTTCCTTAGTATCTTCTACATTAGAATTTCTTCCGCCCTGAAATTCTGTATCAGGTGCTACTGGCTCTTTTGATGAGCTTGATCCGCATCCTGCAAGGCATGTAACTGCAAGCAGAACGCACAAGATTTTACCAAACTTTTTCATATTTCCACCTCTTTGTTAAAATTTCTGTAACATTGTACTATTAAATTCATATTACATGCAACTAATACTTGGATAAACCTTATACTCTGCAAAAAAGCTGTAGCTATTTCCCAAATCATGTAAAATAAGGCAGCTCCTAAATCCTAGGAACTGCCTTATTTCTTTTACCTATTATATAGAAGCGATCAAACTGCCTCGTGGTTGTTGAAGCTTACGCCTCTGTTGATGTCGCCCTTGTGGTTCTCACCGAAGTTGTAATCATTTCCAGGAAGAACTGCATTGAGGATGATACCAAGAAGAGCTGCAATTGCAAGTGATGTAAGAGTTACAGGTGTGTTTCCGATTGTAAATGTGATACCATCTGAAAAGCCAAGACCTGAAACAAGGATTACAGCTGCAACAATGAGGTTTCTTGACTTTGTGAAGTCTACCTTATTCTCAACTACGTTTCTAACACCGATAGCTGAGATCATTCCGTAGAGCACAAAGCTGATACCACCTATGATAGCTGTTGGCATTGTTCCGATAACATCGGCAACCTTAGGAATGAAGCTTACTACGATCGCATATACAGCTGCAATCTCTACCACCTTAGGATCATAAACCTTTGAAAGCTCGAGAACACCTGTGTTCTCGCCGTATGTTGTGTTTGCAGGACCACCAAAGAGTCCAGCAAAAGCTGTTGCAAGACCATCTCCGAAGAGTGTTCTGTGAAGACCTGGATCTTCGATGAAGTTCTTGCCTGTTGTAGCTGAGATAGCTGAAATATCTCCAACGTGCTCCATCATTGTTGCAATAGCGATAGGAGCCATAACAAGAATAGCAGTGATATCGAACTTAGCAATAACGAAAGGAGGAAGTCCTACCCAACTTGCCTCTGCAACTGGTGCAAAGTTAAGAATTGGAGATCCATCTACATTTGTGATGCCTGCAGCATTCATAAAGAGTGCTACTACATAAGAAATAACTACGCCCATGAGGATAGGAATGATCTTGAACATTCCTTTGCCCCAGATGTTAAATCCGATAACAACAGCAAGTGCTACGATAGCAAGTGGCCAGTTAGCAGATGCATTAGAAACTGCTGATGGTGCAAGTGAAAGGCCTATGCAGATGATGATAGGTCCAGTTACTACTGGTGGAAGGAAGTGCATAACCTTCTTGACACCTACAAGCTTGATGATAACTGCAAGAACCAGATATAAAAGTCCAGCAACAACAATACCGCCGCACGCATATGGAAGCTTCTCTCCATAAGTCATGTCTGCATATTTACCAGTATTTAAATTAGCAACAGTGGCAAAACCACCAAGGAATGCGAATGATGAACCCAGAAATGCGGGAACCTTGAACTTAGAAAATAGATGAAATAGAAGTGTACCAACACCTGCAAAAAATAGTGTTACTTGGACTGAAAGTCCTTCCCCGTTAAAATAGCCGTTGACCAAAATTGGAACTAAAATAGTTGCTCCGAACATTGCAAACATATGCTGCAATCCTAGAAGCGCCATTTTTGGCTTGCCCAACGTTGTGGCGTCATAAATAGCCTGTCTTTTCTCTCCCATGTCTCTCCTCCATATTTGATTTTCAAAAAAGATTAAAATGATTTTACGATTTTCTCAAAATCGCCATATGGATTATATCACAACAGACCTCGTCCGTCATGAATTTTTTCACTATTTTTTTGATATATTTTTTTGCTTTATTCTAGTAGCATAACAATGTAAAATATTGGAAAGAAATTTCTTTTTGGAGGGCTATTATGTATACCGCAAACAGCAAAAGATATGACACTATGAAATACAACAGATGCGGCCAAAGCGGTCTTCTGCTTCCAGCAGTTTCTCTGGGCCTTTGGCACAACTTTGGTGACAATAGCGACTATGAGAACATGAAAGCTATGTGCTTTACAGCTTTCGATAACGGGATCACACATTTTGACCTTGCTAATAACTACGGCCCATCAGAAGGCGCCGCAGAGATAAACTTTGGCAAGATCCTAAGAGAGGAGCTTGCTCCTTACCGCGATGAGATGATCATTTCTACCAAGGCTGGTTACTACATGTGGCCCGGCCCTTATGGAGACTGGGGTAGCCGCAAATACCTTATATCCAGTCTTGATCAGTCCCTTAAGAGAATGGGGATTGAATACGTTGATATCTTCTATCATCACAGAATGGACCCTAACACTCCACTTGAGGAGACTATGGAAGCTCTTGATCAGATAGTTAGAAGCGGTAAGGCTCTTTATGTTGGTATTTCTAACTATGACGGTCCTACTCTCGAGAAGGCAACTGCCATATTAAAAGAGCTAAAGACTCCATTTATCATCAATCAGAACCGCTACAATATTTTTGATAGAACTATTGAAAAGAATGGTCTCAAAGAAAAGGCAAAAGAACTTGGAAAGGGAATCATCTGCTTCTCACCTCTTGAACAGGGGCTTTTGACAGACAGATACCTAAACGGCATTCCAGAGGACAGCAGAATCCGCACAGACGGTCGTTTCCTCAAGGAAAGTCAGCTTGATGATCACAAACTTGAATGCATTAGGGCTCTCAACGAAATTGCTAAGAGACGTGGCCAGACTCTTGCAGAGATGGCACTGGCATGGAACCTCAAGGATGACTACATCACTTCAGTAATCATCGGTGCATCCAAGCCATCACAGATCCTTGATAACGTCAAAGCTATTGAGAATACAGTATTTACAGAAGAAGAGATCAAAGAGATAGACAAGTATTCTATCTGATCTTAAACAAATAAAAACCTTAATTGCAGTATTGGATAGCTGCAATTAAGGTTTTTTATTGATCAAAGATTGATCTCATCTACATATTTCATATCGAGCTTTTCACCGTTAAGTTCTAGTGGGTAAACAACGTATGAAGACTCAAAATACTTTGCTCCATCTCCGCCCCATCTATCACCAACGTAGTAGAATTTTCCATTCTTTTCCAAGATAAATGCCGCCTGGCTCTGATAAGTTGTCTCATCTCCGATTTCCATCAGGTCTCTCCATCTACCCTCTATAGAATCTGCCACAGCGTACTTGCACTGATTAGGTGCCCATCCTGTGCAGAAGGATGAGAGCATATAGTATTTTCCATTCATCTTCATAACTGCTGGAGCTTCTCTGTATTCGCCTTGCCATAACTTATGAACAAGACTTTCAACATTCATATAATCCTCTGACAATCTGTACACATGAAGGTCTGCATTGTCTCTGGCTGCTGAAATAAAGTAAGCCGAGCCATCATCATCTTTAAACAATGTGCAGTCTCTGGACATATATCCATATGGATTAAAGTGTCCATGATATGTAAAGTCTCCATCAGGTGTATCACAACTTGCTATTCCTATTGCTGCATCATGATAGTTTTTTCCATTTTCGAAATGTACCCAAAGGACAAATTTTCCTGTCTTTTCATTATAAAGAACCTTTGGTCTTTCAAGATTAACCTTGCTTCCATCTTCATTCGCAAGCATCATCTTTGTTCTTACTCTGTACCCTTCCATCTTGGAATCAGTAGTAAGCACATGATTTCTAAATTCCCAATCTGTGAGGTTTGTTGAGCGGTAGCAGCTGACATACTTGTTATCTCTCCTGTCCTCACCGTACCAATAGTAATATCCGTTAAAAGAAATAATATATCCTCCGTGGGCATGAATAGGATTTCCCTCTGTATCAAGCCACAGTTCTCCATTTTTTAATACGCTCATGTTTACTTCTCCAAAACAAATCTTTTTTCTAATCTGTATACCTTAGGTGAAATACCATACTTGTCTCTAAAGAGTTTTGAAAAGTACTGATACTTGTGATAACCAAGTTTAGTCACTATATCTGCAACCTTCATATCTGTTTCCTCTAGGAGCTTTGCTGCTCTTTGCATCTTTGCATCAGTTATATAGCAAAGTAGTCCAACTCCCGAAACTTCTTTAAAAATCTTGGATAGATACGCCGGATGAAGATGTACTATTCCACTTAGCATCTCAAGCGAAAGTTCTTCTTCACAATTATCCATTACGTATTTTTGGACAAAAGAGATCACATCCTTCTTGTCCTTTAGAACTCCGCTAGTATCAGCAGCTTTGCATTCTTTTGAAAAATGCTTTTCCATGATCCTATTAATAGTCTCCTGAAAATCATCCTTCAAGATAGGTTTTACAAGATAATCTGTAACTCCATAGTGCACTGACTTTTGTGCATACTCAAAATCACTATAGCCAGTAAGTATCACAACCTTAGTATTTAACTTATTTTCATCTATATACTCTGCAAGATCAAGGCCAGAGATCCTCGGCATCTTGATATCTGTTATCAAGAGATCCGGGCTATGCTGTTTGATAAGATCAAGAGCTAAAGACCCGCCTCCTGCTGTCAGTACCTTATCAAATCCAATCTGCTGCCAGTCTAACAGCCCTGCAATATAATCAACCATATATGGTTCATCATCAACTATAAGTACTGTCATTTCCATCCTCCGGTCTAAATGTGAAATAGACTCTGAGTCCGCCCCACTGACTCTTTGTAAACTGTAGTCTTGCGGTTTCATCGTAATAGTTTATAAGACGCTGATTCACATTCCAAAGCCCAACACTTTCTTCAGCATCTCGCGTTTTTTTGCCGATCTGTTTTTCAAGCTTTTCTATAGCTTCATCGCTAAGACCATCACCATCATCAGAAACTTCTGTCCTGATCTCGCCTGTTCCCAGCATATACATCTTAACCTGAATATGCTTGGCATACTCTCTTTCCTCTATACCATGCTCAATAGCATTTTCTATAAGCGGCTGCAATATAAGTGGAATTATCCGCACGTTGTAAAGGCTATCTGGAACATCCAGATAATACTCAATATTTTTTCTCATGGCAATTATGGAAAGATATGACTTGGCATAGCCTATCTCTTCGCCAATGGTAGCCTGTGTCTTATTCTTGGTGCAGTATCTATAGTAATTTGCAAGGTGTGCTGCCATTTCAGTCACAGCCTTTGGCTTATCTGCAACTGTAACTATATAGGACAAAGAGTTGTACAAAAAGTGCGGATTTATCTGAAGCTGCAGTTGCCTTACCTCCGCCTGATTTCTGAGCTGCTGTTCCTTGATACTAGAAGCAAGGAGCTCTCTTATCTTATTTACCATGCTGTTAAACTGCTCAAATACATAGGAGAACTCATTATCCGGAAGCTTATCCTTATCTATCTGAACGCTTAGATCACCATTCTCAAGCTGCTTTAGCTTTTCAGTTACCACATTTAGCTGCAACAATATGTGCCTGTAATACTGAAGCATGATGAAAGTTCCTACTATCAGTACAGCCAAAAGAGATATACCAATTATCCAGGTAATAGAATTTATAGGCTTGTTCATTTCATTGATAGGATAATATGAAATAAGATACAGCCCATTTGCAGACTCTTTTGACTTAACAACTCTATAATTCTGACCATCAATCTTGATGATATAGTACTGAATATCAAGCTTTTGATGAGACAGCTCTGATAGAAGAGTCTTCTCTTTTTCTGAAGTTGAAAAGATACTGTTACAATCGCCGTAAAGTAGCATTGTTCCGCCATTACCAAGATTAACAGTCATGTTCTTTATCTTGTAAAGGTAGTCTCCGTCCATCTTGATTATAAGATAGGGCTCATCATCGTACTTATCCCAGCTTGTAGTATATTTTCTAAAGTAATATATCTCGTTGCCATATATTACCCATTTGTTATCATCTAAATCATCAAAAAGGCCAGAGCTTATACTCGCCCCAGCCACATTTGAGATGATACGTCCTGAGCGAGGCCAATAAAGGACAAAGAATGCCATGCCAACATTACTTGATTGTCTGTCATTCAGATATTCCTTCATTGTGCTTGCTGCAGTGACGAAATCATATACGTCCGTTCCTTCTGTCAATGCAAGCTGCAGGGTCTTGAGATTTCCGCTGTGTAATATACCATCAGCCTCAATCTCAATTTCTTTTACCTTGTTACCGATCAAAAGAGTGGAATGCTCCATCTGACTAATAGCAACACTTGTAAGAGATTCCTGCAACGTGCTGGTGCTGTAGAGATAGATAAAACTAAAGCTCAGCACCACCATCATCAAGAAAATGATGAAGGTTATATATATAGAACGAATCTTTTTTACTTCATGGTTTTGTACCATTCGTTTACTTCCTGTGTAATCTGTTCTCCACCCTGAGTCTTCCAGTCTTCAACAAACTTATCAAATGACTCAATAGGTTCTTTTCCGTAGATTATATTAGTGTAAACCTGAGCCTCCATTGTCTGCAACTGTTCCCAGCACTTTTTCATTGTAGGTGTTGGCTCTGCGTTGTAGAGGTTAGGAATGAGCTCTTCTCTGTTGTCGTTAGCAATTACATAGCCTTCTGCCATATCAGGAGCTGACTCAAAATCAGCAGCTGCTCTGATCTGCGCACCAGTTTCAACCTTACCAGCCTTAGCATCAGCGTACTCCTGCATTCTGTCGATCATAGGAGTGTTCTTAAGTACTGTTGACTTACCTGGAAGGAATGGATCTGTAACTGCTGGATCAAACTTAGCTGTGTCAAATACAACTTCGCCGTTAACGATGTCATAATCGTAGTCTTCCATGAAGCCATACTGGAAGTCGCCTGTACCAAATGCTACATCGTAGATCCAATCGTAATATGTGAAGAATGCTTCCATGTTGTCAAAGTCTTTGTTGAACATGAGCCATCCATCTGTTGTCTGAGCTGACTGATATGTGCACTCACCGTTGTCCTGCTTGATATTTGGATAGCAAGCAATTACTGCGTTAGGATCAACTGAAGTAACATCTCTTACTGAACCAACTGCCCATGGTCTTCCAATGAAGATGCCTGCTTTACCTTCTGTGAACTGGCCCATAGCATCCCAAGCGCCTGTTGCTGCAGCTTCCTGGAATATCCAGCCATTTGCATGCCACTTAGCAAGAAGCTCAAGTGTCTTTCTGTTGCCCTCATCGATAGAGCCATAAACAAGGTTACCATTCTCATCTTCCTGCCAGCTTCCTGGAATGTGCTTACCAGAGTTAGCTGAGAAAAGAGCTACTGGATCTGAAACCCATCCTGTGTTGTATACACCAGATCCTGAATATGTGAATCCATATGTATCCTTCTTGCCGTTTCCATCTGGATCATCTTCTGTGAATGCCTTGATGACTGCTTCAAACTCCTCAAGATTTGTAGGAGCCTTAAGGCCAAGGTTATCAAGCCAGTCCTGTCTGATGATCATAACCTGTCCCTCTGTAAGGGTTGGTGCGCAGGCAATACCGTATGTCTTGCCATCCTTCATAACAGGGTAAAAAGTCTCTGGATACTTGTCATAAATCTCTTTTAATCTCTCAGGCATGTATTTCTCGATATCTTCATCGATTGCCTTTACTCTTCCAGACTCGATCATATCTGCGATCATCTGTGTTCCATATACAGGGAATACATCTGGAAGCTCCTCAGAACCTGTAAGTGCAAGTCTGAGCTTTGTATCATAGTTGCCAGCATCTCCACCAAGAAGTGTTGTCTCCATCTTGATTCCGAGCTTTTCTTCAGTAAGTTCTACCATTGGGTTCTTGTTGATGTCGTCACCCTCAGCGTATTTACCAGCATTCTCATCAAGCTGTTTTGCAATGGTAATTGTAAGTGTTGGTTCATACTTACCATCTGCATTCTTTGTGCTCTGCACACTGTTTTTCTTCTGATCTGCACTTCCGCATGCAGCAAGGAGCATAGACGCTGTCAGAAGTGTTGCAATTAATGCCCTTCTCTTTTTCATTGTTTCTTCCTCCGTAAACATTATATTATTCTTTTACTGCTCCAACTATCATTCCTTTTACAAAGTATTTTTGCAGGAAAGGATAAACAAGCAGGATTGGCAGAACACCGATAAATATCTGAGAAGCCTTGATGGTTCTCTCTGACATTGCTGCTGCCGATGTTGGATCAAGTGCAAGATCCTGCTGATTGCCCTGAACTACGATTACCTGTAGGAATGAAGCCAGTGGGTAGTTTTTGGTATCTGACATATACAGGATTCCAGTAAACCACTCATTCCAGTGACCTACCATTGTGAAAAGAGCTACAGTGGCAAGTCCTGCCTTTGAAAGCGGTAAAAAAATCTTTAAAAGTACATCAAAAAAGCTTGCACCATCTATAAGCGCTGCTTCTTCCAAGGCCTTTGGTATTGACCTAAAGAAGTTCATGATAAGTATCAGGTTGTAACAGCTAAATGCTCCTGGAAGAATATATACCAGGAAGTTATTCTTAAGTCCCAAAGAGGTATTTACCATATATGAAGGAATAAGTCCGCCTCCAAAGAGCATGGTAAACACGAAAAACCACATAAGAGGTGTTCTGCCTCTAAAATCCTTTGAAAGTGCGTAACCAGCTGTTGTAATAACGAACATAGAAAGCAAGGTTCCAAGGATAGTTCTTGCAAAAGAGATCTCAAGTGATCTTACGAAGTTGCTGTTTTGAAGTGTTTTTTGATATGCAAGTATTGTTGGATCAACTGGCCAAAATGTTACGATTCCGCTGTTAGCTGCTGCCTTGCCGCTAAATGAAATAGCAAGAAGGTTAACAAGTGGAAGTACGCATAAAAGCGCAAGTGATACCAAAAAAATAGTATTTATTACAACAAATATCTTTCTACTAAATGAAACTCTCCTCATGATATTCTCCTTAGGTCTTAGAAAATTCTGTAGCCGGCAAACTTGTATGCAAGCTTATAGGCTATTACTGTCAGCATGAAGCTGATTCCTGACTTAAAAAGTCCAACTGCTGTACCAAAGCTGTACTGGCCGTTGATAAGTGACTGCCTGTAAACATAGGTATCAATAATATCTCCGGTGCTGTAAGTCAGTGGAGAATATGTGTTATAGATCTGGTCAAATCCTGCGTTAAGTACATTTCCAAGACTAAGTGTTGCCATAACGATGATCATTGGAGCAATTCCCGGAAGTGTGATGTGAAGTGTCTGCTGGAATCTGTTGGCACCATCCATCTGTGCTGCCTCATAAAGGCTCTGATCAATATTGGAGATAGCTGCAAGATAAACGATCATTCCAAATCCAAACCCCTTCCAAAGGTCAGACAATACGATGATCTGCCTGTACATACCTGCTTCACCCAAAAAGAAGATTGGCTCCATACCAAGTCTCTGGATCGCTGAATTCACGATACCGTCAAGACCAAGAACATCACGCATCATTCCAGCAACTGTTACCCATGACAGGAAGTGAGGCAGATATACAAGCGTCTGAATACCTTTCTTTAGTCCTACGTTACTTACTTCATTCAGCAAAAGAGCTATGACGATCGGAACGATAAGTCCCAATATTATCTTGCTGACCGCAATTATCAAAGTATTGATTATTGCCTGATATGATTCCTGGAAAACAAAGATCTGCTTGAAGTTCTCCATTCCAACAAACTCAGAACCTGTTATTCCAAGCCATGGCTTGTAGTTCTGGAATGCCATAATAAGTCCGCCCATAGGCACGTAGCAAAAGATAATTGCAAGGACAAAAGCTGGCATGATCAGAACATATAATGCCCAGTTTCTTTGAATTTCCTGCTTCCAGCTTCGTTTTGGCTGCAAATACTTTCCCTTATCTTTTTCGCCTTTCATCTTTTGTTTCCTCTCAATCTATAGGTTTTGTTTTATGTAAATCAATTGATATAGGATGATTATAGGAAACATTATTTTGACAAAACATACCCTGATTTTTGGAAAGTGTCCTCATTTTTAATTACTTTTTTACACGCAAAAAGAGGGTGGTGATCCGAAGATCACCACCCTCTTATATATGGTTTCACATCACAGTTCGAATTTGGAAACAAACTTCTGAAGCTCCTGAGCGTTCTCAGCAAGCTTGTCGGAAGCTTCGGCAACTTCGTGAGTAGAAGCTGTCTGCTGCTGGGATGCTGCAGATACGTTCTGAGTCTCATCAGCTACGCTTGTACTCATGTCTTCGATCATTCTGATATTCTCAGCGATAGTGTCAGTACCAGCTGAAAGCTGACCAACGATCTCGCTCATTCTCTCTGACTGCTCAGAGATTGAATATACCATGTCAACGATATTGCTGAATGTATTACCAGCTTCATTAACAGTCTCTGTACCCTCTACAACGCTCTGAGCACCTTCTCTCATAGCCTCAACTGCTTCTTCAGAGTTCTTCATGATATCTTCGATAAGTACTGTGATCTTGGCTGCAGCTTCATTTGACTGATCTGCAAGCTTACTGATCTCACTGGCAACAACCGCAAAGCCTTTACCCATCTCACCTGCTCTAGCAGCCTCGATAGAAGCATTCAGTGAAAGGAGGTTTGTCTGGCTGGCGATCTCAGAAATTGTCTCAACAAAGCTGTCAATATTCTTGAGCTGTTCACCAAGAGCATCTACAACTGATGCTGTATTTTCAACGGACTCTTTGATAGATCCCATCATGTTTGTTGCATTAGTCATATCATCAGCACCCTTGGTAGCTGCTTCGTTTGTATTCTTGATCATTTCAGTAGTTCTGTTGATAGCATCCTTGAACTCCTGCATATTCTCGATAAAGTGCTTGGTCTCATCACTTGCTCCAGCAACTGCTGTGATCTGTCCATTGCAGGAATCAGCAACACTTGTACAGGAGTTAGCAACCATTTCACTGGCATCTGCTGACTGAGAAGCACTAGCTGAAAGCTCTTCAGAAGCTGATGCAACATAAGATGTAGTATCGTAGATCTTCATCATAAGATCTCTGATACTTGTATGCATGGTATCAAGAGCCTCAGAAATCTGTCCGATCTCATTTCTCTCATTACTAAGCTTACGAACTTCCTCCATCTCTTCACTGTCAGTAAAATCACTGTTGGACATCTTGGTCATCTGATCAGTTACAAGAATGATAGGCTTAGTAATTCTCTTACCGATGTAAATTGCAATTATAGTACCTACTATGATAAGTATGAAAACAACTACTAATGAATTCCAGATATTATATTTAAGAGCAAGGCTAGCTGCTTTACTGTAATCAGCTTCAAGAGAGTCAATATAGTCTACCCATACACCGGTACCCATGACCCAGTCAAATGGCTCATAGTATGCTGTGTAATTAACCTTTGGAAGAGGCTCTGTTTCATTTGGCTTAGCAAACATGAGGTTTGTATATCCGCCGCCATCCTGCATACCATTTTTGATCATTTCCTGAATGAAATATGTTCCATTAGGGTCCTTTGCGTCCCATCTGGATTGACCTTCTGTATCTCTTCCAAGAAGTACTACGTTGATACCTTGAGAAGTATCGATCCAGAAATATCCTGATCCCTCGTTATATTTCATTTCTCTGATGATATTTGCTGACAGCTCTTTTGCTTCATCCAGCGTTATCTCACCATTCTGATATCTTGAATAATTATAAGCGCAAACACTCATGGCACACTGAGTCTCATTTTTAAGCTCAGCTTTGATATCTTCTTCAAGTCTGGTTCTATACTCATTGGTCATCTTGACATTAGTACTCATGGTACTATTGATTGAAAAAATCTCGATAGATAGCGTAGTAATAACAACCGCCAAAAGAATCGCTCCAACTATAACAGTCATCAAAGAACCACGTTTCTTAGCCATATATAAGCCTCCTTAATATATATAAACATATAAAAATGCGCGTTCCATACATAAAATTGTAGACTAATACATGTGCCAAAACAAGCGATATAGCGTTATTTAATATTTTCTTTATTATTATAAAATATAGTTATTTTCTATCAATATTCCATGATCTTTTCTAAAATTTCCATCTGATTTTCACAGTATTTTTCATATACGGAAGACATTGCTCTTCTAAAGCGTTGTTTTTCTGCGGCTGTAATATCAATAACTGTAACTCCGCTCTTTTCTGCTATCTCTCTGGATGTTTTTTCTCTTTCGTGCCAAAGCTGTCTTTCGTAAAGCGCTGACTCTTTTGCACAATCCATGATTATCTGCTGATCAGATTCACTTAGCTGATTCCAGATCTCACTTGAACATAGCTGAATTTCAGGAACTCTGGTATGTTCATCTATAGTATAGTATCTTGCTACATTGTAGTGCTTCATAGCTTCATAGGATGGCCAGTTATTCTCAGCGCAGTCTACGATACCCTGCTCAAGAGCTGAGTAAACATCAGAGTACACGATCTTAACAGGATTGGCACCAAGAGCTGATACCATATCTGCCATCATATCTGATTCCTGAATTCTGATGTTCATTCCCTGAAGGTCTTCAAGACATGTGATAGGCTTGGTGCTATAGAAGTTTCTAGCTCCAGCATCGTACCAGGATAGTCCTACCAGATTGTACTCTGAGGCCTTAGCAAGGAACTCATCTCCTATTTCTCCATCCAAGACTCTCCACATGTGCTCAGAGCTTGAATAAAGATAAGGCATCTGAAGAATGTTCATATCAGGAACATACTCAGCAATCTGTGAAATTGATACTCTGGCAAAAGCAATACCACCGTAGCTAAGCTGTTTAATGACTTCCATCTCGCTTCCTAGCTCAGCTCCATGTTTTACTAGTATCTTTATCCTTCCGTCTGTGCGCTCATAGACAAGTTCAGCAAATCTCTCTGCTCCCAAAGTTGTTGGATAATCGGCTGTCTGGTTTTCAGCATAAAGAAGTACAAAGTCAGGAGATCCTTTCTTGGAACTTCCTGTCTTCCACAGATATATCCTGTTTCCTACAACACAAAAGACGATCAAAGCCATTATGAAAATTATTCCATATGCCCATTTCTTTTTCATGATCCCAAAACTCCGATTCTGTACTCACTAGGTGTCATGCCTACCATGCGCTTAAAAACTCTTGTAAAATAATTAGCGTCTCTATAACCTGCTTTTTGTCCAACATCTTTAATGTTTATAAGTGGATTGGCAAGAAGCTCTTTGGCCTTTGCCATTCTATATTCATTCAGATATGTAATAAAGTTCTTTCCAAAGTTCTGTTTAAAAAGCTTGCAGAAATACACATCTGAATATCCGAGCACACTCGCAATGTCCTGAAGGGCAATATCTTCGCTGTAGTGCTCGTCAATAAACGTAGTGATATCACTTATCAGTTTGTTCGACATATTTCCGCTTCCGTAAACTTTATAATGTTCAATATCTTTGTCATTAAAATTATTTACACTAGCTGGAATGGTGGTCTCTTTGTCACAAATATCAAAAGCTTCTTCAAGAACATTTATAAGATCTTCATCTGCCCCAGGCTTTAAAAGATAATCTAACGCCCTTACTCCAATAGCTTTTTTTGCATAACTGAATTCGTCAAAGGCAGTCAAAAAGATAATGCTGCAGTTTTTGTCTTTTTTCCTGATCTCCTCAGCCGCCTCAAGGCCGTTCATTCCTGGCATCTCAATATCAAGTATGGCAATCTGGCATGAATTATCTTCAAAGGTCTTAACAGCTTCCAAGCCATTTTCAGCCATGTGTATCTCCACCTGTCCAGGAAAAAAGCCTGCTATCTTTTTATTTATAACCTGTCTCTCAATAGGTTCATCATCTGCTACAAGTATTCTGTACATATGTATTTCTCCTAGACTACATCTCCCTGCATTGGAATATCAATGATAATGGTTGTGCCAACATTTTTAGTGCTTTCAATTCTAAGGCTTCCGCCTTTGTACATAGTTCTGATCCTTCGGTTAATGTTTCCAAGGCCAATTCCAATAATATCCTTGTCAATGACCTTCTCATTTCCAATCTCAAGCTGAGCTCTTACTTTCTCAAGAAGCTCTTCATCCATGCCTTCTCCAGTATCAGATACTTCGATATGAAGCATATCTTCATTTTGTCTGATCTTGATAAGAATCTTTCCACCCTCGACCTTATGAGAAATTCCATGGATAATGGCATTTTCAAGAAGTGGCTGGAATGTGAATGTAGGCACAATGACCTTGTTTTCATCCACATCAGAATCAACTTCAAAAGACACCCTGTCTCCAAACCTCATCTTCTGAAGATACATATAGTCTCTGGAAATCTTAAGCTCCTGGGCAAGAAGTGCCTCTTTTGCCTGGTTCTTCAAGTTATATCTAAAGAGGGAACTAAGGGCCTCTATCATCTGCTCAGTAGTTGGGGCATCTTCGAGATTTGCAGTACCTTTAATAACATTCAAGGTATTAAAAAGGAAGTGTGGATTGATCTGGCTCTTCAAAAGCTCTAGATTCATGGTCTCCATCTGCTTCTCAATTTCAAGATTCTCAAGTTCCTTGGCGTGGAGCTGATCAAGTACTATTCGCCTATCTTCCATACCTCGGATATACTCGCCGGTAGCATATTTCATCTTGTTAAAGGCTGTTACCAGTTCTCCCATTTCATCCTTGTTATCAGCCTCAACGTCATCAATAAAGAAGTCATTGGCTGCAATCTTTCTGGAAGCATTTGCAAGCTTTAAAACTGGCACACTGATAGAATTGTCCATGACCTTAGACATCTTGTAGATCACAAGAATGATGATCACTCCAAGAGCTGCAACAAGAAATGGCACACTGACAATAACAGGCATCAGCTCTTTATAACTAAAATTGCCCTCACGCATGGTCTTATCCACAAATCTCTGAGCATAGACATTTAGGTATTTTTGCATGCTATACACGTCATAAAGCTTGTCTATATCAAGGTGTCCTGACTGATACTGATCTATTACCTCGTTTCGAGCCTCACTATAGCTTGAATAAGCTGTCCTAAGAGATGATAAAAGAGCATATCTCTCCTCTCCAAGCCTCTTATAGACCAAAGGATTCTTGTCAAAGGCCTTTTGGGTAGCAGCAACACTCTTTTCCCACTCACTGGTATCTATTGGGTCTGAACCGTGAACATAGGAATCAAAAGTATCTATCTCGCTTGATATGGCTGCAACCAGCTCTCCGCTGTGGGAATTGTCCTCCATGATATCATTAAAGTCCATCATGAAGAGCTTAATTATCCACACATCAAATAAAAGAGCTGCCAAAATAGCGATGAATACACTGCTAGTAAAAGCTCTTATCTTATTTTTTATTGTTAGGTTTTTCCAAAAATTACGTATTTTTATCATATGCTTAAAAAAAAGAGGCCGCGTTTGTTATAGGAATAATTATAGCGCTGCCTCTTTTAAATTACTATTTGAAACTAACCTTTAATTTTGCTACAGAGATACTGATAAAAGCTCTCTTTCTGGTCTCCAAGGACTCTGTTTGTGAGCATATAACCATGTCTGTCATCTGACATTACGATGATCATATTGCTGCGTTTAATGGCGTTAGAGATCTTTTTCCATCTGATATCCTCAGACTTACCGCCTGTCTCAACATGTACTCCCCTGTCATCAAATGACAGCTCCATGTCCTTTGGCATGTCCTCGAGCTGCTTGGCACTCTTGCCATATGTTGCCAGAGGCTGAATAACTGGAAAAAGGAGACATCCTATGACCATCACACTTCTCATAAATGAGGAGGCTTCTCCCCAAAATCTGATCACAAGGGCTATCATAGCAACTGTAAATACTACATTTACTACTCCAACGATTGACTTGTAAGTGCGCTTCATAGCCATTTTCCACAGGTCTGATGCTTTAACGTCACATTTAAACTTATAATCCATAAAAAGACCTTTCAGCAAATATTACTTCATAAGCAGGTTTGGAAGGAACATGCTTATTTCAGGTATAAATGTAAGCAGTAAAAGAACTAAGATCATGCAAAGATAAAATGGTAATGTTGCCTTTACTACTTTTTCCATCTTAACCTTACCAACTGCAGATCCAATGAAAAGAACTGCACCTACAGGAGGTGTAAGAAGTCCGATACCACAGTTAAGTATGATCATTATACCAAACTGAATTGGATTAATACCAATTGATGTTGCAATTGGAAGAAGGATAGGTGTTGCAATCAGGATGATTGGAGCCATATCCATGATACATCCAAGTACTAAAAGAATAAGGTTAAGTAAAAGTGCAATAAGAATTGGATTTCTTGTAAGTCCAATTATAGCATTAGCAGCAATATCTGGAACATGAAGTGTTGTAAGGCAATATCCAAAGATACTTGATGTAGAGATAAGGATAAGCACGATTGATAGTGTGTCAACGCATGACTCAAGTGTTTTCCATACACCCTTCCAATCAAGTCCCTTATAGATGAATACGCTTACGATAAGGCTATAGATAACGGCTACGGCAGCTGACTCAGTTGCTGTGAATACACCACCTACTACGCCTACTACTACGATGATAACTGCTGCAAGAGCCCAGAATGAAGTACCGAGCTGCTTAACAAATGCTTTGAAGCTGAATGGTTTTCCCTTAGGATAATTGCGCTTCTTAGAAATAATATAAGAGCCGACCATAAGAGAAAGTGCAAGGAGTGCTCCTGGAACATATCCAGCCAGGAACAGGCTTCCTACAGAAACTCCACCAGCACTCATAGCATAGATTACCATGTTATGAGAAGGAGGAACAAGGAGTCCTTCGCAAGAAGATGTAATTGTTACGGCTGTTGAGAAATCATCGTCGTAACCCTGCTCAACCATCATAGGAATAAGGATACTTCCAAGTGAAGCAGTATCTGCAGCTGCAGATCCTGAAATTCCACCAAAGAAGTAGGATGCCACAATGTTAACCATGGCCATACCACCTGTCATCCAACCTACACAAGCATCCGCCAATGCAATAAGTTTTTCAGAGATACCACCCTGTCCCATGAGACATCCCATCGTAATAAAGAATGGAACGGCCATAAGAGAGAAAGAACTGATACCCTTAACCATCTGCTGACAAACTGTTGTAAGTGGAAGTCCCTGATAAAGAAGACAGAGGATAGATGATAAAGCAACCGCGTAAGCAATCTGGAATCTTAAAAATATCATTACTAAGAAGCTAATAAGCAAAATAGCAATAGCAGTAGAATTAACGGTCATTATTTATCCTCCTCCTTTATAAAGAAACCTTTGATGTGGTTATAGATTGCCTCAAGCTGAAAAACGATCATGGCAAATCCAGCCACAGGAATTGGGAAATACATCCAAAACCTTGATAACTTTGGAAGAGAAACGTAAGTACCCTTGCTACCGATTGTTGAAGCATACTTCCAACCAACAATGAGCATTACAAATGCAAGGAATAAAATACATAAGTCTGAAAGCAAATCTAAAATCTTGATTACTTGTTTAGGTAGATATCTATCAAATGCAGTCATACGAATATGAGCACCGCGTCTGATTGCAAGTGCGGCTGAAATAACAGCCATGTAAGCCATAAGTGTAAGGACAACTTCTTCACTCCAAGATGGATCTGGAACGAAAGAAACATATCTTCCAAGAACACTCATGCTGGTGATCAGAATATCTGTCACCAGCAAGAGTTTACATACAAATAGCATTACTTTATAAGTAATATCGTATACAGGTTTGATCTTATCTACCGCTTTGAAGAAAGAATTCATAGTACCTCTTTTCTATAAAACGGTTTGATAAAGTTTAATTATTTCATGTCAACGATCTTCTGGTAGTAATCCTCAAGACCCTTAATGTTCTCTTCGATTACAGGCTTAACAGCTTCCTGCCAAGGTGTGATGTCATCAACTTCGATGATTGTAACACCATCAGCCTTGAGCTGCTCAAGTACTTCGTTCTCTTTCTCTTCTGAGATTGAACGGTTGTACTCAGATGCTGCCTTACCAGCCTCAACGAGGATATCCTGCTGCTCAGGTGTAAGCTTGTTCCAAGCCTCATCTGTGATAACAACCTGGATAGCACCAAGTGTGTGTCCGTCAAGGATCATGTATGGAGCAACTTCTGGGAATGCGTTTGACTTGTAGTTAGCGATTGGCTGCTCAGCTGCATCAACTACACCAGTCTGAAGTGCGCTGTAAAGCTCACCGAAAGCAACTACTGTAGGGTTAGCGCCAAGACCTTCAACAAGACCATTCATAACAGGGTCGTTAGATACACGGATCTTCATGCCCTTGAATGACTCGATACCTGTGATCTCATTAACTGTGAAGAAATGACGGAAACCTTCCTCACCATAGAAGAGACCTCTTACACCACTACCATTCTCTGATGATTCCTGAAGGAATTCCTGAGCAAGGTCTGATGTAGCGAAGTTCCAGAAATGATCACGGCTTGTGAAGATGTATGGAAGTGAAAGAAGCATTGACTTCTGTCCGCCGTATGGTGTAAGAGCGAAAGCAGAGATACGAGACATATCGATTGTGCCGCCGCCACCAAGCATTGTGTCAAGTACGTCGTTCTCTGAACCAAGAACACCACTTGCCTGAAGGTCAATGATGATAGATCCATTTGATCTAGCCTCAACTTCTTCCTTGAACTTCTGATCTGTCATACCAACAATAGTATCAAGAGGGTTAACCTCAGCCATTACAAGAGTAATAGCATCTGCTGCAGGAGTAACTTCCTCAGCTGAATCAGCTGCAGGAGCTTCTGCTGTCTCTTCCTGTGTCTCAGCTGCAGGTGTCTCTGCAGGAGTCTCAGGAGCCTGAACGCCACATGCTGTCATTGAAAGAACAACAGCTGCTGTCATTAGTACTGATACAAATCTTTTTTTCATTTTTCAAATAACCTCCCTTTTGAATTAAATAAATAATGACAATTGTCTTATCGACAATGTCATTATAAATTAGCGTTAGACCACATAAAATCGGACATATTTAGCATGGCATAGCACATTTTTAACACACATAATATCGTAAAAAAAGACTGCCGTATGCTATATACGACAGTCCGTAAGATCTTAATTACTTATCTCTCCAGATGATTCTACCCTTTGTGAGATCATAAGGTGAAAGCTCAAGAGTAACCTTATCTCCTGGTAAAATTCTAATGAAGTTCTGACGAAGCTTACCACTGATATGAGCAAGAACAACGTGTCCATTCTCAAGCTCTACCTGGAACATTGTGTTAGGAAGCTTCTCAATAACCTTTCCTTCAATTTCAATTACATCAGCCTTTGACATCTTTATCCTCCTACTTAACTATCAAATGATTGTCAATATTTCTGGTTCACCATCAGTTATGGCGATCGTATTTTCATAATGTGCGGCTAGGGAACCATCTACGGTTACCACTGTCCAGTCATCATCCAGCCAGCCAACATACCTTTGGCCCATTGCTATCATTGGTTCCACACAGATTGTCATTCCCTTTTGTAGTTTAACACCTCTGCGCCACTGTTTAAAGTTTGGAACCATAGGTTCTTCATGAAGGCTTGTGCCTATTCCATGACCTGTAAGCTCTCTAACTATACCATATCCATAGGGCTTAATATAATTATCTATCGCTTTGGATATATCGTAAAGCCTATTTCCAGCTTTGGCCATCTTAATACCTTCAAAAAAGCTTTCTCTGGTTACATCGATCAGCTGTTGAGCTTCATCGCTGATCTTACCAACGCCCCAAGTTCTTGCAGCGTCTGAATGATAACCTTTATATATTAATCCTGTATCAAAGGTAACTATATCACCTTCTTTAAGGATCTTATCAGCACTTGGTATTCCGTGAACTACTTCATCATTAACTGATATGCACACAGAAGCAGGAAATCCTTCATAATTCTTACAATTTGGTATCCCGCCTAGCGCTCTAATAGTCTTTTCGCCAATCTCATCAAGTTCTAAAGTAGAGATTCCAGGTCTGACTGCAGCATGAAGCTCGTCATGAACCTTAGCTAAAAGATGCCCTGATTCTCTCATAAGATTTATTTCTTCATCTGTCTTAATTGAGATAACTTTACGCATTCAAAATACCTACAATATTATCAAATACTTCCTGCATATCCTTAGTACCGTCAACAGTCTTTAAGATATTCTTCTTATCATAGTAATCGATAAGTGGCTGTGTCTGCTCATGATATACAGATAATCTATTCTGAACTGTCTCAGGCTTATCATCATCCCTAAGAACAAGCTCGCTTCCACATTTATCGCATATTCCCTCAGTCTTTGGTGGAATATGTTTGATATGATAAGTAGCACCACATTTAAGGCATGCTCTTCTTCCTGACATTCTGTTTACAATGTTCTCATCAGGAACGTCAACGTTGATAGCATAATCAACCTTATCCCCAAGCTTTGTGAGCTCGCTATCTAATACGTCTGCCTGTGGTATAGTACGTGGGAATCCATCAAGAACATATCCGTTCTTGCAATCTTCATTTGCAACTCTGTCCAAGAGAAGCTCTACTGTGAGTTCGTCTGGAACAAGCTGTCCTTTATCCATATACTCTTTTGCTTTCTTACCAAGTTCTGTACCATTCTTGATATTAGCTCTGAAAATATCTCCTGTAGAGATATGTGGGATATTATACTTATCCGCGATCATCTGTGCCTGTGTGCCTTTTCCAGCACCAGGTGCACCCAACATAATTATCTTCATACTTTGCTTCCCCTTTAAAAAATACACTTAAACTAGAAAGAAGAGGCTCCAGGGCTATTAGAAGCCCTGTGACCTCTTTTTTTCATAAAATCAATCTTCCAGGAAACCTTTGTAATTACGTACAAGCATCTGTGATTCAATCTGCTTGATTGTCTCAAGTATAACGCTTACCACGATGATAAGGCTGGTTCCACCAAATGAAACCTTTGCACCGAACAAACCATTGAATACGATAGGTAATACGCCGATGATGATCAGGCCGCATGCACCTATGAAAATGATGTAGTTCAAAATGCTTGTAAGGTAATCGCTAGTTGGCTTACCTGGCCTGATTCCAGGAATAAATCCACCCTGCTTCTTCATATTGTCTGCAATCTCAATTGGATTAAATGTAATTGATGTGTAGAAATATGCGAAGAAGATGAGCAAGAGTATGTATACAACCAAACCAAGTGTATATACAGGGTGATTTGGATTGCACCAGTTACTCTGATTTAAAAATGCAACTGCCTTGCCCCAGAATCCTGATCCATTATATCCAACAAGCTGTGTAATAATGATCGGGAACTGGAAAAGTGACATTGCAAAAATAATTGGCATAACGCCGGCTGTATTGACCTTGAGAGGAATTTCAGAACGGTTTCCACCGTATGTCTTTCTTCCCTGGATCTTCTTAGCATACTGAACAGGAATTCTACGCTCAGCGCCGTTAAGAAGAACGACCAATAAAACCATAAAGATAATAACCGCAATAATAACTATTGCTGATACTACTCCCCTTGCAATAGGCTTTCCGCTCACAAACTGACCGAATAGTGAGCTGATATCTGACGGCATTCTTGAAAGAATGTTGATAGTCAGAACTATTGATATACCGTTTCCAACCCCATTTTCTGTGATTCTTTCACCAATCCACATCAGGAATGCACTACCAGCTGTGAGTGCTGCAACAATCTGAACTACAAGGAATGGATTCTGTGAAGTAAGGAATCCTGTGTTCCTGTAAAAGCCGACTGCCATGGCTATTGATTCGATAAGAGCTAAAGCTACAGTGATATATCTTGTAAGCTTTGTAAGCTTCTTTCTTCCATCTTCGCCATCCTTCTGCCACTCCTCAAACTTAGGAATAGCAATTGTAAGGAGCTGAATGATAATGGAAGATGTGATGTATGGCGTGATATTGAGTGCCAAGATTGACATGTTCTCAAATGATCCACCAGTGAATCGATTCATAAAACCAAATGCATCACTCTCTGTCAAACCCTGAAACCAGTTCTTAAAAACTGCTGTATTCATACCTGGAACTGGAATAGCAGATCCAAGTCTGATAAGGGCGAGCATCGCAAGAGTAAATAGAATCTTCATTCTAATTTCTTTGACTTTTAATGCATTCATTAGGGACTTAAACATTAGATCACCTCTGTTGTTCCACCAAGTGCCTCGATCTTCTCTTTAGCTGATGCGCTGAACGCATTTGCTTTAACCGTAAGCTTCTTAGTAAATTCGCCGTTTCCAAGAATCTTAACACCATCAAGCTCTTTCTTGATGATTCCAGCATCTTTAAGTGCCTGAATGTCAACAACTGCACCGTTGTCAAATGCTTCAAGTGCGCTTAAGTTGATACCAACGATGTTCTTGTGGTTGATGTTCTTGAAGCCTCTCTTAGGAAGTCTTCTGAACAATGGCATCTGACCACCTTCGAAACCAAGTCTTGGTGCTCCTGAACGAGCCTTCTGACCCTTATGTCCCTTACCAGCAGTCTTGCCGTTTCCTGAACCATGTCCACGGCCTCTTCTAAAATTATCGCTCTGTACTGAACCTTCAGCAGGTCTTAAGTTGGATAATTCCATGATATTCCTCCTTATACATACTGGGGCTTATGCCGCTCAGCGCAGTACACAATATACATTATATACCACTCGCGTACACTTAGAACAGCCCCAGTTACAATTAATGTTTCAATTATGTCGAGATTAGATCTCTTCAACCTTTACAAGGTGTCTGATCTGCTGAATCTGTCCTCTTGTTGCTGAGTTATCAGGAAGTTCAACAGAACTGTTAAGTTTCTTGAATCCCATTGATTTTACTGTTGCTACCTGCTTAGGTACAGCGCCAATTGTGGACTTAACCAATGTGATCTTGAGTTTCTTTTCGCTTGCCATTGATAATATCCTCCTATTATGCTGTTACTTCTGCAACAGACTTGCCGCGCTTAGCAGCAACTTCTTCAGGTGTCTTTAACTGAGCAAGACCGTTGATTGTTGCATAAACAACGTTCTGCTTGTTGTTAGAACCAAGTGACTTTGTTCTGATATTTCTGATACCTGCAAGCTCACATACTGAACGAGCAGGGCCACCAGCGATGATACCAGTACCTTCTGGAGATCTCTTAAGTAAAACTTCAGCAGAGCCGAACTTACCTACGAAATCATGTGTAATACTGTTATTCTCGTCAAGAGGTACAGTAATGAGGTTCTTAGTAGCATCCTCTTTACCCTTACGGATAGCATCTGGGATTTCTGTTGACTTGCCCAGACCAACACCAACGTGTCCGTTGTTATCACCTACTACAACAAGTGCTGTGAACTTCATGTTACGTCCACCCTTAACAACCTTAGTAACACGCTTGATGGTTACAACTTTATCTGTCAATTCGAGCTGACTAGCATCTACGATTGTACGCTTCATATTGTGTTTTCTCCCTTCTTAGAATTCCAAGCCAGCTTCTCTGGCAGCATCAGCAAGGGCTTTAACCTTACCGTGATAAATATAACCGCCTCTATCGAATACTACGGCCTTGATACCTTTTTCAATTGCTCTCTTAGCAACTACATCACCGATCTTTGAAGCTGCATCAATGTCATCTGTATTCTTAAGCTCAGCCTTGATATCTTTTTCAAGAGTTGAAGCAGATACAAGTGTCTTACCAGCTACATCATCAATAACCTGTGCATATACGTGATTATTGCTTCTAAATACTGCTAAACGTGGTCTCTCAGCTGTTCCGCTGAAACGATTACGAATCTTCATGTGCTTTTTAACACGAATTTTCTGTCTTGATTCCTTACTAACCATTTTGCACTCTCCTTCTTAATTATTTCTTACCAGTCTTACCAACTTTACGTCTGATAACCTCATCAGCATACTTGATACCCTTGCCCTTATATGGCTCTGGAGCTCTCTTTTCTCTGATGATTGCAGCGTGCTGTCCAACTGCTTCCTTATCAATTCCCTTAACTGTAATTACCTGACCCTCAACAACTGTCTCGATTCCTTCTGGATCAACAAGTTCTACAGGGTGAGAATAACCAAGTGTGAGAGAGAGTGTCTTACCATTCTTAGCAGCTCTGTAACCTACACCGTTAACCTCAAGCTTCTTTTCGTAGCCATCTGTAACACCAACAACCATGTTGTTAAGAAGGCTTCTTGAAAGACCATGTAAAGCCTTTGTCTTCTTCTGATCGTCAGGTCTTTTAACCTCGATCTGTCCGTCTTCCTGTGAGAAAGAAATCTCAGCTGGGAAAACTCTTGTAAGAGTACCCTTAGGTCCCTTTACAGTCACCTTATTATTTTCTGCAACTTCTACTGTTACACCAGCAGGAACTGCGATTGGCATTTTTCCAATTCGTGACATGCCCGTACCTCCAATTTACCAAATGAATGCAAGAACTTCGCCACCAACCTGGAGCTCTCTTGCTTTTTTATCAGTTACAACGCCCTGGTTTGTTGAAATGATTGCAATACCAAGTCCGCCTAATACTCTAGGAAGCTCATCCTTGCCTGCGTATACACGAAGACCAGGCTTTGAGATTCTCTTAAGACCAGTGATAACCTTATCGTTTCTGTCAGCACCATACTTAAGAGTGATGTGAAGATTCTTGAATGCTCCATCTTCTACTACATCAAGCTTCTTAATATAACCTTCCTCAAGAAGAATGTTTGCGATAGCAAGCTTCATCTTTGAAGAAGGAACATCAACAGTGTCATGCTTAGCAGTGTTTGCGTTACGAATTCTTGTAAGCATATCTGCAATAGGATCGTTCATTGCCATTTTAAAATTGCCTCCTTAATTATTATTGCTTCGCCTTACTACTCCCCGAATTGAGCAGAGACACGAAGCCGCAATGTGTTTAATTGTTATTTAGTGGTCCCCATCCTGAACCACTTAAATGATAGTTCTGCTCTCGCAGATTACCATGATGCCTTACGAACACCAGGAATCTCGCCCTTGTATGCAAGTTCACGGAAGCAAATTCTGCAGATTCCGTACTTTCTAAGATATGCATGAGGACGACCGCAGATCTTACAACGATTATAAGCACGTGTAGAGAACTTTGGTTTCATCTGCTGTTTAACCTTCATGGATAATTTAGCCATGTGTCTTATTCCCTCCTATTACTTTGCAAAAGGCATATTGAACAGTGTGAGAAGCTCACGAGCCTCTTCATCTGTCTTAGCTGTTGTTGTGAAAATGATGTCCATACCTCTTGTTTTGTCAATCTTATCATACTCGATCTCAGGGAAGATAAGCTGCTCTTTGATACCAAGAGCGTAGTTACCTCTACCATCGAATGAGTTAGGATTGATTCCTCTGAAGTCACGTACACGAGGAAGAGCAAGGTTTACAAGACGATCAAGGAAATCGTACATCTTGTCGCCACGGAGTGTTACTTTACATCCGATTGGCATACCCTCTCTTAACTTGAAGTTAGCGATTGACTTCTTAGCCTTTGTGTAAACAGGCTTCTGGCCTGAAATAATAGCCATATCGTTTGCAGCGTTCTCAAGAAGCTTAGCATTCTCCTTAGCTTCTCCAACTGCCATATTGATAACGATCTTGTCGAGCTTTGGAACTTCCATTACGTTCTTGTAACCGAACTTCTTTGTCATAGCATCAACGATCTCGTTTTTGTATAAATCCTTATATCTACTCAACGCTTAATACCTCCTTCCTAAATTAGTCGATAACCTCACCAGTCTTTTTAGCGATGCGGTTCTTCTTTACAACCTTACCATTATCATCCTTTTCAACCTTGAAACCGATTTTAGTAGGCTGTCCGTTATGAAGATACACAACGTTTGAGATATCAAGAGCAGCTTCGCGCTCTACAATACCGCCATTAGGATTCTTTGCAGAAGGCTTCTCGTGCTTTGTAACCTTGTTAAGGCCCTCAACAACTACCTTTCCGTTCTTTACATCAACAGAAAGAACTTTTCCTTCTTTATCGATTTCTCTTCCGGCGATAACTCTTACCATATCACCCTTCTTAATCTTACTAGTTGACATCTGGGCGCCTCCTTATAATACTTCAGGAGCAAGAGAAAGAATCTTCATGAATTTCTTCTCACGAAGCTCTCTAGCTACTGGTCCAAAAATACGTGTTCCCTTAGGCGTACCATCTTCATTGATAACAACAGCAGCGTTCTCATCAAATCTGATGTAGGAACCGTCCTTACGACGTGTCTCTTTAACAGTACGAACGACAACAGCCTTAACAACGTCACCCTTCTTTACAACTCCACCGGGTGTTGCTTCTTTAACTGAAGCAACGATTGTGTCGCCGATTCTCGCATATCTTCTTGTAGATCCACCCATAACACGAATTGTAAGAAGCTCTTTAGCACCTGTGTTATCAGCGACTCTAAGTCTACTTTCCTGCTGAATCATGATATTTCTCCTTTTTTTGTATTACTTTGCACGTTCAATTATGGATACAAGTCTCCATCTCTTATCCTTGGAGATAGGCTTTGTCTCCATTACCTTAACTGTGTCACCAATACGGCACTCATTGTTCTCGTCATGAGCCTTAAGCTTGTAAGTTCTCTTTACGATCTTCTTGTAAAGAGGATGCTTAACATGGTCCTCAATGGAAACTGTGATGGTCTTGTCCATCTTATCGCTTGTTACTTTTCCAACACGCGTTTTTCTTAAATTTCTTTCCACGATCTTTTCTCCTTTTAGATTAGACAAAGGTATTAGTTAGCTGCCTTTGCGTTCTGTGTGATTACAGTCTGGATTCTTGCAATATTTCTTCTTACTTCTTTAATTCTTGCTGTATTATCCAACTGGTTTGTAGCGTTCTGGAATTTTAAGTTGAAAAGTTCTTTCTTAGCTGATACAAGCTCAGTCTGAAGCTCATCAGCTGACTTAGCCTTCAACTCATCTACATACTTATTAGTTTTCATTAGATACACCGCCTTCCAAATCAGCCTTTGAAACGATCTTGCACTTACAAGGAAGCTTATGCATAGCAAGACGAAGAGCTTCTCTTGCGTCGGCCTCGGCAACACCACCGATTTCGAACATTACACGACCAGGCTTAACAACAGCTACCCATCTATCTACGGCACCCTTACCAGAACCCATACGAGTTCCAAGAGGCTTCAATGTAATAGGCTTGTCAGGGAAAATTTTGATCCAAACCTGACCACCACGCTTGATGAAACGTGTCATAGCAACACGGGCTGCCTCAATCTGATTTGAATTGATCCAGCAAGGCTCAAGCGCAACAATACCGAAATCACCATAAGTGATTGTAGTACCACGAGTAATTTTATGAGCCATTGAACCGCGGAACTGCTTGCGGTGCTTAACTCTCTTTGGCATTAACATTATTTATCGCTCCCTTCCTTATCTGAATTCTCACCTGCTTTAGTTGGAAGTACTTCACCCTTATAGATCCATACCTTTACACCAACCTTACCATAGGTTGTATCTGCTTCAGCAAAACCATAATCGATGTCTGCTCTAAGAGTCTGAAGAGGAATTGTTCCCTCGCTGTAGAACTCTGAACGAGCGATATCAGCACCGCCGAGACGGCCTGAGCAGCATGCCTTGATACCAAGTGCATCTGTCTTCATTGTTCTGCTCATGCATGACTTCATTGCTCTTCTGAATGATACACGGTTCTCGAGCTGCTGAGCGATATTCTCTGCAACAAGCTGTGCATCCTTATCAGGCTTCTTGATTTCTTTGATATCAACAAGAACTTTCTTGTCTGTGAGCTTTGAAAGCTCCTTCTTGGTTACTTCGATTTCAGCACCGCCCTTACCGATTACGACACCAGGCTTAGCTGTATAAACGATAACCTTAACTCTATCTGATGCTCTCTCGATCTCGATCTTAGAAACACCAGCTGCATATAACTTCTTCTTCAGAAATTTTCTGATATTATAATCTTCTACAAGATTATTGGCGAAATCGCCAGATTCAGCATACCACTTGGAATCCCAGTCAGCGATAACACCGACTCTGAGGCCATGAGGATTAACTTTCTGTCCCATTCTTAGGTTCTCCTTTCAATTATCTCTCGTCCAAAATAACAGTGAGATGGCTCATTCTCTTATTGATTCTGTATGCTCTACCCTGTGCTCTAGGCTGAATTCTCTTCATGATAGGGCCGTTGCTAGCAGTGCACTCAGCAATATAGAGATTTGATCTGTTCATACCCTTGTTGTTCTCAGCGTTAGCTACAGCGCTTGCAAGAAGCTTGTAGATTACGCTTGAAGCATATCTAGGATTGTACTGAAGGATTGCAAGTGCAGTCTCAACGTCCTTTCCTCTGATAGCATCCATGACAAAGCATGCCTTCTGAACTGGTATTCTTGCGTAAGATAACTTTGCAAAAGGTCTTGTTTCTTTATTGTCACGATTTCTTTCTCTTTTGATTTTTGATCTATGCTTGATCTCCATTTCCATGGATATAACCTCCTTTCGTTAAAACACTTCTTAGTTTACGCTGCTCTTTCTCTCTGCAGGAGAGTTTCCAGCATGTCCTCTGAATGTTCTTGTAGGAACAAACTCACCAAGCTTGTGTCCAACCATATCTTCAGTAACATATACAGGAATATGCTTTCTTCCATCATGAACAGCAATTGTGTGTCCAACAAAAGATGGGAAAATTGTAGAACGACGTGACCATGTCTTAATAATCTGCTTCTGGCCCTCTGCGTTCATAGCATCTATCTTCTTAAGCAGGCTTGCGTCTGCAAAAGGTCCCTTTTTAAGTGATCTAGACATTTTATTCCTCCTTATTTGATGGCTTTACCGTTTCTTCTTCTTACGATGAGCTTGTTAGAAGCCTTCTTAGCCTTACGTGTCTTATAACCAAGAGCTGGCTTGCCCCAAGGTGTGCTAGGACCAGAACGTCCGATAGGAGCTCTACCTTCACCACCACCGTGTGGATGGTCGTTAGGGTTCATAACAGAACCACGAACTGTAGGTCTGATGCCCATGTGACGAATTCTTCCAGCTTTACCATAGTTGATAAGGTTGTGATCACCATTTCCAACAACACCGATTGTAGCTCTGCACTCGATAGGAACCATTCTCATCTCACCTGAAGGAAGACGAAGTGTAGCGTACTTACCTTCTTTGGCCATGAGCTGTGCAGCGTTTCCTGCTGAACGAACCATCTGTCCGCCCTTACCAGGATAAAGCTCAATGTTGTGTACGTTTTCACCGACAGGAATCTGTGAAAGTGGGAGGCAGTTACCAACACGGATCTCAGCGTTAGCACCGTTCATAACTGTCATGCCATCTGTTAAACCGTTAGGTGCAAGGATATAAGCCTTTGTGCCATCCTCGTACTGGATAAGTGCGATATTTGCTGATCTGTTAGGATCATACTCAATTCCGATAACCTTTGCAGGCATATCATCCTTGTTTCTTCTGAAATCGATAATTCTGTACTTAACTCTGCCGCCGCATCCGCGATGTCTTACTGTGATCTTACCCTGGTTGTTACGACCAGCCTTGCTGTTCTTAGAAACAACGAGTGACTTCTCTGGTGTAGACTTTGTAATCTCTGAGAAATCTGATCCAGTCATGTTTCTTCTGGATGGGGTATATGGGCCGTATTTCTTAATTCCCATGATATTTTCTCCTTTTGTTTTATCACGCGTCTAGTGATTACTCACTTGAATCCCGGGCTCTTCTTGGATTCGCACGTATAATTATTAGTTATAAATTAGAGTCCCTGGAAAATCTCGATGTCCTTGCTATCAGCTGTAAGCTGAACGATTGCTTTCTTAGTCTTAGCTGTGAAACCAACAGTCATGCCACGTCTCTTCATCTTGCCGTTAGCATTGATTGTGTTAACCTTAGCAACCTTAGCTCCCTCGAACATCTTCTCTACAGCTTCCTTGATCTGAGTCTTGTTAGCTTCTGGATTAACAAGGAAAGTGTACTTCTTCTCGCTCATGCCAGCCATGCTCTTCTCTGTGAGAACTGGCTTAAGGATTACGTCATAATACTGTAATGCTGCCATTAGCAATACACCTCCTCTATCTTAGCAACTGCATCCTTTGTAAGGACGAGTGTTCTAGCGTTTACGATATCATACACATTAAGTGTGTTTGTAAGTGTTGTGTTTGCTTCAGCAAGGTTTCTAGCTGAAAGAACAACATTCTTATCATTATCTGCAAGTACTACAAGAGCCTTACGAGTAGCCTTAAGGTTGTTCATAACCTCTGCAAATCTCTTTGTCTTGATCTCGTCGAACTTAAGCTCGTCAACAACGATGATGTTGTTGTTCTGAACCTTATCTGTAAGAGCAGACTTAAGAGCAGCTCTCTTCTCTTTCTTGTTCATCTTGAAAGAATAATCTCTTGGAACTGGAGCGAATACAACTCCGCCGCCCTTCCACTGAGGAGCTCTGATAGATCCCTGTCTTGCATGACCTGTTCCCTTCTGTCTCCAAGGCTTTCTTCCGCCTCCTGAAACTTCAGAACGTGTCTTAGCTTTCTGTGTACCCTGGCGCTTGTCAGCGAGCTGCTGAAGAACTGCCATGTGCACAAGATGTTCATTTACTTCAACTCCGAAGATAGCATCGTTTAAATCGATCTTGCCAACTTCTTTGCCTTCCATATTGTAAACAGATACATTAGCCATCTGTATGGTCCTCCTTTCGCGTTCTTATTAGCCTATTGCCTTAACTGTTTCTTTGATAGCAACAAGTCCCTTCTTAGGTCCTGGAATAGCACCCTTAACAAGAATAAGATTCTTGTCAGCATCTACTCTAACAACCTCAAGATTCTGAACTGTTACTTTTACACTGCCCATGTGACCAGGCATTCCCTTGCCCTTGAATACGCGGCTAGGATCTGAACTTGAACCATTAGAACCCTGATGACGGTGGAACTTGGAACCGTGTGCCATAGGTCCTCTGTGCTGACCATTCTTCTTAATAGCACCCTGGAATCCTTTTCCCTTTGAAACTGCTGTAGCATCAATCTTGTCGCCTTCTGCGAAGATATCAGCCTTGATCTCAGCGCCAAGAGCATACTCTGCAGCATTCTCAAGCTTGAACTCTCTTACATATCTCTTGCAAGAAACTCCAGCCTTCTTGAAATGTCCCTGCTCAGCCTTTGTAGCGCCATGACGGTGGTAGATTGTCTTGCTACCGTTCTTGTCCTTGTTAACAACCTTTTCCTTCTTGTCAACATATCCAACCTGAACAGCGCTATAACCGTCGTTCTCTACAGTTTTGATCTGTGTTACTACACATGGTCCTGCCTGAAGAACAGTTACAGGAACAAGTGAACCATCTTCTTTGAAGATCTGAGTCATTCCGACTTTAGTAGCTAAAATAGCCTTCTTCATGTTTTTTACCTCCTATTACGTCTACAGCGGATGCTTGGTTCGTTCGCAATGTCGCTTTAATTGTCTGCAACGTGACAATTCTCCAGTTTTCACGGCATCATGCGTCTCGCATCATACTAGTAGAGGTCAATGTTACTTAAATTATTTCATCTTGATGTTTATGTTTACACCAGCTGGCATCTCGAGTCTCTGAAGAGCCTCAACTGTCTTTGATGTAGGTGTGATGATATCGATAAGTCTCTTATGTGTTCTCTGCTCGAACTGTTCTCTAGAATCTTTGTACTTGTGAACTGCTCTTAAGATAGTAACAACTTCCTTCTTAGTAGGAAGAGGTACTGGTCCACTTACCTGAGAACCGTTCTTCTTGACTGTCTCGATAATCTTCTTGGCAGATGCATCAACAAGCTGATGATCATAAGCCTTAAGTGTAATTCTCATTACCTGATTTGCCATAAAAAAAGTCGCCTCCTTTTCGCACTTTTAATGAAGTACGACAAGCGGTGACTGTACACTCTCCCGTGTGTGTCCTAAACCTTAATACATAATAAGGTCATAGTTTTACTACACGTCGTTTCTGCCTTGGGTTAGTCGGCAGACTCTTTAATTACTGTACAGTGACTTGTCGTCAGTTTGGTTGGCCTTGGTTCGGCCTCTAGACATTCGCTCCACGGAAAACCTGCTTAACTGGATAAAGCAGCAACCTCACGCTTCATAGCTATCATGTCACAGCGTTTATGAGTATAAAACATTTTGATATTTAATGCAACACCTTTTTAAAAATTAATCTCTTTTATGGTAAAATCAGCCTTTTTTAGCTATTTTTCTTGATCAAAATTAATCTTTTTATTCATTTAGATGACTATAAACATGTGCTGTAGTACAATGTGACCTGCACATCAACGCAAATAATAGCATTTATTAATAGAAAAAACTATTATCAGAGTTTAAACTATTATAAAGAATATATTATATGGAAGGAATTAAATCTATGTGGATTGCAGACGGATGGAAAGACTACGAAGTACTAGACACCTCAAGCGGTGAGAAGCTTGAACGTTGGGGCGACTATTTACTCGTAAGACCAGACCCACAGGTTATTTGGAATACAGAAAAAAAGCATTACGGATGGAAGAAGTTCAACGGACACTATCATCGCAGCAATAAAGGCGGCGGTGAGTGGGAGTTCCATAAGCTTCCAGAAGAATGGACTATTAATTATAAGGAACTTACATTTAATCTTAAACCATTTAGCTTCAAGCACACAGGTCTTTTCCCTGAGCAGGCAGCTAACTGGGATTGGTTCTCTTCATTAATAAAGGAAGCTGATCGTCCAATTAAAGTTCTTAACCTCTTTGCTTATACAGGTGGTGCTACTGTTTCAGCAGCTAAGGCTGGGGCAAGTGTAACTCACGTTGATGCCGCTAAGGGTATGGTTGCTTGGGCAAAAGAGAATGCTGCTTCATCAGGACTTGCTGATGCACCTATCAGATATCTTGTTGATGACTGCGTTAAGTTTGTTGAAAGAGAAATAAGACGTGGCAATAAATATGATGCCATCATCATGGATCCTCCTTCATATGGAAGAGGTCCTAAGGGTGAGATCTGGAAGATCGAGGAATCTGTTTTCCCATTTATCCAGTTATCTGCTAAGCTTCTTTCAGATAACCCACTGTTCTTCCTTATCAACTCATACACAACAGGTCTACAGCCTGCAGTACTTTCTTATATGCTTCATACAGTTCTTGATCCTATTCACGAAGGAAATGTAGAGGCCAATGAGATTGGACTTCCAGTTAAAGGAAATGGTCTTGTACTTCCATGCGGAGCAAGTGGACGCTGGACAGCAAAATAAAAATATATTTCTATATATAAAAAATGAAGGTTAGAATTTTCCAACCTTCATTTTATTTATCATTCCTTAGTTAAGACTTACTGAAACTGCATGATAATATTCATCTGATCCACGCTCAATTACTACTGATATGTTCTTGTCCTGAAGGATTACTGGACATCTTGAGAAGTTTGTAGCTGCATCAAGTCTTATCTGCATTGTTCCGCCGCTTGTCTCAAGATAAAGAGTATTCTCTGTTGTGCTTGAGCTTACCTTACCAGAAACTGTAGTCTTGGATGAAGCATCAAGTGTAACTTCAGAAGCAGCACTAGCTGAATTATTTACAAGCTTGGATGTGTGATTCCATGCATCGCTTCCTCTATAGAAGTTAACTGTAATGCTCTCGCCTGGCATAAGCACTCGGCAAGCACTTGCATCTGTTGCAAGGTCAAGAACAAACTCCATTGTTCCTGCTGAAGTTGAGAGGTAAAGGATTGAAGAAGTAGTACCCTTCTCTACTGTTCCTGTTACACCGCTTCCTGATGAAGTACCAGCTGCTGAACTTGATGTAGCAGAAGCACCGCCGTTACTTGAAATTGAAAGAGCATGCATATATGCATCTGATCCTCGTGCAACTACAACCTGAACACTCTTACCGATGATGAGCATTGTAACACCTGAAAGATCTGTCTCATCATCCATCTTGATCTGCATTGTTCCGTTGTCTGTATTTAAATATAGAAGTTCTTCTGATGTACCTTTAGCAATAGTACCTTTTACTGTTGCTTTGTTGCCTGTATCAATTGTAACCTTACCAACCTTTGCTGTTCCTGTAAGAGTAGATGCATGCCAGTACTCATCGCTTCCTCTATAACATGAAGCTGTAATACTGCTTCCTGGAAGAATAAGCTTGGTTCCGCTTACCTGGGTTGAGCTGTCGATCTTGATCTCCATTGTTCCGCCGCTTGTGGACAGATACAGGATATCTGAAGTTGTTTTATCTGAAACCGTTCCTGAGAAGGTGGTCTCTGCCGCCTTAGTATCAACAGAATATGTAAATGCTGTAGTTAATATCAGTAGAAGCGTCAACAGTACGCTTAATATCATTGATATTCGTTTTTTCATAATATTTTTACCCCTTTCATACAACATCTTCCTTTTTCCACACTCTATTATACATCATATAGTAGAGGTTGCATAGTATCTCAAATTATCAAGAAAAAAGAAGCCCGCACAATGTGCGAGCTTCTGATTACCATGGATGTTCTGGCCCGGAACCACCAGCGGTTTCCTCACCATCTTCATCATATTTGCCGTAATATTCCTGTTCCTCAACTCTTTCGCTAGCTGATTTAGTTCTATTATCCTGAATCTCCTGAATTTCTTCCTGAGTCATAGGTTGTGGCTGTTCTTGCTTTTGCTGGTCATCTTGATCTTGTTCTTCCTGCTGCTCTTGCTGTTGTTGCTGCTCCTGATCATCAGAATTATCATTATTATTCTGCTGTTGCTGGAGTTTCTCGATCATCTTATCGATATCTTCCTTAAGCTGCTGAGCAGTTGCATCTGTTCCAGTTCCTTCATCATTGGCATACCCTTTTTCCATAAGGATATCTCTAGCACTGTACAATATCTGAAGCGCCCCTTGAATATCCGTATCAGTTTTCAGATTATCAAAATCAATACTATAGCAAAGAGCCAGCGCCAGGTTTATTCTGATAGGAATATCCCTGTCTTCTGGAACATTCTCATATGAGAGAGCCTGATAATAATAAGCTGCTGCAGTAGAATAGTCTCCTCCCTGGTAATAGCAATTACCAAGATTGTAATAAGGAAGGTAACTCTCAGGGTGATTGAATAAAACCTCGAATTTCTGTACTGGAGGTGCATAAGTTTCTGAAGCATATGCTACAATAAAGAAATGGTTTAAAAGTACCTTCAGCACAAAAAAACCTGAAGCTACAACAAGTACGATAGAAATAATAAAGGGTATCATAACCTTTAAAGGTGTCTTCTTCATAAATTATAATCTCCCCTTCCTTATTATTATGTACAGTTCAAGTAACATCATAAGAGCCAGTGGAATAGCAAAGTAATAATACATGTCTATATATCTCTCAGCGCCTGTCTCTTTATCCATAACAGTCTTGCACTGATTCTTGACCTCTTCGATGATTCCCTTGATAGGGTCATGTCCAGAGTTCATGTTAAGATAGCTGAGATTAAGGTCTGTAGCCACCTGCTGAAGATTCTCTTCATTGATAATAGAAATAGCATCCTGGTGAGTTGTACTGTCATATACGTAGCCCCAGCTGCCGTCCTTCATCTTGCCACCTTTTTCTGAACCATATCCCAAAACAGCACCTGTATCTACAAATTCAGCAAGCTCTGCATAAGACTGAAGTTCTTCTCCATTTGTGATCTCACCATCACTGATATAAAAAACTACTGTCCTTCTGTTCTCTTTTTTCCTAGATGATGAAAGAAGTGATCTCATATCGTAATAAGGAAGATTTAGACTACTTCCAGCTGCATCGTATGAATCGATCTGAGTTATGGTAGCCATAAGATCTTCGATATATCTAACATCCTGAGTAAATGGGCTTACTACCTTTGACTTGTTATCAAAAGTAACGATAGCAAAGTTACTTCCTGCAAGTTCATCGATAATATATTGAACATCCTTAAGCGCGCCACTCATTCTGGTATTTTTGCCGCTGTAGTCTTCTGCCCACATACTAAGAGTAGTATCTACAACAAAGAGAACATCCAGATTCTTGGTAGCAAATTCAACATTATCATCTACTGTAACTGGTCTAAGACCTATGCACAGCACAAGAATGTAGATGATGGATAATCTTGCTATCGAAAAGATCTTTTCTTTAAGTTTTAACTGATTTCTCCATATTATGATCACCGTTGCCGTCATCAAAATGATGAATATAGCAAGCAGTGAAAATATAGGTAAAATAGGTAATAGTCTCATCTTTGTAACACCAATCCTGCCGTTATTGAAGCCACAAGGCACATAAGCAATGTGACAAATGGTATAAATGGCATGTCTGTATATTCTTTGGAAGCAACAGTCTTAACAAGGAGTGCGTCCTCCTTCTGAATGTTTCCAACAATATCTTTTACTGAATTATCAGTAGTTCTGATATAGAGCTTACCGCCTGTTATCTTAATGGCGTTCTCAAACTCACTCTTGCACTCTTCGTAATCATAGAGATCAGGCATATAGAAAACCTCTTCTCTAGGATAAATGCCATAAACAGTTACATCATTAACAGCGCAAGCCTCTGCTGCCTTCTCCACATCAACGATCTGTGGAGCAATGTTACTAAGCTCATTGTCAGTACACATGATGATAACTCTTGTTCTCTCTGATTCCCCAAGATATGGGAATGAATATAGAGCTGTAGCAAGGCCTTCACCAATAAGTGATGAGCCCTTAGTGTCAGAATTATAAACTGTACCAGCATCAAAGTATGACAGCTTGATTGCCATCTCCTCATACTTTTCATACTCTTCATCAGTCAGATCAGAGTATTTCTTACCGTTATAGGTTTCCATAAACTCTTTTTGCATAACAAAGTACTGCTCGAGCTCATCAAGCTTGTCTATAACATAGTCATAGTCATCAGTAAGTGGTACATAGGTAACTGTTGAAGTATTGAATATATTGATTCCAATTCTATCTCCCTCAAGGCCCCTTACAAGCTCCTCAAGGTAATCTGTAACCTCGTAGTTGAGGTCATACAGTGAATAAGAAACATCCAAGCAAATGATAATATCTCTTTTCTTTATAGTGCTCTCGATCTCTTTTGTTTCAAAGGGCCTGGCTATAAGGAAAAGGGATGATACGATACTTCCCACAAGACTGGCTACCAAAATGCATCTAAGGATCTTGTATCTTTTCTCAAGCTTTTGATAAATAGCTGATTGTCTGATTCTTGAAGTGTTTGCCGCCTTTATACCTGTGGAATATGAATTTGCCTTGTGGCGCTGCACACCAAGTAGTGCAAACAGTACCACAGCAAGAATAATGCCGCCGATAATGACAACACTTTTGTGCATCAATTCCATGTTTTTATCACTCCCATAGCGCTATTGCATGAAGCCTCAAGGCTCATCTTGGTAGCCCTGTTATCTTCTGCAAATTCAGGTACATAGTATTCCTCGATCAGCTTATTGAGCTTCTCAATCCCAAGTCCCTTGATCTCATAGAGAGTATAGTTTTCCACATTGATACCTGTAGTTTCCTGTACAAATCCTCTAATTATGATACTAAGCCTCTGATAGCCATCTCTTTTTGTAATTTTCTTTGCATTATAATCCGCAAGAACAGCCTGGATCATTCCAACATATCTGCCCTTTGCGTTTGTGATAACTCTCTGTGAAGGTTGGATGAAAACTGGGCCTTCCTTTGTAGCCTCTACCTGTGTCTGAGCCTTTTTATAAAAACGCCTCATTATCAAAAGAAAAGCCACAGATAAGAGCAGTGCTGCAATAGCAAAAAGCCATACCCACAGATAAAATTCAAACGGTGGTTGTAATGTAACCGTAGTTTCCATGTCTGTACCTTTCTAGCAGAAGGATAATGTTATCGATGATCTCGCTTTCCTTTTTAATGGAAACGACAGATGCCCTACCCTGTCTGCAGTTTTCGTTTATAATATCAGCTTCCTCAGTTCTGATGCCCTGTTCAAGCTCTCTTAACTTAGCATTATGTGAAAAGAAAAATCTCTCATATCTTCCAACATCTAAGTCAAATACACTCTGGCCAGTAAGACCAGCATCCTGAATTCCGATTGCCACAAGATCATGGTCCATGGTAATAGCTCTGATGAGATTCTTGTCGATGGTAGCCAAAGTGCTGACATCAGTAATAAGGAAAATGATCATTCTCTTATGAACATTGTTGATGACGTCCTTAAGAGTCTTGGTAATATCCTGAGCGCCGTCAGTTGTTACGCATTTCTGATACTCATAGAGAAGCCTCTCAAGGTGATCAGCCCCAGACTTGAACATGCTCATAAAGGCTCCGCTTGCATTTGGAAAAGACAATGCGTAATCCGCACCGTTTCTACCTGCAATATAAGCCATTGTTCCAAAAGTCATAAGAGCAAGTTCCTTTTTGGCCTCACCTGAAGGAGTATCACCAGTCATCTTGGTACCACAGTCGCATACAAACATCATGTTGTGTCTTCTGTCTGTCATGTAACGTCTAACCAGGATTGTTCCCATTCTGGAAGAAGACTTCCAGTCGATATCATGGACCTCATCACCAGGGGTGTATTCCTTGAGGTCTTCAAAATCCATACTCCTACCTTTGTGAATAGAGTGGAAATCACCTTCGAGAATATTAGAGGTCTTTCTATTTGTATAAAGAGTCACCGCTCTTCTAATTCTTGATAAATACTCGTAATCTATATTCATAGCTTCATCTCATCAAGGTGTCTTAACAGAGTTTACGATTCCGTCAATTACCTGTTCAATGGTGATGTTGTCAGCAACTGCAGAATAATTAAGACCGATTCTATGTCTGAGAACCTGATGTCTTACGAGCTTGACATCCTCTGGAGTAGCATAAGTTCTGCCCTGCATGAGAGCTGCTGCCTTAGCCATCTTAAGGAATGCAATAGATGCACGAGGTGAAACACCGATACGTACATACTTGCCAAGTTCAAAGCCAGGAATCTGGTTTGCTCTTCTGCTGGCAACTACGATGCTTGAGATGTACCACTTAACAGCATCATCTACATAAACCTGATCGACGATATCCTGAACCTTATCAACGTCCTTGATAGTAAGAACTGGATCATCAACTCTTGAGATAACACCTGACTCGATACGGCTTAAGATTTCAACCTCTTCTGCAGCTGTAGGGTATGTAATAACCTCTTTTACAAGGAATCTATCTGTCTGAGCCTCTGAAAGAGGATATGTTCCCTCCTGCTCGATAGGGTTCTGAGTAGCGATTACAATAAAGATATCTTCTGGCATACGATATGTCTCGCCGCCGATAGTAACCTGTTTCTCCTGCATGGCCTCAAGCATAGCAGCCTGAGTCTTGGCAGATGAACGGTTAACCTCATCAAGGAGTACGAAGTTAGCAAATACAGGTCCAAGGATTGTCTCGAACTTGTTAGTTGCCTGATTGTAGATCTGTGTACCTACGATATCACCAGGTAAAAGATCTGGTGTACACTGAATTCTTGCAAACTTTCCGTCTACAGCATCTGAAATAGCCTTGGCGGCTGTTGTCTTAGCAAGTCCTGGAACTGACTCCACCAAGATATGGCCATCAGCAATGATAGAAGCGATAAGTGAGAACTTAAGCTGCTTCTGTCCAACTACTTTGGCATCGAAGTAATCTGATAACTTTTTGATCACTTCTTGTGAGTAATTAAAATCTTCCTGACTAATGTTATTTTTTGCGTCCATTTTATCTTTCCCTTTACTTTATTATTGTTGCCAGGTTGCGCATAATTCCTGCAGCAATTTCCGGCTTGTTCATAGAATAAACGTGTATGTGGCTTACTCCATTTGAAATCAGATCAATGATCTGATCACTTGCATATATGATTCCAGCTTCCCTAAGCTTGTCAGGATCATCAGCAAATCTGTCTACCATTATCTTCATCTTCTGAGGAATGGTTGAACCAGAAAGTGCCACACTTCGTGAAACCTGCTTCACATTTGTGATAGGCATGATGCCTGGAAGAACAGGGACCTCAATTCCTTTTTCTCTGATACGATAGAGGAACTGGTATAAAGTCGAATTATCAAAAAACATCTGAGTTGTAAGGAAGTCACAGCCTGCATCCACTTTTTCTTTGAGATGAAGGATATCTTCTGACTGACGGGCACATTCAATGTGGCCCTCTGGATAACAAGCTCCACCGATACAGCAATCGCTGTACTTAGATTTAATATCATGAATCAGCTGGTACGCATGATCATAGTCATAACATACTCTGCCTTCTTTTGGGATATCTCCCCTAAGTGCCATGATATTCTCGATTCCCTTTTCCTTGTATGCGTCGATCATTGAATCTACGTATTCTTTGGTAGAAGAAACGCATGTAAGGTGGGCAATAACATCAACGCCATATTTATTCTGAAGATTTGCTGCGATATTTGCAGTATTTTGACTGGTTCCGCCACCTGCTCCGTAGGTTACGCTCATAAAATCAGGCTTAAGTGCTGCAATTTCTGCTGAAGCCTTCTCTACCGCTGCATATCCCGCATCTGTTTTTGGTGGAAAAACCTCGAAAGAAAGTGTGACATCTTTGCTATTTAGAATA
Organism: Butyrivibrio sp. INlla18; assembly: GCF_900103635.1. Taxonomy (GTDB): domain Bacteria; phylum Bacillota; class Clostridia; order Lachnospirales; family Lachnospiraceae; genus Butyrivibrio. The sequence continues at coordinate 55,903 of NZ_FMXK01000005.1, forward strand.
TCAATGATTTTCATACCGGTAGCCTCCTAAAAAATCCTCTTCGCTAGTCTATCAAATATACAAAAATGACGCAAGTTATCACCTGCGCCATTTAATGCACTGTAATTTATATTATTTTGCAAAATTAAACGTTGATCTCAGCCTTTACTCCAAGATCATCCTTATTGGCATCAAGAATAGGATCAACAACTTCAGATAAGAACTTCTCAACCTGATGAGCACTGCATCCAACATACTTCTTTGGATCCATAGAAGCCTTAAGTTCCTCAAGTGAAAGAGGGAATGCTGGATCCTCAGCAATAAGCTCAAGAAGGTTATTGTCTTTACCTTCAACCTTAACTGTCTTGCCTGCTTCCATTGAGAGCTCTCTGATCCTCTCATGAAGCTCCTGTCTGTCTCCGCCAGCCTTAACAGCATCCATCATGATGTTCTCTGTAGCCATGAATGGAAGCTCTGACATAAGTCTCTTTTCAATAACCTTAGGATATACAACAAGTCCGTCTACAACGTTAAGGCACAGATCAAGGATACCGTCTGTTGCAAGGAAGCCCTCAGGAATTGAAAGTCTCTTGTTGGCAGAATCATCAAGTGTTCTCTCAAACCACTGTGAAACCTCAGTGATAGCTGGATTAAGTGTATCAATGATGACGTATCTTGCAAGAGAGCAGATACGCTCACTTCTCATTGGATTTCTCTTATAAGCCATAGCTGATGAACCGATCTGGCTCTTTTCAAATGGCTCTTCTACTTCCTTAAGATGCTGAAGAAGTCTGATATCCTGAGCCATCTTAGTGGCAGATGATGCGATGCCTGCAAGAACGTTGATAACCTTCATGTCGATCTTACGGCTGTAGGTCTGACCTGAAACAGCCATGCATCCCTTGAAACCAAGCTTTTCTGCAAGCATTGGATCAAGCTTATCAACCTTTGAAAGATCTCCATCAAAAAGCTCAAGGAAAGAAGCCTGTGTTCCTGTTGTTCCCTTTGAACCAAGAAGCTTCATATTATCAAGGACATAATCAAGGTCCTCAAGGTCAATAGTAAAGTCCTGAAGCCAGAGTGTAGCTCTTTTACCAACTGTTGTTGGCTGTGCTGGCTGGAAGTGTGTAAATCCAAGTGTTGGCTGATCCTTGTACTTGTCAGCAAACTTAGAAAGCTCGTAGATAACATTAACAAGCTTCTTACGAACAAGCTTAAGACCTTCTGTCATGATGATGATATCTGTGTTATCACCAACGTAGCAGCTTGTTGCACCAAGGTGGATGATACCCTTAGCCTTTGGGCACTGCTGGCCATATGCATATACATGGCTCATTACATCGTGACGAACTTCCTTTTCTCTAGCCTTGGCAACATCATAGTTGATGTCATCCTGATGAGCCTTAAGCTCATCGATCTGTTCCTGGGTTATATTAAGTCCAAGCTCTTTTTCTATCTCTGCAAGAGCGATCCACAGCTTTCTCCAAGTCTTGAACTTCATGTCCTGGGAAAAGATGTACTGCATCTCTTTACTTGCATATCGCTCTGATAATGGGCTTGTATAACGATCTGTACTCATACTAATCTCCTTTTAAAAACCAATTTTCACATTTTGAGCAATACGGATTGCTCCGCTTCGCTCTCGCAATCCTACGGCCATTCGGAATCCGCACTATCGTGCTACTTCCTCATGTCCATTGTGTCTTCAAAACCAATTTTATTTTTCTGCAAGCAGAAATAAAATTGGTTTTTCATCCACTTATTGCTCAAACTCTCCACGGATATCACCCTTAGGAGGGTCAACCGGATATTTGCCTGTAAAGCATCCCTTACAGATTCCAAGATTGCCGCCAACCATCTCTTCAAGTCTGTCAATTCCAAGATAAGCAAGTGAATCAGCGCCAATGATCTTGCAGATATCCTCTACGTTTCTGTTGTAGGCAATAAGCTGATCTCTAGCTGGAACGTCTGTACCAAAGTAGCAAGGCCACAAGAATGGAGGTGAACTTACTCTCATGTGAACTTCCTTGGCTCCGGCGTCTCTGAGCATTCTAACGATTCTGTCTGAAGTTGTACCTCTTACGATAGAGTCATCGATCATGATGATCCTCTTACCTTCAACTGCACTCTTTAATGCATTGAGCTTGACCTGAACGCTGGATTCTCTATTCTTTTGCTTTGGCTTGATAAAAGTTCTGCCAATATATGAATTCTTGACGAATGCCTGACCATAAGGAATTCCTGATTCCATAGCATAACCAAGGGCTGCTACGTTACCTGACTCTGGAACACCTACTACAAGATCTGCATCAACTGGTGAATCCTTGGCAAGGAATCTACCTGCAGCAATTCTTGCATCATATACGCTTACGCCGTCAATATTACTGTCTGGTCTAGCAAAATAGATATATTCAAAGATGCATCTTGCATGCTCTTCCTTAGGAAGGCAAAGACTCTTGTTGGACTGAATACCGAACTCAGGAGAAATAGTTACGATCTCGCCCGGCTCAACATCACGGATGAATGTAGCTCCTATGGTATCAAGAGCACATGTCTCAGAAGCAAGAACGTAGCAGTTCTCTCTGCGACCGATCACAAGTGGCTTGAATCCATAAGGATCTCTTGCTCCGATAAGCTTTCTAGGTGACATGATAACAAGTGAATATGCACCCTTTATCTTGAGCATAGCCCTTCCAACAGCTTCTTCTACTGAAGTAGAAACAAGTCTCTCTCTGGCAATATGATATGCAATTACTTCTGAATCAATTGTAGTCTGGAAAATTGCACCAGTATAAGCAAGCTCCTGTCTGAGCTCTGGCGCATTGACAAGGTTACCATTATGGGCAAGTGCCAAGGTTCCCTTAACATAGTTTAGAACAAGTGGCTGAGCATTCTCTCTAGTACTGCTGCCAGCCGTAGAATAACGAACGTGACCAACACCGATGTCGCCCTTAAGCTTATCAAGTGTATCTGGTGTAAAAGCTTCATTTACAAGTCCCATGTCCTTGTAACTTACGATCTTACCTTTAGGCCCACTAGTATCACTTACAGCGATACCGCAGCTCTCCTGACCTCTGTGCTGCAAAGAGACAAGTCCATAGTAAATGGAACCTGCAACGTCTCCTCCATCAAAATCATACATTCCGAAAACACCGCACTCTTCCCCGAGGCGCTTGTAGTTTTCCGTTCTGATATCGTTTCCCATCTAATCTCCTCAATTAATGAAAAGTTATGATTTCCACAAACAAAGAAATAATATCATCAACCGGATTTTCTGACAATGGAAAAATTAAACTATATGTAAAAAAATCCAGACATGATTTTTTACATGTCTGGATATCTTTCTTCATATCTTGATACCATATCAAGTATCTCCTGAGCATATTGAGGATAAAGACGAGCAGTATCTTCAATCTCTCTCTTGGCATTGCCGGCCACAACATCTTTGTTGTACTCCATTCTCTTTCTAAGAGACTGCCTGCGAACATTTAAGTTGTGCCTGATCTCAACTTCTTCATTGTGACTAAGAAGTGCTTCTGGCTGATGGATCCATATTTCAGAATCCCTTACCCTAAAGTGCCTTAGCATATAGATCAGATCCTTTTGGTTTGAATCAAGAAGCTTTCTGGCATCCTCGTACTTTGCACGCTCCCTCTTTTCCCTGCTATATCTCTCAAAAAGATCTGTGAGTTCGCCTGAACTCATAACTCTGTACTTAAGGCACAGATAATCAATAAGGTTAGTATTGTTGACGTAGCGGATCTTTACCTGATTCTGAAGCATTATAAGCCTTGAGATAGACTTTTTTACCGTCTTCATCTCAACTACAGCATTAGTGCTCTGAACATACAGTACTGTTATAGATATGGCCGCCAGCAAAATTGCCACCATATAGCCATATACCACGTTAAGCTTAAGTCCAAACTGCAGCACCAGTAAAACGAATATTATAAATACCAGCGCCGTACCTATAGCAATAATAAGCTTTTTGGAATTCTCCATGGTCTGTTCAAGCTCTTCCTCTCTAAAGAAATAAGCTTCAAGCTCACCATCAAGACGTTTAAGATCATTCCTGATCTTCCTCTGAAAATCCTCAGCTTCCATAAGCTTTTTGGAACCGGCCTGAGCTTCTGACTGAAGTCTTTCCATTCTTTCAAATTCTTCATCAGTCATCTTGCTCTTTCTCTTGCTGAACTTATCCTGTTGATCCTGAGAATCAAGGATCTTCTGAGCACATTCATTGATCTCAGCTCTCTGCTCAGGTGGAAGCGCATCGATCTCTTCCATATCCCTTAAGTGACTGGTAACATCGTTGTACTCAAACTCCAGGGCGTCAAGCTCTTTGGCAGCTTCCTCCATCTGCTGAAGGCAGCTTCCTATATATTCTCTTCTCTGAACAGGATCATCCATATCAAGGGACTTTCTGGTATAGACTATGTCATTCCAGTTCTCAAGCTCTACCTGCTGTTCCCATTCATCGTCTCTTGGATTTTTAAAAATATTATCAAGAATCCCCATATCTTACTCCCTAAGACAACCTTAGTTTTTGTACTTCACAAGATTTCTGTATTCCTCTTTGAGTTCCTCAGCCATTTCGCCAGCCATAGCGTAGTACTCATGCATCCTACCCTCAGCCTTGTATACTGAAAGAGTTCCAAGAGCATGATTTTCCTTGGTGGCGCCATAAAGCTCATTTGCTTCATTCATGCGCTTTTCAAGTTCTAGGGAAGCCTCGTAAGCCTCTTCATTTTCTGCGATAAAAGAAACATATTCCTTGTCAGAAAGCTTCATCCTAACTGCTGCAAGATACTGAAGGTAAGACTCCCTGTCTCCGCCGTCCTCATAGGCTCTAAGGAACATGTTAGAAGCCTTATCAAACAAGAACAGCTTGGCATACATAACACCCTCATTGTGCTCGATTCTAGCTCTCATAGACTTATCAAGATCAGGAGTATTATTCAAAAGAAATTCATATTCCCTGAAAGCAAGGCTGTACTTGTGATTTCTAATAAGAAACTCAGCTCTTGCAAGCTTCTTCATGTATACGTCCATTCCAGCATTGGCTCTAAGGATCTCTTCAGTTCTATCTATCTCCTTGCGGCTGTTATAGCCGACATAATCAAGAATAGTACCAGCAAGTGACGCAATAGAGCACTTTTTTAGATACATTCCCCTAAGCTCATCGGCTAGATTCTCCAAGGAGCACTCCTTGTCGATCCAGTCAAAAAGCTCATTGCCAAAAGAGTCCTCATCCAAAAGGAACGCATTATTAACAAGGCAGTAGCAAAGTTCCTCTATACAGAACACGTTTCTGCCTGCTTTTTCTAAGTGATATGGAGTTTTTGCATAGGTTCCGATACAAAGAATCGGTCTGCTCATAACTCTAACCTCTCTAGTTACAATTCAATAACCTGCTCCCAAACCTTTCCTGTTGAAGGGAACAGTTCTCCAAAGCCAAGGTCCTGAACCTTGACTGCAACCTCGCTCACAGAATTCATAAATAGCGTGATGCGAAGTCTCGTGGTGCCTTCAGGTCTTTTCTCAAGACCGTCAAGATAAAGCTGCACCATCTTGGGCATCTTGCCCGTAAGAGGTGTGACCTCTATATTAAGGATACCGCTTGGATCCATGATTATCTCAAGCTGTGCTCCGGCTTCATACCAATTAGCACCTGCATCCAAAAGTGCGTAATAAACTTCCGTGCCGCACTTTAAGAGTTTCATTCCAAGATTAGACTTAAGCTTGTCCTCCCCAAGAAATACATACTTCTTGGAATTATCAGAAGGATTGATCCTCTCTCTTGCTGCTATGCTGGCACCCTTACTGAACATGTTGTTTCCCTGGAACACGCGCCTTGTCCTGCATAAAAACTCCAGCGAGCGCTTTGGCCACTTCTCTTTGAAGCCATCTCCCAAAAGAAATACCGTAGAAACAATCCTGTCCTCACAGACCTTCTGCATGATAGTCAAAAACTCATCATCAAGCCTCTCACAGGTCTTGTGGAAAAGAGGTGCCTCCTTAGGAAATTCCTCATTAGGAAGCCTTAGGTCGTCAAAGCTCTTTACATCTATAGTTGCAACCACCGGCGTAGTATTGTGATTAAGGTTCATCTCATAAACATGAAGGTCATCCAGGTCATAATCACAAGCCAGTATCGAATGATGCATCAGATCATCAGGCTGATAGAGCATATAGTTATAAAAGCTCTCCTCATGACTCTGGTAAAAGATATTCTGAGTTTTGAGCTCAAGTGCCGATGTCACCGCATTTAAGACCTGAACCATTCTGTGATCAAGGCTCTTGGTGGTGAACATAATAGCATCCACGTTATCAAGGGATAGCTCCATAGACAGTAATGATAAGCTCCTTTTTATGAACAAGGTCAAAAGAGCTATTGGATCATATTCAGCATCTCCAACTACCACTGCTTTTCCAGTTCTGGCCGCAGCAACAAGACCGGTAACAGCAATGCCATCACCGTCTTCAATATGCCTAACAGCTTCTTTGCCGTAAAACCACTGGTTTACCTCATTTCTTTTGCAAAGAACTGTTGGGATATTATATAGTTCTGCTCCCGCAAGCACTGACAATGTCTCAGGCATGTCCGCATCTGAAGCCAAATAGCTTATCTGCGAAACCTTATCCCCTAGATCATAGCCCAGTACAAAGCGCTTTTCATCCGAACTTCCAAAAAGCATTAGTATCTTCCTTCTGTATTATCCAGTATTGGAGTAAAAAGTTTGTCACTTATAAATCTCTTTTTGTAAAACTCTGCCATAAGCTTGTAAGCCGTGTCATAATCCTGCAAAGTCTCACCGATCATAATGTCGTTGATAATGCTGTATCTGCTGCTACCCTGAATCTTGATGATATCACTCTTTTGGATAGTGCCACTCTCAGTAAGAGCAGGCTCCTCCGCTCCCGTATCCTCAGTAATGTAGTACTGAAGCTGTTCTCCAAAGAAAAGAATGAATGAGCATACATAGATTCCATCGTACATCTCGCGCATTTCCATGCTCTTGTACTCAGCATCAGGGTCATTATCAACTCGGTAGTTGATCACACATTTTCTTCCAGGTAATGTCCTGTATTCCAGCATAGTCTTGTCTGTAAACTGCACCATATCCGGAACCAGATCCTCATACTCTGTAAAAAATGGGAAGTATATATTTTCATTCATCAGCTTCTTGAGGAATGAAATTGCTACCTCTTCGTTATATTCTTCTTCAGTTCTCTTCTCTGTTGCATAGTATCTAAGGTATGCAAGTCTTGATACATCCTGAAGTGGAACTCCTGTAAGCGCCAGCGCCTCTACTCTCTCGTAGATAAAGCTGTCTGTAACCTTGCCTCTTACAAAGTAGTCATAGGAGCACATTGCAAGGAATGCAGTCTCCACATCAGTTCCCGCGCCGCTTGAAACATACGACCTGAATATATCTATCTTTTCTCCCACATAGGAGCCGCTGTACATCATCTGTATCAGCATTCTCTCGGAAAGAGCATAGGTATCAAGCTTAAAGGACTCTGCAGCCTTCCACACATCTCTCATTTCCTTGATAGTACCGTTAAAGTTCTCCACAAGGTAGGAAAGGATCTGCTCATCATACTTGCTCTGAGAAAAGGCGCAGTAAGCAATCTCAACTTCCTGCTCGCCGTTTTCGTAAATGCCTCTATCCAGCATTCTGCCGCACATACGCATCAGAATCTTGGCATCGATAGAATAGGTACCATAGGCCTTGACCCACTCAAGAGCCTTCTCATAAAGTCCCGCCATTACCATGAGCTCTAAGAGTTCGTTTCTCTCAGTGCTGGTAATGTTCAAAGGATCAACATTCACAAGATACTCTGTCAGCTGCCTTGTAAAGTCATTGTCATAATAAAACTTGATAAGGTTACTACGGATATCGTTCCTATACTTAGCCCTTACTAGCTCAGACTCAGCCAGGTCCCTGTATCTGCCAACATTCTCCATGTCAATGTTATAGGCATTCTTGCCAAGGTCACTAAGGAAGAGGTCCAGATTCTCCTGTCCTTTTTGGATATATGGAACCGCATAGCTTGTGAGTTTACCAGGCACCATCATCTTCACATTAGAATATGGGATGCTGGCTGCGTATCTGTTATCATCTCTATCTGTCAAAAGAACTGTGTAATCCGTTCCGTATAATGGCACATAGCACTTACCATCAACTACCGGATAACGCATCTCTTTTTCACACTTATCATATACAACGCAAACGCTATTAACGCGCTTGTCGGAAGTCTTGATCTCAGCAGTTGATACCACATACAAGACCTTAGCTGCATTGGCAGCATCCACCATCTGCTTGGTCAAAAGATTCCTGTACAGATAGCCAAGATCCTTGTTGATCCTGCCCTTATCAAGCTGTGCCATAAGGAATTTCTCTATCTGAGGCACATATGACTCGTAAAGCTCAGGGTATTCCTCTCTCTTTTCATGGATATATCTGTAAAGGATAGCGTTCTGCTCATAATCAAGGTCGCTCTGATATGAGAAGTACATTAGGACCATCTTGCTGATCTCGCAAGGAAGTAGCCCATCGTCGTCAACATAGATCGACATCATGTAATACTCATAAAGTCTTGTGATCCTAAGCTCTCTCTCGACACCCTTGGCGTACCATTCAAATGCCATTCTTGAGGTCTTGCCACCCTTTATCAAAAGAGCTACTATCTGCTCAAGAACTTCATCGCTGTCCTTGGTCTCATAGGCTGCTCTTAAGATCCTAAAGAGTCTCTCATCGTAGTTCCTTGCTCTAGCCGCAAGGTAAACGATCTGGTCTATAAGATTAAGGCTTATGATCTGCTTTTTGGCACCATATTCAAGAATATAAAGCTCATAGTCATCAAGTCTTGTAAGGATAGATGGTGTCTCATTTAAAAGATTCATAGCTTCCAGGTACAGGATTGGACTCCTGCAACCAAATGAAAACTGCTCTTCCAGAGACATCCACTTTCTAGGGCTTGATGAAGCTGAATCATCAGAAACATACTGAAGAAGCCAAGCAATCCTCCAGTTATCAGGGTTCCTTCTGAATATTCCTTCAAGTCTCTCAGAAATATCATTTATGACACTGTCCTCTTTGCTGCACAAACTTGAAAGATACAGATAATAGCTGTAGATAGTATCTCCAGGTGCATCCAGTGCCTCTTTTGCCGCATGATCAAGGATCCACTTGCCTTCATTGACTCTACCTGCAGTTATATAGTAATGAGCCGTGTAGAGCCTAAACTCAAGATCCTTGTCATCTATAGCATTCATCCTAGATATGATCTTGCCTGTTTCAGAAAGCCATACCCTTGATGATATCTTCTTGCATCTGTAGCCCTCATAGACCTTAACAAGCTGGACTTTGAGGTTTTTCTTTTCCTGATAATCTGCAGTTGGATGCTTGTCATTGAGCTCAACTGATACTGTTACAGGAATCTCGGTTCTGACAAAAGCGTTGCTAAATACGATCCTGCCAAAGTTGTTGCCCTCGTGAAGCTTCTCTGTGCGAAGTCTCACCTTCATGTGACAGGAGCTACCGCTAAAGCTCTCTTCACTAAGTTCATACTTATCAAGAGCTATGAAGTCGCCGTCAACTTCAGCCTTTAAATGAGAATACCCCCAGCCATTTCTGGTGATCAGAAGGCCATTATCATGGGTAAGCCCCGTAAAATCTATATGGATCTCTTCCTGGTCAATAAGGAACGCCATTGGCTGTTTCTTGTTAATGGCGATCAGAAATTCCTCGACATTTTGCTCATTACCAGGCACAGCAGCAAGGCCTCTGTAAAGGCTCTCGTACTGAGTATCATTTCCCTGAAATAAATTGATGAAATCCTTTGAATAAAAAAGACGTATAGCTTCCTGCCAGTCAGTCTTGGCAAGGTTTGCAAAGTGGAAAAGATTCTTGATATCACCAAGGCTGGATGCAATGTGATCATGCCTTACAGTGACAGCAAAAGGAAGGCTATACTCACCCTGATTGGACACGATCCTAAAGGTTCCCTGAATAACATCACCTTTTGAAAGTCCGTGGGCATCATATCTAAAAGAAACCTCATAAGGTGATCCTGAAAACTCCTTGGTCAGGATCTCCATTCTAAGGTCACTTGAACTTACAACTCCAACAACAAGCCTGTTCTCGGGCCCAAAAATAGTAAAAGAACCTTCGACAGTCTCATCCGGTCCCAGCAGAAGTTCCACTCTGGGCGTAGAAAAATCAAGGCTCTTCTCGTCATATTCAAATTGTCCCTTCAACAGCCTGTCAACAATTTCTCTCACAACTCACCCCAAAAAACAATTATTCCATATTAGTATACCATAAAATCCCCAAATTTCTTTAACAAATCTACTCCATTCTTCCCAGTTTTCTAATAAAAAAAGCCCGCCGAAAGCGGGCTTAAATTACTCTGTTCTGAGGGCTTCGATTGGATCTAGCTTGGCTGCACGTCTGGCAGGGTAAATTCCAAAGAAAAGTCCTATGGCTGTTGAGATTGCTACTACTATTGCTATGAGTAGTGGGTTCACTACGAAGGCGAAATCGATTACTTTGCAGATGAGGAAGGCAAGAGAAAGGCCTAGGGCTATGCCTATAAGTCCACCTGTGAAGGTGAGGATAGCGGCTTCTGCAAGGAACTGAACAAGGATTGAAGATGTTCTGGCTCCAAGTGACTTTCTGATACCGATCTCGCGGGTTCTCTCTGTAACTGATACGGTCATGATGTTCATAACGCCGATACCACCTACAAGGAGGGATATTGCGGCGATGATAGCTACTACTGAAGTGATGATGTTAAGGATTGTCTCTGTGGTCTGGTCTGTGCCGTAGCCGGATGATACCTTAACAGCATTCTCTCCTCTGATACCCAAAACGTTTTCTACAACTGATCTGGTCTGTTTGAGGACATCATTTTTGTATTCGCTATCAAGATAGATAGTGATGCTGGTAAAATCATCTATGTTCCAGTTAAAGGCTGTAGCAAAAGATGTATAAGGTGCGCTTCCGATAAAATAAGGATCTCCGCCGTAACCAGCATAAGAAATATCCTGAGGAGTGTTTTCCGTCACACCAACAATTGTAAACTCAGCTGTTCTGTCGTCAAAAGTAAGTTCTATATTCTGCCCAACTACATCCTCATATCCAAAGATCTTTTCAGCAGCAATCTGACTTATGACGCACACAGGCTTACAATCTTCTACATCGCCCCTAGTAAAGAATCTTCCATGAGCCAGCTTAACAGAGCCGCCTTCTTTAGCGGCTTCGGAAGTACCCTGCATCATCATCTCGTACTGTGTGTGCTTACCTTTGACATATCCCCAAGTAGTGAAGCTTGGTGCTACACCGTAGATATTCTTCAAGTTTTCTTCAACCTGATTTATCGAATCCTGGTCAAATGTCTTGTCGGTCTTTGTTGTATCTAGATTTACTGAAATAGTGGCTGCTCCCATTGAGTCAATCTCACCATTTACAGTCTCCTTCATTCCATCACCCAGCACCAGAACCGTAAGTACGGCTGATATACCGATGATGATACCAAGCATGGTCAAAAAAGATCTGCCTTTATTGTTCTTTATGCTTGATAATGCACTTTTTATATATTCTCCAAAGGTTCCCATCTAGTTCCTCTTTCTTACAGTCTAAGAGCATCAATAGGCTTCATCTTGGCAGCTTTTCTTGCTGGATAAAGTCCAAAGAAAATACCTACCAGGATTGAGAAAAATGCTGCTCCAAGAACCGATGTTGGTGTAATGATTACCTTAAAGCCTATAACAGTACAGATAATATGTGCTGCAACAATACCCAGAATTATGCCAAGTACTCCGCCCAAAAAAGTAAGAATACACGCCTCAAACAAAAACTGTGACATAATTGCACCAGTCTTGGCTCCAATGGACTTTCTGATACCGATCTCTCTTGTTCTTTCTGTAACTGATACCAGCATGATATTCATAACACCGATACCACCTACCACAAGTGATATTACAGACACCAGCAAAAGAAATGTGGATGCATATCCAAGAATGGTATCCAGTTCTTTTGAAAGATCAGCCATACTATAAGCAGAAATGGCATTATTAACGCCTCTTAATCCATGCCTGTTTGTGAGAATGTCCTGAGCTTCTTTAACTTTTTTAGCAAGAACGCCCTGATCTGCAAAAAGAACTATCATATCGTATCTGTCTGTATAATAGCCGTAATCCCCCGCCATTGCAGTATATGGAACTTCTATCTGGGCATAGTAATCTTGTCCAGCCATAATGAACTCATACATTTCATTCATGTGGTCACGAAGGCCAACAATAGTATATGTCGCAGTCCTTCCCCAGCATGTGATCTCTACTTCTCTTCCGATACACTCCTCTGTTCCAAAGAGTTTTTTGGCATCATCAAGGAGCATAACGCAGACTCTCTGTCCACTTTCAACCTGCTGCCTGGTAAAATACTGTCCCTTTACCACCTCATTACCAAAGGCTCGTTCAAAAGATTCAGAGCCACCCATAAGGTCGCATTCATAGGTTCCTCTTGTTCCTTTAACTTTTCCGCCGCCGCTATAAAAAGGAGACACACCTTTTATATCAGTGAGTTTTTCCTCTAAGATAGCAACATCATCTGGTCCTAGGTTATCTGATGTCTTTGTTCTATTAATACTGATAGTACCGTAATTACCTGCGATTCCATTGAGCTGACTCTGAACGAACTCAGTCATTCCGTTACCAAGAGCAACTACAGCGATCACCGCAGCAATACCTATGACGATACCAAGCATTGTCATAAGAGTTCGGTATCCATTACCTATTATCTGTTTAATCGCACTTTTAAAATATTCTTTAATCTGTCCCATGTTGTTACCGATTCATTACATGTTAACTACAGCCATTCCTTCTGTAAGGAAAGAAGTATCTGATGTAATGATCTCATCTCCTTCATTAAGACCTGCTACGACCTGAGCATCTGTACTCGTTGTGATACCAAGCTCTACATCTCTTCTTGCAACTACGCCGTTATCAACTACATAAACATAATCACCAGTTTCATCTGTAAGAATGTACTCATAAGGAAGTACGATAGTGTTCTCAGCCTTTTCAGCGTGGATCTTGTTGTTTGCTTCTACTCCAAGGATAATGTCTGAATCTGGGTTTGTAACCTTAATGATAGTATCTACTACAGCAACACCGTTGTTATTCTTGGTTGCTGCACCTGAGATCTTAGAAACCTCTCCAGCATATGCCTTGCCATTTATAGTGATATCAACCTTCTGTCCAACGGATATCTTAGGAAGGTCGCTCTTTGAAACCTGAATCGTGATCTCAACATTATCAAGGTTTGCCATTGTAACAGTCTTAGTTCCAGTAGCAAGTGTTGCCCCCTCAACTACAGCGACCTCAGTTACAACACCATTGAACTCAGCCTTGATGCCTTCTTTTGCTTCCTGGATCTTGCTGATAGCATCTTCCTGTGTAAGCTGTGTTGACTCATACTGAGCCTTTGAAGCCTGAGCCTGTCCGCCATTTATTGTTGCAGCTTTGGCGCTCTGAAGATGACTCTGCTCTTCCTGAAGAGATGTGATCTGTCTCTTCCATCCCTGAATCTCAGGATCATTTGCAAGAGCATACTGTACATCCGCGATAGACTCCTGTACTGCAAGTGACATCTGCTTGTTGCTCTCAGAAATATCGCTATTATTGTTATCATTTTCTCTTCTTGTGATATAACCGTCATTGCCATCAAGATATGACTCTGCTGAACCATCAGCGATACCATTTTGGTTAATATCAAGAGCTGTCTTCTGAAGGTCAGTAAGTGTCTGATTCATACGACTTGTCTTATCTGTGATCTTGTTGTTAAGAGCATTGATCTCAGCTGTGATAGCATCAAGTCTTGCATTGATCTGATCTGGTGTCATTCCTTCAGCATACTTTCTGTCTGCTGCGCCTGTTCCAGAATATAAGCTGCTGTAAGAACCTTTAGCCTGTGTGATCGCAAGCTGTGCATTCTTTTCTGCAAGATCAAGACTATCAGCATCGTAAGTAAAGATAACATCTCCGCTCTTTACCTTGTCTCCAACCTTAACATTTACTTCATCAACTGGAGCTGCTACTTCAGAAAAATAAGTCTTTGTCTCTGCGCTCTGTACTGTTCCTGAGATAGAAAGGATATTTTCGATATCACTCTTTGCTACCTCTGTAGTCTGAACAGGCATTACCTGATTCTTTCCGCCAAATACAGTTTTTACAATAAAGAAAAGAACTATAAGCGCTACAATTCCGATGATCACGTGCTTTTTCTTAAGTTTGAACTTCTTCTTGGCTGGCTTGCCTGACTTTTCTTCTTTTTCTTCAACTTCATCATAGATCTCTACACCAGATCCTGTGGTTTCCTTTATTTCATTACTTACTTCTTTGATCTCTTCAAGTTTCTTATTATCAGCCATTTCATCCTCCATTTTTAAGCGTACCGAATATCAGTTATACTTAATCAACATAATTTTCATTTATAATGTCACTTTTGATCTCTCCATCGGAGATAGTGATGATTCTCTTAGCCTGCTGGGCAATTCCAGGATCATGTGTGATGATGATCACTGTTCTGCCTTCCTTATAAAGCCTCTTTATGATACTGATGATCTCTTTGGTAGAGCCTGTATCCAGGTTACCAGTAGGCTCATCCGCCAAAAGAATCGGTGGCGCCTGAGCAATTGCTCTTGCAATAGCCACACGCTGCTGCTGACCACCAGACATCTCATTTGGTCTGTGGGTCTTTCTCTTCTCAAGACCAACACTGTTAAGAGCTGCATGTGCAAGTCTGTCTCTTTCTTTTTTGCTGACTCCTCTATATATAAGAGGAAGCTCAACATTTTCTAATGCTGTAAGAGATGGGATCAGGTTAAAGCCCTGGAAAATAAATCCAATCTCCCTGTTTCTGACATCTGACTGCTCATCATCTGTCATATGTGATACATCCTGACCATGCAGGTAATATTTACCGCTTGTAGGTGTATCAAGGCAGCCTAGCATATTCATAAGTGTAGACTTACCAGATCCTGACTGTCCGATGATGGCTACAAATTCACCTTCACCTATAGTCAGGTTTACGTGATTTAATGCACGTACTTCATTTTCTCCCGGATTGTATATCTTGCATACATCCTTAATTTCAACTAGTTTCTTCATAACCAACCTCTAACGTCGCATAAATCAAGTTATTTAGCCCAATATTTATGCGGAAACTCTTTCCTTTCGCTGTTCTTTTTACTATATGCTTTACTGCAATAATAAATCAAGTACAATTCGTTCTTCAAAAATAAAATTTCTGTGAAATCATGTGCTTTTTCAACAACATATTTGGGCCTACAGTTATATAAACGAATCTGCTAGTAGAAAATCTTCAAAATTTGTATTATAATTTTTCACTGCGTCTATATCTTGTATATTATGACGTAATATCATACAATATACAGTGTAAATATGTTTTAAATTTCGAAAGGAGCAGTGTATGAAATCACCTGCAGAAATCGCAAAAAAATACGAATCAGTTGGAGAATCTAAAGCAAATGCCCCTATTGGCAAGACCTTTCTTTTAGCTATTTTAGCTGGAGCATTTATCGCCCTTGGCGGACTTGGAAGTCAGATAGGATCTCTTTGCTCCCCTGACCCATCATCAGCAAGAGTTATCAGCTCAGTAATATTCCCAATTGGACTTTTCATGGTACTTGTTGGAGGAGCAGAGCTCTTTACCGGCAACTGCCTTATAACAATCCCAGTATTATCTGGCAAAGCAAAGGTATCAGGAATGCTCAAGAACTGGGTTGTAGTATATTTCGGAAACATGGTTGGAGGCTTTATAATTGCCGCCCTTGCCGCCTTCTCTCACATCTATTCATTTAATGGAGATGCCCTTGCTACTTCCGTAATAAACACAGCAATCACAAAATCAACTATTTCATTTAGTGATGCTCTTCTTAGAGGAATCTTATGTAACGTTCTGGTATGCATGGCAGTATGGTGTTCATTTGCTGCTGATGAACTTGCAGGAAAGGTACTTGCCCTTTGGCTTCCAGTAATGCTCTTTATTGTCTGCGGTTTTGAGCACTGCATTGCAAATATGTATTTCATTCCTGCAGGAATGCTTGCATCTTTCGTTCATGGAATCCCAGCTGAAGGTCTTTCACTTTTCAATTTCTTTGTTACTAACCTTATTCCAGTAACAATCGGAAATATAATCGGTGGTGGCATCTGCGTTGGAGCTATGTACTACGCTATCTACCTCAAAAACAAATAATGAAGTTAAATATATCTATATAAAATTCAAAAGCCTTGCGCTAGTAATAGCGCAAGGCTTTTGTCCCCTCTATACATAAACTAAAAAACCGCATAACACCCAAGTTATTGGACAACGCTAAAATCAATGATCTCAGCATCTTCTGTCTCTGCATAAATTGAAGTCATAAATGAATCAGAGTCAACCTGACCATTTTCATCTGCTTCAACCTCTCTGTAATCAGATCTATGGTAATACTGGGCATCTCCATTTGACTGATACTCAACAAAAGCCTCTTCATCTATCTCAAGATGACCTGCCTTCATGGTATATTTTTTGATGAAATGATTACCTCCCACATAGAGGAAATCATCCTTAACTGACAGTGGATAAGCTGTTCCTCCTGCAGTTACATATCCTACGTATTCAGGAGCGCCAGCTTCATTGTACTTGTAAACTTCAGCATCAATTGCTGCCATATTTCCTGAATTATCCATCTTGTAATCGTAGGTATACTCTGTAACTAAGAGTACATCTGTATCACCTATCCTGACATTAGCATAGGCCATGCCTGGGCTAAGTTTATCGACTATCTGTGTAAAAGTGTCACATCCCGAAATATCCATAGGGACATGTTCCTTTAACATTTCATTATATGCGCTCGCTTCTGTAGCAGAAGCTTCTTCCTTGGCTTCTACAATGGCCTGAGAAGTAAGAGTAGTAGCTTCCAGGTCAGACACATCATAAGTATCTTTTTTGCGATCCCCGCATGCAGCAACAATAGTTGCAAGTACACCTACAACAAAAATAGCAATAAATATTTTGTTCCTCATACTCCCCTCCCTTATGTAAAATCAAATATGCACAATGTAAATTCTACAACAGATTTTTCTTTCTAAATCTAAAATAAGAATAAAGTAAATATAACCAAAAAAGAAACTCCACCTTTTTAGTGGAGTTTCTTGAGTTTGTACTATTGAAATAAAATTACTTGAGAATATTCATCATGATTTCATTGCTTCGAGCTATAAACTTAGACATAGCCTCGCCTTCGAGAGGTGCATTCTGAATACGAGCAAGGTCATAGAGCTGTTCGCAGATAAGCTTGGTGTTATCGTCGTCGCCATGCTCCATTACGTACTCAACAAGAGGATGGTTAGCATTTAAGATAAGTGTCTGTCCCTCTGCTCCGAAGTCTCCCATGTTCATGCCGTTCATAGCATACATCTTCATCATCTCAGCCATACGTCTGGACTCTTCAGAAACTGTAAGCATTGAAGACATCTTCTTGTCCTTTAATTTCTCGAGTTTAACAGTAAGCTTGTCGTTCTTGAGAGCCTTCTTGATCTTCTCTGAAAGTTCTTTTTCCTTTTCTTCAAGCTCAGCTGCTGCCTTCTTGGAAGTTCTGGACTTAAATGTATCTGTAAGGTCAGCATCGATTCTAGCAAATCGGATGCCTTCATTCTTGGACTCAAGCTGCTGCATGAAAGGAACATCGATGTTGTGATTCATGATGAAAGCTTCCATCTTCTGAGCCTTGAACATCTTGATGTACTGGCTCTGCTGCTGCTCGTCTGTCACATAGTAGATAGTACGTGGCTCTTTGTCCTCGTCCTTCTTGTCCTCAGCTTCTTTCTTGTCGTCTACTACCTCAGCTTCTACCTTGTTGCCATCTTCATCTACAGCGCTTTCTTTAGCTGCCTCGTCCTCAGCCTCTTTGTTGATCTGAAGTGCTTCAGGAGTTGTAAGGTACTTGCCGTCAAGGTTCTTAAAGAGGATGAAGTCTGTCATCTTCTCGCAGAACTTGTCATCTCTAAGGCAACCATACTTGATGAATGGACTGATGTCGTCCCAGTACTTGTCATAGTTTTCTTTATCAGTCTTGCAAAGACCTGCAAGCTTCTCAGCTACCTTCTTGGAAATGTACTCAGAGATCTTCTTAACAAAGCCATCGTTCTGAAGGGCTGATCT
The DNA here is from genome assembly GCF_900103635.1 of Butyrivibrio sp. INlla18. Classification (GTDB taxonomy): domain Bacteria; phylum Bacillota; class Clostridia; order Lachnospirales; family Lachnospiraceae; genus Butyrivibrio. Next base: position 74,121 of record NZ_FMXK01000005.1, read on the forward strand.
TGAAACGTTAAGTGGAAGGTCTGGGCAATCGATAACTCCCTTGAGGAGCATCAGATACTCAGGGATTACTTCCTTGATGTTGTCTGCAATAAATACTTGGTTGTTGTAAAGCTTGATAGTTCCCTCAATTGACTCAAACTCCATGTTTATCTTAGGGAAGTAAAGGATACCCTTTAAGTTAAATGGATAGTCCATGTTGAGGTGGATCCAGAATAAAGGCTCCTTGTAATCACGGAATACCTTTCTGTAGAACTCCTTGTACTCCTCATCTGTACAATCCTTAGGTGTCTTAGCCCAAAGAGGATGTGTATCATTTAAGAGCTGAGGTCTTCTCTTTATCTTGTACTCAAGCTCTGGATCTTTGTCCTCGCCCTCTTTCTTTTCAGGATGAACCTCTTCGATAACTGTATCAGAGTCAAGCTTCTCGCTGGCCTTGATAGTCTCTGTGCCCTCTTCGTTCTCCTTTGAAAGGTAGATCTCATAAGGCATGAATGAGCAGTACTTCTCGATCACTTCTCTAGCCTTGTACTCGTTGCAGAACTCAAGACAATCCTCTGAGAGGTGAAGCGTAATTGTAGTACCAACTGTAGTCTTGCTACCATCTGACATTTCAAAATCTGAACCGCCATCGCATGTCCAGTGAACAGATGCTGCATCTGACTTGTATGAAAGTGTATCGATATCTACTGAATCAGATACCATGAAGGTTGAATAAAATCCAAGTCCGAAGTGACCGATGATCTGGTCTGCATTAGCCTTGTCCTTGTACTTGTTGAGGAAATCTGTAGCACCTGAGAAAGCTACCTGGTTGATGTACTCCTCAACCTCCTCTGCTGTCATACCAATACCATTATCTGTGATCTTGATAGTCTTTTCTTTATCGTTTAGTACAACGTCCACACGTGGTTTGAATCCATCTGGAAGCTGATACTCACCCATCATATCCATCTTGCGGATCTTGGTGATAGCGTCGCAAGCATTGGAAATTACTTCTCTGTAAAAAATATCATGATCCGAATATAACCATTTCTTGATTATAGGGAACATGTTCTCGCTGTTGATTGAAAGATTACCCTTTTTTGAAGCCATAATTCTCACTCCCTTTTATTATAATAATCTACGGAAATCGGTTTTTCCGTACAAAAGAAATTGTAAAACCCACATGACTAAAAGTCAATAAAAAATTAGCACTCGCAAACAGTGAGTGCTAACAAAAAAATTCTAATAGATCAAAACTTCATTTTTCTGAGGTCTCGCAGTATTCCAAAACATTCCCTGATCATATTATTTGGAAGAAATCTTGGAACCGTATATCCTGCAATGCCGCTGACTTCTCCTTCAGTCTTAGCCATAGCTATATGCATGCCTCTAAATAGATGGTAGTTATTGGTTACAACTCCAATCTTAAGCTCTTTTTCTGGTCTGGAATCCATTTCCTCTATAATATCCATGGAATATCTGACGTTCTCTACAGTATCAAAAGCATTGGTCTCAGCAACTACCCTACCCTCCGGTATTCCCTTGGATATCAGATACTCTTTTCCACCTTCGCCCTCGCTTATATGCTCATTTGCGCCCTGTGCTCCTGAAACGATGCAGATACAATCAGGGTTTTCCTGCATATACTCGTAAGCCGCATCAAGTCTGTATCTGAAGATAACACTAGGCCCATAGCTCTTCATCTGAGCACCTAGGACGATAATGTAATCCATGTCTTTTTCACCCTTATCTCCAAAGTGGGAGAGCATCAGGCAAGACAGGATCGTAACTGTCAGCACACACGCTGCGACTATTATGCAAAAGAGCTTTCTAATGGCTTTAGGGATCTTGCTCCATCTCTTTTTCCCAGCAAGGAAATATAATAGCATAAAGAAAAGAGCTCCGAATATCCAGATAACAAAAGAAAGAGTCCCGCTTCCCACAAGGAATACTGTAACTCCATATAGAAAATTCAAAACTGCAAGTATAAACCAAAGAATCCTTATTTTAGGTGTAAATAGCTTTTTCATATGTCTTTTCATCCTGATCAAAATGTCTCTCAAATTATAACACATCAGCCATGATAATCCGATAAATGCGTAAACTTCTATTTCCTTTTTGGGCTAATCATGAGAAAATAGAAGAAACTTAAAAAAATTACTTATGGAGCGAAATTATGGCAAAGATAGCAAATCCAGAACAATATGAATCATCAAAAGAAGCTAAGGGTGAGCTCAGATACAGAGAGCGCGGACGCATTCTCCTTTTTGGACTTCCTTGGACATTCACAACTTATGAGATCAGAGAAAATGATTTCACAATCATCAAAGGATTTTTCACAGTTCGCGAGAACGACTGCTACATGTACAAGATCAGTGATGTTGAGATCACAAGAACGCTTATGCAGCGTATTGTAGGTCTTTCAACCATTACTCTTTACACTTCAGATGTTACAGACCGCACTATCGTTATGAAGAACATCAAGCACGGTCGCGAGATCAAGGACTTCCTTCTCCAGGCTTCAGAGGCTGCAAGAATTCGTCGCAGGACAGTTAGCATGCAGAACATCGGATTTGGTGCTGATGACATTCACGACGTTGATGATCTTGATAACTAATTAGTTCTATATTATTGGTATTTAGTTTAAGTTCATATGGAGGTAGATATGAAGGAACAGATGAGAAAGATCAGTATCCACATGGCCATCAGAATGAGTATCCTTATGAGTCTTTGTCTTGCACTTGTTGGAACTCTTTCATCAGGTCACTTTACTATTCCAGGTTTCCTGCTAAGCTTTGTAGCCAGCACCATAATCAGCCTTTTGATAGGCCTTGTCATTCCAGTTGGCAAGATATCTAGTGATGTATGCAAAAAGATGAAAATGAAACCTCACTCTCTTCCAGAGAGATGCATGAGCAGTCTCATCTCAAATCTTATCTATACTCCGCTCATGACACTTATAATGGTATCACTTGCTTACACCATGGCTATGAAACAAAGTGGCGGCATGGCACAGCTTTCATTCATGCCAATGTTTTTAAAGTCACTAATTCTAACCTTCATCGTAGGTTACATCCTGATCTTCATCTTCATGCCTATGTTTCTTGGTCAGCTCATGAAAAAATATGGACCAGGGAATGCACATCCTTGAAGTCAGGACGGTAAAGTGTAGGATAGGGAGTTTTCTTTTGGCGTCCTCAACTCACAGAAGTTCCGGGTTGCGCTCCCCTCTCGGCTACGTAATCTGAGTAGCTCATGCCAGCGTATTTTTTAAAGCACCTGCTGAAATAGTTGGGATCTGGTATGCCAACTTCAGAGGCGGTTTGGTACATCTTGTAGCCGTTTTCTGCGTATTTGATTGCCTTCTTCATGCGAAGATCAGTGAGATATTCCACAAAGTTCTTGCCTGTGTCCTGCTTGAATTTCCTTGATAGATAGCTAGAACTAAATCCAAAATTCTGAGCTATAAAAGCAAGATTAAGCTTGGAATCCGTAAAGTTCTCTTTTACATACTTCTTGATGATTTCAGTAGCATTAGCTTCTCCAGGATTTCCCTCTTCGGAAATCTCTTCCCCAGCCTCATCGGCGGTCTTAGCTTCCTCACTAGAAGCTGCCCCGCTACTTTCAAGCTTTTCCTTGGCTCTCTCCAAGACTTTGGTAACCTCTGCTCTCACCATAGGCTTAAGCATATAGTCAAATACAGGGAGGCTAACGCACTTTCTGGCATATTCAAACTGGTCAATAGCCGTCATGATGATAATGATGAGATTAGGATAGCGGCCAGTTGCCACCGTTGTAAATTCAATCCCATCCATAAATGGCATATTAATGTCAACAAAGGCTATATCAGGCCTTAGCTCATCAATAGTATTGATAGCCTCGATTCCGCTGGCAGCCTCTCCAACCACCTGCATTCCAAGGCTCTCATAGTCAATTGATGCCCTCATGAGCTTTCTTGCAGACTCTTCGTCATCAATTATCATAACCCTGTACATTCTTCCCATAACTTTATTCACCCCTCAATATCAACGCCGATTTATCTGGAATGATAAACTCGATCTCAGTAAATTCCCCAATTTCACTTGTGATCTTAACAACGTCATCCCTGCCAGCATAATATCTAATTCTCTCAATAGTTCCCCAAAGGCCAAAGCTCTCTGAGTCATTTGAATCCATCTCTTCCCTTTTTGAACAAAGGATCTTGTCTATATCCTCCTGCTTCATACCAACTCCAGTATCCTTGACTGTCAGATGAAGCTCTCCATCCACAAGCTTACTGGTTATCTCTATTTTACCTTTTTCCCCCTTCATACGTATACCATGGTAGATACAATTTTCCACAAGGGGCTGTAATATAAGCTTTGGTACCACAAAGTCCTGAGTTTCCTCATCAATATGATACTCATCCTCCAAGATATCGCCATACCTGAGTTTTTGAAGGGACAGATAATCCTTAACGATCCATATTTCCCTAGAAAGAGGTATCTCTCTATCTCCCTTACTAAGGAAGTTCCTGTAAAAGCTTCCCATGGTTTCCAAGGCATCATGAACCTTCTCAGCTCCAGCATCCATGGCCATATAGCCTATAGTCTCAATTGAATTATACAAAAAGTGCGGTTTGATCTGCTCCTGTAAAACCCTAAGCTCTGCCCTTTGAAGAGTCTTTTCCTTCTCAACTAGCTCGTCAAACAGCTCATTTACGTGATCGATCATGCTATTGTAGTCACCCTCTAGCATCTCTAGCTCGCTGTAGGGCACCTCAACGTCAATCTTCTTTAATTCTCCTGACTTCTTGTTATTTTCCATTGACGCAGACAGCTCATATATAGGATTGGTAATTGTCTGTCTTATGAAAAGAACTACATATACCGCAATGATCATAAACACAGTCAAAAGAAACAGGAGTACATACAGCATTCTAAAAGGAATTCCTTCCATACCATAAGGCGATACCCTAAGGATCACTATTGGCAGGTTCTGCACCTGGCAGCCCGACAAAAGCTGGCTTTCACCCCCAACCTTAATATTCCTGTGCTTTATCTTTTCACTTAGAAAATAGTCATCATAATACTGGGCATAACCCTTGTTTCCTGCAATATAAGTACCGTCATCTCCCAGAATACAGATGTTGTTATAGCGTATTCTAAAGAGCATCCTCTCAAAGACATTATTAGAGATATTCATCAGAAGAATTCCGGTTCTCTTCTGAGAAGATATATCGTAAATAGCTCTGCCTACGGTAACTACAGCCTTTGAATCCTTCCTCTCTGCAATTCCAAAGGTGTTAAGAGACACCACAGTACTTCCAAAACCATCATAGATTTCCTGCTTCCACTCATCGCCATCCATACGGTCATGGTCATAAATATACATAAAGTTCCTGGTGGCAAGCATTATCATATCTTCTCTAAATATCATAACAGTGTCGACACCCTCAGTAACATTGAGGATATCCATAATACCGTACCGGGCATCATTGATCATACCTATATCAACGGAAAGTGTAGACGCTCTAAGGAAGGTCACAAGCCTGTCTTCAGTCATGATAAGTCTTGAAAGAGACATATACTTTTCCATTTCAGAGCTGATATTACTTGAAAGAGTCCTAAGAACATTCTCTGAATCTCTCATTCCGTAATCTATCTGCTCCCTCTTGGTAATGACATAGGTTGCCAGCATAAATGCTGCAACAGTAGAAAGAACTATACCAAGGATCATCTTCTTTAGGCTGGATGAAAGAGTCTTTTTCTCATTAAGTTCGTTAATACGCCGCCACAAAAACCTTCTCATATTCCCCCACAAACTAAAAAGCGTTTATCCTATTATACAACAAATTTCAGCAGTACCCTTACAAAAAGGACACTGCTGAAAATTATTTTTAACATTATTTTGATTAACCCTTAACCGCTCCGGCAATGAAACTTGAGGTGATCTTACCACTTAAGAAGATGTAAACGATAAGTGTTGGGAATGTAGCAATTACAAGTGCCGCACCGATTGGTCCCCAGTCAGTTGTATAGGCTCCGGAAAGTGCCTTAATACCTACAGGAAGTGTCCTGTGGAAGGAATCGGAAATGAAAACGTTGGCAAACATAAACTCATTCCAGCACTGAAGGTATGAATAAACACCAACAGTAGAAAAAGCAGGCTTCATAAGCGGCAGAATGATCTTGAAGAATGTGCCAAACAGTCCGCATCCATCGATCCTGGCTGCTTCATCAAGGGCCATTGGAATCTCAGCCATAAATCCTGTACAGATGAGGATTCCCATTGAAAGAGCAAATGCTGAATAAGGAACAATAAGAGTTGAATACTTATTGAGCCAATGTGCCTTGGACAAGATTACATATACAGGAACGATTGAGGCCTGAATAGGAATCGTAAGTCCCAGCATAAAGAATGCATTTGTAAGGCCGCTTAGTTTCCACTTAATCCTTGTGATAGCGTAGCATGCCATCAGAGCTGCCATAAGCGATATGCCAATGGCAAGAGTAGTTACAAGTAAACTGTTAAAGAAATACAGTCCCATGTTACCTGTCTTCATAGCAGATGCAAAGTTAGACCACAACCAGTGCTTTGGAAGACCTATGATATTTGATCCAAATATTTCTTCATTTGACTTAAGAGAAAAAGTAAACATGAAGTATATTGGAAACAGATTTATGATAGCCCAGATACCAAGGAATATGTATACAAAGACCTTAAGTACTGGCTTAGATTCTTTTAATGTATAGCTCTCCATATTTAATCATCCTTTTCCTTAAATGCTGCAGTGATAAGTAGTGCAAAGGCAAAGCACAATATGATCAGCATAACTGATATGGTACTTCCCATTCCGTATCTGTTTCTAAGAAACAGCATATTTTCAAGAAGTGTACTAGGAACTTCAGTAGACTGGAATGGTCCGCCCTCTGTCAAAATACGAACAAGGTCATAGGTCTTGAGAGAACCTGTTACAGCAAAGATAACGCTTACCCTGAGAATTGGCTTGATTATTGGAATAACAATATATTTATCTACCTGCCACTTCGTAGCACCATCAAGCATTGCAGCTTCTCTAAGGTCGATGTCTACCCCTTTGACACCTGCGTACATGAGAAGCATGTGATATCCAACATACTGCCAAACAGTTGGAACAATGATACTGCCAAGAGCAGTCTTAACATCTCCTACCCATACATGTTTCAAATGTCCCAGATTAACGGCATCAAGGAATCTGTTTAAAAGGCCGTAATCAGGATTATAGATCTTGAGCCATAACTGACCGATAACTACTGTTGAGATCAGAACCGGCATAAAGAATATTGATAAAAATGTCTTTTCTCTTTTAACACCTCTTCCAAGTAAAAGAGCCAGTAAAAGAGCCAGTGGTAACTGGATAAATACTGAAAAGAACGCCAGAATAAGTGAATTCTTGAGTGACGTCATAAACTTGATAGAACCGTTAGTAAAAAGCTCTATATAGTTGTTAAAACCAATGAATGTTGCTTCTGAAAATCCATTCCAATCATACAAGCTTCTATATACAGAAACAGCAATAGGTGCAATCAGAATACTAATAAACAAAAGCAGACCTGGAAGTAAAAAGACGAATATAGCAAGCCCCTTCTCTATATCCCTTTTTCTTCTTTGTTTTTTTATGTTCTTAATTTCTTCCATACACTAGCTACCTTCCCAAAGCCTAAAAATGGTCCTTCCTGCTACAAAGGAGGAAGCGCAGGAAGGACCAAATATTTTAGTTAATTACTGAATGTCCTTAGCTAATCCTTCGATAAACTGTTTGCCATCGAGGAGGCATCCATAAACCTGATCAACATATGAAAGATATGTGTTAGCTGAATCAGCGTTCATAGCTGTATCACCAAAGAGTACGTATGTGTCAGCCTTTGAGCAGATCTCTGAAACTGCCTGTGTAAGCTCGTTAACTGAGCTTGTGTCACCATAAGGTGTCCATGCAGGAAGTCCGCATCCATCAAGGTAACCATAGTGGCAGATAAGCTTACCAAGTTCGAAAGCGTAGTCAGCAGCCTTCTCAGCGTTAGGTGAAGAAGCTGATACTGCAAGTGTATCTGAAGGTCCACCGATGAGCTGTCCGAGTTTAGCCTTGTCAGCGTTGATTACTGGGAACTCACTTACTCTTACCTTAGGGAAGAACTCTTCGTTTGCTGCGAAGTCTGCGCAGTTCCATGTACCATTCATGTAGAATGCATACTTGCCAGCCATGAAGTTGTTCTTAACTTCGTCGTTTGTAAGACCGATTCCTGAAGGATCGAAGTAACCGTTAGTTACAAGTGCCTGGAATGTGTCAACAGCATCAGCTACGTCCTGGTTGTTCCAAGAAGCTCTGCCAAGGAAGATGTCGTTAAGTGTATCTGCGCCAGCGCTCTTCTCGATAACTGACTCAAGGTACTCAGTAACGCACCATGTCTCTTTTCCTGCACATCCGAAAGGAATGATTCCCTTAGCCTTAAGTGCATCACAGCAAGCGATGAACTCATCATATGTTCCAGGAATCTCGTCGTATCCTGCTTCCTTAAGAAGATCCATATTAGCGAAGAGACCAACGATGTTCATTGTTGTAGGAACACCATAGTGCTTTCCGTTATATGTTGTGTTTCCAAGCATAACTTCTGGAAGTTCATCCTTGTAGTTCTGATAAGCATCGTCAAGACAATATACCTTACCAGCATCTACGAAGTCACCGAGGAATGCACATGACCATGTAAAGAAGATATCAGGTAACTCGTTAGCAGATACAGCAGCTTTGATCTTTGTCTTGTAAGACTGATTCTCAAAAGCTTCCCAAGTAAAGTTTACTTCAGGATGTGCTGCCTGCATGTCAGCGATTGCTGCTTCATAAGCGTGACGGTTAGAATCACTCTCAGTAGCAATACACCACATAGTAAGATCGATCTGCTCGCCACTATCTGTAGTAGCTGTAGCAGTGTCTGTTGTCTCAGCTGGAGCCTCTGTAGCTGCTGCAGTAGCATTTGTGTCTGTTCCCGCATCAGTTGTAGCTGGTGCTGTTGTGCTTCCGCAGCCAGCTATTGACAGAGCCATTACACCCGTCAACAACATTGAAACAAAACGTCTCATTTTCATAACTCACCTCTCCTTTTTTCATAAAAAAATGTGTGTGTGTATCTAAAGCGCTTAGCGCCTTGGAACTAATTAAGAGCTATTTTGGTCATAGGCCATGGATAGTCGATAGTAAGCTCATCCCCGCTTAATGTGTAGTAAAGATATGCATCCTCTATAGGATCATCATACATAAGTCTGATGCAGGACTTTTCTTCATCAACACTGTAATGTCCATTAAAGAAGCCTTCTTCACTAAATGTTCCATCTTCTGTAAATACATATGACCAGCCGTTATCCTGAAGCCAAGTACCAACTATGCTGCCCTTACTCTCTTCTCCAGAAAGCTTATAGGTTGACTTCTCATAAAGAAGCATCGTATCGCCTTCCATCTCGTATCTGAGTTTTTCTTCTGAGCCATCTTTGGCCTTCAAAGTGATATATGTATCATCCTTAGAATAGGAATAGTCATTTCCCTTATATACTGCTTTGCCATTATCATAAAAAGATACGACTTCTTCAGTAGGTTCGTAGGCATAAGCCCAGCTTTCAGTTTTTTTGCCGCATCCAGTTGGAATGATCAGAAGTAGTAAAAAAGCGACCGCCAAAAATGTTCTCTTTCTTGCTCTCATTTTTTGTCACCTTCTTCTTACATATTTTATAAATTAACTATAAACAAAGGAGTAAAAAGAATTAATGTAATTCTTTTACTTCATTAAGCACAATTTTTACTTTTTATCGTATACTTTTTTGTGCAATTTTTCACCAATTTAAATAAGTTTAGATGAGACTATACAAAAGTGCATAAAAAATGCAGCGGATAATTTTACTTATCTGCTGCATTCTTTGTACATATTGACTATTACGATCTATCACATATTGTTATCACATATTGTAATTGCCTTCTAGAGCCTTATTTCTTACATCAACGTAGTACTTTTTGTAATTGTCCTGATCTACATATACGTCAATATATGAACCAAGCTCATAGAACTCATTTGGGTTAAAGTAAAGATTGTTACTCTTAAATTCAATCTTTTCTCCAGTTGCAGGATCAACATATCCGCAAAATACATTGTATGGATTCATACCATTTACTGTAATGAAGGTATTAAGCTCAATGCCTTCAACTACAGCATGGACAAGTCTTCCATTTTCCATAAGGCGTTTCTTTTTGCCCTCTCCTGAGGCTGTAACTCCAAGGATCGTAAAGCCAATGCTTCCAAATACAAGGAAGAAGAATCCAAATATAAGAAGGAAGAATATTGCTTCACCCTTTTTGAGAACCTTTGTAGGATTCTTAGGATCAACTACAAGTGTAATAGTGTTTCCTTCATAAGTTGATGAATCATAAAAATCAAGTCTGATGTCCTCGTAAAGTGTTCCCTCGTAAGTATAAGAAACAAATACTCGATAGTTTCTATCGCCATCACTATCCCTGTATTCTTCAATCCTAGTTACTGTGGCTTCTATTTCATCGCCGCTATTTTCTGCTTTTGTAGTTGCTACAAATGCAATTATACCAATCAGTAAAAACACTACTGACAGTACTGCAAACACAGCTCCAACAATCCTTACTGTGTTAGCATTATTTACTCTAGTTCTTATAACTCCTGAATTTCTCATGATCACTCCTCTTTCCTTTGCGTATTTATCTATTAAGCAGTTCTTTTACCATCAAGACATTTTCCATGTCTTTCTTTTTGTAGTCTACATCTTTTCCAGTCACACTGCTTTCAAGCTTTGATAATTCATCAAGCTCATCCCAGCTTACAAGGCAGGCATGAAGCTTATTTTCTGTATCCTTTGTGATCCTGCTAATGTCCCCATTCGCATATAGCTCAGCTCTTTTCTTAAGTTCGTCTTTTTCCATCTTCCTGTAGCCACAAGCATGATGAAATGCGTTCCATCTAAGGTGCTCTGATTTAGCAAGATTTAACAGCATCTCTTCTGGTATGGTGTCCATCTTGTCTACGCCAATCCTCTTAAGAAGACTGCTGAGATAGTCTGCACTTGCTCTTGAGCTCATTCTGTCAAAATACCTGCAATCAGCCCAGTTCTTCTTGGCTGAAGCATCGTTATGACAATACTGGTGATTGAGCTGCTTGGCAAAATCATCCATATGTCCGCCGTACATTATATCTGCATCATAGAGGCCTGAGCACTCTGTAACCTGTCCGCTCTGGTACCTCACGACACTGTCGCCATTGCACTGATATACAGGGATATCCATCTTGCAGGTAGCCATGAATTCCAATATATTCATAGCTATCTCTCTGCCAACTCCCTCATCGCCAACAGCAACAACAATGTATTTAAGAGTCTTTAAGTCGCTACTAAGGTACTCAGCAAACTGTCTGCTGCGTCCATCATAGGGCTCGAATGTTATATCATAATTAGTTAAAAGAGATTCATGTCTCATTCTAAAGAAGCCATCAGTATTTTTACCATTTGAATCAAATACCTTGATCCTGAAATGGCTTCCCTCAAATTGACCGTTGACCACTATCTTCTCCAGGATCTCCTGGCCTTTTCTACCAAATCCAACAAGAAGTACATCTGTATCCTCAGTAGCTTTGCCATTTTCATCAAAAGAGATAGCGTCACAAACAGGATACTTCTGCATCAGAAGTCTTGCCACAAGCTCAGCTTTGTCAAATACTCTGACTGTGCCATAGCCGTACCTATCACCATGGGCCTGAAGTGGTTCACCATTATGTTCCTCATGTCCATAGAGAACTACTTCTGTCTGCTGTGGATCAATATCGGCATCCTTAAGACATTTAAGGAGCTTTTGTGCGTACTCGTAGTTTGCATCAATGTTACGGGAAAGGGCGCTCAGTCTGATCTTGCCTTTTCCTTTTTTGACAGCAAGTCTCTTAAGGAGCTTTTTGTCTGGATTAAGGGAAACATTATCAGAATATAAGAGTCCTCCCATCTTACTGATATCAGACTCCTTACCTCCACTACTGGTTCCAACGAACACTACAGAAGCATGCTTATTTTCAGCAAGGTTTCTGCCATAGGCTATGGAGTTACCAGTAATTCCATAGATGAGCTCTACATCATTTACCTTAAGAAACCATGACCTTAATTTCTTGAGAGTTCCCTTGGCAATTGCCATGATGATAGCGCTAGCCATTGAATAGTAGGCAAGAAAGTGAATTGCCCAAAAAAGGACCATCCATGGTGAATCTTCACCTACAAACTTCTGGAAAGCAGCCACATCATTGATGCCAGCAAACATCCTGCCCACATCAACGATGGTCTCAAATACATCTGCGAAGAATGAACCGCTTCCATAGGCATTGGCTGAGCCATACAAGCAAAAGCCACCTGTAGAAGCTATTAGGAAAGTGATACCAAGCCACTTTTCTCTATTGTCCTGATTTACTGCCAAGTACAAGATCACTGCAGTAAAAATAGCTGCAGCTACCACAATTACCGCTACATACCCCATGTCTTTAATCTCCAGTATCAGTCTCCAAAATACTTCTGATAAACATCCATAAGACTCTTGGTCGTTACATTCTCATCCTCTACCAAGGATACAGAATCCCACAACTTCTCGTTTAACTGCTTGTTTAAGGTAGAAACAAAGGCATCATACTGCTCTCCAAAAACTTCTCTTTTCCTTTGAGCCACGATCTTGATCTTGTTGGCCTCTGTCTCTTCTCTGTTAAAGGTAGTTATGCACTTTATGATGACAAAACCATCCTCAGTTTCCACAATGTCACTGATCTCGCCTGTTCCCAGGTTAAATGCAGTTTCTTCATATACAGAATCTACCTCATGCTTACCAAATGACCTTGTTCCCTCATCAGCTTCGTTGTACTCAGACATAAGCTCTTCAAAGCTGTTGCCATCCTTAAGAAGTGAAAGGATGGACCTGGCCGTTGCATAGACCTGCCTTTTATCCACATCATTTAAAGGAACCTTTTCACCGCTGGCATCTAGTGTATAAGTCTTTAAAAAGATCTGCTCAACAGTAATGGTTCTGGCTTCATCATCACTGATCTCAGGATTGATGTCTCTGATAATATACTCATAAAGCTTGTCTGCAAGTGCCTGCTGACAGTAGATTGAGTTTATCTCAGCTTCAGTTACGTTGTTCATTGCAGCAATATCTGCCTCAGATAAAGAGCTATAGTATTCCTTAGCTGCAGTTTCAGCCAGCTCCAGCTCTTTTTCCGTAAGGCTTATGCCAGTATTCTGTGCCAAAAGATTCATAGCCTTGATCTGAGCAACCTTGGCCAGCACTGAATCTTTTAACCTCTGCTCAACTGTTCCTGAATCAGTCTCTTCCTTCCAGATGCCAAGGCCAAAGGTGTCCTCATAGCCCTCCTGGGTATTAACAAGATATACCATAGCCTCAGACAAGGTGCAGATAGAATCTTCTATTCTAAAGACCTCATTATTAGAAAAGCCCGTAGTAAATACAACTCTGGTATTCTCAAGTTCATTACCACAGCCGGTGAGCACAAAAGATGTCATCATAAGTGTTGTCAAAAAGCATGTAAGTAGTCTGTGTCTTTTCATAGTTTGCTCATAATACTACGTGCGACAGAAATACCGTTGGCACTTGCCTGCTGAAGTCCTCTAGTTACTCCAGCTCCATCTCCGATAGCACGAAGTCCCTTGATACTAGTCTCAAAATCCTTATTTACGATTACTTTATTTGAATAGAACTTAACTTCAACGCCATAAAGAAGTGTCTCATCAGAAGCAATTCCTGGTGTTACCTTATCAAGAGCCTGGATCATCTCATCAAGATCCACCATGATTCTGTGAGGGAATACCAGTGAAAGATCTCCAGGTACAGCATCCTTAAGTGTTGGGATAAGGTTGTTTCTGCAAAGTCTCTCTTCTGTAGTTCTACGACCTCTTCTAAAGTCGCCATAGGTCTGAACTAAGATCTTGCCGCCGCAGAGCATATTTGAAAGCTCAGCGATCTTCTTACCATATTCAATAGGTGTCTTGAAAGGCTTAGTAAAGTTCTTGGATACAAGAAGAGCAAAGTTTGTATTGTTTGTCTTGAGCTCTTTTCCCTTGTAAGCATGTCCGTTAACTACTGCAAGACCGTTCTCGTAGTACTCAGTTGCAACTTCACCTGATGGATTAGTACAGAATGTACGAACCTTGTCATCAAATGTAGGTGTGTGATAGATGAGCTTAGCCTCATAGAGATTCTCATTGAGGAACTGCATAACTTCATCTCTTACCTCAACACGAACACCAACATCAACTGTACCAGGCTTAGTCTCGATTCCGATCTCTTCGCACTTGTCCTTGAACCAGTCAGCGCCTTCTCTACCAACAGCACTTACGATCTCAGGTGCTGTAAATACATCACCCTTATCAGTCTTGATTCCAGTAGCAGTTCCATCTTCTACCATGATATCTGTAACCATAGTGTTAAACTGGATCTCTACACCCTTATCAAGGATATGCTGCTGAAGCTTGGAGTAAATCTTGTAACCTTCCTCTGTTCCAAGGTGTCTGATAGGACACTCAACAAGCTTTAAGTTAGCATTGATAGCTTTTCTACGGATCTCGCGGATCTCAGCTTCCTTATCAACACCATATACGCTCTTGTCAGCACCAAACTTAAGATAGATCTCATCTGACTCGTGGATGAGCTGTGTAGCTAGGTCATAGCCAAGGATCTCTGGAAGATTTCCTCCAACGTCAGGAGAAAGAGAAAGCTTACCATCTGAGAAAGCTCCTGCTCCTGCAAATCCTGTTGTGATAGAACATGGCTTACAGCCTGCACATGTCTTTGTTACTCTCTTAGGACAATTTCTCTTTTCAATTGAACGTCCCTTCTCTACAATAAGGACCTTAAGATCAGGTCTCTTTTCCATGAGTTCATACGCGCAGAATATACCACCTGGGCCTGCGCCAATAATAATAACATCGTAATTTTTTGCCATAAAGAATAAACCTCCTATTTCTATATAAGCAACTCATTATATCATATTTCAAAAGCCAATAGTATTAGCTCAAGAGTGCAGATGTATCCACAAAAAAATCCCTGTCTGGTCAAATTTTCCAGACAGGGACTGTATCTACTCTATATTATCTGCTACTTCTATACTGTACAGGCGTCATTCCATACTTTTTCTTGAATAATCTGTTGAAATGCTCAACATTCTGATATCCAGCAGCCTCTGCAACCTTCTCAACCTTCATATTTCCATTTCTAAGAAGAGTGCTGGCCTTGTTAAGTCTGATCCTCTTAACATTTTCGCCAAAGGTCATACCTGACTTTTCCTTAATATATTTAGAAAGGTAAGGCTTGGACAGATAGAACTGCTTGGACAAATCATCAAGGGTTACAGTAAGGTAATTTTCCTGAATGTAATTGATGATAGAGTTGATCCTCTCATCCTTGCTGTTCTTGATATCTCTAACAGTATCGATCTGATTTACAGCTATTACAAGAGCGTTGATAGAAGATCTGATGATATCTTCGTCGATACCTACGCCCCAGAACTTCTTGCCATTGTAGGTGATTCCTACATATGTACAAGCCTTAGAAGATGATCCTCTTGAAAGAGCATGCTCTTCATAAGTAGAAAGCTCATAGCTTACATTAAAGTACTGTTTGATAGCGTTGCTGACAGCATCGAGACGTCCGTTACCGTTAGCTTCTACAGTGTGATCCTTGTCTGCATGACTTATGGTGATCTCTGCAAGGATACCATCTATCTGCTTGAAGTGACACTCTGTGATCTTGAATATATTGTCATTGTGAATGTACTTATCTTCAAAGATCTGATAAATACGTGCAGGTGAAAGCTCAGCATGCTCTCTATCAGAAATATCCTTGATAGTGTAGCTGACATCGGCCTGCATTTCCTTAGGAACCATCATGCCATAGTTAGTCTTTAAGATGTAGCTTACGCCGCCCTTACCAGACTGGCTGTTGATCCTGATAACGTCTCCGTCGTACTCTCTTCCAAGATCCTTTGGATCTATTGGAAGATAAGGAACTGACCATATGCCGCCGTCCTTCTTTTGCTCGTGCCAAGCAAAGCCCTTGGAGATAGCATCCTGATGTGATCCAGAAAAGGCTGTAAATACCAGCTGTCCAGCATAGGGCTGTCTCTCATAGATATGCATTCTGGTAAGTCTCTCATAGGTCTCACCGATCTCAGTAATGTGGCTAAAATCAAGTCCTGGATCTACTCCGTGAGAATACATGTTGATCGCAAGAGTTACGATATCAACATTTCCTGTTCTCTCACCATTTCCAAAAAGTGTACCCTCGATTCTATCTGCTCCAGCAAGGCATCCAAGCTCAGCGTCGCTGACGCCTGTTCCTCTGTCATTGTGTGGATGAAGAGAAAGAGTTACAGCATCGCGGTACTTAAGATTCTTGCTGATATATTCAACCTGAGTTGCAAAAACGTGTGGCATTGCAATCTCTACAGTTGTTGGAATATTGATGACAACCTTGTTATCCTTCTTTGGCTTCCATACGTCAAGAACTGCGTTGCAGACTTCTACAGCATAGTCTACCTCTGTTCCAGGAAAGCTTTCTGGTGAATATTCAAAAGAGAAATTTCCAGTAGTTTCTTTTGCAAGCTTATCAAGGAGCTTAGCGCCTTCAACGGCAATCTTCTTAACTTCTTCTTTGCTCTTTTTGAACACCTGCTCACGCTGAGCTACAGATGTGGAATTGTAAAGATGAATGATAGCTCTTGGAGCGCCCTTAACGGCTTCGAAAGTTCTTTTGATAATATGCTCTCTTGCCTGAGTCAGAACCTGAACTGTTACGTCATCAGGGATCATGTTCTTCTCAATAAGAGTTCTTGCAAACTCAAACTCTGTCTCTGATGCTGCTGGGAAGCCGATCTCAATCTCTTTAAATCCAAGGTTTACAAGCATGGTAAAGAACTCAAGCTTCTCATCAAGGCTCATAGGCTCAATAAGGGCCTGGTTACCATCTCTTAAATCAACACTGCACCAAATAGGTGGATGATCGATATAGTCCTTAGTAACCCAGTCGTAGGTTACCTTTGGTGGCATGAAATACTGACGTTGATACTTCTCTACATTCCTCATAACTCACTCCTCTTGATGTTTTTTAATATGTCGACATTAATTTTGTTCTTGTTTGTTGATTATATTTATAATATCGACATTAATTTCGCACATATTAGTTGATAAATATTATGATACCACAAATTTAAACAATTACATCATGGCAAACTTAATCTCTTTTATTGATAAAAATTAATATTAACGACTATCCGGTCCGCAAAAAGCGATATAAAATCAGCAATAATTTCAGAGAAAAGAGCTGTCCTCAAAATCTATAATTGTTTTCAGAATAAAACGAAAGGTCTATACTTATGAATCCAATTAATCCATTGATCCCATTGGACTATCCAGATCCAGATGTTATCCGCGTTGACAATACCTACTATATGGTCAGTACCACCATGTACTTCATGCCTGGCTGCGAGATACTGCGCTCCTACGACCTTCTTCACTGGGAGCACGCTTCCTATGTGTATGAGACCCTTGATTCAACACCATCTCAGCGTCTTACAGGCAAGGAGAACATCTATGGCCAGGGCATGTGGGCTGCCAGTATCAGATACCATCAGAGTATGTTCTACATCATCTTTGTGGCCAATGACACTCACAAGACATACCTATTTAAGTCCAAAACTATAGACGGTCCTTGGGAAAAGAGCGAGATTGAAGGATTCTATCACGATAACTCTATTCTCTTTGATGATGACGGAAGAATCTTCATCTTGTCAGGAAACAGGGATATCTATTTAACTGAGTTAAACGCTGATCTAACTGGTCCCAAGGAAGGAACAGACAGCAGGATCATTATTAGAGATAAGTTAGATGCCTATCTTGGCTATGAAGGCGCTCACTTCTACAAGATAAACGGTTACTACTACATCTTCCTTATACATATGCCTAGAACAACTGGTAAAAGAACTGAGAGCTGCTTTTACGCTAAATCTCTCGATGACGAATTTGTAGGCCTTGACGTAATGGATGATGACAGAGGCTTTAGAGGAATGGGCGTAGCCCAGGGCGGTATTGTTGATACGCCAGATGGAAAGTGGTATTCAATCCTCTTCCAGGATAGCGGTGCTGTAGGTCGTCTTCCTATCTTGATGCCTATTAATTGGTCAAAAGACACGCTTAGCATCCCTATATTTGGTGATAACGGTGTGATCCCTGAAGAGTTTTCCACACCGGACCTTAATCCAGGCTATAGTTATGCACCTCTTTTTGGAGATGATGATTTTAAGGGCGAGCTAAAGAGCTTTTGGCAGTACAATCACGAGCCTGACAAAACGCTTATTTCACATGATAAAGATAAAGGAACATTTTCCATCACTACTGATAAATTATGTAACAATGTAACTCAGGCCAAGAACACCCTGACTCAGAGATGTCTTTTCCCTAAGTCAAAAGCGTCTGTAATGCTAGATGCATCCGATATTAAGGAAGGCGACTACTCAGGGCTTTGCATCCTCCAGAGTAACTACGCATTTGTGGCCGTAACCAAAAGAAACGGTGAATACTATCTTGTTATGGGCAATCACGTTGTTACAGTTCCTGGAATCTGGGGTGAAAGAAATGATGACTCCTATGCTCTTGAACTATTCAAGGTAAAGCTCTCATCTCCTAAGGTTCGCCTATCAGCAGAAGCAAGCTTTGATCCAGAAAGATATACAACTCAAAGTAGCGTATGCCCTGATAAAGTAAGCTTTGGCTATGATATAGGAGATGGTTTTATAAGGATACTCCAGACTTCATCCCTTTCCTTTAAGCTTGACCACTTTACTGGAGCAAGATATGGACTATTTAACTTCAGTACATCTGAATTTGGTGGAACAGCATCCTTCTCAGAATTCAGATATGAAGAGGCTTAAGAGGATTTATAGAATAAAAAATCAAATATTTTTTCAAAAAAGCAACATTTTAAAAAAAATGGTGTATAGTATATGAGTTGCTTATTTAAAGATTATTTTTTTATGGAGGTTTTTTTCAGATGAAAAAGGTTAATGACGCAGACAAGAACGCTATGCTCGGTGCACTTCTTGCTGAGGGAGAGCAGTACACAGCAACAGCATTTATGAACACAATTCCATCAAGTGTTGATTTCTT
Source organism: Butyrivibrio sp. INlla18 (assembly GCF_900103635.1). Classification (GTDB taxonomy): domain Bacteria; phylum Bacillota; class Clostridia; order Lachnospirales; family Lachnospiraceae; genus Butyrivibrio. The sequence continues at coordinate 93,327 of NZ_FMXK01000005.1, forward strand.
CAGCTTCTTTGGAGCAATCGGAGCAATTATCGGAAGCTTCTTCCCAGATGACGGATTCTCAAGACGTCACAACGGATATGTTGGTGTAACAAACGACAGCATCAACTTCGCTGTACTTAACATGTACAACGTAACAAAGCTTCAGAATACAGTTAAGATCAACTTCTCAGATATCACAAACATCAAAGTTAACGACAAGAAGACACATGCTAGCATCAATATCTGGGTAGGCAAGAAGAAATACTTCTTCCAGCTTCCTAAGAAGCTTCTTGGTGCACAGCTTGAGAACCAGGCTGAAAGCGCATCAGCAGTTGCTGCAGCACTTAGCAGACTCACAAATTCAAGCGTAGCTTAATCATAAGGCATAACAAAACCCTGCCAAGGAAATTCCTTGCCAGGGTATATTTTTGCCCTTTTATAAAGTTACCATTCACAGTTTGCGGATTCTCCATACGCTGTGAATGGTAACTTTATAATATATCAATATGTTCTCCAGCAAGAGCCTTGTTCATGCTTCGTACCGCGCAGAACTTACCACACATTGAGCAGGTATCATCAAATTCAGGTGACCTGTCAGCACGGATTGCCTTGGCTGTCTCAGGGTCAATCGCACATTCCCACTGTTTATCCCAATCAAATACTCTTCTGGCATCCGCCATCTTATTATCAATATCCATGGCATGAGGGATCTTTTTGGCTATATCAGCTGCGTGAGCTGCTATCTTGGAGGCAATGATTCCCTGCTTAACGTCATCTACATTAGGAAGAGCAAGATGCTCAGCTGGTGTTACGTAGCAAAGGAAGGCTGCACCTGCTGCCGCTGCCATAGCTCCGCCAATAGCAGATGTGATGTGGTCGTAACCAGGGGCAATATCAGTTACAAGAGGTCCAAGTACGTAGAATGGAGCTCCCATGCAGATAGTCTGCTGGATCTTCATGTTTGCTGCGATCTGATCCATCGGAACGTGGCCAGGCCCTTCAACCATAACCTGTACGTCTTTTTCCCAAGCTCTCTTTGTAAGCTCTCCAAGGCGCACCAGCTCTTCAATCTGACATACATCGCTGGCATCAGCAAGGCACCCTGGTCTGCAGGCATCTCCAAGAGAAATTGTAACGTCATGCTCTCTGCAGATTTCAAGGATCTCATCATAGTACTCATAGAATGGATTCTCTTCTCCTGTCATGCTCATCCAGGCAAATACTAAGGAACCGCCTCTTGATACAATGTTCATCTTTCTCTTGTGGTTCTTTATCTGATCAATAGTCTTTCTAGTAATTCCGCAGTGAAGGGTTACAAAGTCAACGCCGTCCTCAGCGTGAAGCCTTATAACATCGATGAAGTCTTTGGCTGTGAGTTCAGCAAGGTCTCTCTGATAATGAATTACGCTGTCATACACAGGAACTGTTCCCAGCATAACAGGACACTCTTCCACAAGCTTTTTTCTAAAGGGTTGTGTATTTCCGTGAGAAGAAAGATCCATGATAGCGTCAGCTCCCATGTTTACTGCTGCCATAACCTTTTCCATCTCGATATTGTAATCCTTGCAGTCCCTAGAGACACCAAGGTTTACATTTATCTTGGTCTTAAGCATAGAACCTACGCCCTTTGCCTTTATACATTTGTGATTCTTGTTAGCACAGATAACTACCTGTCCTTTAGCCACCAGGTCTCTGATCTCCTCAGGTGTTCTGTACTCATCCTTTGCTACTTCCTCCATCTGAGGTGTGATGATGCCTTTTCTTGCAGCATCCATCTGTGTTGTGTAGTTAGTCATGTTTATTCTCCTTTATGTGATTTGTTTTTATACGTTATGAAGCAGTGGACCTCTTCCATGTCCCAGGTCAAGCCCCGCTCTGATACATTTTTCAAGGTATTCCTTGGCTTTTCTTACTGCTTCTTCAAGGTCATATCCAAGGGCAAGGTTACTTGCTATGGCGCTTGATAGGGTACATCCAGTACCGTGAGTATTTGGGTTATCTAGCCTCTCTCCTTTAAGCCATAGACCACCCTTTTTATCTGCTATATACAGATAATCCATTGATTTCTTTACAGCAAAAGAGCTGTGGCCGCCTTTTATAAGTACATTGCAGCCACAGGTCTCTCCAATCTTCCTACCTGCTTCTTCTATTTTTTCCCTTGAATCAAGGCTTTCATGAGGATTATTACCCCCACCTGATCCTTCTTTTAATATGTCCAATATTGCTTCCGCCTCAGGGATATTTGGCGTCACCAGAGTGCACCTATGAAAAAGCTCATCTATCATGTATTTCCTTGAGTCTTTCCTTGATAGCTCTGTTCCCGATGTAGAGCTCATTATTGGGTCCAGTACCACGTTCCCAGCCTTGTACTTATCAAGTGCCATGGCTACTGCCTTCATGACCTCTATATTTGGAAGCATCCCTATTTTCACGGCATTTGGATATATATCGTCAAACACTGACAAAATCTGGCTCTTAACAAAATTTGCCGGTATTTCCATTACTCCCTGCACTCCCAGAGTATTCTGTGCCGTAAGAGCAGATATAACGCTCATTCCATATACGCCGTGAGCCTCCATAGTCTTAAGATCCGCCTGTATTCCAGCTCCCCCGGATGGGTCAGATCCCGCTATCGACAAAACTGTTTTCATACCATTCCCCTTAAATTGTTTTAGTCGCCTCAAGTAAGTCCCTTGCAGCCTTCTCAGGATCCTCTGCCTTCATGATTGCTGATACCACGCAAATACCAGCTATTGGCGTCCCTTTCAATATCTGAAGGTTACTGCTATTAAGTCCTCCTATGGCATTTGCAGGAATAGGCACTGCTCTGCAAATATCTTTCAAGGTATCAACTGAAGTCAGAACTGTCTTAACCTTAGTGGTTGTTGGATAGATTGCTCCAACTCCAAGGTAATCTGCCCCCTGCTCATAGGCTTCCCTAGCCTGATCCACAGTCTTTGTAGTTGCTCCGATTATCATCTTGTCGCCGACAATCTTTCTTGCTATATCTACAGGCATATCACTCTGTCCAAGGTGCACTCCCTCTGCCCCTATAGCCATAGCAACATCTATGCGGTCATCTACCATAAGGGGAACGTCATACTTTTTAGTTACCTCATGAACCTTTTGTCCAAGTTCCATATACTCTCTAGTGCTCTTATCCTTTTCCCTTATCTGTACCATGGTTACGCCGCCCTTCAGCGCCGCCTCTATCTTTTCTAGGAAAAGAGCTTCTGTAAGGCCTGTACTATCCGTCACAAGGTATAGCTTCATGCTATCTTTATCTAGTCTCTCCATTTCTCCCGTCCTACTCTTTTATTATCTTTGCTAATTCGTCTAAGACTTCATCCGTTAAAAGGCTTATTTCATCTAAAAGCTTTACTAAGAATGTTCCGCTTCCGACAGGTTCTTTAGCCGCTCTTTCTCCAGCAATTCCAAGAAACGCACAGGCTTCTGCCACAGCTTCGATATCTTCCTGGGCTGATAAGAAGCTCGCACATATAGCCCCTAACATACAGCCAGTACCTGTGATCATCCCTAGTTCTTTGACACCGTTAGTTACTGTAAAAGTTCTCTCTCCATCAGTAACTATGTCAGTCTTGCCGCTTGCTAGGATCACTACCCCAAGGTCCTTTGCTAGTTTTCTTGCCACACTGGTTATATCTTCTTCAGTTAGGGAAGCGTCGCCATCAACGCCGCTTCCCTTGTAACTTTCATCATATAAAGCCTTTATCTCTGAGTAGTTTCCCTTTATCACCAGAAATGGCTTGGATTCTTGAGTAGTGCATATACAATCCATCGCTGTGATCAGTTTCTTGTAAAAGAACTCTTTTCTAATGTCAGAACAGGCCACTCCCACAGCATCCACAACTATTGGAATCCCTTTATAGAGCGCTGTCTCAAAGGACTTCCTCATGGCTTCCATTCTTACATCAGTTATGTTCCCAAGATTTATCAAAAGAGCATCTGCGGAATCCGTAATATCTATAACTTCCCCTGGATGTTCAGCCATTATAGGCCTTGCCCCAAGCCCCAATACTGAATTAGCGCATTGCATCATAGATATTGGATTTGTTATGCAGTGGATCAGCTTATTACTTTCCTTTAGCTTTTTTATGATTTCCATTTACGCCGCCTTATCTTCGTCCTTTGGTACGTCTTTTAACGCATCCTGTATCTTCTGAAGCTGGCCTGTAGCCTTAAGCCTTAAAAGAAGTACAAATGCGATGCTTCCGCCGATCAAAGTTCCCATGATAAAAGATGGTACGTAAAAGAACCATGTAAGGCCTTCCTTGCCCCACAAATAGGTCATTACAGGATATGAAACGATAGCTCCGATGATTCCTGTTCCAATGATCTCACCTAGAACTGCTGCTATAATCTTGCCTTTTGATAATTTGTAGAAAATACCTGAAAGTGTAGCGCCAAACACTGCCCCAGTAAGCGCAAGAGGTGGAATCCCCATGATCATCATTCTGATAACGCCTATCAGAACTGCGCAAAGAAATGCATAGGCAGGTCCCATAAACACTGCACACGTGACGTTGATAAGATGCGCCATTGGGCACATTCCCTCAACTCTTAGGATTGGTGATATTACAACTCCCAATGCAACAAACATTGCAAGCATCACCATTCGTAGTAAGTAGTTACTTTTTTTCATAGCCATATCTCCTTGTAATGTAGTGAGTGTGATAAGCAGACACAAACTCGAAAATACTTTGTATTTTCTCGTTCGTGTTGCTCGTCGTATACATGCATATACTTTTTCATGCATGCATGAAAGTATATGCATGTGCACGACTCTGCTTATCACGGAAAACGGAAGCTACCATATGGATAGCTTCCGCATAAATTCACTCCTACTAAAACAAGGCATCCCTACGTTGGCATTATCCAAATCAGGTTCTCGGTCGAAGGTCATACCTTCCTCTCAGCCTGTAATACAAGCTCCCGTTTCTTTAGTTGTCTTATTTGTTATACACCTGCATATGTCAGAATGCAATAGTCTTTATTACTTTTTTACCACTATTCACAGCTCCAGGCTCTGGAGGAGGCCCACAGTAGGCTATATACCGCCCATAGTCACCCCAGTGGGGCCGCCAGCCTGAAGTTTATTATTTGTGAGTCTCTGAGGATTTTTCTATGTTCATGAGCGTTATATTTCTTACTTTAAATTCTGTTTTTGAAACACTGTCTGAGTCTTTGATGCCATTTTTTGCTGTAAAGTTTTGTTTTGCCCTCATCAAAAAAACGATACTTTTCTATGTGCTCATGCAGCTTTTGTTTTAATACGCATGCTCTTGCTAAACGCAAACCGCATGCGTGTCAAAAGCTGCTTATGAGCACAAGAAAATGGCGTTTTTTTGACAATCGTTCAAACCCAAAACTTTACAGCCAAAAATGTGCCTCAAAGACGAGTTTGTTTCAAAGAATTTAAAGTAAGAAATATAATGCCATGAACATAAAAATCCAAAGGATGAACAAAAATAAACTTCAGGCTGGCGGCCCCACTGGGGTGACTATGGGCGGTATATAGCCTACTGTGGGCCTCTCCTCCAAAGCCTGAAGTTGTGAATGGTGATATAAATTTAAGACTTTTGGTGTTCGCGGTGAGCGAAGTATAGTGGGATAAGTGTGATCAGTACCACTATGAGTCCTGCGATAAATACTGCGTTAGTAGGTAGGTACTCTGTAAAGCCGTACTCATCGGTAAATTCTCCGCTATTCTTGATAACAGGATTGGATATCAGTGGCGCAATTACCATAGGTATCAGTACGTAAAAGACAATTCGGATGCCCTCAAACTGACCTCTTGAGTCCTCTGGATATAGGCGCTTGGACCACACTGTGATAGTCTGCAAAAATAGAATATATCCGATGCCCACAAACAGCATTCCTGCCATAAGGTTAGGATTCCATACAGTGCTTGGATCAACATTTGTAGGTGATACCAAAAGGCCGATGATAAGAAGGCCAATGGAATTAAGGATGATAGCTGCAAATATAAGTAGTGATGACCTATCAGCCTTTATAAGCTTAATAGCTGGAATTGTAACGAACATGGCAACAATAAGTCCCACACCCTCTATAAGTCCCATGGTATCTGCTGTAAATCCAAGATAATAGATCATAAAGTTACCAAGATGTGAGAAATATACATTAAAAGAGATGAAGTATACCGCAAGCATCAGGTTTACAAATACAAGTTCTCTGTGCTGTAGATATGCTTTTAAGTTAAATATTGAAAAGAACTGCTCTGAGAAAGAACCCTTTATAGAAGGCTTCAAGGTATCAACATCTTTCATACCAAACAGTGATACTATTCCAAGAAGAATCACGCTTCCACCAATAACTGTAAAGAGTCTCATGTAATTGTCATCTGCGCCAACAAGAAGTCCACCAGCTATAGTTCCTACAATTGTTCCTATTACAGGCTGAACTGCAAGTGCAGCTCCAAGTGCTCCCGAATTGTCAGGAGTCATATGGTCATTGATCCAGGCATTAAAGCCTATATCATTTCCCATAGATCCAAAGAAGCTCATGATGGCGTCTGCTGCCACAACAGCAAATGCGATTCCAACAAGTGCAGGATTACTGCCCTTATTCATAAACTCTGTTGTTCCAAAGAGGATAGTGAAGATTCCCCAGAGAATGTAGCCAACAGATACAAGTGTCTTTCTATTACCCTTTCTGTCAGATACACATCCAAAAAGAAATGTAGAAACTGTAGTTGCTGCCGCAGATATAGCCAGCATCCACGAGATGATAGTTGGGTCCTTGGCAATCTTGGCATACACAAAGGTATTAAACCATTGATTCTCCATGTTCCAACACAGCTGTCCCGCAAGACCAAGAAGCCATATCAAAGCCCAAAATCCAATACCGCTTTTTGCATTGTTTTTCCCCATATTAGTTACCCCCTTTTAATAAAAGATAAGCTTTCTGCCCTTCCTTCATCTAATATCTCGAGTAATCGATACGCCGGTCCAGTAGGATGTGTTCTGCCAAGCTCCCAAGCCTCAACGGTTTTCTTGGATATCCCCATATAACTAGCAAAAACGCTCTGGGTCATACCAGCTCTATTTCTTATCTCTTTTATATCCTCATTTGAGTACTTATTAACCGGCTCAATAACATATGTCGTAGTCTTTGCCTTCCCCAAGCCTTTCTCATATGCTATTGCCTCTTGTAACCCTTCTTGCAAATCGTCAAATAGTGAGCTCATATTCACCTCCTATTTCTGGCTGTCTCTTCTTTCAAGGATTTAACAAGTTTCTTATAAATATCCCCCTCATATTTTATGGTATACCCTACATTGTAGGGTGTCAATCAAATATCTCTTTCCACAAAAAAACTTTGAAAAGCACAAAAGCCACAACTGTGGTAAAAAGATCAGATACAAACTGAGCTGAAATAACACCATTTAGTCCCATTGCCATAGAGAGAATTATCATAACCGGCAAGAATACAATTCCCTGCCTGCATGCTGACAACACAAATGCTCCGGTAGCTTTACCTGTTGCCTGGAAGGAGCATATCACTATAAGGCACACGCCCATAAGTGGCATTCCAAGAAGCTGCATCCTGAGCATCATTACGCCCATCTTTATCATCTCAGGATCAGTCAGGAATCTAGAGATAAGCCCATTTGCAAATGCAGATAAAAGAACCAAGAACACAATTCCAGTTCCGCCAGTAACAGCCATTCCGAAAGCCAATATCTTTTTTAATCTATCCTTAAGCCCAGCGCCGTAGTTGTAGCCAATAAGTGGCTGTCCGCCAAAGGCAAGACCTACGATCACCAGAAGAGCTATATTAACGATCTTGAGCACAATTCCCATGATAGCTATATTGTCATCACCATATGGCTGAAGGAATCTATTAGTAAGCGTGATACCAACTGTCTGCATGAGGTTTGTGATACTTGAAGGAAGTCCGATAGCAAGGATACTTCCAAAGGATGCAGCATCAAGACTAAACATCCTAAAGTCCATGGAGAGCACATTACTCTTTTTAACAATAATTACTACAAAGAAAACACAGGTCACAATATATCCGATAACCGTCGCAATAGCTGCACCTGCTGCCCCAAGGCCAAGTCCAAAGATAAATATTGGATCAAGGATCATGTTTACAACTGTTCCAACGATGGAACCAATCATGGACTGCAGCGACATTCCCTCTGCCCTTAACAGGTTAGATGGAACAAGTGAAAAGATAACAAAGGTTGATCCAAGTATAAGCCATGAATAGTACTGATCAGCATATGTATAAGTCTGAGCAGTAGAGCCTAAGACCATAAGTATCTGCTTTTTAAATGCAAGCATGATTACTGTAAATACTAAACCTGTAATGATCGCACTATAAAAGCACAGAACGCTCTTCTTTCTAGCATCATCTGTATCGTGAGCTCCAAGAATTCTAGATATAACTGAGCTTCCGCCGATACCAAATATATCTCCTATTGCCAAAAGAAGTGTGAAAAGCGGCGCACATAGTGATATTCCTGCAATTAAATTAGTATTTCCTGTAAGGGCAATGAAATAGGTGTCCACAAGGTTATAAACAAGGGTCACAACCATTCCCATCACTACAGGAAGTGCCATTTTCATATAGGCCTTTGGAATAGCTTCTTTTTCAAATAAATCGTTTTGCATAACTGACCTCACTAAAACATATTATTAAAACAAAAAAATCCATAACCCGCTAGGATTATGGATTTCCGTACCGTGGCAGAATTACTTCCGCCCTACTAACAATATTTTCAACGGGTTTTATGCTACCATTACAATTTTTAATTGTCAAACCTTTTATCTTATCATCTTTATGCCCGATATTTATAATCCACATATTCTAATAGTCAAAAATCCTCATCCCGTATTTCAGACCTAAACGGGATGAGGACAAGCTTTATACTTTATTTTTTTATTTAACTTCTACCATTTACAGCTTACCACCTGAGGTTGCGATACCCTCGATGAATTGCTTTTGGAATATTATGTAGATAATGATCATAGGTACGCAAGAAATTAGCGCTGCCATCATAAGTTCCGGATACTTCTGTGAATACTGTCCGTTCATCTTGGCAAGAGCACTTGCAAGGGTTGTGGCACGATTATCAGGACATACGATCATAGGCCACATAAGGTCTTTGTATGCAAACACTGCGGTAAAGATGCCAAGAGCAATCATAGAAGACTTGGCAAGGGGTGCCATGATGAAGTAAAAAGTCTGAGGTATACTGCAACCATCAAGACGGGCTGCTTCTTCTAAGTCCCTTGGAAGCTGCATGTATGCCTGCCTCATCAGGAAAGCTCCAAAAGCAGATACGACACCTGGGAACAAAAGTCCTAAAACACTATTCGTCATATGCAGATTGCTGACCATTACATACTGAGGAATAATGAAGATCTGAACTGGTATCATCATCTGCAAAAGAACCAGCGCAAACATTAGGTTTTTTCCCTTAAACTCAAGTCTTGCAAAGGCATATCCACTAAGAGTTGATGTGATAATAGCACATAGGATACGAAGTGCCACCATCATGATCGTATTAGCGTAGAGCCTTACAAAGTCCATTGCCTTGATAACATTGGAAAAGTTCTCCACCTTCCAAACCTTAGGAATGATAACGAATGGATCAACCTGAGTTGTCTCCGAAACCGACTTGAAGGCAGTCAAGAACATCCACAAAAATGGAACCAGCATGGTTATCGAAACCAGTATAAGTATTATGTAAATGATTGTATTGCTAATTATATTTTTAGATTTCACACCCGTACTCCCATTAGCTATAGTGAACCCACTTCTTCTGTCCGATCAGCTGAATTCCAGTAAGTATCATGATTACTATTAACAGAACTACTACAACAGTAGCTCCATAACCTTTTTTACTCTGTTCAAAAGAATACTTGTAGAACAGGAATACTAAGGATTCAGTTTTCTTCCATGCTGGGTTATTGAGGTCGATCATCATATAAATAAGGTCAAAAACCTGCATGGCCCCTATGATCCTGGTAACGATTACAAAGAAGATCGTTGGAGATATCAGCGGTACAGTAATATGTATCAACTGATCCCATCCATTAGCTCCGTCAATTGCTGCTGCCTCATAAAAGTCTCTAGGCACTTCCTGAAGTCCAGCCAGGAAAAGAACCATGTTATAACCAAGCATTGACCAGATACCAATAACTGCTATCGAATAAATAGCAAGGCTAGGACTAGATATCCAGTTGACCTTTATGTGGAAGACATTGTTTATCAGTCCAAAATTTGAATTGTAGAGCCACTTCCAAACCATGGCTATCGCTGCGGGTGCGACAACCATGGGAAGGAAGAAGATGGTTCTAAATACATCTCTGCCCTTAAGTTTTTTGTTCAAAAGAACAGCTAAAAGGAGAGCGATTACCACTGAAAAAGGAACTTCCACAATAGCATATTTAACTGTATTCCAAAGAGCCTGCCAAACTTCAGAGTCTCCGAGGACTTTCTCATAATTCTTGAGTCCGACAAAGACATTGCCTTTGCCAAAATCACCAGTCTTATAAAAACTCTGCCTTACTGTGTCTATCATCGGATAGATATTTAGCACAATAAGCCCCAGCATTGTTGGAAGAATAAATAGCCATCCCCAAATAAATTCACTTTTTTGTCTTGCCGATATCTTCTTCACGAGTTTCTCCTGTCAATTATTCCTCAGCCAGTGCTTCATTCATTTCTGCAGCGATATCCTTACATACATCTTCTACAGGTCTGTCGCCTGTCCATGCATCCTGAAGCTTTTCGATCATCATGTCTTCCCAAACTGTGGTATCTCTTGAATATGGTCTGAATACAAGCTTAGCATCAAGCATCTTCATATGTCCGTTGAGGTCGAAGCAATCAACGCTGTTAACCCATGCATCTGATGTTCCCTTGTAAGCTGACATTGTTACACCAAGTTCTGCCTGCTTGAGCTGGCCTTCCTTTGAGCAAAGGTACTCGATAAGGCTCCAAGCTGCATCTGGATTCTTGGTGTTGGCTGCTGCAGCCCATCCAAGTCCGTTGTAGATAGAAACTCTATCTGAAGGTGAGCTTGTGTATGGAAGTACTGCTACATCGCAGTTTGCTGATGTATACTCATTGTCACGATAACCAGCAAGCATCCATGATCCACTGATGCACATAGCTGTCTTTCCAGCGTTAAGAAGTTCATTTGGAGCTGTCTCAGAAACAGTAGCAAGATCAGGGCAAGAGCCTGCTGCGATCATATCTGTAAAGAGCTTAACAGCCTTGATTGAGTTAGGGTCATCCATTCCAGATTTCTTCTTGTCATCGCTGATAACATATCCGCCCATTGAATAGATTGTGTTGTAGTAACCTTCCTGGTTGTTACCTGGAGCAAGAGCAAATCCCCAATGCTGATCATTTGTAAGCTGTGCTGCAGCCTCAGCAAAATGCTCCCATGTCCATGTATCATCAGGATAAGCAACACCCATCTCATCAAAGATAGTCTTGTTGTACCAAAGAGCTATAGTATCAATATCCTTAGGAACAGCGTACTGTTTTCCATCAGACTGATAAAGATTAACGATACCTTCGTAATAATTTCCAAGATCGATCTTGTCGCTTGAAGCGATTCTATCTGTAAGATCAAGGAGCTGATCATTTTCCATGTACTTCTGAGCTACATTTGAATGCATCCAGAATACATCAGGAAGTTCTCCGCCTGTTGCACCAGCTTCAAGAAGTGTCCAGTAGTTATTCCAGTCAACAACCTGAATTGTTGCCTTAACACCTGACTCCTTGCTCCACTCATCAACAATCTGCTGCAAGCCAGGTCTCTGGCCTTCATCCCATATAGTTACTGAAAGTTCTCCTTCAACACTGCTGCCAATACTTGTAGGCTGTTCCTCAGCTGCAGGTGTTTCAGCTGCTGGTGCTTCATCTGTAGCAGGAGCAGTTTCTGCAGGTGCTGTGCTTCCGCATCCAACGATAGATGCTGCCATGATTGCACCCATGACCATAGAACAAAATCTAAATCTCTTTTTCATAAACATAACCTCCAATTCACTAAATATAGTATTTTTGCCTTTTCCCCATTCCGATCATGATTACTATCTTATACTAATCAATCTCCGTCGGTTTGGGTATGGTATTTCGTGTAGTATTGATGTCATTTTGTGATATTACTTTAATCAGCCTCTAAAAGCTCTACATAGGATATAAAATCCTGTCCGGTTGTAAGACCGCCAGAGCCAAGCTTTCCAATAGGAACGCCGAGATTCATAAGCTCATCGCCATAGTACTCACCCTCTCCAAGCTTATACAAAAGATCATCCTTCAATCCTGCAAGCTTCAAAAATCCAGGAAGCATGTTCACGTTTGACTTCATACAGTACAATCCGAAAATAGCTCTTTTGCCATCTTCAGAAACCACTATCCATGCTGCCTGATCCTTCTCAAAGGGAGATCTTAATCTGTAGAATCTTCCAAACTGCAAGAGTTCTCTGTTAGCCTTCATAAAGGCGATCTGCTCCTTGACTTCCTCAAATTCCTCATCTGTTATGTGGTTAAGATCAAGCTCATAACCGAAGGTTCCAAAGTACGCCACGTTTGCCCTTGTACTGATCGGTACATTTCTTCCAGTCTGCTGATTTGGAACTGCCGACACATGCGCTCCTATAGAAGATATAGGATAGCCATAGGATGTTCCATACTGAATGCGCACACGGTCTATGGAATCAGTATTATCCGAACACCAGGCCTGTGGTGCGTAATACAACATTCCTGCATCAAACCTGTTTCCACCTGATGAACAGGATTCAAAAAGGATATCAGGATAGTCTTGTCTAAGCCTCTCATACAAGCTGTATACTCCAAGCACATACTTGTGATAGACCATTCCCTGCTGTTCTGGAGGAAGTGCTGTGCTGTAAACCTCAGTAAGAGAGCGGTTCATATCCCACTTGATGTAGCTGATAGGAGCATCTGCTATAACCTTCTTTAGCATTCCATAAATATAATCCACTACCTCTTCCCGTGAATAATCCAGCACCATCTGATGTCTTCCAAGAGATGCCTTTCTTCCAGGTGTTGACAAAGCCCAGTCAGGATGACGCCTAAAAAGGTTACTATCAGGATTAACCATCTCTGGCTCGATCCAGAATCCAAATTTCAGCCCCATGGCGTTCATTTTCCTAGCCAGCCCCTTCATTCCCTGAGGGAGCTTTTCAGGATTTTCTATCCAGTCTCCAAGTCCAGCGAAGTCATCATTTCTTTCACCAAACCATCCATCATCAAGAACAAAGAGCTCAACCCCTGCTTTTTTAGCCTTTTCTGCTATGCTAAGGATCCTCTCTTCAGTGAAATCCATGAATGTCGCTTCCCAGTTATTAATTAGAATAGGTCTTGGCTGATTCTTCCACTTACCACGGACCAGATTATTGTTGTAAAGCCTGTGATAAGTCTGGCTCAGATCATTAAGACCTCTATCCGTCATGGCTATAACAACTTCAGGAGTCTCAAATCTCTCTCCTTTTTCTAGCGGCCATGTGAATCTGTCAGGGTTTATTCCCATAAGCATTCTGGTTCGTCCGAAGGTATCGCATTCAGCCTGAGCCACAAAGTTCCCACTGTAGACAAAAGAAAAACCGATTGCCTCACCGTTAAACTCATCTGTTTCAAGTCTTTTAAGGATCACAAAAGGATTTTGATTTGCGCTAGAAACGCCTCTTTTGCTTTCGATCAAGACAGAGCCAGATGAAAGATCTTTTATCTGAGGAATCCTCTCCCTTGCCCATGCTCCAGAAAACTGCATCCACTGGTAACCCTGATCCGGAAGATCCAAACAAACGCTCAGCGCTTTTCTAAGCTTAGTCACATCAGATGCGTTGTTTATAAAAGTCGCATGCCTTGTGACAACCGGATATCTGTCAAAGATCGTATAAGTCAATATCAGCATCATCCTAGCAACTTCATCTTCCAAAGTAACCTCTAATGTCATAGCCTCATCTTCAGAAGCATAAGTTGCTGGAAGTCCCTTCAGAGACTCCTTACCCTTGTATATCCTGTGTTCCTTATAGGTAAAAGAGCTGACTCTTGAGCCATTTGGAAGTTCTATATCAAAAGCCTCTGTCCCAAAGTCGGTAGTGCCAAAGGATGGATATTCCTGTCTATTAAGCTCGCAGGAATAACTCTCTGTATCAGGATCTACCGCGACATTTGGAAGCATATAGCGATATTCCACATAGGAGAAGTCCTCTTTATCATGGACTTTTTTCCCAAAGTAGATACCCTCCAGCTCTCCCACAGGAGAAACTCCCAAGATGTAACTGATCTTGTCGTTATACAAATGATACTGTTTAGATTTGCTGTGCCAAATAATGTTCATTCGTAAAACCCTTCAAATGTTAAATTGTTCGATTTGTAATCGGAATAAGGTAATACTAGTATAGCTGAATGTATCAAAGCCTCAGAATGGTAATTTTTGATTTATAAATGTCAAAATGCGACATATGTTATATACTATTTGTGTTGGGGAAATATGGAGGTTATGAATATGGCAGTACAGGGACTTGTGGGGTGTGATTTCTGTAAATTCGTTAACTATGAAGATTCTGATGATTTCTATCTGTACGAGGTTGGCAGGTATAAATGCGAGCCTCTTTATTCCTATGAAAATTTCGTCAAAAACAGAGTAATACTGCACATCATCCTAAAAGGCAAGGGGATTCTCAGGATAAACAACAGGCAGTACGACGTCAGGGAGCACCAGATTTTCCTTATCCCTGATAACACTCGTGCCTTCTATCAGGCAGATGAAAATGATCCTTGGGAGTATATTTGGTTTCACATAGGCGGCCCTAAGATTCCTCAAATCCTGAAGGAAGCAGGTCTTTCACCAGATCACCCGGTATATACGCCGCTAGAAACATCTTCAGCCAAGAAAATAGAAGATCTTGCGATGGATATGATGAAGCATTACAAACGTCAGTATTACTGCATCGGAACCCTTTACAAGATCTGCGATTACATGATTGAGAACTCAGCTTCTCGTGAAGACAGAAGCGTCAGCAATTCTCTTCTATATGTCAAAAATGTTATTTCTTACATAAGACTCAAGTACTCTGAACCTGTAAAAATAGACCAGATCGCACTGTCTCTTGGTCTTAACAGAAGCTATCTTACCCGTCTTTTCAAGGAAGCCACTGGTTATTCCCTTCAGGAATACCTTCTAACCTACCGTATGAAAATGGCAGTTAAACTCATGACCAATGAATCTCTCAGTATCAATCAAATAGCTGAGGGCGTAGGTTATAGCGACACCTTCACCTTCTCCAAGGCGTTCAAGCGTCACTTTGGCAAATCACCTTCAAATTACAGAAAGGGAAATCATTAATATTTAATGTTATAATATAGAATATAAACTATCGTTTTTTCAATACGAGGGCGAAAACATGCTGATGAAAATACCCGAAGGTACTGTCATAATCCGCGAAGGCGAAGTAAATATGGACATGTACAAGATAATAAGTGGAAATGCAGAAATATACACAGGTTATGGTACAGATAAGGAGGCCATTCTTGGTATCCTTTCAAAAGACGATTATTTTGGAGAGATGGGTCTTTTAACCCAGAAGCCAGCAATATACACTGTTGTGGCATTCAATGACATGGCGGTCATGAGGATTACTCTTGCAGATATCGACGAATACATTAAGAGTAATCATCACGACACCTTCGTCATCATGAAGAAAATGGCTGAATCCATGTACAACATGAAATACAGCATGGATATGTTCGTAAAAGACGTGGCTGAAGGCCGCGTGGATGTTAGGGAAAAGAACTATCAAGGGTTCTTTTCAAATCAATTTGCCAAGTACAATGTTCGCGGCGAAGTTGCCGGAACAAAGTACGAGAAAAAGAAATAAGATCTATCAAGTAAGCTCATATACAAGATTTCTAAGCTCCTGCTTTCTATCATTTAGAAGTAGGAGCTTATTATAATTGTAATAAGCTTCATTACCTGTATCCTTAACAAATTTAAGGCTGTAATAGGCATTAGAAAGCTCTGTAATAAAGATTACCATCTCCTGGCTACCAGTAAGAGACTCTGGGTCTCCAAAGGTCTGTTCAACAAATTCAAAGCTATGTGTCAGATGAGAATCTGTAGCCTTGATTCTAGCCTGACGGGCATCTTCCCTTTCAGTGAACCACTTCTTGGCATAGGCCACATCTGTGCCATCAAGCTCCCTAATAAACCCAATCGCAAGGCGTTTTACCTTCTCATCATCTCTACTGATCATGCCCGCCGCCACTTCTGAATCAAGGGTACTTTCCATCTCTTTTGCAGCAGCACCAAAATTCGCATCACCAGCACTTCCAGAAGCCATTTCCTTTATCTTCTCGAATAAGATTTTCTGAACAGCCTGATCCTTCGCATAATCTCTAAACTCATCCATTAGCTTATCTGTCAGAAGCCCAAGGATACTGAGTTTTTCATCAAAAGAGCCATTTCTTAGCGCTTCTTTATTTTCTGGGAATCTTCCTTCCAAGATATCAGGAATCTTGTAAAGCTCATTGTACCTGCGATACAGCTCATAGTAATCAGCAAAATCTCTTGCTATCTCTGCGTTTTGAAGGTACTGGCTTGTGAGATTCTCATTAACCTCGATGCCAAGCTTTTCATTAACCTTGATGATCCTTGAAAGATCCTCCCAGCCTCTTGCTGTCACAAAGCTTCTTCCATTTACATCAGTCTTTATGCTATAGAAGTTGTCTTTTTTGATCTCAAGATATGAAAGGATTGAGCCGTGAACACCTGCCTTGTAGGCATATTCCTTCCAGGCATCAAAGTCCTCATCGATATTGATCTGGCGCACTCTATCTAAAGTTACAATATCAAAATCCCTTACAGACTTATTGTACTGTGGAGGATTTCCAGCTGTTACGATGATGTAGCCTTCAGGAAGCTTGTGGCTACCAAAAGTCTTGTACTGAAGGAACTGCAGCATAGTTGGCGCAAGAGTCTCGGATACGCAATTGATCTCATCAAGGAAAAGAATTCCCTCTTTTACCTTAGATTTTTCGATCTGCTCGTAAACAGCACCTATGATCTCACTCATGGTATATTCAGTAACAGAGTACTCTTTTCCTCCATAGGTCTTTTCGGAAATCTTGGGAAGACCAATAGCACTCTGCCTTGTATGATGGGTTATAGTATAGGACACAAGTCCAATTCCAAGCTCGTGGGC
Source organism: Butyrivibrio sp. INlla18 (assembly GCF_900103635.1). GTDB lineage: Bacteria > Bacillota > Clostridia > Lachnospirales > Lachnospiraceae > Butyrivibrio. The sequence continues at coordinate 110,543 of NZ_FMXK01000005.1, forward strand.
AATCTGCTCCATTACGGCTGTCTTACCGATTCCGGGAGGTCCCATGAGAAGTATTGGTCTTTGCTTTTCAACAGGAATCTCGTACTGACCTGCTTCATCCTTCAAAAGATATGCCTTAACGGCGTTTTTTACCTCATTTTTGGCTTCATTGATATTCATAGCTTGCAATTAATTCTCCATCTGTATCATACATAGAGCTTCAGCGCCCAGGCAGGCACCTTCTCATCATTATAATCCCCATCCTCTGGGAAAAGAAATGCTGTATCATAATCCGTAGGCTTGTCGGGATAGACGCCGTAGCCATCTGTAAAATAGATAAGGCCCTTGAGATTTCCAATATCCCCTGCTGCTCTTAAACTCTCAACCTTCTCAAATACAGGTCTAAAGTCAGTTCCATAGCCACCTTCTACGTGGATTCCCTCTGAGTAGCGCTTCATATCTTCTACAGAATTTATAACGTCATCCCGTTGCAACTGATCGTCGCACTGGAGCACATGAATTCTGATCCGCTGAAAGAAATTGCCCTTATCTAGCAATATGGAAGCCGTCTCATTTAAGAACTTCTGAACAAGCTCATCCTTGCAGGAAGCGGAAGTGTCAATTGCTATAACAAGTTCCTGAATCTTTTTAACTTCCCTAAATTCATTCTCTTCAATTAGAGGCATATTCCCGTAGTGATCAAGGCCAAAGGCGTACATACCATAGTCAAAGGTGTCCATATCTATTCCGCCCTCTTCTCTTATGACCATGAACCTCTGCAAGAACTCTCTGTAGTCAGTTCTAGATGTATTGTGGAACTTCAGTATCCATGATAATTTTCCAAGTCTATCGCTGGCGTTCTTGCCTATAGTCTCAATCTCAGTCTGTAGCCTCTTAGCTTCCTTATCCCAGTCCTTTTCCTTGTCCTGGATCTGCTTGAGGATAATAGGATTTATGTGCTTCTTTTGCTCATCCTGAGAATCATCCTCTGGAGGTTCCTCTGGAAGCCTTTGCCAAAAGCCGTGATCATCAAGCTTAAATTCCCTCTCAAGCTTTTCAATCTCGAATATATCTATAGTATCCTCATTGTCCTTAAAGTACTTGTAGAGTTTTTCTACCGTTAAGACCTTAAGCTCTTTTTCCAAAAGAGAATACCATCTGTCCCTATAATCCGATGACACCCTGTAAATGCACTGATAGTCCATTCCATCAAGGATCGACTCAACAACTATATCAGCGCAAAGGTCGTAAATACGCACATTCTCGTACCTAGCAGAAGTATACATATGTCTGAAGATGCAATGCAGGATCATATGAAGATAAGTCCTGTTAAGCTTACCTGGCTCTTCCAAAAAGAGCTTGCAGACAAAGGATGGATTAAATCTGATATTAACAGCATCTGTACCTACGCTGGTAGTAGAAAGGTCCATCTCATAGGAAAGGCTAGAAAGAGCCGCTCCCATGAAACGCATAGCAATATAAAGTTCTGTTCTTGAAGCATTTAGGACTTCTCTACCTGCTGCCTCAAGCTCTAATCTCCTGCTACTTGCCATACCAACCTCTCACTTGTGATAGATATTCCTATTATACAATCCAAAAGGCAAACACTGCTAGCACTCCTTTAGATATATTCCGGCATTCTGATGTGTGTTTTCCATAATGAGCACCTTTCCAAAGTACTCCTTAGCCTTGTCCTTATCCCCAATTCCAAGGCTTCCAAGTCCCATAAGATAATAGCAATGTGCCTTGTTCTTGAGGTCCATATCTGCGTCAAAGACAGACATATCAGGCATTGAAACTGCAAAATAGTCCATCTTGAACTTGTCATCAAGATGCTGCTGCCCATAGTCAAGAAGCTTATAGAATCTGGAGTTTGCTTCCTTGATATCTCCAAGCTTTTCAAATGCTCGTCCCTTATACAAGATCATGTCTGCTGGCTGGTCGTAATAGTACATCATACCTGCAACTTCCATAGCACCAAGAGTTGCCTTTTCGTAGTTCTCTCTAGCTTTTTCTTCATCACCAAGCTTCTCATAGGCAAGTCCAAGATGATAGTAAACATGGTTATCCTTGGTTCCTTCAAGTCTTCCCTCACCAAGGTTTTCAGGATAGCTCACAGCTTCTTTTAAGAGCTTAACCGCTTCCTTAACAGACTTTGGATCTTCCTTTGCCAAAAGAGCTTTCGCCTGCTCAACGAGGCTAACCTTAAACTGAGTTGTGATCTTGCCCTCAGCTCCTTCCCAGGTTCTAAAGAGGTGACTCTTAATCCTTGCAAGAGCATCGTCGTGCATGCCAAGGTTATTAAGAAGTGTCACATACTCAACATAGAGATCATCACGCTTTTCGATAAGTCCGATGTTTTCTTCAAACTTAGTTAGTCTCTCTCCAAGTGGAACATTAAGCTTTTGATAGAGCTGGTCAAGTTCAAGGAATACTCTAGCGTCTGTCTTATCAAGGTTAAAGGCTTTCTCCATCAGCTCTTTTGCCCTATTCTTGTCATCACGCTTGTTGTAATAAGCAATAGCAAGGTTCCTGCAAACAGTTGGGAATGTGTCATCAAGAGCTAGTGACTTCTCCCAATATTTAATAGCAAGGTCATACTGGAGCTTGTCGTAATACAGGCATCCAAGGTAGTAGCAAGCCTTAGAAGGATTCTTGGACACCTTAATAGCCGTCTTCAAGACCGCTATATCCTCAAGCTTATTAGGGAAGCAATAATCTGATGGCATGTTCTGCGCAGTCTCAAACTGGCGAAGAGGCTCATCCATGTAGTGGTAAGTTCTGATATCGCAGGCGCCTCTATAATAGCGAAGCATAGGATGATGATCTTCCTCGCCCATTACACCGGTTGCTCCTGAAGCCTCTGAGTACATGCCCCACTCCATAAAGTCTCTTGCAACCTGGAGGCAGATCTCATGGTTACTTCTGATAAAGGACATGTAATCAAGCCAAGCATCCTCCCTGTTTCTTCCCTTGTGGAACTGGATGCTGATATATCTTGATAAATAATCAAACTCATCAAGCTCAAGGTTTTCCTTCACCATATTCATGGCATCCTTTTCTCTTTCAAGTTTGAGTAAAAGAACTGTCTTAAGGCCCCTTGCCTTGATATTGTGCGCATTCTTAACAAGAGCTCTCTCCACATGCTCAATAGCTTCCTCGTATTCACCTCTTCTGGCATCAATTGCTGCAAGATAGTAATAGCCCATCTCCTGAAGCTCATTTACCCAAGTTGCCTTATAAAATGCCTCGTAGGCTTCGTCATACTTTTCCTGATAGAAAAGAGCTAGTCCCAAGTTGTAATATGGCTCGCTGTCATAAGGATTTGGATGCATGACAGTAAGTCTTTCAAGAGCTTTTTTAAAGTACTTCTCTGCTATCTCAAATCTGCCTCTTCTAAACATCAAAAGGCCATAAGCATTATTAAGCCTTGTATCACCCTCATCTCTCTTAAGCCCCTCAAGATAGTAGTCATCAGGAAGGAAGGTTGCATGCCTGTACTGCTCAATATGCTGTCCCGTAAGGTAGAGCTCTTCATTAGTCTTGATCTCTTCTGGTAAAAGAGCTGCCTTAGCCGGCTCAGCCACCTTAGGAATTCCCTGATCCTTTGGCTCGTAGGATACAAGCTCTTTGTAACCATCAAAGACACTCACCTTAAGCTTGTACTGATCTATATCTCCAGAAATAAGCTTCTTAAGAGATATTGTCTTTTCGTAGATATCAACTGGTGAAAGCTTGGTTTCTTCTGAGTAAATTTCTTTTCCATCATAGTAAACAGCTACTCTAGCGCTTTCTCTAGGACTTGTGCCATATACGCAAAGGTACAGCTTGCCGCCCTCTCTAAGCTCCATGTTGAGAGCTGCGTGAATGCTGGCATTCTTGACCTGTCCTACTTTCTTGTAAGGCATGAAATACTGCTTGAAGACCTTTTCTTCAAAAGGCTTAAGCCATGAGAAATCAGGCTGGTTGTCACAGTACATACCAGTCATAAGCTCGATATATGGGCCATCTTCATCTGTAAGATTTCTATCCCAGGCTTTTCCAAAGTCGCCGCATCCCCAGGTCCACTGCTTCTTACCAGGAGATACGTGATGATCTGCCACGTGGAGAAGTCCTGCTTCCTTCTTGTAATCATAGCCGCCAACGAAGTTATAATCAGACTTCTCAGCCATGTAGGAAGTTGGAACAGGAATGTTCTTGTATCTAGAGATATCTACACCTTCGCTGTAGTCGTGCTTGTAGTACTCTCCAGTTGCAATTGGAAATCTTGAAACAGCTCTTTTACCGTGGTCATACACGTTATGAACATCAGGTGGGAAAATAGACTGAGTGTGGTCATTAACTGCAACAGCAGGATTAGCCCACCACAGGAATGTCTGTGGAAGTGGGGTCTTATTATAGAGCTGGCCCGTGATCTCGATATAAGCCTTATCTGGATACAAGGTAAACTTAGTCATTTCCTTGGTTCCATACATCTGGTCCACATCGCCAGTAAGGAGCGTTACGCTACCGTCCTTATTTTCCTTGATGGAATAGCGAACTGGCATATAGGTTGTTGGACGATGGTGCTGAGGCCAGTTAAACTCGATACCTCCTGAGATCCATGGACCTGTAAGTCCCACCAGCGCTGGCTTAATTACATGGTTATAGTATACAAAGTCATAGTCATTGGTTTTGTCGTAGGCTCTCTGAATCCTGCCTCCAAGCTCCGGAAGGATCATGACCTTTATGTAGTCATTTTCAAGATAGACAGCCTTCCAGTTCTTGTCTGTCTTTTCTGTGCTTATCTCGTTAGTTGATGGATATGGATAGATCTTGCCTGAACTTCCCTGGTATACTCTCTTTTCCAGAAACATAGGGTTCTTGTCAGGCGCCCCAACCTCATATGTTGGAATAACTACCCATTCTTCCCAAATCTTCGCTTTTTTCATTCTGCCCTCCATAGCTGTTATTTATTTATTATTGCATTGGCATATTTATTTCTTTCTGATCCTAAGTAGGTGTATCAGTTCAAAGATTGCATCAAGTAGTACGAATATTCCACAGCTTAGTGTGTACCAATCAAGCCCAACCTCAGGTCCTATCATGAGGTAGCCTCCATACAAAGTCAAAAGGATTCCCTGAAATGAGTATCTTACAACTCTTAGCTTGTCATCCCAGCTAGCCTTGATGTTGATAAAGCACTGATAAGCGCTCACAAGGAATATGACTCCAAATAAGATGCTGGCAAAAAGAAATAGCGCATCATCCTTAACTATCAGCACCACATAAGCAACGATCAGAACTATGCTGACGTTTACTCTGAGCCTTTCTTTACTAAAATCCCATTTAGCCTTTATCAAATGATAAATTGTCAGATAGGACTGATAAGCAACCAGCACAAATATAGTTACCGCAAAGGCTGTCTTAATAAGGGAATCTGGAATCAAAAAGCATAGTGCCGCAAAGCCCACACAGAACAGGATCCTGTATATTTTTTGCTTATCCTTCTTTTCCTCCATAACCTTTCCAATAGAGGAATTCTTGATATCTGAAACCACGTTGTCCTTAACGCTCTTTAGAGGATTTAGACCCTCCGCATTGTCACCAAGTACAGTAAAAATAAGATTCTCAAAGGCCTTAGGGCCTTCCTTGGTAAACTCCTCTACAGTGACAGCGCCATTTTCACCCATGGTATCAAAGATAGAATTGACAAATGCCTGCCTGTCCTTTAGATCATCCATCTTTTCAATGAATTTATCAAAAAGAGTATTTATCTGCTCACTGGCTGAATCATGCTCAGTAGTCGTCACCAGTCCATCACCACTAACCTGCCAGGTTAAGAGACTATGCTGCATCATCTGCGTGCCACTACTCTTAACTATGTAGTTCTCTGTTATCTTAGGTTCAAAAATCCCACCTACAATGCAGAATTCAGGGGTAATCCTCACGCATTTATGATCAATCTTACTGACAAGCTCTGTATCAAGAACTTCATTGCAAAAACCAGGTCCATCATTTAGATAAACCTTTGCAACCTTATCAAGTTCTTCTTTTTCAAGATGTGCTACCGCAAAAAGAGCCAGATTCGCGCCTTTAGAGTGACCGGCCACATGACACTTTTCATTCCTAGCCAAAGTTCTTTTCAGATAACTGTAGGCCTTTTCCTGGGCAGGAACTTTGGTATAACTGATCATAAAGTCTTCCTTCCAGCCTACGATGGTGTCGTCAGTTCCCCTAAAGACTACAACAGCCTCTTTGTCAGAAACGTGGTAGGTCAATGCCGCAAACTGCATATTTTCTATGACGCTGGTCTCGTCCACATAGTTTGAGATAAGGACAGAACCAAATCTCTTGGACTTTGCGCACTGCTCTAAAAGTCTTCTGTCATTCCTTCCGGAAGTTATGAGCCTGAACTTCACATTTTCTCCAAGTTCATCCCATATCTCTTTGATAGTTCGCTCTCTTTTGGCTCTAAGTCCTGTAAAAGCCGGCGTCATATCTGCATAACCAAGGTGACAAAGGACCATAACGTCAATTTCATTCATAGGTCTTTCGTCAAAAGAGATATCACCACGCCAATTAACATAATCAATAATATTTGCCATTTTCCTTCACCATTTAAATTCCAATGAGCTGCTATTATCTTTTTTCCTATCCATAAGAGCTGCGCTTACAAGAGTTAGTCCTTTGCTTGTGGCAATCTTAAGTGCATGCTCCATAGCTTCGTCTGACACTAGGTCTTTGCCATACTGATTAAGCGCCCTTATGACATCTGTTGTGTCGATCTCTTCAGAAGCCCTCTGCACAAGCCTTTCTAAGATATCCTTCATATTGGCTCTAGCATAGTCTTCATACATGATTCTAAAAGAGTCATCAAGTTCATGAGGATAGATGAGCCTTCCCACAGCTATGTCCTCAGAAATCTCATTTCCGTCTATCAGAGCTTTTTCAAAGAGCTTGTCATACTCTCTATAATTTATTTTACGCCTATCTACGCATTCTCTGTAGGCATAACCTGAGCCGCTGATAGAAAACTGTATTGTCCTTGCCATGGTATTATCTGCAAAATCATAGACGTATTCAGGAAAAGTTAGCTGTGACGTCTCCTCCTGCCTATGAATAGTAAATCTCAAGGTCTTGTCGTTGTCCGCAAGGAAATTCCTGATAACTTCGTACCAGTCTCTTTTGATAGTAATATCTATGTCAGTCAAGCTGTCACACTGCCTACAAACGCCGTCATAATAGTCATCAATGCTGTCATATAGTGATATCTTGTAGAGATTTCTGCAATTGTGAAAAGAAAAACCGTAAAGAGTCTTCACTGTCTCCGGAATCTGAACTATCCTAATATCATCTCTTCCAGAAAAGGCGTGATTTCCAATTGCTTCAACGCTTTTTCCATCTATTTCTGCAGGGATCACCAGGTCTCTTACTTCGCCTTCAAAGCCTGTGATCTGTATAAAATAATGATTATCTTTTTTGTGCTGTACTACTTCGTATGTAAATGGCATATCATACCCTATTTTCTTCATGTTTATAGTATACAGTTAATTGTACATCTTATTGAAAATATGTTAAACTACCACCGAAATCATAGTCTAGGAGATTCCTATGTTTGATCCAGTTTCAGTAGAAAAATGCAGTTCCTACGAACAGCTCGAAATAAATAAAGCCCTTGATAACGTCATTGACGCAATTGGCGGTCTTGACTTTGTCAAAGAAGGCATGACTATCGGCATCAAGGCTAACCTTGTAGCAGCCATGAATCCAGATAAAGCTGTCACTACTCACCCAGCACTTTTAAAAAGACTCTGTGAGCGCATTGTGGAACTTGGCGCTAGCGTAATTGTCGGCGATAGTCCAGGAGGTCTTTTCACTCCTGCATTTGTAAGAAACGTGTACAAGACCTGCGGCCTCTACGAATTAGAAGAAGCCTTCCCAGGCAAGGTAAGACTTAACACAAATTTTGAGATAAAAGATGCCGAATTCCCAGAGGCTGTCAGCATCAAGACCTTTATCTATACAGCATGGCTTGATGATGTAGACTTTATCATCAATTTCTCCAAGCTCAAGACCCACGCCATGATGGGTATGAGCTGCGCAGTCAAGAACATGTTCGGCACAATCCCAGGCACCACCAAGCCTGAGTACCACATGCGTTTTCCTGAGGAGAACGCCTTTGCTAATCTTATGGTGGACCTTAATGAATACTTCAAGCCAGCTTTGTACGTAGTTGACGCCATCGACGGCATGGAGGGCAATGGACCAACTGCAGGTGAAAAGAGACACATCGGCCTTGTGCTTGCATCCAAAAAGCCCTATGCCCTTGATATGGTCTGTGCTGACATAATAGGCCTTGGTATCAATGATGTTCAGACTATGAAGGCAGCCTATGAAAGAGGCCTTGGACCTAAGTCTGTAGATGAAGTAGAAGTTGTAGGTAGCGCTTTACTTCCAGATGTTAAGATCTCAGACTATAAAAAAGCTACCATCCATCAGAGTATTACCTTTGAAGGAGGTAGCGCATTTAACGCTATAAAAGCTAGTGTTGTAAAATTCCTGTTCTCAACAAAGCCTTTAGTTAAGCCTTCTGAATGTATTGGCTGCAAGAAGTGCTATGAAACTTGCCCAGCTCACGCCATTACCATGGTTACCAAGAAGGTTAAGGGGAAAGAAGCTCTTTTACCTGAAATCGACAGAAGTAAATGTATCAAATGCTTCTGCTGCCAGGAGTTCTGCCCTAAGGGAGCCATGAAGGTTCATGAGAATCCTATAGGAAAGATGATAAATAGGAAGTGATCATCAAAACTGGTTGAGCAGCATTCAATTTAAAATCTTTACTTAATCATTATTGATACTGCTTTATTTACTACTTCTATTGTAGTTTTCTTATAAGCTCCACCAAACTCACCATCTAGTGTCCACTCAATCTTTTCATCTGAAACAAGTTTAACATTTTTTACCTGCTTATAAGTAAGATATGGATTGTCTGGCTCTTTGGTTGCTAGAGCAGCAATGATAGCATTGAACTCTGCCAGATTCTTTGGAGCTCTTATGAGCAGTAGTTCCATCTGTCCGTCATCCTGCTTGATATCTGTATCTGCAAAGAGTGTCATACCTGCAACTGACGCTGAATTACTAACTGCGCCAAAGATATAATCTCCTTCTTCCATGAGGCCATCTGCCTCAATCTTCATGTGGCAGCTATAACCCAAACTCTGTGGTATCTCAGTCATGGCGCTCAGTACATAAGCAGCGTAGCCAAGAACATTTTTAAGTTCCTGATCTGTTGCATAGCTTACCTTTGAGAAAGCTCCAAACGCCGCCACATAGTTAAAGTAGTGGTCGTTCATTTTACCTACATCGTAGGTGTATGGCCTTCCATTTACTGCAATTTCAAGAGCCTTACTTCGGACACTTGGAATTCCCAAGCCCTTTGCAAAATCATTGGTACTTCCTGATGGAATATAACCTAGAACAGGCTTCTTTTTCATATCCATAACTGCGTTCAGTACATGATTTAATGTACCATCTCCGCCGCTACATACCAGCCTTTCAATTTTTCCATCATACTCATTTATAATAGTTTCTGATGTAAGGTCAGTTCCCGGAATAATGGGATAGATTATGGGCTCGAAACCGCCTTCAGCAAGCCTAGTCACGATAGCTAATGTATCATTTCCTGCTTTCCCCATACCTGACGTATTGTTCACCAGAACAAGCGCTTTCTTTCTTGCCATTTTCATACTCTTTCCATATTAACAAGCTTAATATTTTTTATTTTCTTTTATAAGTTCTGTATGTGTAAGTAATATCAAAATATACCTGCTCTTCGCTCTCATCAACAAGTTCCCACTCAGGGTTCTCATCAAGATTTGGGAAGTACGCATCTGCTTCATATTCCTTGTCGATCATTGTAACGATCGCTGTATCGCACAGATCAAGGAAATCTGCGTATACTCTCTCTCCTCCGATGATGAATACATCATTGGTATCAAAATCATCTACAAGCTGAAGAAGCTCTTCTCTACTGTGAGCAACAGCTGCGTCTTTTACCTTGTAGTCTTCTCTTGTAGAAAGAATGATATTATCTCTTCCTGGGAGCACAACCTGTCTTGGGAAGGTCTCAAGAGTCTTTCTTCCGTATACGATTGTCTTACCCATTGTAATATTTCTAAAGTTCTTTTGGTCAGCAGGAATGCTCACAAGGAGCTGTCCTTTGTTACCAATTGCCCAATTGCTGTCTACTGCTACGATTGCCTGCATAAAATCCTCCTTAGATGGCTATTGGAATATCTTTAAGCTGTTCTCCAGCGACTTCATAGCCCTCAAGTGAAACGTCATCACGAGTGAACTTGTAGAAGTCCTTAACATCTGGATTTAAGTGGAACTTAGGTGCTGGAAGAGGCTTTCTCTCAATAAGTTCCTTAATAAGTGGCACATGTCTGTCATAGATGTGAGCATCAGCAATTACATGCACAAGCTCACCAACATTCATATCGCATGCCTGTGCAAGCATATGCACAAGAACTGCGTACTGTACTACGTTCCAGTTGTTTGCTGCCAGAACGTCCTGTGATCTCTGGTTTAATACTGCGTTAAGTGTAAGTCTGTCCTCGCCTTTTTTCTGTGTAACATTGTAAGTTACGCTGTATGCGCAAGGATAAAGATTCATCTCATGCAGATCATTAAATACATAAGTATTTGTCATGATACGTCTGCTAAATGGGTTGTTCTTAAGGTCATAGATGACTCTGTCCATCTGGTCAAACTCGCCCTCTTTATAGATACTCTTTTGACCGATCTGATAACCATAAGCCTTACCAATTGAGCCTGTCTCGTCAGCCCACTCATCCCAGATGTGGCTGTGAAGGTCATGGATGTTATTACTCTTTTGCTGATATATCCAAAGGACCTCGTCTGTTGCGCTCTTAAGGGCAGTCTTTCTAAGAGTCATGATTGGGAACTCTTTTGACAGATCATATCTGTTGACTACGCCAAATTTCTTGATGGTGTAAGCTGGTGTTCCGTCAGGCCAGTGTGGTCTTACTTTCTCCCCTTCTGTTGATGTTCCATTTTCTAAGATATCTTTACACATGTCGATAAAGATCTCGTCTGCTCTACTCATGTTTGCTCCTCCCTTATTTGCTCCACTTGTCACAAAGTGAATTGATCTGATCGGCGAATTTCGCCTTGTCTTTATTGGTCATGCCCTCGCTCCTTGCGATGATGCCCATGAGTCTTGCACCTGCCGCCTTAAGTCTTGCATAAACGTCAGATACAAGAGTTGATTCTTTCTTCTTAACAGGAATCGGCTTACCTTCAACCAGGATATTTCCTGATATAAGGTCAACTTCTGTTCCGCTATATGGCGCGTAGGTATCGTATCCGTGTTCGTTTCTAAGACACTCGGCAAAAGAAGTACATACACTATCTTCGCCATGAACGATGAATACCTTCTTTGGTCTCTTGGCAGTAAATCCTTCTATCCACTCTATAAGACCGTTTTTATCAGCATGTCCTGAAAGTCCGTCAAGCTTGCAGATGTCTGCCTTGACGTCGATCGTCTCTCCAAAGAGTTTGACCTGGTCAGCTCCATCTATGATGGCTCGTCCTGTGGTTCCGATTGACTGATATCCCACAAAAAGAATGGTGCTGTCTTCTCTCCAGAGATTGTGCTTAAGGTGATGTCTGATTCTACCTGCTTCGCACATACCTGATGCTGAGATTATGACCTTTGGCTCTGGATCTTCGTTAATAGCTCGTGACTCTTCTGTAGTAATTGCCAGGTTAAGTCCTGGGAAAGTTATTGGATTTATGTGGTTCTTAACAAGCTCCATGGCTTCTTCGTCGTAGCAGTCTGATTGATTTGCTCTGAATATTTCAGTTGCTTCAACAGCAAGGGGACTATCTACGAACACAGGGAAGTTTGGCAGTGACTTTACAAGGCCATCTTTTTTGATCTTTCTTATAAAGTACAACATCTCCTGAGTTCTTCCTACTGCAAAAGAAGGAATGACTACGTTTCCGCCTCTTTTAAAAGTTCTCTCTAAGATCTCCGCAAGCTCTTTTATGTAATCAGGTCTTGTCTCGCTATGAAGCCTGTCTCCATAGGTTGACTCCATGACTACATAGTCAGCATCTGGAGTCTTCTGAGGATCTCTAATTAGTGGCTGATGCTTGTTTCCTATATCTCCGGAAAAAACGATCTTCTTTGTGACATTCTTTTCAGTGAGCCAAACTTCTATGCTGGCTGATCCTAAGAGATGTCCTATATCAGTAAAGCGTATCTTGACGCCTTCGCAGATTTCTATCTCTTTGTTGTACACACATGGAATGAAGCTCTTTATGGTCTTCTCAGCATCTTCCATGGTATAGGAAGGCTCCATAAGATCTAAATCCTTAGTTCTTTTGGCCTTTCTGTTACGCCACTCAGCTTCCTGCATCTGAATATGCGCGCAGTCTCTAAGCATGATATCGCAGAGATCTACTGTAGCTTCTGTTGCATATATCTTGCCTCTAAAACCCTTAGCATATAGAAGTGGAAGATTTCCCGAGTGATCCACATGAGCATGTGTCAGGAAAACATAATCTATTTCTGGCGCTGACACTGGAAGAGGAACGTTTTCAAAATAGTCTTTGCCCTGCTCCATTCCGTAGTCAACTAAAATGTTCTTGCCGCATGCCTCAATAAAATGGCAACTGCCTGTAACTTCATGATCTGCCCCAATAAATTTCAGTCTCATATTTTTGTCACCTCATGCTTCTAAGTATACCATATCTTGTATTCCAATCAAAAAGGGCCTTATCTAAAGGCCCTTTAGTGCGTATAATTCGAAATTTTTAGTCTGCAATTATTTTATCTACCGCCGGGATATTTTAAATAATCCATGCAAACATATCCCTCAACAGGAACATCAATCCATATCCATCCATCTACATGCGCTTTGTCTTTTGTTTTGTAGGGAGTATCCACAATCGTTCCATTTGGCAAAGTTGCAATAATATTGCCAGTAATAGGCCAATCTCTCACGTTAAGGTTTCCACCACTTGTTGTAACAATCAAACTGTACTTGCTTTCTTCAACATAATCAGGCCCCATCTCTTCTAAATCAGACAAATCCAATTCCACAGTTTCCATTTCAGAATCGTCTTCCTCTGCAAAAACCACCGAGTGCGGAACCAATAATGCAAAAACCACACTACTACACAACAATGCTGCTATCACTTTCTTCATACCTTCTTCTCCTTTGCATTATATTTTTTCAATGTTACCATTCATAACATTGATTCTTTTCATGTTGTGATCATTGTAATCATAAAAATATAGCCACTTATCAACAATACTCATATTTGCGTCTACTCCTAAGATTAATTCATCGCTAGAATATTCATACAGTTCCTTGCTTTCTCCTTCCCATGAACAATAAATTAATGCATATTTATTATTTTCTTTAAATACCATCCCATAAAATCCATCTTGGTCGTACGTATTATATCCACCATAAATTCCTTGGTGTTCTTCTAAATCATAAACAAGTTTCATAGCATTAGATTCAAAATCTATGAAATAGATATCATTATCTTCTTTACCTTTTCTTGCAAGAGCTCCATAAGGAGTCAGCATAACATCTCTAACATTTTCATATATTTCAACGCTATTATCATATTTAGTTATCTTTAAATTCCCCACTAAATAGTCGTCTCTTTCAATCAACTCAGCGTTATTTAACCCAGCAGAATATATTGCAGCAAATGGATAAACATTGTTGCTAATATTGGCTTGCTTTGATTCATATTCAACATTTGTATCCGAATGAATTATATATGTTAAGCAACAACTAGCGCCTTCAATATATAATTTTTCACCATCAACATACATCCCTAAATAATTTGAAACGCCCTCCGAATTTGACAAGTCAATATCATCGTCCAGTATACTAATGCTATAATCTCCTGCATCCAAATATACCAAATTATAACTACAACTATTATCATTTAATACTATTTCACACAAATACAAACCATTCTGAGCAACAGCTCCCAATGAATAATATTTATCTGTTATTTTTTTAAATATGTTACTATTATTATCGTACTCATATATTCCATCGTTTTTTTCAACAAATACTCTCCCATCATAAACTTTTGTTGAAACATTATAATAATGGTTTACATCAAATATACTTTGCGATTCATCTAGCGTTAAGCTGTTTCCTACGTCATACACTCCTTCATTTGAAATTGTTCTAACCACATCAAATAATCCCGAATTGTCTTTTCCAAAAGTTGAGTTAGTAAAATGGGTAAAAAACAGTGCAAAAATAAATGTACATGTACACAAAAACAAGATTATCATCCATACTTGCACTTTTTTGTAATTAAATGCTTGTTTTATCCTTTTTTTAACAGCAATTTCCCCAAATGCTATAGGATAATAAATAGCTGTTTTCCGCCTGGTGCTACAAAAAAGCAATGATAACGCGTATGATTTTTTACCCTCAAGTGACATTCTACTCACTACCTTCTCATCGCATGCATATTCTATGTCTCTGCAAAAGAGAATATACGACACCCATACAAGTGGATTAAACCAATGTATTGCCAATATAATATATCCTAACTGTTTTCTGATATGATCAGCACGTTTAATATGTGCCATCTCATGCGCTATTACATTTTTTAATACTTCTTCATCAATTCCTGATGGTATATAAATTTTCGGATTTAGCACCCCAAAAACAAAGGGTGTATCAATATTATCGCAAAGAAACACATTTCTATATTTTTTTTGCTCAATCGATTCTCTAACCCTTCTTATGATTTGTACGTTACTAAACACATCATATGCAAAAAAAGTCAATATACCTAATAACCAAATGATAGTAAAACACTCAAAAGCCTTTTCGATAATCAGTTTTTTATCATCTATCCTGCTTGCATCAGATATATCTACATTATTGTTCTGTTGTCCAGAATCAACATTGGAACTATTATCAGGCTCATAAGATTCCCAATTATATTCCTCAGCAATCATACGATTAGATTGAAAATCTTGCTCCATTGAAGAAAATATCATATTTCCCCGTTGAATTTCACTCATTACAGTGTCAGATATAGGAGTAAAGTTTTGAAGCAATACTATAGGTACTTCAAAAGACACAGGAATAAGTAGCTTGATAGCCACAAAGAGCCACAATACACTCATGAATTTTTTTGACATTCTGTTAAAAAGATTTCTAATTACTATCACAAATAGAATCAAGAAAACAGACGATATACTCATCTCAATGACACTAGTAAATAACCTCCCCATATTTTCCCCCCATTCTATTTTTCAACATCATCAATCATTTTCTTTATCGCCTTTATATCTTCCTTAGAAAGTTTCTGCTTCGAAGTAAAAGCTGCAAAAAAAGCTGGAAGTGAACCCCCAAATGTATTCTCCACAAACTCTTCTGTTTTTTTTGAGTAAAATTCATCTTTGCTAATCAACGAAGAAACAATCCCCTCATTATTTTGGAATAGACCTTTTTCACACAATTTTTTTAACACTGTATAAGTAGTAGATTTCTTCCACCCAAAATTCTGTGAACATAGTCTTACTAACTCTCCAGAACCGATAGGTTCATTTTCCCATATTAATTCTGCAAATTTCATCTGTACTTCGCCTAATTCTATTTTCATTTCTTTCCTTTCTGGTCTATTTGTGTTAGACCTATTTTAAGTCTATAATGAATAGACTGTTTTGTCAACATCTATCATTATCATTTTTTATCCATATAGCAATTAGCTTTTTCTATAGATATTTGGTACAATAGTTACTGATTTGATTTTATAAGGGAGATTATTTATATGTTCAATAAAACACACGGAAAAAAAGCCCTTGCTGCAATACTTAGCATGACTATGATTCTTTCAGTAGCAGCTTGTGGTAAGACAGACGGTAATACAAATGATGACGCTCAGTCAGAAGTTTCTTATGAAAAGATCGAAGCTAATGACGCAGCTACAGAGAGCACTACAGAAGAAGCAGCTGCTGATGAAGCTTATGTTCTTCCTGATGACATGTACTTCAGTGAACTTACTGGTGAGCCTATCAGCAAAGATATCCAGGATCAACGTCCTATCGCTGCAATGGTAGATAATGAGCTTACAGCTCTTCCACACTATGGTACAGCTCAGGCTGACGTAGTTTACGAACTTATGAACAGCACCAAGAACGACCGTATCACAAGACTTATGTGCGTCGTTAAGGATTGGAACAATGTAGAGCAGCTCGGAAGTATTCGTAGTACACGTCCTACAAACATCCTTCTTGCTTCAGAATGGAACGCAATTCTTTGCCACGATGGTGGCCCATACCACAACGATGCTTACTTCGCAAAAGATTGGGCTAAGGACCATCTTTCAGGAGTATTCTCAAGAGTAAACAATGGTAAGAAGAGAGAGTTTACAGAGTACATCTTAAGCGGCGATATGAATTCTCAGATTGAGAAGTATAATATCTCAGCTACTTATAATGAGTTTGCTAATGAAGGTTCACACTTCAACTTCGTACCTTACGGAACAGAGATCAACCTCGATGAGAAGTATGACAGATCATACACAGCCAACAAGGTTTCTCTTCCTTTCAAGCACAATGGTTCAACTCTTACATACAACGCTGAGACAGGCATGTATGAGTACTCAGAGTATGGCGAGCCTCACGAAGATGAAGATTCAGGTGAAGTTCTTGCATTCAAGAACGTAATCCTTCAGAAATGTTCTTTCACACAGCTTGATGAAAACGGTTACCTCATCTACAACTGTATCGGTTCAGGTGAGAATGCTTGGTACCTTACAAATGGTGTAGCCAAGGATATCACATGGGTTAAGTCAAGCGAGACTGCTGTAACAAAGTTCTATGATGAGAACGGTGAAGAGCTTCAGATCAACACTGGTAAGACTTACATTGCTCTTATCCCTGATGACACTTGGGATAAAGTAATCTTCGAATAATACGAGGACAAACAAATGCCTATAGATCTTAAACCTTATCGCAAAATTAATGGCAATGTTTTAAAGATCATCGCTTGTATCACGATGCTCATCGATCACATAGGCGCAGCTATCATTATTCCAGTTAATCAGGCAGGTCTTATTCCTGACCATGAAACATTTGAAAAGATCAAAACTATATACAAAGCATGCAGATGGATTGGAAGGTCTGCCTTCCCCATCTTTTGCTTCCTTCTTGTAGAAGGTTTCATTCATACAAAAAGCAGACTAAGATATGCTCTTAGTCTGCTTTGTTTTGCTCTTCTATCTGAACTTCCTTATGACTACGCATTTGACACAGGCTCAGATCAGTGTAACGTAATGTGGACTTTATTCATTGCATTTATTACGCTGTGGGGAATTGAATTTATCAAGAAATGGATGGAAGATAAGAAGTTTCCAACTATCTTGTTCTACATACTTTCTGGAGTTTTGATGACACCTGCAATTCTATTAGCAGAATATATTCATTGTGACTACCGCGGCTATGGAATAGCTCTTGTGATCATCTTCTATTTCCTACGTCCATTTGACCTTGTTAACCTCATTGCAGGATTTCTCTTTATTTCACTTATGCCAAATGAATCTCATGCTTTCCCAGCATTTATCCTAATGGCATTCTATAGTGGATTGCAGGGCAAGAAGCTTGGCAATCTCAAGTATATCTTCTACGCCTATTATCCCGTTCATTTAACGGTGCTGTATCTGATAAGGTATGCGCTGTGTAATTAGCTTGTATAGGGACCAGCGACAACGTAAAGTGTTTTCAGACAGGTCCTTGCTCGGCGGGAACTACTGTATTAGAAATAAAAGGCTTGTAAACTCTGCGACATACGCACCGCTTCGCAGCTACGGAGTTGACAAGCCTTTTCTTTCTAATACTAAGTAGTTAAGCCGAGCAAGGAGAGGTGAGCGTCACGCCGCCACGGAGGGTGAGGAAAGGGCATCGGCACGCCTAAACGCACTCTCTCCCTGCAAATATTACCTGCATCTACTCTTTCTCTTAACTTGCAGGTAACTTTCTCAGCATTCACGCTCCATCCTCCCGCAAATCTTTACCTGCACCTACCCTTTCTCTTAGCTTGCAGGTAATATTCTCAGCCTTCTGGCTCTTCACCTCCCACAAATTTATACCTGCATTTGCTCGTTCACTTGACTTGCAGGTAATATTCTCAGCCTTCTGGCTCCATCCTCCCGCAAATCTTTACCTGCAATTACTCTTCTACTTAACTTGCAGGTAATATTCTCAACCTTTAGGCTCCATCCACCCGCAAATCTTTACCTGCATCTACCCTTTCTCTTAGCTTGCAGGTAATATTCTCGGCCTTCCGGCTCTCTCCTCCCACAAATTTATACCTGCATTTGCTCGTTCACTTGACTTGCAGGTAATATTCTCAGCCCTTAGGCTCCATCTCCCCGGAAATCTTTACCTGCATTTGCTCGTTCACTTGACTTGCAGGTAATATTTTCGACATCAATGCTTCATCTCCTCGCAAATCTTTACCTGCATCTACTCTTTGCCTTGACTTGCAGGTAACAGAGGCTCGCCGCCAAGGCACTCCTACTCCTTAATTGGCTTAACTACCGAATATTTAAAAGGCTAGGGCTGTCAATCCTGTGCGAAGCGCACCGCAAAGCGGCTTGGGATTGACTACCCTAGCTTTTTAAATAAAATTCCCAGCGCCAATTAAGGATAGCGGGGCAAACAAAAACTCCAGAACAAGTTCATCACCTGCTCTGGAGCAATAATCTAAATTATTTGACTTGATCACTCGGTAACATACTCTGCCATTGCAGCCTGTGCACTACTGATATCAGTTGTTGAGAGTGTGTAGTTCTGAAGTATGTTTGTCTCAAACGCAACACTACCAGCCTCTGAAACTGTCACTTCAGCATACTCCTTGTAGCCAACTTCCTTGTTACCTGTAAGAACGTACACGCTATCCCCCGCCTGAACGTCCATAGTAACTAAAATAGTTGCATCTGAATTGAGTATTGCATTATTACTGAATTTGATCTTGTATGTTCCAGGATAAAAAGCATCCTGAATCTTTGTTAAAGTCCCACTATATGGGAGAATTCCGTTTTCGTCGTAAACCGTAACTCTTTGTGTAAGCCTAACTAAATCTTCATCTTCCCCTGAAGATTCTGTCAAAGAACTGCTATCGCCATTCTCATCCTGTGCCAATAAGTCTTTGAAATTCTCTTCGGCGCTCTCACAATAAACGCTCTTAGAGTCTTCCGCGTTGACATTTGAATCAGTCTTCGCATATATCACCGTTGCTGCGAAGAAACCTACCCCAAATAAGACGGTAGTAAGGACGATAAGCGCTAATTTTCTAGCTTTTGTCATCTTTTACCCACCTGTATAATATTTTATTTCACAAAGCCTACTAAATATTATCACACTTTGGACACATTTATCAACAGAAAAAGTTATAAAAATTTTATATTTATTTTAGATTTTTATTTACTCCAAGTCTTTGGTTTTATCATTATGTAAATTGGTAACAGCTCAAGTCTTCCAGCAAGCATATCAAACATAAGGACAATCTTGGATAAATAAGAGAACTCTGAGTAATTACCCATAGGTCCTACCATTCCAAGGCCAGGTCCGATATTGTTAAGTGTAGCTGCAACTGATGTAACTGTTGTCTGGAAATCAAAGTTATCAAGTGCTACAACCAAAGTTGAAGCAATGAATGTTACAACATAAAGTCCAAGGTAAGCTGAAACAGATTTAACTGTTGTGCCCTCTACTGTATGTCCGTCCATATAAACTCTTTTAACAGCCTTTGGATGAACAAGGTAGTTGAGTTCATTTCTAGCATTTCTGATTATGATGATGGCTCTTGAGAACTTAAATCCACCACCTGTTGATCCGGCGCAGGCACCTACCAAAGACAAGATACAAAGTATCATTTTGGAAAGCATAGGCCATTTATCAAAGTCCAAAGTTCCAAAACCAGTTGTAGTCATTACTGATGTAACTGCAAATAAAGCATGATGGAATGATAATCCAGCACTATCAAGTACGCCAGCTCTGTAGATGTTAAGTGAAATAACTGCTGCCGCGATCAGCATTACTCCAAAGTAATACTTAACTTCGTCAATAGCAAAGGCTTCCTTTGGCTTTCTGTTTAAAAGGAAATAGTAAACAGTAAAGTTAACACCGCAAAGTGCCATGAATACTATGATGATTGCCTGGCTGATAGTTGAGTATCCGCCAATACCAGCATTGTTAACAGCAAATCCACCAGTTCCTACTGTAGAAAAAGAAATAGTGACCGCATCATAGATTGGAAGTCCTGAGATAAAGAGGCAGATGATCTCTGCCAATGTAATTCCAAGATAAATAAGGTAAAGGATCTTAGCTGTGTCTTTTACCTTAGGAACGATCTTACCTACTACTGGTCCAGGGCTCTCTGCTCTCATAAGATGCATGCTATATCCATCAGCCATAGGTACTACAGCAAGAAGGAATACCAAAACGCCCATACCACCGATCCAGTGAGTGAAGGTTCTCCAGAACTGTACGCTCTTCTCGATTCCATCCATAGAAGTAAGGATACTACCTCCAGTTGTTGTGAAACCTGAGATTGTCTCAAAAAGAGCATCAATATAATTTGGAATAGTTCCTGTCATAACAAATGGGACAGCGCCAAGTAAACTCATAAGTATCCAAGCAAGAGCTGTGATAGTAAAGCCCTCTTTGGCATAAATAACTTTACTCTTTGGCTTTAAATGTGATCCCACTATGCCTATGATCAAGGTTACTACGATTAGCAGGAAAAATGACTCAGCACTGTCATATTCCTTGTAAACAAGAGCCACCAGAAATGGCAACATCAAAAGACATCCCATTACCCTGATGATCCTAAATAAGATGTATCTGACCATCGAATAGTTCATTTTTTAGTTCTCCAGTATATCGCTTATATCTTTTAATCCTGTATTAGTTGTTACAACGATTACAGAATCTCTTTCTCTGATAACGCTTTCTCCAGTAGGAGATATAAGTTCACCATAGTGATTTATAGCAGCGATCAGAATGCCCTTCTTGAGCTTCATCTGTGCAAGAGGAATACCGATAACTGGGCTGTCCTTGCTAACGATGAATTCAAGTGCCTCAACCTTCTCATCGTTGAGTCTGTAGAGAGCTTCAATATTACCGTCCTGAGAAGCTGATCTGCCACGAACAAACTGAACAATTCTATCTGCTGTAATGTTCTTTGGATAGATGATACTTCCAATTCCAAGAGAACCAATGATATCGCCATAGTTAACTCTATGAACCTTGGTAATAAGCTTAGCTTTAGGGTTGATGCTCTTAACGTACATAGAGAGCATGATATTTTCCTCATCAAGGTTTGTAAGAGCAACAAAAGACTCTACGCTTGTAACGCCCTCTTCCATGAGCATATCCTTGTCGGTACCATCACCGTTAATGATAAGTGCCTGAGGAAGAAGTTCTGAAAGCTCCTTGCATCTAGCTGCATCTCTTTCAAAGATAGTAACCTTGATACCAAGGGAAAGAAGATGACCTGCAAGATAGTAGCTGGTCTCTCCACCACCAACAATGATTGTTGAATGAACCTTGGCTGTTGGAAGACCAAGTTTTCTAAAGAAGTGCATTGTATTGCGACTTTCTCCGATGATAGTGATCTCATCGCCTGCGCGCAGGATAAAGTTACCGTCAGGAATATAAACTTCACTTCCTCTGGAAACTGCAGTAATTACGACCTGTTTTTTTAGTTCAGGAGGAATATCTCTAAGAGCCTTGTCACAAAGCTTTGAATCCTCATCAATTACTAGTTTTACAAGCTCTGCCTTACCTCTAAAGAAAGTCTCAACCTTTGTGGCAGAAGGGAATTTGAGAAGTCTCTCAGCCTCATTTGCTGCTGCCTCTTCTGGGTTGATGACCATAGAAAGGCCAAGTTCTTCTTTGATGAAGTTGATCTCTTTCTTGTAGATAGGATTACGAACTCTGGCAATAGTGTGGCAATTACCAGCTTTTTTGGCTATAAGGCAGCACAAAAGATTGAGCTCGTCAGAATTAGTAACGGCGATCATAAGATCAGCGGTTTCAATTCCAGCATCCTTCATCATGGAGTAACTGGCACCATTTCCAACTAATCCCATTACATCGTAGCTATTAACTACATTCTGAACTACACTGCTCTTTTCTTCTATAACAGTGATATCATGTCCCTCTTTGCTAAGCTGCTGTGTTATTGTCTGTCCTACATTTCCGCAGCCCACAACGATAATCTGCATAACATTCCTCCAAGCACTACATAAAAATACTAATTAATTATATTGACATAAATTGTTTTAATCAACTTTTTATACTTCTTTATCGGCATTTCATTGCATTAAATCCAGTATCTACCTACAATTAGAGTGTCGGAGGTGATAAATGATCACTAATCTCGTGGCGTATTCCAGTGAGACTGGAAACACAAAACTCCTTGCAGAGGAGATATACTATTATCTTCCTGATTCCATGGGCACTAAAGATATCGTCAATATTCGCTCATGGAATGGTACTCTTTTTGCCGAAAACTACTTTATCGGCTTCTGGATCAACCGCGGTTCCTGCTCTCTTGAGATCATCGACCTGATTTCCTCTATCAAAGAATCAAATGTTGCTTTCTTTGGCACTTGTGGCCTTGGCAACACCGATGATTATTACAAAAGGATCGAGCAAAATACCAAAGTCTGGCTTCCTGACAGCAACACCTTCCTGGGTTCATACTTCTGCCAAGGCAGAATGCCTATGGAAATTCGTGACAGATATGAAGCCTGCAGAGGCAAGTGCGACGATGCCAAGATTGATCATATGCTGGAATGCTTTGACAACGCCTATAATCACCCTGACAGTCAGGATATATATAGAACTCACCAGTTCGTAGATAATTGCCTAAAAAAGGCTCCTAAAAAGGAATTTGCACCTGTATGACATATTCCTTAAAGAGCCAATTTGTAGTGTATTATTTTACGTGAATAGTGGCAATGCTCTTTTCAAATAAAGCTTCGCAGTCATCATCTTCTGCTCGCTGATATGTTATGGTAAATGTTCTGTACTTTGAAAGAACAATTACAACAGTCTGATGAATCTTTTCTTCTCCAGATTTCTGATATTCTGATACTACCTTATATCCTGGAAAGCCATCAATCTCAACATTTTCAAAAGAAGTAACGGATAATCCCACATCCTCACCATACGCCTTGTTATAAGACTGTGACATTATCTCTAAATACTTATCTTTGGTAAGCTTTTCTGTGTTATCAACAACCGCCTCAGCAATAGCCTCTGGATGCTCTTCTTTTTCCCTATTGGTCAGCACAATATCGTTGCCGTTGTACAGGACATTATAGGCGATCATTGATGATTCCATAGGATAATTCCTGTTTAAAAAGAGGTCTTTTTCCTCTCCTGGAACAAAATCGGTAGGTATTACAAATGAGCAATGATGCGCTTCTTTTAAATCCTCTTCTACCATAGCATTTGCAACTTTTGAGCTAGATAGCGCTGCTACCAGTACAAGGGCAAATGTCATAACGCATCCTGCTACAATCTTAGCCTTTTTCATAAACACTCCTAAATCACAAGCTTAGTTCAAATACGTCGAACCAGTATCTCTCCATCAGATAACTTCCAAGATTTTCTGATGTGATACCATAATCATTATACCATTCTTCAAGCAGTACTTCTCTGCTATTAAAGCTTCCAAGGAAAAGAACTTTTTTACCTGATAAAAGATAATTCTCAATATCTATGGAATCCTCAATAGTGTAGAGGCCAGTTCCCATTTCTTTTACCAAAGTTTCTGGTTCTGCGTAGTAAAGGTATATTCCATACTGATCCTCGGAAGATGCACCGCTGTTGAGATAGTAATCAAGTAGTCCCTGCACATGGTCAAAGTTGCTGATGATAACAGTGTCCGGATCAAGGCTTGCAAAAAACTCCAGGGTCTTGTCCATATTTACTTGTCTGTACTTTTCATTGCCGATAAAGGCCTTAAAATCTACACACCCAACTATAACAACTATGACTGTAAAGAGACAATAGGATATCTTTAACACTTTTTTGGCAGAATTCTTAAAATATTCCCCTATGCCAATGGCCACAGCCAGATAAAAGCATCCAAGGGCCGGTATCATGTACCTGTTAGCAAACACAGGTCTTAAAAGGATCGATACCACGATTCCAAAGACTACAAGTACTGGAAGCACTAGAAATGCAAAGAACTGCTCGCAGCTTTCTATCTCTTTTCCCTTGATAAACTTCATAAATGAAAGGACAAATAGCGCTGCCACAAAAAGGAACATGATAACTGCAAGGACTACCGTCACCTTAGAATTACTAAAATATCCGCTAAATAGATATTTGATGCCGCTTCCAAAGGATCTAAGTCCCACAGGCTGTATCCAGTAGTTGCCGCTTACCTGCTTGACCTGTGATAAAAGAGCTGATATCCATGGAATATATGAAACTACCGTGAGATTTCCACAAATGATCAGCATTGCAAAGGCTTTAGCCCCAAGTTTACCCTTGTGATCAGGGTCCTTCATGTTTTTAAGATATGTAACCAGCATCCAAATGAAAATGATGCCATAAATAATGCCTACAGAAATTGCTGCATAGTAGTGAGTGTAAGCAGCTGCCGTTCCGTAAAGCCACAATGCAAAGCCGTTTCCTATGTCCCACTTAGCCTTGCCTTCTAGCATATCTCTCATGAGATTAAATCCATGCAAAAGAGCTGCTGTCACAAAAAACAGCGCCCAGGTATACATTCTGATTTCTGTTGTGTACTCAGGAAGAGCTGGCATACTAACTACCATGAAGCTAAAGAGCCCCGCTGTAAGTAGCCCGAAGTGCTTTCTGATAACAGTCATGGAATAGATAAATAAAAGAATAAGAGGCACTATAGATACCAGCTTGGCGATTATCTCAAGTGGAACTCCTGTGCCCTTACCAAAGAACACAAGAAAGCCCTTAAGTATCAGGTAGTAAAGAGGCGGATGGACATCTCTTGCTGTGCGGCTCACAAGCTCAGCTACAGATGAGTTTGCAAATCTCATTGAAAAGAGCTCGTCATACCATATGTCTGTGGACATAGATAGGAAAAATGAGCGCACAAGAAAAAAGCATGCCAATATGAACAGCGCCATGCCTATTATCTTATCTATGTTACCTTTGACTTTTTCTTTCATCTTTTCCTCGTAAATAGGCACAGCTTTTCGTTGCTGTGCCTATCAATAGTCTTACTGTTTATTTAATGTCTATTAAGCTTCGTATGAATCAATGAGCTCAAGTGGACGCTCTTCGTTCATCTTCTTGCACATTGCTACAAGTGCATCAAGAGGAACGTTCTGGATCTGCTTGTTAGAACCACGTACATTGATTGATACAGTTCCTTCTGCAGCTTCCTTGTCACCGATTACAAGAATGTATGGATCCTTGTAGTTCTTGAACTTCTTGATCTTCTCTTTCATGTTGTTGTCTGAGTAGTCAGCCTCAACACGAATACCAGCCTTGATAAGAGCATCTTCTACCTTCTTGGCATACTCATTGTGCTCTACTCTGATAGGAACGATACCTACCTGATATGGGCTGAGCCAGAATGGGAATACACCCTTGAAGTTCTCGATGATGATACCGATGAATCTCTCAAGTGAACCGTAGATAGCTCTGTGGATAACTACAGGCATCTGCATTGTTCCGTCCTGAGCCTGGTATGTAAGGCCAAAGTTATGAGGAAGCTGGAAGTCAAGCTGTACAGTACCGCACTGCCATTCTCTTCCAAGAGCATCCTTGATCTGAAGGTCGATCTTTGGTCCGTAGAACGCACCATCACCTTCGTTGATCTCATATCCACCCTCGCCGTACTTCTCGTCAAGGATTTCCTTAAGAGCAGCCTCAGCTCTGTTCCAAACCTCGATGTCTCCCATGAAGTCATCTGGTCTTGTTGAGAACTCAGCTCTGTATGTAACACCGAATGTTGAGTAGATCTCATCTGCGATTGCGATTACATCTGCAATCTCATCCTTGATCTGTGATTCCATTACGAATGTATGGTCATCGTCCTGACGGAATTCCTGAACACGGAAAAGACCATTCATCTGTCCTGACTTCTCCTTACGGTGAAGTACATCGTACTCACTGTAACGGATAGGAAGCTCTTTATAAGAGTGGTTTGTTCTCTTATATGTCATCATGGCATTAGGACAGTTCATAGGCTTAGCTGCCATTGTGTCGTTCTGCTCACGATTATAGATTACAGAACCAGCCTGAATCTTAATGTTCTGTGGCTCTTCTGTAGGCTCGTTGATATTCTCAAGTACGCCTGGAATCTCAGCGTCAGCCTTAAGCCATCCTGAAACACCTGGTACCATGAACATATTGTTTACATAGTGAGCCCAGTGTCCACTGATAAGCCATAGCTTCTTGTTATTTACTAAAGGAGCAGCTATCTCTGTGTAGCCGTGTCTCTCCTGAACTTCTCTTGAATACTTAAGAAGTGCCTGGTACATCTTCCATCCTCTTGGAAGCCAGTATGGCATACCAGGTGCAGTTTCATCGAACATGAAAAGATCAAGCTCAGCACCAATCTTCTTGTGATCGCGCTCTAATGCTTCCTGAATAAGCTTGATGTGCTTCTTGAGCTCATCCTTGCTTGGGAAAGCATAAAGATAAATTCTAGAAAGCTGATCTCTCTTCTCGTCGCCTCTCCAGTATGCTCCAGATGCAGCCTTGATCTGATAAGCTGCATTCATGAGTTCCTGTGAGTTCTCAACGTGAGGTCCGCGGCAAAGATCTACATAATCATCGCCTGTATAATAAACTGTAATTGTCTCTCCCTCTGGAAGATCATTGATAAGTTCAGTCTTGAACTTCTGATCCTTGAACATTTCAAGTGCTTCCGACTTTGAAACCTCTTTACGTGTCCAGTTCTCTTTTCTCTTGATGATCTCGCGCATCTTGTCTTCAATAGTCTTGAAGTCATCCTGAGTTACAGCCTTAGGAAGTACAAAATCATAGTAGCAACCATCGTCGATCTGAGGTCCGATTGCATACTGAACTTCCTTGCCATAAAGCTCGATAACAGCCTTGGCGAGAACATGTGCCAGTGAGTGACGATATACTTCTAAATACTCTTCTTTATTCATTTGTTTTTCCTTTCGTGCTACCCCAACCGGGAGCAGCCTCTTTCTAATATAATATTTTAATTAAGAGCTATGTTTAATGGCTCAAAATTATCACTTATTTTTGCCGTGGCACTTCTTGTACTTTTTGCCACTTCCGCATGGACATGGATCGTTAGGATAAACCTTCTCTTCTTTTCTGATTGTGTGAGAAGCCTTCTCCTCTTTGTAAAGGGCCTTTCTCTTGTCCTCATCAAAGATTGCTTCCCATTCAGGAAGGTTGTAAAGCCAGTCAGCACCAGCATTTACCATGTTCTTGTAAAGAAGCTCCTTGTCAAAGCCAAGGTTAACCTCTGTATCCTCTTCCATATCATCAATAGGGTTCTGCTCTTTCAAGCTGTCGTTGATTCCATCAAGGAAACCAACCATAGTCATAAGATCAACGCCGTACTTGTCAGCGAGCTCCTTAACTGTTCCCTTTACAACTTCATCAGGATTCTTTAAAAGAACTGCGTAGATATCACGCTCTTTCTGGAAATATTCTGTCCATAATTTCTGAAGACTTCCCTTATCTGCAGTCTCAGAATATGCCATATCACGCCACTTTTTTAATAATGCCATAATTACTACCTCTGTTTCTCAAATGAATTTAATAATAAAGAACATTTTAATATATTTGCAAAGATATGTAAACCGCATAAAATAGTAAGTGGTGATGAAATATCGTACTAAAAAGCGACATCAAAAATCTATATCACCATGGGGGAATAAATATGAAAAAGACTAGTTCTTTAGGCTTGAAATGTATCTTGTTACTCTTATCTTTGCTTCTTTTGATAGGTTGTCAAAAGAACTCTTCGGCTACATTTGACAATACCACGATCCGGGTAGCATCACTAAAAGGTCCCACAACAATTGGTCTTGTAAATCTCATGGATGAGGCTTCTAGAGAAGAATGTGAGCACTCCTATGAATTCACAATGTACACACAAGGTTCAGACATCATGGCAGCTATGGCAGCCGGCGATATAGACATAGGCCTTGTACCTGCAAACGTAGCTGCAGTCATGAATAACAAAGTTGAAGGCGGCGTCGCTGTAATAGATATCAACACTCTCGGAGTTCTCTACTGCGTATCAGGAGATGAATCTATAAAGTCCATTTCTGATCTATCAGGTAAGACAGTCTACACAACTGGCCAGGGCTCAACTCCTGAATACACCATAAGATACTTGTTATCCCAAAACGGCGTAACTGATTGCACTCTTGAATTTAAGTCAGAAGCTACAGAAGTTGCAGCTTTTCTAGCAGAAGACCCAAGTGGGGTCGCAATACTTCCTCAGCCCTTTGTTACTGCTGCTCTTACTCAAAACCAAGAGCTTAAGATAGCTTTTTCTCTAGATGATGAATGGAACAAGGTAAACACTGACTGCCGCATGGTCACAGGTGTGACGGTTGTCAGAAAAGACTTCTTAGAAAACCACAAAGAGCTGGTAAACGCCTTTATCAAAGATCATGAAGCAAGCACCAAGAAAGTATCAGAAGATCTGGAGGGCACGGCTGGTCTTGTAGTTCAGCAAGGCATCATCGCCAAGGAGCCTATAGCCCTTATCGCAATTGGCAACTGTAACGTCTGCTGTATCCACGGAAAAGAGCTAAGGAAACCCCTTGAAGGATACCTAGAAGTTCTATACAAACAAGATCCAAAGTCAGTTGGCGGAAGCCTTCCACCAGATGAGTTCTACTATACAGGTAAATAAATATATTCTCAAAACCTCATTAAGTTTTTCTTAATGAGGCTTTTTTTTGAAAAAATTCATTATTTTCTGATTAATTATTAAATTTTCAGACAAATATGACGATATATCGTTTGTAGGGGTTTTTAGTTTTTCTCATCATCAAAAGGAGGGTATGATGAAAGCAAAAAGATATATTGGGGTATTTTTATCAGTTGTTACAACATGTTTTATCGTGCTATCAGATGCAAACACTTTAAATGTTTCTGCTACAGAAAGCACTGCTACTACCATCGATGAAGCCTATCCTGAAATAGAGCAAATCGAATCATCTGAAACATCAGATACTAGCAGTCACTCATGTAGCATAGATAGTTTCGATCTTTCTTTACAAACTCAGGGCTTTTCACTATTTTCAGAAACAGCGGAGGCAAACGAGCCTGATAACACAGACCCAAACGGAGCCTACGTAGTTTCCAACGAAAATGTTTTTCAAGGGAATCTCGGACAAACAAATGAAATGAGATGGTACGCTTTCATACTTGACCAGGACAGCAAAGTCACAATAGAGCTACAAAGTGTATCTGATGTAGATGCTGATCTTTACCTATTTGCGCTTGACCAAGAATCTTATCAGTTATCACTGATCGGAGGTAGCGCCACTGAAGGAAACGGCATACACGAACAATACAAAGGAATACTTAATTCAGGAATCTATTATTTCGCTGTAAGTGCATATGCTGGCTCAGGGCAATATGCATTTGCATTTTACTCAACAGATGATACACAAAATGAAATAAATGATGCAGTTGATAACGCATCATCGATAGGTCTAAATGAAACTATTAGTGGCAAGATTGATTCTCCATATGATATAGACTATTACGTATTTTCAGTAGATTCTTCTGCTATAATATCTATACCAATGGACACTCTCGATTATGAAGCAAACATTGCAAGTTTAGATTCTACTTCCCATGCTTATCATATTTCTAATGTGGATCCTATATACGAATTCACACCAGGAACATATTGCATCTACATTTTTAGTTCAACAGGTAAGTACAGTAGTTCTGATACCTATACGATTACCACAAATAAAATAGCTAACGTAGCAGACAATTCTAAAGCTTTCTATTTTATGGTGAATGATGCAGCCAACATCGTATTTCAATGCGATAGTACAGGTGGAAATATGTATGTAAATAGCCATCCAATTGATGTAAGCTACTCATTTAAAGGTTCTGCTTCTGATTCTACTGGACGACGAGAATATGATATTTCAATGACGAATGATTCTGTAATAAAAGCCAAAATATTTCAGGATCAATTCACAGATGATGCTGAAAAATCCGTATACTTAGGAATGGATATGCCAGATACTGTAGAGTATATGTGGGGTACCAAAGGAACTGGTGTTACGGGAAATCTTCTTGATTTATCAATTTATTCAACTCTACCCGTAAGATTTTATCACATTCATTGCATTTGTACTGGAGCTTATAAAGACTACAAATTCTGGCAAGATTTAAATTTTGCAACTGTTTTCATAGATCCAAATACAGGTAAATTAGTAGATATCTATCATATCAATTATCTGTATGACATAGCTGCAAGCTCTGATAATATGAAATTTTTCCGTCCTTATAGCAAAAACACAAAATACTACTATCCTTATTACAATGGTAAAGAGCCAGAACAGTGGTAGGAGGCAATCAATGAAAATTGCATCATCATTCAACAAAGACATAAATTTATTTGAGAACAAGTTAAGCGCACCACATACTAATCAAGTACAAAAGCCCCAAGCTAGTAAAGATGTTGAACTGAATATTTCTAATGAAGGTCTAGATGAATTACGAAAAAGCGCTCAAAAACTAATGCCTGATATAGATACTTCAAAAGAAGTTCTTTGGACAGTAGAAAACACTAACGAAGTTGAATTTGAACACTATATGACTATGCGACATCTATGTTCAGAAAAATATGAGTCAATTAGAAAAAATGAAAATCGAGAAGAAGATATTAATGATGTCATGAAAAGTATAATGGAGACTTATGAAACGCTTTATTTAAATATAGTTGACGCTCATAAAGATGGAGACCGTGAAGCTAATTATAAACTCAGTGGGAAAGAACATATTTCTCTTGAAAAAGATCTTGATGGTTTAAATAAAGCATATAATCGTTTTCTTTCAGATTTGCAAGGTTATATTACGTGTCTACAATCAAATAAGCAGTTTTCAACAAGTGGAATGCGTGGTGAAATAGATAGCTATTTCAGAAGAATGGGGTTACCTGAACCTCAATTTTCAAAAGCTCATATTCAGGATTATGATCCGAGTTATAACTATTTTGATAAAAGTTATAATGATTCCGTTAATTCTATTATGATAGATGCTAGAAACAGCTTTTTAGGAATGGTACATTCTTCAAATTACTCGAAAGGAATGGGCCTTAGCCATTTAATTAAACTAATGAATTCCAATGTTAAGTTCATCGAAGGAACAAAAAAGCTATTCTCTTAGCCACCTAAAAATCAATGACACAAAAAGAGGCTCAATTGAGCCTCTTTTCTTATCTATTCATACATTATAGTCTCTTAATTCTCTCTAATGCTTCTACGCTGTTCTCATAGCTTCCGAAAGCTGTAAGTCTGAAGTAATGCTCTCCACTTGGTCCAAAGCCTGATCCAGGAGTACCTACAACATTTGCATTTTCAAGAAGGTGGTCAAAGAACTCCCAGCTTGTCATGTTGTTTGGTGTATGAAGCCATACATATGGTGAATTCTTGCCACCGTACACTTCGTAGCCTGCATCCTTAAGTCCATTGTAGATATAAGTAGCATTCTTCATATACTTACTAACCATATCTTTTATCTGAGCCTTACCTTCAGCTGAGTAGCAAGCCTCTCCTGCTCTCTGTACTACATATGGAGCTCCGTTGTACTTGGTTCCATGTCTTCTAGCCCAGAGTCTGTGCATCTCCACTTCCTCACCATTAAACTTAACCTTAAGATCATGAGGAATGATGGTAGCGCCGAGACGAAGACCAGTAAATCCAGCATTCTTAGAAAAAGACCTAAGCTCTATAGCGCAGGTTCTAGCTCCTTCGCACTCAAAGATAGAGTGAGGAATATTATCCTGTGAAATATATGCTTCATAAGCCGCATCAAATATGATAACTGCTCCAACCTTATTAGCATAGTCAACCCATACCTGAAGCTGATCCTTTGTGATAGCCTCACCTGTTGGGTTATTTGGGAAGCACAGATAGATAAGGTCTGGTGTTTCCTTTGGAAGTTCAGGTGCAAAGTTATTTTCAGCTGTACATGGCATATAGATAACGTTACTCCAGATTCCACTTTCTTTATCATAATCTCCACATCTACCAGCCATAACGTTTGAATCTACGTATACTGGGTAAACTGGATCGCAAACTGCTATCTTAGAGTCTTTTGCAAAGATCTCCTGAATGTTGGCTGAGTCGCTCTTAGCTCCATCAGAGATAAAGATCTCATCATCAGCGATATCGCAACCTCTAGCTCTAAAGTCATTCTCTGCCATGGCGTGTCTAAGGAACTCATAGCCAAGGTCTGGAGCATAGCCTCTGAAAGTACTCTCGCTTGCCTGCTCATCTACTGCTTTATGAAGTGCATCGATAACAGCTGGGCAAAGTGGCTGAGTAACATCACCAATTCCGAGGCGGATGATCTTTTTATCTGGATTAGCCTCTTGATAAGCATTAACTTTCTTAGCAATAGTGCTAAACAAATAACTTCCTGGTAACTTCAAATAATCCTCATTTGGTCTGAACATATATTGGCCTCCCGATAAGTGATAGTTAGTTGTGGTCTTATGCGTTTGGATGACGCTTTCGCTCTGCGAAAAACGTAGCGGTACTAAGCTGGTAAAAAACACCAGCAAGTACCGACGTTTTTCAAAGCATCCAAATCACATAAGACCATCAACTAACTTAGCAATTAATCCAATAGACATGCAATTAAAAACAATTTTATAACATCTAATTGCGTGACTATAATAAACTAGAGAATATGATATAACAAATTTGTATCATTGTATACAAATTTCTTGTATTTTTATTCTGGAACAGATAGTATAGCAATATACATGCTAATTGGTGTGTTTGATTTATGTAAACGAAATGGTTTTGTATGAATATACAACTTATCATTATATAGAGGAGAATGCGTATGAAGTTTACTAAGATGCAGGGCTGTGGAAATGATTATGTATATGTTGATGGTGGGAGTGAAAAGATTTCTCAGGAAAAGAAATCTGATCTTGCCATAAAGGTGTCTGACAGGCATTTTGGAATTGGTTCAGATGGACTTATCTTTATAAATCCTGTTGAAGATGATGATATAGATTTTGAGATGGAAATGTACAACGCTGATGGATCAAGGTCTGAGATGTGCGGCAATGGTATCAGATGCGTTGCTAAATATGTATATGATAAGGGGCTTACTGACAAGAAGAAGCTTACTATCGTGAGTGCTGGTAAAAAGAAATATATTGACCTGACAGTTGGCTCTGACAATAAGGTTGAGAGCGTTAAAGTTGATATGGGTGCTCCTATCCTTGATGCCGAGACTGTTCCTGTAAGTGTTCCAGAAGAAAAGCTTACTTCTTCTGACAAGTACCAAGAACTTAAAGATAAATATGGTCACCTTGCAGTAGATGTTCCAATTACAGTTGATGGAAAACAGTGGCATATGACCTGCGTATCAATGGGTAATCCGCATGCAGTAGTCTTCCTTCCTGAGGGAATGGATCTTGCTACCTTTGATATTGAAAAGATCGGCCCACAGTTTGAAAATCATGAGTATTTCCCAAGACGTGTAAATACTGAGTTCGTTACTATTGATGATAAAAACAATGTTCATATGAGAGTCTGGGAACGCGGAACAGGCGAAACTCTTGCCTGCGGTACAGGTTGCTGCGCAACAGCTGTTGCCTGCATCTTAAACGGCCACACAGACACCTCTATAACAATCCACGTCCTTGGCGGCGACATCAAGTGCAGCTGGGACAAGAATCCTTCCTCCTCTGTAATCATGGAAGGTCCTGCTACAACAGTATTTGATGGAGAAATTGAAATTTAATACTTCTTTTTTATAAGCAAAAGACCGCCATATGGCGGTCTTTTTGATATTCATTATTCTTGTTCTACATAATACTGTGCCTGGGCATTCCAGAGTTCGTAGTACTTTCCAGCATGATCTTCAAGGAGTTTCTCGTGTGTTCCCTTTTGGATAACCTGTCCTTCACCAAATACAGCTATCTCGTCGCAGAACTTACATGATGACAATCTATGAGAAATATAGATTGCTGTTTTATCACCAGAGATATCATCGAACTTGCTGTAAATCTCAGCTTCTGCTATAGGATCAAGAGCAGCTGTTGGTTCATCAAGGATGATGAATGGAGCGTCTTTATATAATGCTCTTGCTATTGCAATCTTTTGGGCTTCTCCGCCAGAAACATCGATTCCATCATCAGAAAGGTCCTTATATATCATGGTATCTAGTCCCTTTTCTAGACTTTCAAGCCTCTCGCCAAATCCAGCATCTACTAATGCTTTATACGCTCTATCTCTATCATAATCCGCGTTACCAGCTACATTTGCTCCTATTGGCTGACAAAGAAGCTGGAAATCCTGAAATACAATAGAGAAGATATCCATGTAATCATCATATTTGTATTTTCTGATATCAATACCATTTAAAAGTATCTGTCCTTCCTGAGGATCATATAAACGACACAATAGCTTTATGAATGTAGTCTTTCCGCTTCCATTCTCTCCAACGATCGCAAGTCTCTGTCCAACCTTAAATTTCATATTTACGTGTCTTAGAGACCAAACATCTGATCCTGGATATTTGAATGATACATCTTTAAACTCAATCTCATAATTCCTATCACTACGCTTTTCTGTAGTAAGAGAGCCCTGATACATGGCATTTGGAATATCGAGGAATTCAAAGGTTTTGTCCAAATAGCTTGTATTCGTCTCCATAAGAGAGATAAGTTCTGTGAACGCAAAGATGTTTCCTATCATCGCAGTAGCTGCTCCAACATACTGAGTTACACTTCCTACGTCAAAGGCTCCAGCCCACGCTTTTAAGCATGTAAATACATAGACAAAACCAGTAATAAGCACTGTCATACATACTCCCATGCTAGAACAGATGCCCATTTTCCCCATAAACATCTTTCCCAAAGGGCCATCCACTCCGAAAACAGAATTTCCATCCCAATAGGCTGCAACTAAGCCTTGCTGATCATTCATTCGTATATCTACACTGCGCTTTTTATCAAGTCCTATGAATCCAAAGTGCCAAAATAAGCGATTCCCAAGAGTTGCAAAATCAGCATAATTACTCCAAGACTTTTGTGCTATACCAGAAAGCTTTCCCGAAAAGACACTAATTCCCACCATAACAGCAGCAAAAATCAATATAAATATAGGATTATTCAAAATTACCAGCCGTCCAGCTGTCTTTGGAACAGGAGAAGTAAAAAGTGTTACAGTGAGCGTAATTCCACTTATCATACCTATCATTCCCGTAACAAAACGTTCATAAGCTCTTTGGGATCTCATAAGTCCCCAACTCGCCCAGTTCTCATTTTGTTTGATCTGCGCCCTCAGGTCATGATTTTCCTGTTTATCAAGTTCAGAGAAATCCAAAGAAAACATCTTGTGAATAAAAAGAATTTCTTTTCTTCCCCATAAGTCATTTAATAGCGTTTCATGTCTTTGCTTCAAAAAGGCATTCATGACTGCTAATACGCAAGTGCAGATAGTTCCTGCAATTACCCAATTCCATAACACTTCTTCTCTTCTAAGTCCAGCTAATTCCTTTAATATCTGAGCTGAGAAAAAAACTGTTATATACGGCGATACTGCTTCAAAAATGCACTTTACTGTCAAAAGGGGGAAATAGCTCTTTTGCACTCTATGGAGTTCTCTGACACCGCGAAGATTCATTGCTATGGCATGTCTAAAATCTACTTTTTTCTTCATATTAGAACTCCTTTCCTTCTTGATAATAACGGCTTTGTACTTCAAAGAGCTGGGCATATTCACCGCCAAGGTTCATAAGGCTCTCATGAGTACCCTCTTCTTTGATTCCTCCATCTGCCACAAAGATGATACGATCACAAAATCTTGTTGAAGCAAGCCTGTGAGAAATAAATAGTGAAGTCTTTCCTTCTGACATTTCACCATATTTCATGTACATATCATTTTCTGCTATAGGATCAAGTGCAGCTGTAGGCTCATCAAGAAGTAATATTGGGCCATCTTTATAAAGAGCTCTAGCCAGCATCAAACGCTGTGTCTCTCCCCCAGAAAAAAGAACACCATCCAAATAAACATCTCTTCCAATATGCGTCTCTAGCCCCTTTGGAAGTTTTTCTATGTTAGAAGTTAGTCCTGCAAGATCAATGCATTTTTTTATCTTCTCATAATCAATATTCTCTTTAGTTTGGGCAATCTCTTCAGCTACTGTTACATCAACTATAGAAAAATCCTGGAACACAGCGCTAAATAGCCTGTAGTATTCTCTTCGATTGAAGTCTCGTATATCTCTTCCATTTAGAAGTACACATCCCTCTGTAGGATCAAGCAGTCCACACAAAAGCTTTACAAGAGTTGTTTTACCAGCCCCATTAAGGCCTACGATTGCCAGCTTTTCACCTGGCTTAATCGTGAGATTAACATCATGTATAGTGTCCTCACTTGCACCTGGATATCTATAAGACACACCTGATAACTGAAGTTCAAATTCTTTATATTCAGGTATCTTTAAACCATCTTCAAATTTGAATGGTTCTGGGTAATCCAGATATTCACGTAGTCGTGATATATCCATACCATGTTTATGCAGCTTACTAAGATCCTTTAGTACTCCCATTACCCATGTGGTAAAGGTTGTAACTGCCGCAAAATATAAAACAAACTCTGAGACGCTAAGTCCCTCATTCAAAGTCATCTTGATAAGATAGAAATAGGCAATTCCATTTCTTGCCATAGTAAGAACTGCTTCCACAACTTCTGCAAGCACTTCAGCTTTTTCGCATCGGAAAGCATAAGCAAGGTATGCGTCATGAACTTTATCAAGTAAGTCGTTAAGCCAGTTCTGAAGTCCAAATATTCGGATGTCTTTTGCAAGCTCTACAGACTCTGCTTTTCTTCTGATATATGACTTCTTCAGATAATACTTTTCTTCTTCATCTCTATGTGCATAGCGCCAGTTGTTTGTATATCTGGATACCACAAAGCCTGCAAGACATGTAACAATTATCACAAGCAAGATCACAGGATCAATTTTAGATAAAATAGACAGATATATTATGAGTCCGCCAATATTTGTTAGAAGCTCAGTCAAGGTCTGCCAGATTTCTTCTGTTGCCTGTTCATTATCATTTGTAGCCTGATATGCCTTATCTCTAAGCTTTTGAAAATCTTCTTTAAGAGTATTTGAATACGAAGTCATATTACTCTTGAGCGTGACCTTGCTAATTATAGCTGATCGAACGTCTACTCTTGGAAATAGCGAATTCTGAGTGAAATAATGCATCAGTCCACGAAGTATAAAAATAGCTGCTGTAAAGAGTCCTATTGTGGACAATAATGCTCCAATTGAAGCTCTCTGTTCGATGCGTAAAAGAACTTTTGGTGCAATATACAACTGTGCCAGATTATAAGCCACTTCCAATGCTGCAGAAATAATGCAAAAGAAAATAGCTCTTTTGCCAGCTTTCCAAGCCACCTTTAACATCCACCAAACATTTTGGAGAGTATTATATTTAGGTTTTTCTTTATTATTCATAGCTGTTTGTCTCCTCTCCCACATATCATGCCACAAAAAAAGTCCCCGGATTTCTCTGGGGACGAATTGTTATTCTCAGGTGATGAATTGCTTTATACCTGTGGCAGGAGTATTTCCGTAGTAAAAGCTCCATCTTCACTATTTCTACTTATATAGCCATCAAGGCGTTCCACAATAGTGTCAATACGAACAAGTCCAAATCCGTGGCCTTCGCCCTTGGTAGTACTAAATAGATTTCCTCTTTTAGTGAGCTTCTTTTCCGCAGTGAAATTCGTAAAAGAAATGTATAATTGAGTATTCTTCATATCCATATAGACACGTATAAGTCTGTCTTCTTCAGGTAGCTTCACACTTGCCTCTATAGCATTATCAAAAAGATTACCAATTATACAGCAAAGATCTATCTCAGACATATTAAGCTTAACCGGAATATGCGCATCAGCAATTACCTTTATTCCCTTAGATTTTGCTAAAGATATCTTAGAATTAAGGATTGCATCTGTCATGGCATTGCCAGTCTTGATAACTGTATCAACAGTAGTAAGGTCTTCGTCAAGAAGATCCAAATATTTGCTGATTGCTTCCCAGTCTCCAGCAGCTGCATATGCTTTCATTGTCTGGATATGGTTGCGATAGTCATGCCTCCAGCCACGTATTTGGCGATACATATTATCAACTTCTCTGTAGTGTGTCTCAATCAGTTCATGTTGATAGGTAGCAATCTGTTTATCAATTTTCTTTGAAAAGAATCCCATTCTCTTACCCCATGTTGATTATAGCACGGTTAACTCCATCATATGCGCCTCTGGGTAGATGAATCAATGTTCCATCACTTAACTTGATATCACTTTTGGTCACACGGCTGATCTGAGTCAGATTAACGATTGCCGAACGTCCAACTCGATAAAATCTATCATCAAGCTGCTTTTCAACTTCACCAAGTGTCATCTTGACTGTTAACTCTTGCTGAGCATGGATGGTAACGTAGTTTCCATATACCTCAACATATTTAATCTGATATATAGGAACACGTACCATTTCACCATTTACTTCATAATTCAATACTTTCTCATTCTTTTGGAGCTTTTCAGATGCTCTGCTCAATACAGATAACAGCTTATCCTCTTTTACAGGCTTCATGAGATAGTGAAGAGCTGCTACTTCATACCCTTCCGCAATATAGTCAGAATATCCGGTAATAAAGACTATCTGAATGTTCTCGTTGACTCTCCTAAGCTTCTTGGCAAGTGTCACTCCATCCATGCCATCCATTTCTATATCTAACAGGATGATGTCATAGTCATTCTCGTCTTCGTATTTAAATAAAAAACTCTCCGCAGATGGGAACTCATCAACATGGACCATGTAGCCATTATCCTTGGCCCAATGACAGACCATGTCACTTACGTACTTTCTATCTATATCTGAGTCGTCACAGATTGCAATCTTATATCCCATCTAGTCAGTTCCTTACTTTCCGCTTTCTCTTGCTACAATAT
This sequence comes from Butyrivibrio sp. INlla18, assembly GCF_900103635.1. Taxonomy (GTDB): domain Bacteria; phylum Bacillota; class Clostridia; order Lachnospirales; family Lachnospiraceae; genus Butyrivibrio. The sequence goes on from NZ_FMXK01000005.1 coordinate 149,789, forward strand.
AGATTCTCTCGCTATCCTCGGTAGGCTCTTCGTGGGTGTCTGCATCGATGGCAGTGATAAACTCAAGGCCTGATTTTGATACGAAGTTTTTCATCTCATCGAGAGTGTAACCTCGCTGGTAGTGAGTTTCAACCGAACGTCTAAAGAGCTCCTTTTCCTCATCACACATAGCAAAAATAGTAAGGTCGTATTCGTTGATGTGCTCTTCTTCGTGGTAATAATTTTCCCAGATAAAGCTACAGTTCTCGCGGCTCTCGGCTATGGTCGTATCGCCGATCACATCGCGGTACTTGTGGAGAGTATTGAAATCAAAGATAAACACTCCCTTAAGAAACAGGAAGTTATTAACAAGCTTAAAGGTCTCGATGACGTCTTCATCCTCAAGAAGGTAGTTGACGCTATCACATACGCTTACGATAGTTCCAGCTGTGCAATAAAGGTCTAGTTCTCTCATGTCCTGCTCAAGGTACATGATGTTAAGGCCGTTCTGAGCTGCCTTATTGCGGGCAATATTGAGCATATCGGATGACAAGTCGATTCCCACCATGTCATAGCCTCTTTTAGCCATTTCCTGGGTAAAAGAGCCGGTGCCACAGCCAAGCTCAACCACAAGATTTCTCTCTTCTGCAAGAGCTACCTCTGAGTCTTCTATAGTATCGTAGTCCTCAGCTTTTTGGTCTGAAGATGCAGAAGGCTTGCTCACTCCATATTTCTCAATTAGTGATACAACAAAATTACCCCATACTTCGTATGGGGTTTCATCCATGAATGTATCATATACAGCTGCAAAATCTGTGTATGCTTCCATAAATTAAAATAAACTTCCTATGATCAAAATGATTTTAGTTCCAAGTCCCATTATAACGCCTGCAAGTACTACTCCGCAAACAACTGCTCTAACGCTCTTCTTGAAATCCATATCAAGGATAGAAGCTGCAAGTGTTCCTGTCCAAGCACCTGTACCAGGAACCGGGATACCTACGAATAAGAAAAGTGCCCAGTAAAGGCCTTTTCCAGCCTTCTCCTTAAGCTTCTCACCGCCCTTGTGTCCCTTTTCAAGACAGAATGTAAAGAACTTGCCGATCACTGGCTTATCTTTTCCCCATTCAAGAACTTTTCTTGCAAAGAAGAAAATGAAAGGCATTGGAATCATGTTTCCTATGATAGCAATGATGTAGCTTGGAAGAATTGGAAGTTCCATTTTAATAGCGTATGGAATAGCTCCTCTAAGCTCAATAAGTGGCACCATAGAAACCAAAAATACGATCAAATATTGTTTTAACATCAAATAATCTCCTTCAAAGCTCTGATAAGAGTATCCATCTCTTCATCTGTACCAATTGAGATTCTGAGATACTCATCAATTCTAGGTAAATCAAATCGACGCACTATTATACCACGGCTTCTCAAATTAGCAAAGATTTCCTTACCAGACTTCTTAGGATGCTTAGCAAAAATGAAATTAGTCTTTGAATCAGCAAATTCAAATCCAAGATTCTTTAACTCTTTCTTGACTCTTTCTCTGGTGTCAATGACCATGTTCCTGGTCTTGTCGAAGTAGCATCTGTCTGAAATGGCAAGCGTTCCAAGTTCAAGAGTAGTTGTGTTCATTGTGTATGAGTTGATAGAGTATTTGACGTCAGACAAGTACTTAATAAGCTTCTCATTTCCTATGGCATAGCCAATTCTCATGCCTGCCATCGACCTTGATTTAGAAAATGTCTGAACTACCAAAAGGTTATCATACTTATCAGTAAGAGGAAGTGCTGACTCACCGCCAAAATCGATGTAGGCTTCATCAACGATAACCACTACGTCACGGTTCTTTTGAACAATCTCCTCAATATCCTTAAGCGGAAGCTCTACGCCTGTAGGGGCATTAGGGTTAGCAATAACAACTCCGCCGTTCTCAGCAAAGTAATCCTCTTTGTTTATAGTGAAGTCTTCTGCAAGAGGCATCTGCTTGAAGGGAATCCTATAGAGATTTGCCCATACATCATAAAATGAATATGTAATATCAGGGAAGAATACTGGCTTATCAGAGTTAAAGAATGTAAGAAAAGCATCAGCAAGCACATCATCTGATCCAACACCAACAAACACATTCTTTGATGAAACATTATAAAATTTGGCAATTGCATCAACCAAGATCGAGCATGTTGGATCCGGATATTTTCTGAATTTATCAACATCCATATTCTTAAGCGCCTCAGCCACTGCTGGTGCTGGAGGATATGGATTCTCATTTGTATTAAGCTTGATGATATTCTGGATCTTTGGCTGCTCTCCTGGTGTATATGGAACTACCTTCCTTACGTTTTCTTCCCAGCTCATAGTAATACTCCTTTTTTATAAAATACATGTCCTCATTATATACACTCTGTTACGCTATTGCAAGAAAGTATTTTATGCTTAAAAAACCTCGCTCCAAAATAGAGCGAGGCTTTATAACTATTTACATTATGATCAGTATGCACCGTCCTGACCAAAGATAGCCGGGAAGGTTCTGAATATGAGCTCGATATCTTTGGCAAGACTCATATCCTGGATGTATTGAAGGTCAAGTTCAACCCATCTGTCCCACTTGATCTTGGACCTGCCACAAACCTGCCAGTAACATGTGAGACCTGGTTTAACGATAGTGCGTTGTTTTTCGTAGGCATTACATTCTTCCATCTGGGAAGTAAGAATTGGTCTAGGACCAACTACGCTCATATCACCTTTAATGATATTAAACAACTGTGGAAGCTCATCAATAGAAAATCTTCTAATGAATCTTCCTACATGTGTTACTCGTGGATCATTCTTGATCTTGAAGGCATGGCCTGTCTGCTCATTCTGAGCCTGCATGCGTTCAAACATTGACTCTGCGTTCTTGTACATGCTTCTAAACTTGTAGATCTTGAAGCTCTTCATATCCTTGCCAGCTCTCTGCTGGGTAAAGAATACAGGACCACCATCCTCTAGGAATATGGCAAGTGCAGTCACCAAAAATACAGGTGACAAAAGAATCAGTGCCACACTAGAAGAGACAATGTCAAATAATCTCTTTATCCACTTATAGATATTGGGCTTATGATCATATATTTCCTGATAATTAAGCTCAATTATCTTTCTACCTGCACCTGCTCTAAGCTCGGAAACAGGTATTGCATTTGCTTTAGCCATTCTCATTTTTCCTCTTTGTAAAAGGTTTTATCAACCTGTAACTGATGCGAGAACAGGTACCCTTACAAAGGCGATCGTGCCGTGCTTAGTCATGTTAACTACTACGTGGTCTTTACGAATCTCTGCTGTTGGTAACTGTACCCACTGATTATTCTGAATCTGGTAAACTGCTATGTTATCCCCAACAACTACCCCACTAACATAGAAATTAACTTTTGCTGATGTAAATGATGCTCCTGGTGAGCTTGTTGTAACCACATTAAGAAGTGTACCGCCTACATTTGATGCAAGAGTAGTTGCAGCTGTAAGCTGTCCACCTGTAGCTGGTGTGAGAACGAATGTAACGTTACTCTTACCACCATTTATCTCCACGTGTCCGCCCTGGGCTACGGTATTGCTGCCATAGCCGACAGCATTATTTCTCTTATAGAATTCATTAGCTGAAGCTCTTGAGCTAGGTCTTGATTCACCGCCTGATGAGCTCTTGTTATTATTGTTATTGTTCTGACCAGCTCTAACAGCATTGGTCAAAGACTGGATCTGCTTGGTGAGCTCAGCAATTGTCTTGTTGTTTTCTTCCTGGTTCTTCTGCATCTTTTCCCATTCTTCTTTGGAAATACTGATAGAACCACCTACATTGTTGTCCGTACTAGTCCCTGTACCTGCTGCATCTTCAGCGCATACGCACAATGTTGATGAAAACATCATGACGCCTACAACCATCAACGCAAGAATCTTTTTCATATAATTTGCCTCCATACATTTAAAAACAACGCTTCATTTATTCATCTTCTGGATTGCTCCAGTCAATTTCTCTGTCGATCTGACCTGCAGGATCACCTACAAGACATCCCACAACAAGTATCTGTTTGCTAGGATCACTTGGGCTTGGAGCTGTCATTGTAAGTAAAAAATGTTCTGGACTAAGTCCCTGCTCCCAACCTGGTCTGATGATATTGGTCATACTCCTCTGGGAGTACATATCATCAATGAACTGCTGGCATCCGTACGCATATGAAAAATCATATTTTTCAACTAGTCTTGTGCCCTCAGTAGTATATGCCGCAATGACATAATAAGCAAGAACATTTCCTTCCATGTATACCAAAATGAACTGGTGGTCATCAAAATATACCTTATCAAGGAACTTTTCAAGCTCCGATGGTGCAACTCCATGTACAACCTCATTAAAGTCACACATGTCTGGCATATTAGCTGCTTCTATATAAGCACATTCATTTGTCGCCGGTTCTTTGTCTGCATTATGAGTAGCGTAAAAGTAATCATCGCCATCACCGTTTTGACAAAGCGGTAAATTTATATCTGTATCCTTAACATAGATCCAGGCAAATATGTCGCTGTTCTTTTCACGCAGTGCGTGTACATCCACAAATTTGCCATTTTCCGAATCTGGTGTCTTTACTTCTTTTGAACATCCTACTAGCATAGCTGCTATTAATAAAACAGCAAAAAGCCGTTTAAAAGACAGCCTCTCTATATCTTTATATCGTCCAATTCTACGCATTTGTTTAGCTCACACCATCAACTTTTTCATAAAAAACTTCAAGTATTGTCTCGTAAAGATCATCCTGATCAACATAAAACTCTTCAAACTTGCCGCTTTTCTTGGTCTCACCATCCAAAAGGATAAGATCTGCCTCACCAAAACTATAGGTGGTAATGCTAGGAGCAAGGTAACTGATCTCATCTGCTGTGATATTGGTAGTCATCATACCACTTATTGCTGAAAAGAGCTCTATAGGAGCATTACTATCATTTTCTGCAGTCTTTCTTGCTGATTCGAGGAATCCATTAAGATACTGCTTTTGTCTCTCAAGTCTGCCATCATTTGAAGCATATATGTTAACGTCTCTGGCCTTAACATAGTAATAAGCTGTGTCACCTTCAAGATGAACCTTCGCCCCTTTCTTAAGGGACTTGTCCCACTTGGTAAGGTCCTCAAGAACTGTAACATCAACGCCCCCTACCTGATCATTTATAGTAGGAATGGCACTCATATTGATAGCTGCATATCCATGGATAGGTAACTGGTAAAACATATTTGAAACAGCCTTGACCTGATATTCACAGCTCTGCTCAAGTCCATCGCCGTATGCGTGCTGAATTGCGATCTGTCCAACTTCTGTAGTCTGATATCTACCGTATTCATCATAGACATCTATGTCAGCCATGCTGTTTCTGTTGATGCCGATGATCTTGATGGTCTCATCATGTGGATTGAGTACCAGCAGGAAAAGAGCATCCGCCTGGCCACCATTTTGTCCATCTGTAACCTTTGATACTATCTCATCATCCTTATCGATTCCCATTATAAGGAATGTAGTAATGTCCTCGTTATAATCGTAAACACATCCATTATATCTAACCCAGTCTGATTCCCAACGCTGCTCTGTTCCCTGCATAGCGCCATCATCTGTCTGGGCCATCATCGGTGTGCTCGTAGCAGATTTAGATCCAAGATTTGATTTTCCAAGTATCCTCATTACTTCAAGGCCTGCAAGTCCAAGTGTTGTAATAGTCATCACCACAGCCCAGACAATGAGAATTATTCTGCCTGCTTTCTTCATCTAAAACTCCTAGTCTTCCGTCTCCTCATTTTCGCTACTTGCCTCTGTAGCCGCATCTTCTGAACTAAACATCATATTAGGAAATTGATTTTCCTCTAGTTCATCCAAAGGATCTCCGTTGCTATCAAGGTCTCTGACATCAGCTGGGAAAACTCGTGACTGCTTGGTCACATTTCCGCTGTAATCAGCAACTGCGTAATAAACCACTGCAGTTCCGGCATCTCTGTTAAGTACCACCTTTTCTACAACGATCCTGTTTGTAAGATCGCCATCCTTGGCATCATAAGCGTTTATTCCTACGATCAGATCTTTTTCCTCAGTTTCTGAATCATATACCAGATTCACTGAAGAAAATCTAAATTCGGGTGCCATCCTGTCGCTCCTACCGTACGCGATCACTATAAGAGCAATGAGGCATCCGCTCAATATGGTAAAAAATATCCCAAGAATATTCCCTTTCACAAGTTCCTCCACATATATGCAATGAAATATTAGTCTTTTCTGGTAACTCCTGCAAGATAATTGAGCTCATCAAGATCGTCATCATCAGGAAGGTCAGCTTCTGGAGTCTTTGGTCTTCCTGAGCCAGAGCTTATCTCTGCGTCATCCCCATACTTACCATAGTACTTGCCATAATATTTGCCATAGTACTTGCCATAATAATTGCCGTAATGGCCATAGTAGCCCTTACCTGAAATATCAACCTTATTAAGGACCACGCCCAGCATCTTGGCACCAGCCTTATCAAGCTGATCCTTGACTCTCTGAGCAAAGCGGTAACTGATGGCATTACTCTCTATTACCATAACTGTTCCGTCGCACTGCTTGGATACAACGGCCGCATCGATAACGCTTCCAAGAGGAGGTGTATCAATGATGACATAGTCAAATACCTGCTTCATATTCTCAAGGACCTTGCTAAAGATCCTGCCGCCCAAAAGCTCACTTGGGTTAGGAGGAACAGGTCCACTGAATATTACATAGAGATTAGGTGTATCTGTCTCGCAGATAACACTTGAAAGTCTCTCTCTTCCTACAAGGCAATGTGTAAGACCAAGTCTTACTGATCCTGTTCTGTACCTTCCAACAAGGACTGATTTACGCATATCTGCATCTACGAGAACAGTTTTTTTGCCAGCTTCTGCAAAGGCTCTTGCAAGGGCCATTGCTACTGTTGTCTTACCTTCACCAGGGGTACAGCTTGTAACAGAGATAACTCTGACATTCTGTCCACTGAACTCTATATTACTTCTAAGTGTTTTGTATGCTTCTTTTATCTGATAATTGTTTTCTGATTGGCTAAAGTGAAGTTTAGCTGTCTGCATAGGCTACCCCATCCTACTTTTTCTTGGCTTTCTTGTTTTTCTTTTTGTCCTGCTCATCAACTGAGAGTGGAACAAGTGCAAGTGTGCTAAGTCCCAGATATCTCTCAACATCGTCGTTGCTCTTAATGGTGTCATCAAGAAGGTATCCAAGTACTACAAAAAATGCTACGATCACAGCCCCAACAAATCCTGAAAGGATAGTCCATCTCATGACACTAGGACTTGCCTTCTCAGTAGGAACATTAGCTGTCTCTGCAATATTGATAGCATCGATATCCATAACGTTAGTAATATGCTCACTGGCCACTTCCCTGATGCAGTTTGCTATCTTCATGGCCATTAAAGGATCTTCATCCTTGACTGTAATAGCAACGATACGTGTATCTGATGGTGTATCAACTCTAAGAACTGATGCCAGCTGCTTGTACTCCATATCTATGAGGTTAAGTCTCTGAATAACTTCCTCAAGAACGTATCTGCTCTTTATAAGTTCTGCATAATCCTGTGTGAGCTGAGTGGAGATCTGCACATCTGAATATGTGACTGTCTGGTTCTCCTCTTTGTTCAGGATATAAATCTTGGTCGTAGATTCATATGTAGGGTGCATTACAAACTTGCTGACAAAAAGACCTGAAAGCGCAAAGAAAAGTCCTGCACTGATGATCAGAAAAGCTCTTCCCAGCAATATGGAAAATAGTTCCCCCAGATTGATTTCTATGATGTCGTCTTTTCTATCCACACATTTCTCCCTTATCTGGTGACTAACGTCACAGAGTTTCGTTATTTAAAACTGCGACAGGATTATCGTAAAAGATTCTTTTACCGTATGCTTCCCCATATTTCCTGTCTACATAACTGCGGCACTCAAGTAGCTCTGGTGCTCTTGTCTTGGTATCATGAGCATCTGTGGCTACAAAGTGAACCAGCCTGTTTTTCAAAAGTTTTTTGACAAATAATTTAATACCAAAGCCATACTTGCCCATAATGCTGGATGCGTTCACTTGAATGAGGCATCCCATGTTCACAAGCTCTTCTACGTAAGAAGGATGAGATACTATATCGCTATAACGCTCTACATGGGCAATTATAGGTATAAAGCCCGCTGCCTGTACCTGATATATTGCATTGTGTATAGCTTTGTAAGGATTGGTAGGATGAAACTCTACTAAAACATAATCAGAACCTGCCAAGGTACATATCTTGCCCTGTTCAAGCTCTGTCTGCGTCTCATCACTATAGTATATTTCGTTTCCTGAGTAAAGCTTTACTTTGATCCCCAGTTCATCTGCCTGCTGTTGCAGTTTATCTTTATATACTTCATTGTGTTGTGGGCTGACATTGTGATGCATCGGTTTGTGATGTGGTGTTAGAATAATATGAGTGATGCCATTTTTTTCGGCTATCTTAAGCATCTTGAGACTAGTTTCCACATCTCTTGATCCGTCGTCTACGCCAGGCATAATATGACAATGTATATCTATCGATTCCAGCATATTTAACCTTCCAAAGTTTAGATGTATACTTACTTGTGTGTGCCGGTTTTTAATCGAGATCAACATACAAGATAATATAATTTAACACAATAATTATACACCCACAAAATAGGCACTTTCAACATAATGTGGTAATTTATAAAACTTTTATCAAGATGTTGGGGCGCCCAAAGGAGACCAAAATGTTACCTCAAGATCCAATCATGTTAATGAGCTACTTAAACACCAAACTTCGCGACAATTATAGTTCTTTACAGGCTTTCGCTGATGACAACGACCTTTCATCAGAGGAACTCTTAGCCATAACAAAAAAACTGGAAGCAGCCGGCTTCACATACAATGCCGACCGCAACCAGTTTATTTGATAATTTTTTATACAGCTTTAGCTTTTAATTCTCCATCTACTACATCAAACTCAATTGTTCCGTGAGGTTTGACTTGATCCTCGAGGATGAGTTTGGCGGAGAGGGTTTCTACGTTCTTTTGGATGAAACGCTTGAGTGGACGTGCGCCGTAGATTGGGTCGTAGGCGTTGTCTACTACGAAGTTCTTGGCTGCGTCTGTGAGAGTGATGGAGATTTCTCTGTCTGCGAGACGCTTGTTAAGGTCTGAGACTACGAGGTCTATGATGCCGCCAATGTTGTCCTTTGTAAGAGGCTTGAACATTATGGTTTCATCTAGTCTGTTAAGGAACTCAGGTCTAAAGTGAGCTCTTAAGTCATCCATAACTTCTTTTTCTGCAGCAGGGTCAATGCTTCCATCTTCCTTTATGCCATCAAGAAGGTACTGTGCACCAATGTTTGATGTCATGATGAGGATAGTATTCTTGAAATCCACTGTTCTACCCTGGGAATCTGTGATACGTCCATCATCTAGAACCTGCAATAATACGTTGAATACATCTGGGTGAGCTTTCTCAACTTCATCAAAAAGAACTACCGCATAAGGTTTTCTTCTGACAGCTTCTGTAAGCTGACCACCTTCATCATATCCCACATATCCTGGAGGCGCTCCAATAAGTCTGGATACGCTATACTTCTCCATATATTCACTCATATCGATGCGGACCATATTGTTCTCATCGTCAAAAAGTGCCTGAGCAAGGCTCTTAGCAAGCTCTGTCTTACCAACACCAGTTGGTCCAAGGAAAAGGAATGAACCGATAGGCTTGGTAGGATCCTTTATTCCAGCCTTGGATCTCATGATAGCCTCTGAAACAAGGGTTACAGCATCATCCTGACCAATAACTCTCTGATGAAGCTCATCTCCAAGATGAAGAGTCTTGTTTCTCTCGCTCTCAGTTAACTTGCTGACTGGGATACCTGTCCATCTGCTAATGATACCTGCAATCTCATCCTCTGAAACTCTCTCATGTACAAGAGCTCCATCTGACTCTTTTTCACGGGCAGCTTCTTCAGCCTCTTCAAGCTCTTTTTTAAGAGCAGGGAGCTTACCATACTGAAGCTCACCAGCCTTCTCATAATCGCCATTTCTCTGAGCTATAGCAATCTCTGAGTTGATGGTATCTATCTGCTCACGCATAGCTGCAAGCTTGTCCACAGCTTCTTTTTCATTGGCCCACTGAGCCTTCCTGGTATTGAAGTCTTCACTAAGCTCTGCAAGTTCCTTCTGAAGGTTAGAAAGTCTCTCCTTACTAAGTGAGTCATCTTCCTTCTTGAGAGCTGCCTCCTCGATCTGCATCTGCATGATCTTACGGTTCATCTCATCAAGCTCAGCTGGCATAGAATCCATCTCTGTCTTGATAAGAGCACAGGCCTCATCCACAAGGTCGATAGCCTTATCTGGAAGGAATCTATCTGAAATGTACCTGTTAGAAAGAACTGCAGCACTCACAAGAGCACTGTCCATGATCTTAACGCCATGGAATACTTCATATCTTTCTTTTAATCCACGAAGAATACTGATGGTATCCTCAACTGTTGGTTCCTCGACCATAACTGGCTGGAAACGTCTCTCAAGAGCTGCATCCTTCTCAATATACTGTCTGTATTCATTGAGAGTTGTAGCACCGATACAGTGGAGCTCGCCTCTTGCAAGCATAGGCTTTAACATATTGCCAGCGTCCATGGCGCCATCAGTCTTGCCTGCGCCAACGATCAAGTGAAGCTCATCTATGAAAAGAATGATCTCTCCATCAGATTCCTTGACGTCCTCAAGAACTGCCTTGAGTCTCTCTTCAAATTCGCCTCTATACTTGGCACCAGCAACAAGCGCGCCCATATCAAGAGAAAAGATCTTCTCATCCTTTAAAGCTGTTGGAACGTCGCCGCTAGCTATTCTCTGGGCAAGAGCCTCTACTACTGCAGTCTTACCAACACCAGGCTCACCGATGAGAACCGGATTATTCTTGCTCTTTCTGGAAAGGATCCTGATAACATTTCTGATCTCAGTATCTCTGCCGATCACAGGATCAAGCTTCTGCTTCCTAGCCTTCTCAACCAGCTCTGTTCCGTACTTATTGAGAGTATCGTAGGTTGCCTCAGGATTATCAGTAGTAACATTTCTGTTACCTCTGACCTCTGCCAGAACCTGAAGGAATCTGTTCCTGTCTATACCAAACTCCTTGAAGATCTCCTTGACCTCTCTATTAGGTCTCTTCATAACTGCAAGGAAAAGGCACTCAACTGGAACATAGGAATCTCCAAGAGCCTTGGCCTCATCTTCAGCTGATAAAAGAGCTCTGTTAAGATCAGCCCCAATATATGGCTGTCCTCCCTGAACCTTAGTCCTCTTCTCTATTGCGTCAATGATCCTGTTAAGGAAAGTCTCACTGTTAATACCCATCTTCTCAATGAGCTTGGCAATAAGACTATCCTCGATGGTCATAAGAGAATAAAGGAGATGTTCCTGTTCAATCTCCTGATTGCCATATTCCATAGCAACTTTCTCACAGCCGTTGACTGCCTCTATGGACTTCTGTGTGAATTTCTGTATATTCATAGGCACCTCCCTTCTAACTTCTAAGCGCCCCACATAAAAAGACATTATGTCTTTGTGTTTGTTGTTCTATTACAACTATAACACACAAAAACATAATGTCAACATTAAAATTCGATTCCAAGTCTTCCCTGTATTCCCGCATCAAAAGGATGTTTTCCCTTTTCCATCCTGGTGATATAATCCGCATGATCCACAAAGAAATCATCCGCATTTCTTCCAGTTAAGACTATCTCCATGTTCTCCGGCTTATTTGCTATCAGATCTTTAAGTCTTGCCTTATCAATTATTCCAAAGTTCCACGGATAGGTCACTTCATCAAGCACCAGAACGTCGCACTCTCCAGCCTTGACCTTATCTGTTATCTTATCCAGGATCTCATTGTGAGCCTTTGTGAAAAGAGCTATACTCTCCTCGTCGTCTTTCTTAAACCAGCCCATATCCTCTTTTTTCCTGATAACAGTAATATTAGGCAGATTCTCAAAGGAGTTAAGCTCTGAAGTTTCTCTTCCCTTCATGAACTGCGAGAAGATAACTCTTTTACCAGCTCCTGCTGCCCTTACAGAAAGACCTATAGCTGCAGTTGTCTTGCCCTTGCCCTCGCCAGTATATAAGTGGATAAGTCCTTTTTCCTCATGGGCAGGCTTAGTTTCTAATTTAGCTTCATCAACAATTTTTCCCTTATACTCCTCCATTCTCATGCTACAATTCTTGGCATTACATTCAGCACACTTAGAATGGCTCTCCTGCTCCTTATCATAAAGCTTTGTAGTAAAAAGAACGCTCTTTTTAGGCACAAGCACATAAGCTTCGTTATATCTTATCTTCTTTTGACCAAGCTTTTTCATGATGGCAGGAATATCTTCCAGCGGAAGTTCCTTGCTGCCAGCAAAGGTATATCCGCCAGTATATAGTCCCGTCATTTCATGAATCTTGGCATCAATCTGATCATAGGCCTTAGACAAAAGCTCAAGTCCAAGGCAGTCCACGATATAAGCTCCATGGATATCCTGCTGCCTTACAAGGACATTTTGGTATTCATCAAAAGCTCTTCCCAGGCTCGCTACCACAGTTGCTACCTTGCCCCCTTCTTTATCATCCTCAACTATGTAGTGAAAAATAGCATGAACTCTAGGATGAACTTTCCTATAGAGCCTTATGATCTCGTTTTTATCTTCTTCATTAAAATGATATCGCTTGATGAAATCAGAAAAGCAGTTTTCATCAAGCGATACATTAAGCGCTTCAAAAGTCATTTATTTCTTTCCTTCATCAACATCTTCTATGACCGCTTCAACATCGATAGGCTCAAGGTCTGCTTCAGCCTTTCTTGAGTACTTGCCTACTCTTGAAACTGTCCAAATATTGGATACTCCGTCATAGACAAGAAAGATTCCTATGATCATAACTGCAAACTTCTTGAAGAACGCAGGATCAACAATAAGGAATACTCCCATTCCAATAGTTATGATAGCAAGAACAAGTGAAAGCCACCAAAGTGGATACTTGTAGCTTACAAGTGAAAATGTCTGTGACAGATTGACCATTCCTGTTATCAGGATAAAGAGTCCGAATATCTTAGGAATAAAATCCGTAAAATCGTTAGGGTTAAAGAATATCCAGGTTCCAACGCCCACAATGATGATTCCAATAAGGAATCCGCTGGAGTGTATAAAAGTTTTTTCTTTGCGAACAAAGTAGCTGACAACCATCACTACTCCTGCAAGGAATAACAAGATAGCCAGTGCTCTAGCCATTATGACAAGGCTTGCCTTTGGCCAAAAGATAAGCACGAAGCCTATAGTGATCATGATAAGAGCTTCAAAAACGTGGTTAAGTTTTAATTTCTTAAGCTTTTCCATCTCCCCACCTCCAACAATATAAATATATTATAGTCCTTTTAAGACACTATTGATCAAATTCCGCTCAAATCTTTTACAATTTCTCCCGCAATCAAAAGACCTGCCACAGCCGGTACAAATGCGGTACTTCCTGGTGCAATTTTTTTGCCAGTAGGCTTAGCATCTTTTTCAGAAGCGTTTGCAGTATCAGTCATAGGAGTGATCGGCTCCTCATCTGAGTAAACAACCTTTAAATGCTTCACATCTCTTTTCTTAAGTTCTCTTCGCATAACTCTTGCCAGTGGACAAATGCTGGTATCATAGACGTCTGCAACTCTAAATCTACTGCCATCTAGTTTATTGCCTGCTCCCATAGCACTTATGATAGGTACATTTTCTTTTTGGGCACGCATTATAAGCTCTATCTTGGCAGTTACTGTATCTACCGCATCCACAACGTAGTCATACTGAGAAAAATCAAATTCATCTGCGTTCTCAGGAAGGAAGAAGCAGTTATGTATCGTAACATCAACATCTGGGTTGATATCAAGCATGCGCTCCTTCATAACTTCCGTCTTGTATCTTCCAATTGTCTTCTGGGTGGCAATAATCTGACGATTCAAGTTACTAAGACAAACCGTATCATTATCAATTAAGTCAAATGCTCCAATTCCGCTTCGAACAAGGGCTTCGCAGACATATCCACCAACTCCGCCGATTCCAAAAACGGCTACCCTCTTTTTATGTAATTCTTCTACTTTGTCCTCACCGATCAAAAGTGCGGTTCTGGAAAACTGCTCTGACATAATTACACCTTTCAAATACTTTGTTTTAACTGAAAAAAGCTTATCCTCATTTTTATACCATGTCAACCGGATCAAAAGCTTATTTTTGCCTAAAATATCATTATAGTGTAGAATCTAGAATTAGAAAAAGAAAGGAATGATCTAATCTATTATGGTAATCAAGAATGTAAATTTAGAGACCGTTTGCGGTATTACCAGTACTCTTCCAGAAAATGTGCATCCAGAGTTTGCCTTTGCTGGAAAGAGTAACGTTGGTAAGAGCTCTCTTATAAATGGAATAATGAATAGAAAAAACTACGCAAGAACATCTCAGGAGCCTGGTAAGACTCAGACCATCAACTATTACAACATAAATGATGAGTTCTATCTTGTAGACCTTCCTGGATATGGCTTTGCGAGAGTTCCTGAAAAGGTTAAGGCTCAGTGGGGCGAGATGGTTGAAAGATATCTTCACTCATCCAAGCAGCTCCTTAGAGTATTTCTTTTGATCGACATCAGACACGAGCCATCAGCCAATGATGTTCAGATGTACAAGTGGATCGTACATCAGGGCTTCCAGCCAGTTATCATCGCAACCAAAGCTGACAAGATCAAAAAGAGCCAGCACGAGAAGCACCTTAATATGCTCCGTCAGGGACTTGGTCTTCCAGATGAAGTTAAGATCTTCCCTTATTCAGCTCTTTCAAAAGAAGGCCGCGATGAGATCTACGATTTCATGGATGAGCTTCTTGAAGCTAGTAACAATCAGTAATTTAAAAGCTGCCATCAGTTAACCTGATGACAGCTTTTCTTTTTGTAATATGTAATAGATCAAGCAAACTGTGCCATATAAAGATCATAATAAGCGCCGTGCTTTGAAATAAGTTCATCGTGACTTCCGCTTTCCTGAATACCACCGTTATTTATGACAAATATGCGGTCTGCATTCTTGATAGTAGAAAGTCTGTGAGCGATAACAAAGCTTGTTCTACCATTTATAAGTGTCTGAATTCCCTTCTGAACCAGCATCTCAGTATGTGTATCAATGCTACTTGTGGCCTCATCAAGGATCAGGATCTTTGGCATTGATATCATAGTCCTTGCAAAGGCAATGAGCTGCTTCTGACCAATAGAAAGACCTGCTCCCTGTCCCTTAAGCTCTGTATCATAGCCTTTTTCCATCTTCATGATAAAGTCATGGGCATTTACTGACTTAGCTGCTGCGATCATCTCTTCCTCAGTAGCATCAGGCTTGCCATACATGATGTTCTCTCTGACTGTACCATGGAAGATGAAGTTATCCTGAGTCATGACACCCATCTGTCTACGAAGGCTGTTGATGGTAACATCTGTAAGGTCATGACCATCGATCTTAATCTTGCCCTTCTGAATATCATAGAAGCGGCTGATAAGATTTACGATAGTGGTCTTACCTGCTCCAGTTGGTCCCACAAGAGCAATGGTCTCGCCAGGCTTTGCTGTAAAGCTAACATTATCAAGAACCTTCGTCTCTTCACTTGTTCCCTCATCATAAGTAAATCCAACGTTTTCAAAAGAAACCTCTCCCTTAATATCAGGAAGCTCCGTGGCATCTTCTTTATCTACGATCTCAGCCTCAGTATCAAGGAGGTCAAAGACTCTTTCTGCTGCTGAAAGATTAGTAACAAGCTGGTTGTAATATCCTGAAAGTCCCATGATTGGGCGCCAGAACATATTTGCATAGGTTGCAAAGGCAACTATGATACCAAGTGAGCTCTCGGTATAGCCAAGGAAATATATTGCAACCAGGTACATTACCATGCTGCTGATAGCCCAGCTCATATCAATTGCAGGTCCAAAGAGATCTGAATACTTGCAAGCCAGGATATAAGCATCTCTGTGCTCATTTGCCAAGTGTCTGAAAGTTGACTTAGTCTCGTTCTCAGCATGGAAACTCTGTACAACTGAGATTCCAGCTATATCTTCATGAACATAGGCGTTCATGTTTGATGACTTCTTTCTGGTATCCTCCCAGCTCTTATGAGTCTTTTCACGGATCCAGAAGATACAAGCTATCATAACAGGCATGGAACACAAGGTTCCAAGGGCAAGCTTCCAATCCTTCACCAGCATGATGATCACAACACCCAAAACTGTCAGGAAGTTTGGGATGAGGTTTGTGATAGTATTCTTCATAACCTCTTTTAACGAGTTAACATCACCAATTATCCTAGCTAGGATCTTACCTGTTGGTCTATTGTCAAAAAATGTAAATGACAAAGTCTGAATGTGTTCATACAGTTCCTGTCTGATGTCCAAAAGGATCTTGTTGGCCATCTTGTTCATGAGGAAAAGTCTAAGCTCAACTGTTGCCACATAAATAAGGCTCAGGACCACGATCACAAGGATTATATTGACCAGTCCCTTTATATTTTTGTTTGCTACAAGTTCATCTATGGCATACTCGATAAGTAGCGGACTCTCAAGGTTTATTCCTACTCCTATCAAAAGAGATATGAGTACCGGAATGATCTCTTTCATATGGGGCTTTAGATACCCCATCATCCTTGAGATGACCTTCTTATAGTCCGTATGCCGCATGTTCTCATCTTCGCGAAATGAGTTTGCTGCCATTACGCACTCACCTTCCTCTCGTCAAGAGCCCCGTACTGCGCAACGAATGTATCGTAATAAAGGCCCTTCTTAGCAAGGAGTTCATCGTGTGTGCCGCGCTCAGCAATCCTGCCATCCTTGAGATAGATGATCTCATCTGCGTTTCTGACTGCTGATATTCTGTGGGCTACCACAACTCTTGTAACTCCTGTAATTCCATCTAATGTCTTTTGTATTTCTGACTCTGTCTCCATATCAAGAGCTGAAGTAGAGTCATCAAGCACCAGGATAGGTGCCTTCTTGGAGATTGCTCTCGCAATACTGATACGCTGCTTCTGTCCTCCAGAAAGTCCAACGCCTCGCTCTCCGATTACTGTTTCGTAAGTATCTTCAAGCTTCTCAATGAAGTCGCTTGCTTTGGCCATTCTAGCCGCATCCTTGATCTCTTCCATGGTCATCTCGTCTCTTCGACCCATTCTGATATTCTCCTGAATTGAATCAGAGAAAAGAAATGCATCCTGCATAACAACTGCTGATGAACCCCTTACCTGATCAAGGTCCATGTCTTTGATCTCTACTCCGTCAATCTTGATATTGCCGCTTGTAGGATCATAGAATCTCTGGAGCAGATTTATGATAGTTGACTTACCTGATCCTGTTTCGCCCATGATTCCAAGGGTCTTTCCAGCAGGAATCTTGAAGCTGATATCATTAAGGACCTCTTTTTCACCAAATGAAAGAGATACCTTATCAAACTCAACTGAACCTGCAATCTTGTCTACATGAACGCTGTCCTCTGACTTAGCAAGAGTTGAATGCTCTTCATAGATCTTCTTGATCTTCTTGAGTGAAGCAAGGGAGCTTGAGAAATCGTTTGTGATCCAGCCGATCTCCTCCATTGGCCATGTACAGTTACGGCTGTAGATAATGTATGCCGCAAGGTCACCAAGATCCATCTCTCCTCTTACTACTGCCATTCCTCCCAGAACAGCACATGCTACAGGAAGGAACATTGAAACAAGCTGCCAGATTGGATAGAACTTTATTATTGTCATGGCCTCTTTCATGTTAAGGTCATAATATTTCTGGTTGTGAGCAAGGAACTTTTCGATCTCCATCTTTTCCCTTGCAAAAGCCTTTACAGTTCTAACTCCTGTAAGGTTCTCTTCTGCAATAGTTGTAAGCTCCGCATTTTCCTCACTTATAGCATCGTAAACTTTATCAAGCTTCTTTTCCATGATGATGGCTGCTGATCCGGAGATCGCCATGCATACAAATGGAAGGATAGTAAGTACTGGATTGATCCTAAACATAAAGAACAGCAAAAGTACTGCGTTTAAGATAACCTCCATACCCAGCATAGCTTCCATTCCTACCATCTGGAAAACTTTATCTATATCATCCTTAACTCTGGCCATGAGTTCGCCAGTATTAGCATCATCAAAATAATCAAGTGACAGTCCCTGAATGTGGTCAAATAGGTCTTTTCTCATCTCTGTACCAATAGTTATACAGTTTCTGTCAAAGGTAAATTCCTTGAAGTATCCAAAAATGCTGCGTCCAACGCCAATAAGTATTATTGTCAGTAAAAACAAACCAAGTCTGTGAAAATCTCTACCTACAATAACTTCATTAACAAGTTTCTTTGTAATCTTTGGATATAGCATATCCAGTGCGATAGCAAATAGCATGAAAGTCACTGCCATTGTGTAAGTCTTCAAATACTTTCGCACATAACTACCTAATGAATTCACTTTTTCTCCTCCTTTCAAAATAAAGCAATAACACCAGTTGTCCTCGGGGGAGTTTTATGCACAGAAAAAAGCACATAAAAAGCCCCTAGGCAAATTCCTTTACCTAGGGGCACCATGCACAAAACCATATTCAAATAACTATAGCAAAAGAGCTACCTTATCTGAATACAACATCCCGAGGTAAAGAAACAATGTTATTATGCCATGTAAATAAATTCGCCACTCTAATCATTACTTTTACCTCGCTTTCTGAATAATTTTATCAGCTAGTAGCAACGCCGATATAGGTATAATCACACTTTAGTGGAAACTTGTCAAGCAATTATTTTGCCTGCTTAAGTTTTTTCTGGTCTCTGTGTACGATGAGAGGCTCGCTCTCGCCTTCTACAGCAGCGCTTGTGATAACACATTCGCTGATAGAATCGTCAGAAGGAATCTCGTACATTACGTTCATCATAGCTTTCTCCATGATAGAACGAAGTCCTCTTGCACCAGTTTCTCTCTCGTAAGCCATCTCTGCGATCTTCTGAACAGCTTCATCCTCAAATGAAAGCTTAACGTCATCAAAATCAAAGAGCTTCTGATACTGCTTAACAAGAGCATTCTTTGGCTGTGTGAGGATCTTTACAAGAGCCTCTTTTGAAAGTCCCTCAAGAGTTACTGTAATAGGCACACGTCCTACAAACTCAGGGATAAGTCCAAATTTAACAAGGTCCTGAGGAGTAACCTCCTTGAAGATCTCACCAATCTCTCTCTCGGACTTGTCTGCGATCTCTGCATTAAATCCGATTGAATTTCTATCAAGTCTTGCCTCAACGATCTTATCGAGACCATCAAATGCACCACCACAGATAAAGAGGATGTTGCTGGTATCGATCTGGATAAGTTCCTGATGAGGGTGCTTTCTTCCGCCCTGAGGTGGAACACTTGCGATAGTACCTTCTACGATCTTAAGAAGTGCCTGCTGAACGCCTTCACCAGATACATCTCTTGTGATAGATACGTTCTCGCTCTTCTTGGTGATCTTATCGATCTCATCGATATAAACGATACCATACTGAGCACGCTCGATATCATAATCAGCATTCTGAATAAGCTTTAAAAGAATGTTCTCAACGTCTTCACCTACATAGCCTGCCTCAGTAAGTGTTGTAGCATCAGCTATAGCAAATGGAACATTGATGATCTTGGCAAGTGTCTGCGCAAGATATGTCTTACCTGAACCTGTAGGGCCTACCATGATGATGTTACTCTTCTGAAGCTCTACCTCGTTGTTTGCACCCTCATTCTTTGGTGCAAGTACACGCTTGTAGTGATTATATACAGAAACAGCCAACACTTTCTTGGCTTCTTCCTGGCCGATTACGTAATCATCAAGGAAATTCTTGATCTCAACAGGCTTAAGCAGATTGATGTCTTTGTCCATCACTGGTGTAGCAGTATCATCATCTTCGAATTCCTCTTCGATGATATCTGCGCAGATGTCTACACACTCATCGCAGATATATACTCCCGCAGGTCCTGCTATAAGTTTTTTTACCTGATCCTGTGTCTTGTTACAAAAAGAGCACCTGATCTCTCCAGAATTCTTTCCTGCCATTTTATCTCCTTATAGTCCTAATTATTTCTTTTCTTTCTCTGTAGGACGATTCTCTACGATAGAATCGATAAGTCCGTACTCAAGAGCTTCCTGAGCTGTAAGCCAGTTATCACGCTCTGTATCTGCGCATACCTGCTCATAAGACTTACCTGTGTTCTCAGAGAGCATTCTGTTCATCTTCTCTTTGGTTCTGATGATGTGCTTAGCTGCGATCTCGATCTCAGTAGCCTGTCCCTGTGTTCCGCCAAGTGGCTGGTGGATCATAACCTCTGCATTAGGAAGAGCCATTCTCTTGCCCTTTGCACCGCCTGCAAGAAGGAATGCACCCATACTTGCTGCCATACCGATGCAGATTGTGCTAACATCGCACTTGATGTACTGCATTGTGTCATAAATAGCCATACCGGAAGTGATCTCTCCTCCTGGGCTATTGATGTACATGTGGATATCCTTGTTAGGATCTTCTGCTTCAAGGAAAAGAAGCTGAGCAACTACTGTACTTGCAGATGCTGCATTAACCTCCTCACCAAGGAATACAATTCTTTCTTTTAAAAGTCTTGAGTAGATATCGTAAGATCTCTCTCCACGACTGGTCTGTTCAATGACATAAGGTATCAAACTCATTATTCTAGTCCTCCAACTCTGCTGTCGTCAGCATTTTTGCACTACAACCTAACTAGTGCGGATGTGTATATCCTACAACAAACTATACACAACCAATTTATATTATACGTCCATATGTTCTTTTTTGAAAGACTTTTGCGCTATTTAATAAAAGTATAAGAAATGGTAAAATAACTGCTTGATAATACTCGCTTGAAAGGAAAGAAGTTACATGAATAAAACATTATTTTTGCCACTATCTATTTTTATGCAAGGATTGATATTTTTAGTCCTTGGATCATTGGGAATCCTACCTATCTACAACATGGCAACACCTATAGGTATCGTCAATCTGATGCTTTGGTTTTTGGTCTTTAGCTCGATCTTTGTATGGTCTGGAAAAGACCTGAAATCTTCCGCAATAAGTGGTCTCATCTGTTTGATCATATGGGTTGTGATCGAGACTCTTACTGAACTATTCTTAATTCCTATGCTATATGAAATATCAGAGCTATTGGGCTATATTTTTTATGCCGTACAGAGCATCTTATGTTTAGAAAGTGTATTTCACGTAGCACAGTACAAGAATAAAAAAAACGGAAACACAAATCCACTTTTCCTGATAGGTACTGTTCTTGCCGCAATTATATACATACTGATGATCATTCATTTCATCAATGTTCTTCCAGAGTATAATACTAGTTCATCCTTATTTTCTTTGCTTACAGAAAACAGTCTTCCAAGATATGAAGCATCTAAAAAAGCTCTCGCAATCTTCTACTCAGTTGCAGGTTCATTCCTTGCCTTATATCACACCAATAGAAAATAAAAAGATCCCCTCCTTACTGTTATCAGTAAAGAGGGGATCTCTTAATGACTACATCTATAGAATTATTCTTCTGTCTTTTTCTTTCTAGTTGTTGTCTTCTTTGGCTTTTCTTCAGCGTCAGCCTTCTTTGTTGTTGTCTTCTTAGCAGCTGTCTTCTTTGCTGGCTTCTCTTCAGCATCAGCCTTCTTTGTTGTTGTCTTCTTTGCAGCTGTCTTCTTTGCTGGCTTCTCTTCAGCTTCATCAGCCTTCTTTGTAGCTGTCTTCTTAGCAGCTGTCTTCTTTGCTGCAGCAACTTCCTTAACGTTCTCTACAAGGAAATCTGCTGCCTTCTGAACAGCGAGGTCGCTACGCATTGTCTTCTGCTCAGACTCTGACATAAGCTCCTTAAGCTTTGAAAGCTCCATTCTGTACTGCTCAGCCATCTTCTTGAGCTCTTCCTCGAACTCTTCATCAGATACTGTGATCTTCTCTTTCTCAGCAACTGCCTCAAGAACAAGACGAGCCTGAATTCTCTCAACAGCCTGTGGCTTAACCTGCTCAAGCATCTTGTCTACAGTGTTACCTGTGTACTGAAGATACTGATCCATGCTCATGCCCTGCATCTGAAGTCTCTGAGCGAAATCATTAACGATCTGTCTAGCCTGAGTCTCAACCATAGCCTCAGGAAGCTCCATATCTGAATCCTCGATAACGGCCTTAACAACGAGATCCTCTCTCTTAGCCTTCTCTTCGTTTGTCTTTCTCTCAACGAGCTTGTTCTTAACATCTTCCTTGTACTCAGCAAGTGTATCGAAATCTGATACATCGCTAGCGAACTCATCATTGAGCTCAGGAAGCTCTTTAGCCTTGATAGCCTTGATTGTGCACTTGAATGTTGCAGCCTTACCTGCAAGTTCGTCTGCCTGGTAATCCTCAGGGAATGTTACGTTAACATCGCCTTCCTTACCAATCTCAAATCCAACAAGCTGCTCCTCGAATCCAGGAATGAAAGCACCTGAACCGATTGTAAGAGGATAATCTGTTCCCTTTCCACCCTGGAAAGCCTTACCATCAACAAATCCCTCGAAATCAAGAGTTACGATATCGCCATCCTTAACAGCTCTGTCTGTAACTTCAACTGTTCTAGCGTTTGTATTTCTCTGCTTATCAATTTCAGCATCAACGTCAGCGTCTGTAACGTCGATATCCATCTTAGGAGCTTCTACTCCCTTATATTTACCAAGCTTAACTGGAGGCTTAAGAGCTACCTCTGCTGTAAAGATGAAGTCCTTACCAGCCTCAAGCTGCTCTACATCGATCTTAGGTGAAGAAACAACATCCTCTCCACACTCCTCAATAGCCTTAGGATACTCTTCCTCGATGAGCTCGTTAGCTGCATCCTCATAGAATACTCCCTTGCCATACATCTGCTCGATCATCTTACGAGGAGCCTTACCCTTACGGAATCCAGGAATCTGGATCTTGCTCTTGTTCTTGTCGTAGGCTTTCTGAATAGCCTTCTCAAGCTGCTCTGCAGATACTGTGATCTTAAGCTTAGCCATGCTCTTTTCAAGCTTCTCAACTGTTACGCTCATGTTAACTAATATCTCCTTCTAAAAATATATTGTTTACAATTTAAGTATTGTCCAATAATGCAATAAGCCCACTAAGGCACAATTGCCTTCCGATTATAACATAGGCAGTTTTATTTTTCCACTTATTTTTTAAAGAAAATTTCGAAGAAAAAGGGTGTTCAATATTGAACACCCTAGAAATTAAATCGAGATTCTTGTGGCTTTTTCTTGTTATTCTCTTTTGGTATCTCATAAGTTTCAATCAAAGCTTATATTGCATGAAATTCCCATTATGAATAAATGTGTCTAGATCATCTTTGGTTAGTTTCCTGTATGTAATACTCATGTCGTCACCCCCGCACATGCTGATATTACTTGTTAAACACGATCTTCTTTGCCATGTCATCTGCTGCAGCTTTTCCACAGAATCTCTCGATGATAACAAGTCCAAAAGGAATTGCTGTTCCCATACCGCGGCTTGTGATGAAGTTGCCATCAACTGTAACTTCTGTAGTCTGAACATCTGCTCCAAGAAGTCCCTCTTCGCATCCTGGGTAGCAGCAAGCTTTCTTCCCCTGTAATAAGCCAAGCTTACCGTAAACAGTAGGAGCTGCGCAGATTGCCGCAAGGTCTTTTCCTGCGTCGTTATGTTTGATAAGCTCATCTGTAAGAGCCTTGCAGTTACCAAGATTTGTGGTTCCTGGCTGTCCACCTGGAAGGATCAACATGTCAAAAGAGCTAAAATCAACCTTTCCTAATACTGTATCAGCCTTAACCGTTATATTGTGAGATCCTGTAACCTCGACTGCGTCTGTGATAGATACTGTTGTGATCTCGATTCCCTGTCTTCTTAAGAGGTCCACCACTGTGAGTGCCTCGATCTCTTCAAATCCATTTGCTAAAAAAAGTGCTGTCTTTGCCATTTCTTTTCCCTCCAATTAACTTTTATATGTATTTGTATTATTTGTTTTCTACTGAATAAGCCTTTACTTTTCCATTGTACGTTAAGCTTATAACCATGTAAAATAAAAACTGTAGATAAAACACTTAAATTTAGAGGAAATATCATGGGATTAGAAATAGAAAGAAAATTCACAGTAAAAGAACTTCCAAAGGATTTAGATAAATACCCTTTCCACATAATAGAACAGGGCTATCTCAATGTCCGCCCCGCGATCCGCGTAAGGCGTGAGGACGACATCTACTACATGACTTACAAAGGCGATAATGCCCTTGCTAAGGCTGGAGAAATCGGCAAGATTGAATACAACATGCCTCTTGATAAGGACAGCTACGATCACATGGTCACTAAGGCTGATGGAAACATGATCAGGAAAAAGAGATATCTGCTGCCACTAAACGAAGATGGCTTTTCCACAGAGTATCTGTCCAGCCATCCAGATATCCACAAAGAAATCCAAGAAAAAAACATCAAGATCGAACTTGATGTCTTTGAAGCTCCATTTGATGGAACAATTATTGCAGAAGTTGAATTCCCAGATGAAGAATCCGCTGCTGCCTATAAGCCTGCAAGCTGGTTTGCAGAGGATGTAACTGGGCAGAAAGAGTATAGCAATGCGTATATGAGCGCCATGTAACAAGGGACGGAAGTGAGCCCTCAAGGGACGGAAGTTATGGCTCATTTTACAGAGTAAAATGAGCCATAACCTCCGTCCCTAGGGCTCACTTCCGTCCCTTGAGGGCTCACTTTCGTCCCCGAGGACTCATCTCTTTGCTGTGGATTCTCCCACAATTAATTCTCCTGGAAATACGATGTGCTTGTGACCACTCTCTTCGTCGATGATGTTGAAGATGAGCTTCATGGTCTCACGAGAAATATCTTCAAGTGGCTGGCGAAGTGTTGTAAGTCTTGGTACGCAGAACTTTGAAATATCCTGTCCGTCAAATCCCGCAACACTCACATCTTCTGGAACTCGGATTCCAGCATCAGCAAATGCTCTAAGAGCACCTACTGCCAAAACATCTGATATACAGTAAAGAGCTGTAAACTCCTCACCTGACTCTATAAGTGCCTTAGTAGTCTTGTATCCATTCTCCATGGAATAGATTCTGCGATCTACGTATCTGATAAGATTCTCATTAACCTTGATTCCATTTGCTTCAAGAGCTTCTACATATCCTTCAAGACGCTGTTTTACAATTGAAGGCTTGTCGCTTCCCTCTGAGAGGATAGCTATCTTCTTGTGACCAAGACTGATAAGATACTCAGTCATCTTGCGGCTCTCAAGCTTATCATCTACAGAAACTGTTGAATATGAATTCTTGCTAAGTTTCTCTGAGATATCTGAACCTACAGTTGCAAAAACTACAGGTACGTTAAGCTGTTTTAGCTTGTGTGAGGAGTGCTTGGAGCTACCTCCCATAAAGATGATACCGCGAAGTCTCTTTTCTTTTTCCAGTTCAAGAGCAACATCAACCTCATCCTCATAGGCCTCAACGTGTCTAAGCACAAGAGCATACTTTCTCTCTTCCGCCTCCGCCTCAGCAATCTCTATCATTGGAGTAAAGAATGGGTTAGTGATACCTTTTACAAGAACTGCGATGCACTTTGCATCTGTTCTCTTAAGGTTTCGCGCGCTGTTGTTTGGAATGTATCCCGTTTCCTTGATAACCGCCATGATCCTTTTCTTGGTCTCAGGATTGATATCTGAGTGGTTATTAAGGGCTCTGGATACAGTACTAACGCCTACTCCACATCTTTTTGCTATCTCAACAATTGTAATCTCTGCCATTATTAGTTCCTACCTGGTATTCGATTTAACTAAGTCTGCCATAGATTCTAGCATAATCGTACATCTTCTGGCAAAGCTCTTTTGACAAAGCATCCTTCTTCATGCGCCATGTCCAGTTGCCGCCAAGTGTAGATGGAGTGTTGATCCTAGCATATGCACCAAGCTCAAGGTAATCCTGCATAGGAATGATGGCTGTATCTGAAACGCTTGCAAATGCAGCTCTGATCATAGCCCATACTGCATCCTTGGCATAGTGGATTCCAAGATACTCCTTGGCAAATCTCTTGTCATTTCTAGGAAGGTGATCAAACCAGCCTCTTGCAGTCTCATTGTCATGAGTTCCTGTATATACAATGCAGTTCTTGGTATAGTTGTGTGGAAGGTAATCACTCTCTTCCCTTGAATCAAAGGCAAATTCCAGGATCTTCATTCCAGGGAAGCCTGTCTTTTTAACAAGCTTAATAACAGTATCTGTAAGGAAGCCAAGATCCTCTGCAATAACCTTCTTGTCACCAAGCTCTCTCTTCATAACATCAAAGAGGTCGTAACCTGGTCCCTTGCGCCACTCGCCAATCTCAGCAGTTGGATTGCCATAAGGAATTGCATAGTACTCATCAAAACCTCTGAAGTGGTCAATCCTGACTACATCATAGAGCTTGTAGCACTGAGAGATTCTCTTAAGCCACCACTTATAGCCAGTCTTTTTGTGGTAATCCCATCTGTAGAGAGGATTGCCCCAGAGCTGACCTGTAGCACTAAATGCATCTGGAGGGCATCCAGCAACATCAATAGGTGTGTTCTCCTTATCCAGTAAAAAGAGCTCTGGATTAGCCCAAGTATCTGCACTATCGAAGGCAACGTAGATTGGAATATCACCGATTATCTCGATTCCCTTACTATTAGCATAGGACTTAAGTGCCTCCCACTGTTTTGAGAAAAGATACTGAAGGAAGCTGTAGAAATCTACTTCCTCTTTATACTTCTCATGAGCCTTCTTTAAAGCATCTTTCTTTCTAAGCTTGATATCTTCTGACCATGTATTCCATGCTCTTCCATTGTTGGCATCTTTAAGTGCCATGAAAAGAGCATAGTCTGAAAGCCAGTCATTGTCTGGATTTTTCTTGAAGGCTTCAAATTCCTTCTTGATATCTTTGGCAATGGGGCTCTTGTCTACGTTGTCATAAGCAGTCTTGAGGAGTTTGAATCGTGTACGGTACAGCTTCTCATAGTCAATCTTTTCCTCTGTGCCGCCAAAGTCACATCCTAAAGCCTGCTTCTTGGTAAGAAGCCCATCTGTAATAAGGGCATTTATATCGATAAAATATGGATTTCCCGCAAATGTGGAGAAGGACTGATATGGTGAATCTCCATAGCTTGTAGGTCCCAGAGGTAAGATCTGCCAATAGCTCTGGCCTGCATCGCTTAAAAAGTCCACAAATTCATAGGCTTCTTTTGAAAAGGCTCCTATACCATATTCAGAGGAAAGTGAAAAAATTGGTAAAAGAACTCCACAACGCCTTGTCTGTTTCTTTTTATTCTTTGCCATAGATATACCTCACTTTGATCATCTTCATTAAAAAAGTTACGGAAAAAATTACCGTTACCGGTAACGTTTCCGTAACTTTACTTTATCAGTTTTTTCTCACATTTTCAAGTTTTAATTACCATGCTCCTCAAAAGGAGTCTTTGCGATACCCCAGATCAGATTTCTCCACTGCTCTACCTGTTCAGTGGTCATGAAGCCATTAGATGTGCCCATGAAACCGATCTTGTAAGAAGCAAACAGGAGCGCATTCTTGATAGCATTAACGCTGTCGCCTGTCTCCATGTAATAATGAAGGAAGCATGCAAAGAGAGCATTACCAGCACCGATAGTATTAACTACTTCATTGGTCTTAACTGTCTTGTAATGTGCCCTGATATCCTTGGTCTTATCGTAGATGATAAGTCCTTCACTACCCTGTCCAAGGATAATGACTTCTGTTCCATAGGTTGAAGCCATTCTGTCTATGAATGCGTATGGATCCTCTGTAAGAGTATCATCACTAAAGTACAGAACCTTAGCTGGCTTTAAGAAGTCCGTATTATATTTCTCTTTCTCTGGGTTATAATTTCTGATATTAACTGCTATAGGCTTACCATGCTCAGAAGCAGCTATTGCAAAAGGTCTGCAGAAATTGGCATTAGCAAGAACCATCATATCGCAGCCGTTTACCAGAGGAGTTACCATGGACATGTCATAGGTATTCTCTCTTAGATCCTTGATATCCTCAAAGATCTGCTGCTTTCTGTTCTTGTCATAGAAAACAACCTCAGTTGGAGTTTCATTCATCTGAGGAATAATGTACTCAGTAGATAGTGTAACCTTTCTATCAGGTGGGTTAATGATTCCCAAGTCCTGATTTCTTCCCACAATGGACATAAATGTAACGTCATCGCCAAGCCACTTAAGTGCCAATGATTCATTATAAGCATCGCCGCCCACTGCAGTAAAAATAGAATCATTTTCACTGGTAAGTGGTACATAACTTACAGGAACCTTATCAACTCTGACGATCGTCTCAATCTGTGTTACTCCAGCTACTAAGAATTTGCTCATTTGCGCCTCCTTTATGCCAATACCATTTTTTGTATCATATCAACATACTCCTCAGCTTCTTCGAGGAATAAATCAGCTCTGAAGTTTTCACCTTTCACATTTTCTGTCAGCAAACCATCTATTGTGTATTCCAGGATGTCTCCAAGTCTATTGTAATCAAAATGCGGTGGAAGTATCGTTATATCAGCCCTTTCTTTTAGGGTCTCCATTATCCTTCTGTACTTGTCTCGTCTCTCACTTATCTGGGCTAGCGCTTCTGGATGTGTCTCCTCTTCAGCTTTTTTCAGGAAAAGATATATGTAGGGATACTGAGCCATTGCATTAGCCTTGGCTGATACTATCTGTTTAAAGAGCTCGAAGTATCCATTTTCATCTTTATCCACATTCTGAGTAAGCTCTAGCGTTGCAAATCTTGTGGCGTAATCGTATAAAAAGGCATATAGCCCAATCTTGCTTCCAAAATAGTGAAAGAGAAGTCCCTTACTGATATTCGCCGCCTTAACGATCTCATCAGTACTTGCATGATAATAACCTCTTTCAGCAAATACGTAGAGGGCTGCGTTTATCATACGATCCTGCTTTTCTTTCTTTAGTTCAAAAAATCTTTCATTCATTATGTCTCTTCCCCAAGTCCCCAATTGACCATCGTAGTCTAGGTTAATTATATCATTTATTACAGTAGTTATTCGAACGATTTTACGTTATTTATCAAATTTTAATACAGTACACTTTTATTTATAAATAAATTGTATTAAAATAAAGTCAGCGTTTTGATAGGAGGATTCCCGATATGTCCAAAAATAATGGATTTGGTAAATTTATATTATTCTGCACTGCAGTAGGTGCTGCTGCCGCAGGAGCTTACTACTATCTTTCTAAAAGAGAAGCTGAAATTGCCGATGAATTCGATGATGAAGATTACGAAGACGTTGACGATTTCGAAGATGACCTCGAAGAAGAAAAGGACTACAAGAACTCATCTAGAAGATATGTTGATATAAAGACTACTTCCGAGACAGATGATTCATCAAAAGAGCCTTCATCTTCAGAAGAATTCTTTGATGACGAAGAATCCAAATAATTGCTCTTAAAGATAAGGGACATAGGTTTTATCCTATGTCCCATTTTTATTACTGTTCTTTTTCTTCAGCCATCATCTCTTTTAATAATCTTGCTTTATCTTTGATTCGGCTATTTGCTGTTCTTGATGTAAGGATCTCTGAGATCATCTTACCAGCCACATCATGATCGCCTGTCTCCATTGCAAGTGCTGCAATAAGGTAATCAAGCGTAGTTGAATCCATTCCTGCAATAGGGAATTCTTCTGACTGTCTAGCCATTACAAATCCATTAAGTGCATTCTTTAAAAGTTCTTTCTCCTGAGCATCATTCTCATCCTTCTTTTTCTGATAATCAGGATCAGCAGAATCAAGTCTCTGAGTCTCACCTCTAAGTACCCATGCTGTCTTAAGACAGATATAAGCCTTCTCACTGTTCTTAGCCTTTTTAACTACAGCATTTGCAAGCGCAAGCTGATAAAGGTTCTTGGCATGCTCATATGTATATGTTGGTTCTTTGTAATCAAGCTTCTTGTAATTCATACAGATCTTGACTCTGATGTCATCGATCTGATACTTGTTAAGTGTATTGAAGTATCTTCCAAGTGCTGCATATCCACACTCAGGACAAGCGATAACGTCATACTTGGTCTGGTCAAGCTCAGCGTAATCAGGTCTTAAGTCGATATCTACGGCCTTCATTCTGACTTTACCAGTTCTGACGGTCTTTGCCTCAAAGTCCATGTCGCATACAGGACACTTATACTTCTTGTCAAAAAGATAATCTTCTTCGTTAACAAGAGTAAGCTTCTTCTGAGGTTCACCCTGCTTTACAGCAGCCTCTTTTTTCTTTGGATCCTCAAAGAGATCTCCGCCTCCGATGTTTCCTAATCCAAGTTTTTCAAGTCCGGAAAAAATACCAGCCATAACTTTACCTCTTTTCTAACAATTAGTTTTTAGGCAGAACAAAAGAACTCTTAAGTGACACTATTCTGTTGAACACAGGTGCTCCTGGTTTTGAATCCTTACTATCTACGCTAAAGAAACCATTTCTGACAAACTGGAATTTGTCATAAGCAACAGCTTCGCCAAGTTCTGGCTCAAGCTTTGCATCTTTGATAACTGTGATGGAATTAGGGTTAAGGTTAAGTGAACCGTCCTCGTTGTAAACACCCTTTTCCTCATCAATGATATTCTCATAAAGACGAACTTCACAGTTAACAGCTTCCTTGGCTGCTACCCAGTGAATTGTTCCCTTTACTTTTCTGCCGTCAGCACTGTCGCCGCCCTTTGTCTCAGGATCATATGTGCAGTGGATCTCTGTTACCTTGCCACTTTCATCCTTAACAAAGCTTGTGCATGTAACGAAATATGCATTCATAAGTCTTACTTCGTTACCTGGGAATAAACGGAAGTACTTCTTTGGAGGCTCCTCCATGAAGTCTTCTCTCTCAATGTAGAGTTCTCTGCCAAATGGAACCTTTCTTGATCCCATCTCAGGAACTTCTTTATTGTTCTCAATATCCAGATACTCTGTCTGTCCTTCTGGATAATTGTCGATAACAAGCTTAACAGGGTCGAGAATTGCAAGCATTCTCATAGCCTTGAGCTTTAAGTCTTCTCTGATGCAGTACTCAAGCATTGCGTACTCTGCAGTAGAGTTAGCCTTACTGATACCGCACATATCTACGAACATCTTGATAGACTCTGGAGTAAATCCTCTTCTACGAAGTGATGCGATAGTTACAAGTCTTGGATCATCCCATCCATCAACGATTCCATCCTCAACGAGTCTCTTGATATATCTCTTACCTGTTACAACATTGTTGAGGTAGAGCTTAGCAAACTCGATCTGACGAGGAGGGTTCTTGTATTCGCATTCCTCTTTTACCCAGTCATATAAAGGTCTGTGGTCTTCAAATTCAAGAGTGCAAAGAGAATGTGTAATACCCTCGATAGCATCCTCGATAGGATGAGCAAAGTCATACATAGGGTAGATGCACCACTTATCGCCTGTTCTGGCATGTGTCATGTGGGCAACTCTATAAATGATAGGGTCTCTCATGTTGATGTTAGGAGAAGCCATATCGATCTTGGCACGAAGAGTAACGCTTCCGTCCTCAAACTTGCCATTCTTCATATCTTCAAAGAGCTTTAAGTTCTCTTCTACACTTCTATTTCTGTTAGGGTCATCTTTACCTGGCTCAGTAAGAGTTCCTCTATATTCACGCATCTCATCTGCAGAAAGCTCTGAAACATATGCCTTGCCCTTCTTGATGAGCTTAACAGCGTCTTCATACATCTCGTCGAAATAATCTGATGCATAGAATAAACGATCTTCGTAATCAGCTCCAAGCCACTTAACATCTTCGATGATAGAATCCATGAACTCAGCCTTTTCCTTGGTTGGGTTAGTATCATCAAATCTCATGTTGAACTTGCCGCCGTACTCCTTGGCCATACCGTAGTTAAGAAGAATACTCTTAGCATGTCCTATATGTAAAAATCCGTTTGGTTCAGGTGGGAAACGTGTATGTACGTGATCATACACTCCATCCTTGAGATCCTTATCGATAGCCTGCTCGATAAAATGTCTTGAAGGTGTATTTCCTCCTTCTGAATTCTCATTTAAATTAGTTACAACTTCTTCTGCCATTTCTCTTAAAAAACCAACTTTCTAATTAGAATAAATTTTAACAAGTATATCATATCATACTTTTGAATTATATACGTACTTTTCCTCAAAAGCCGCTCTACGCAAAGGCTGATCAAAATAGTAGCCCTGAATGTATTTAACACCCATGCCCTTAAGAGCATCAAACTGCGCCTTGGTCTCAATTCCTTCAACACAGATCTCTGCGCCGATGGTCTCACCAAGCTGGACAATTGTACGTATAAATGCCTTGGAATACTCATCCTCAGCCACATCTTTTGCAAAGTTCTGATCGATCTTGATGATATCAAATGGAAGAGCTCTGATACTACTAAGAGCTGAATAACCAGTTCCAAAGTCATCAAGTGCAAGTCTTACGCCGAGAGCCTTGATATCAAGCAGAATCTGCTTGGTCCTTGCTAGGTCATTAATAGCAAGTCTCTCTGTCAACTCAAGAATTAGATTATGAGGCTTTATCTGATTTTCTTCAATACAATTTTTTATCGTATCTACGATATCAGTCTGCATGATCTGTACAACTGACAGATTGACGCTGACTGCGTAGTCGCCTGTTCCTGATTCATTCCACATTCTGCAGCACTCACATGCTCTTTGCAGAACAAAGTTACCAATAGGATTGATAAGTCCCAGATACTCAGCAAGTGGAACAAATTCATCAGGCTTGATAAATCCAAGCTTACTACTATTCCAGCGCACAAGAGCCTCAGCCCCCATGTGTCTGTACTGCTTGGTTCCGCCCTTCATCGAGAACTCGCTGATGACAGGCTGGAAATAAACTTCAAACTCATCACAGCTGTTGTTGATGGCATCATACATGCTCTTTTCAAGGTCCAGTCTGTGGATGGATGAAGAATCTATCTTGTCTGAATATTCAGCAATCCTGTTCTTACCAGATTTCTTGGCTTCGTACATGGCAACGTCAGATTTTCTGATAAGCTCTGATACGTTGTCACCCTGATCTGGGAATCTTACGATACCCATACTCATTGTGCAGTAATAATCACTATTCTTGAGATACCAAGGTGTAGCAAAGGCTTTCTTGATATCTTCTATTATCTTGTCCATTCTCTCAAAGCTTTCAGGTGGAATGATGATGACAAACTCATCACCGCCCATTCTGTAACAGGAGTTTGAGATTCCTTCTACTCTACTGATGGTCTTGGAAATATCCTGAAGGAGCACGTCACCATACTGATGACCAAGGCTATCGTTAATATGCTTGAAGTCATCAAGGTCAAGGTACATAAGTGCGCCATGTTTACCAGTCTGTCTAGCCTCATCCACATACCTAGCCAGATCCTTCTCACAGCACATTCTGTTGTAAAGACCTGTAAGGAAGTCAGTGTAGGCCTGAAGCTCAATTCTCTTTTGATAGAGCTTCTTTTCAGTAATGTCGTATATAGCACAGAGGGATACTGCTCTTCCGTCTACCCACTTGATCCTTGTGTAATATACGTCGTACCATTTGCCTCTAGCTTTATGATTTACTTCATAGTTACCGCTGTGGCTCTTGGACGGAATATTTGATTCAAACAGACTAACAAGACTGTTTTCTGTAATTTCTTTTTTGAAGTTCTTTTTAAGGCTTCTATTAGCAAACAGAAGCACTCCGGTATTGATATCTCTTACATAGATAGCACTTCCCACGTTATCAAGGACTGCTTCCAAAGAGGCAAAAGAGCTAGCTAATGAGTTCTTTTGAAGTCTCTTGGTGATGATGCCCTGAAGAACCTTGATAGCATCATTTACAAACTTGATATCGTCTATGGACCAGTTCCTTAATTCTCTAGTCTCAGAAAAACAAGCATAGAAAAGAACTGCGTTGTTGATGATGACAGGCATTGAGACAAGTGCCTTGATACCAAGGCTATCGATCTGTTCTCTCTCGCCAGCATTCATCTGTGTATCACTTGATATGACCGTTGCCTGATCGGAACCCAAAAACCAGCAAAGTTCCTGATCTGTAGTATCAGTGAACATCTTATTGACTCCAGGAGCAGTCCACTGAACAACTATATCCATGAGATGTCCGTGGTGAACTCTACAGGTAAAGCCGTTACTGATCTGCAGATAATCACAGAGCTTGGAAATTATGACAACCATGATCTCTTCTATGGAATCATCATTATCAAGGAGAGATACGATCTCTGTCATAGTCTCTGCTCGTCTAAATGATGAAGTCATCTCTATCTCTTGCTTCTTGCTAAACTCACTATTAGCAACAGCCTGAGATTTAGAAGTCTCTATTCTGATGAGAACATTTAATGTCTCTCTTAAGAGATCAAGGGTCTTATAAAATTTAAGTTCGGAAATCTGATAGCTAAAAGAATCTATTGGCGGAATGTGATAGAACTCCTGATCATAGTCCGCGTCTGAAAAGACACCACAAACGATCCATACTGCTGTGGTGGAATTACCATTTTTGACTGCAACAGCTGCAAGCTTCAGATTAGGAACTTCTGTAATCTCAACAGCCTGATCCTCTAACTCGCTATCAGAAACGCGTCTGTAAATATTGCGAATTCTGACGTCTGTCACATATTTTCTGATGATCTGAACCTCATGAGGGTTTCCGGAAAAATCGCTAAGTGGGTTACCGGAGGCATCTAAACACATGGCATAGATACCAGCCATCTCACAGAACTGATCCTGCCATGACTGCATAGTCTTACCATTTTTTTGCGCAAAATCCCCAAGGGCTCTACTAAAGTTAGTTAGAGAGCCCTCATTTGCAACATTTTTAGATTCCAAATCCGAAACCCGCTCCTGCAATTTTCACCCCTGATTAAACTGCACTATAGTTAGGTGCTTCTTTTGTGATCTGAATATCATGTGGATGAGACTCACGAAGTGATGCTGCAGACATCTTGATAAATCTGCCGTTCTCCTTGAGCTCCTCGATCGATCCACATCCGCAATATCCCATACCAGCTCTAAGACCGCCCATAAGCTGGAATACTGTATCCTCTACAGTTCCCTTATAAGCAACTCGTCCTTCTACGCCTTCTGGAACAAGCTTCTTGGCATCTTCCTGGAAATAACGATCCTTAGAGCCATTCTCCATAGCTGCGATTGAACCCATTCCACGGTAAACTTTATATTTTCTACCCTGATATAATTCGAAGTCTCCTGGAGCCTCGTCACATCCAGCAAACATTGACCCCATCATTACGAGGTTACCACCAGCAGCAATAGCCTTTGTAACATCTCCAGAGTACTTGATACCACCATCAGCGATGATAGGCACGCCATACTCTCTAGCAACTTTGTAGCAATCCATGATAGCTGTGATCTGTGGAACACCGATACCTGCAACTACACGTGTTGTGCAGATAGAACCTGGTCCGATACCAACCTTAACAGCATCAGCACCAGCCTCGATGAGAGCCTTTGTAGCCTCACCTGTTGCACAGTTACCTGCAATAACCTGAAGATCTGGGAATTTTTCTTTTATCATTCTAAGGCACTTAAGAACGTTCTCTGAATGTCCATGTGCTGAATCAAGTACGATAACATCAACCTTAGCATCAACAAGGGCTGCTACACGGTCAAGGCAGTTAGCAGAAATACCAACGCCTGCGCCGCAAAGAAGTCTGCCCTGGTCATCCTTGGCTGCGAGAGGATATTTGATTGTTTTCTCAATATCCTTGATTGTGATGAGACCTACAAGATTATAGTTGTCATCAACGATCGGAAGCTTTTCCTTCTTTGATTTAGCAAGGATGCTCTTTGCTTCCTCAAGTGTGATACCTTCCTTGGCTGTAACAAGGTTCTCACTTGTCATTACATCTTTTATCTTCTGGGAGTAATCTTTTTCGAATTTAAGATCACGGTTAGTAATGATACCAACCAGTTTTCTTCCTTCTGTGATTGGGACACCTGAGATGCGGAACTTAGCCATAAGTGAATCTGCATCTGCTAATGTATGATCTGGTGAAAGTGAAAATGGATCTGTAATAACACCGTTCTCAGATCTCTTAACCTTATCTACCTCTTCTGCCTGAGCTTCGATAGACATGTTCTTGTGAATGATACCGATACCACCCTGTCTAGCCATTGCTATAGCCATTCTGTGCTCTGTTACAGTATCCATTCCTGCGCTCATCATAGGAATGTTGAGCTTGATCTTCTTGGTGAGATATGTGCTAACATCTACCTGATTTGGTACAACCTGTGAATAAGCAGGTACCAAAAGTACGTCGTCAAAAGTAATTCCTTCGCCAATTATCTGTCCCATTTTTTCTTACTCCTCTTTTATCATTCTGTATAAACTTTTCTAGGTGCAACTGCCTTGATAGCAGATACAAACTCACTTGTAGGCTCTAAGATGATCTTCTCTTTGCCATCGTAAATGATCGTATATGTAGGATCAGGCTGAGCATTCTTGTCTTTTGATGAATAATCTACAACCTTGAATGTTCTGTTTTTGAATTCGTCTAAATGATATGAACGTGATGGAGCCATGATCTCGATGTGCTCAACGGAATAATTGCCCACGTGCTTACGGGAACTTTTATTAAGAACTTTATCTACTGAAATTTCTCTTTCGCAATACTGATATTCGTACTCGATAGTTGCATTAAGAGCTGCAAAATGATAACCAAAACCTGCGGCTATACAAAGGATCATGAACACCAATCCACCGCCGAGCAAAAATGCTCCGATAAAGAAAAGAATCGCAAAAATAAGTAACAAATACTTAAGAAAAACCATTACTGGTGATCCCTTACTAGGAACCAGACACTCTACATAATTGTTCTCTACACCCATGCTAGTCTAATATCCTCCTATAGTCTCAGCTATAAACTCCCCATTTACAGCCCATTTTATCGACTATCTTATATGTAATCTCAGCCAATGTCAAGGTGAAAAGTATCTAGTTTTTAGCAAATATTAAACCTAAATTTTATGCTAAAAAATCCTTATCTCATTGACATTTACAGATTAAAATCTGTATTATATCTTTCGTATGTGATCTAATAGTAGGATAAAAAGTATACCATCATTAATTATATATGTTTTTGCGATTAAATAAAATTATATTTTTGTAATATTTATCTGTTCAAAGCGGAGGAAAAAGCCATGTCATTGCACGATGAGATCAAAGAACAGCAAAAGAAACTAAAAGGTCAGGGATTTAAAGCTCACTGGGAATACTTCTGGGAATACTACAAGATCCATACCTTCGTAGTTATTGCAGCTATCATACTTCTTACAGTTCTTATAAAAGATATATCAAATAACAAGCCTTATGCTCTTTACGCAGTCTTACTAAACAGCAATGTGCCTGATACCGAGCAGACCTTTGAGTCTGATTTTACTGAATACGCGCAGATCGATACTAATAGCTATACCTGCTTCGTAGATACATCTTCCTCTTATAGGACTGATGCCATCAATGAGATGACAATTGCTACCTCAGAGAAGATCATGGCTAATATCTCAGCCAAAGAGCTGGATGTCATGGCCGCAGATACTGACATGTTCAGATATTATGCATATCAGGATGTTTACATGGATCTTAGAGATGCCTTTGATCAGGCGTTTCTTGATAAGTATTCAGACAAGATCTGCTACGTAGATAGAAAGCTTATTGAATATATCTCTTCCGAAGAATATCAGAATTTCATGCTAAATGGAGAATATGATGAGAACAACAAATATGCTGTCATGGCTGCTGAAATCTACAACAGAGGAATATATCCTGACATTCCTGTTTCTGAAATGGAAGACCCTGTTCCAGTTGGATTATATATCGAAGATTCAAATGCCATCAAAGAGAACAATGCCTACTATGGTCAGAAGTGCATTGTAGGAGTGATCATTAACACAGGCAGACTTGATACTGCCAAGCAGTTTGTAGAATTTCTTTTACAATAATAAATATATGCAAACAAAAAGTGAGCCCTAGGGCTCACTTTTATATTGTCATTAAACCTGAGTTGTTACGAAGATATCGTAGATAGCTCTGATTGCCTTTTCATAATCTCTTGTCTCAACACCAATGATGATATTAAGCTCTGATGAACCCTGATCGATCATTCTAACATTTACGCTTGCATGTG
This sequence comes from Butyrivibrio sp. INlla18, assembly GCF_900103635.1. Classification (GTDB taxonomy): domain Bacteria; phylum Bacillota; class Clostridia; order Lachnospirales; family Lachnospiraceae; genus Butyrivibrio. Next base: position 188,027 of record NZ_FMXK01000005.1, read on the forward strand.
CAAGTGCTGAGAAGATTCTGCCGGCAGTACCACGTGTAGACTTCATACCTCTACCAACAACTGCAATAAGAGCAAGGTCTGAGTCAATCTCAAGCATATCTGGACGAGCAAGTCTGTGGATCTCTGAAACTACTGACTGCTCTTTTTCAATGAACTCATCCTGCTGAACAAATACTGTCATAGTATCGATTCCTGAAGGAACATGCTCGATGGAGATATTCTGATCTTCAAATGCCTGAAGAACCTTTCTCACAAAGCCTACCTCAGAGTTCATCTGATCCTTTAAGATATTTACGCAGCAGAAGCCTTTTTTACCAGCAATACCAGTGATGACGAACTTTGACTTCTTGGCTGTTGACTCAACGATCCATGTTCCTGGATCCTCTGGCTTGTTGGTATTTCTAATATTGATAGGAATACCTTCTTTTCTAACTGGGAAGATGGCGTCTTCATGAAGAACAGATGCACCCATGTATGCAAGCTCTCGAAGCTCTGTGTATGTAATAGTATCGATGTGTGGTGGCTTGTCGATGATCCTAGGATCTGCAACAAGGAAACCTGAAACGTCAGTCCAGTTCTCGTATACATCAGCCTTGATCGCTCTTGAAACGATAGATCCTGTTATATCAGAACCACCTCTTGAGAATGTCTTGATGGTTCCATCTGGATATGCTCCATAGAATCCTGGGATTACTGCATTAGGTGTCTTCTCAAGCTTCTTGGCCATGAGTTTGTTAGTCTTCTCACCATCGAAATCACCGTTCTTGTCAAAAGCAACTACAGTTGCAGAATCAATGAATTCAAATCCAAGATATGTAGCCATTACGATACCATTTAAGTACTCTCCACGGCTTGCAGCATAGTCGTTACCAGCCTTAGCCTTAAAGTTCTTTTCAATGGTCTTAAATTCATTTGAAAGATTGAGCTTTAAGCCAAGTCCCTTGATGATCTCATCGTAGCGAGCCTTGATAGCATCAAGCTGCTTCTGGAAATCTTTTCCAGCCTCTGCAAGAGCGTAAGTCTTGTAGAGCATGTCTGTAACTTTTGTGTCTTTGGAATTTCTTTTACCAGGTGCAGAAGGAACTACATAAGCTCTGTCTGGATCTAACTTGATGATCTCGCCCACTTTCATGAACTGCTCTGCGCTAGCAAGTGAACTTCCTCCGAATTTAACTACCTTCTTCATAATAGTATGATCTCCTCAAATTTCATCAATATAATCTGATATAACCCTTAACACTATCCATCTTCCAAAGCTTTTCTTCAAAGTCTTTTTCTGAAATGGAATCTGTAATAAATGCAAACTCATTTGGAATGCTGTTTCTCTTGACTACGTCTAAGTTGCTTCCAAAGATCTCTCTTGCCTGATCTTCAAGATCAGCTGCAACTCTTACAAAGAAATGCCTTACAGCGTTATCCTTAGGCGAAAGAGCTGCTTTCTCAGCCTTCATGTTTACTTCGATGTGTTTGCCCTTGTGCTTGACCATATCGATCACGTCAGCTACTACCGCGCTTGCTGTGGCATTCTTGCCCGCTCCTTTGCCGTAAAACATAACGTCGCCTAACATATTACCATGAACATTGATGGCATTAAATACCCCATTTACATTTGCAAGTGGATTCTCATAAGGAATGAGGAATGGTGCAACGATAGTAAAAAAGCCATTCTCATTTCTTTTGCACATTGCAAGAAGCTTGATAGCCATATTAAGTGATCTTGCATATTCAAAGTCCTGAATATTGATCTTGCTGATACCCTCTGTGTAGATATCCTCATAATCAACATGCTTGCCACTCATAAGACTTGAAAGAATCGCGATCTTACGACATGCATCATAGCCCTCTACGTCAGCTTCTGGATTACGCTCAGCATATCCTTTCTCCTGTGCCTGTTTAAGGACTGTCTCAAAGCCAATTCCCTCTTTATCCATCTTAGTTAAGATATAGTTGGTTGTTCCATTTAAGATACCTGTGATTGAGTCGATCTTTTCATGTTTAAGGGAATCGTTAAGGCTTCTAAGAACGGGAATTCCGCCACCTACACTTGCTTCAAAAAGGTAGCTTACACCGTTTGCCTTTGCAAGCTCTACAAGCTCTGGTCCATGAGCCGCCACAAGCTCTTTATTGGATGTGCAGACGCTCTTGCCCTTTGAAAGAGCCTGCTTCTCAAATGTAAAGGCTGGTTCAATTCCACCCATTGTTTCGCAGATCACGTCTACTTCTGGATCATCGAGAATAACATTTATATCGTGAACCACCTGTGACTCATGCTTGTCACCAGGAAAATCTCTAAGATCAAGAATATATTTAAGCTCAATCTTCTCGCCTGAGCTCTTCTCTACTTCAGCTGCGTTGGTATCAAGAACTTCAACAACACCGCTACCTACTGTGCCATATCCCAAGACTGCTACTTTTGCCATTACATCCTCCAATTTTTCATAATATTTTTCCTCAATTTATGCAAAGGTTGCGCTGCGTCCGGAAATGTGGACCTTGTGGACGCCGCTTGCCTTTTCCATCTTGTCGATCATATCCATAACATCTCTTGTAGTTGGGAGAACCTGGATCGTTATCGAAATTGATGCAACTCCATTAAGTGGAATAGACTGGTGAATAGTCAGAATGTTTGCACCAAATTCAGCAATAAGATTTAGAACGTAGGATAAAAGACCTACTTCATCATTCATCTGGAATGTAAGAGTTAATGTTGTTCCCTGCAGGCTGTCGTGGAATTCGTAGATGTCCTCTTTGTATTTATAAAAAGAGCTCCTACTGATGCCCACACTATCGGCTGCGTCATTTACAGTTTTTACCTTACCAGATTCTAGGAGCTTCTTGGCTTCTACAACCTTTAAAAGAACCTCTGGAACTGCCTGTTTTCTTATAACATAGTAGCCTGCATCCTGCTGCATTTCTCTCACCTACAAAATCGAAATATTTGTTTTTGTACCACGGACATTTGTATGTACTGGAAAGAATTTTAGCACACTAAAGTTATAAAGGCAATAGGCAAAACAAAAAAAGTTCAGCATAATTGCTGAACTTTTTTGGATACTATTTTATTTTCTCAGCTTATCAAGCTTTTCTTTGTCAATCTTACCATCTGCAATAGTATTAGCAACCCACAATTTGAGAGCCTCTACAGTTACATCGATGTGCTCAAGCTGTGTCTGAATGCTGGCAAAGTCAGGAAGCTCATCATCTGTGATCTCACCATCAGCAGTTATCTCGATCAATCTATTCTTTTGACGCTCAAGAGAATTAAGGGAAGATAACATAGCAAGTACGATTTCTGATAATGAAGAAATCTTAACTTCAGGCACTGAAGTTCTACCTATAGCACACTCGTGAGTGCAATAATAATTGCAAAGCTCAGGCTTTCTATATGCCTTGGCCATAGCAACTACATCTTCAGGATAAATATTAGTCTTGCCTGTTTCCATCTTTTCAAGACTGCTCTCAGAGATTCCTCCCATAAGCTCACTTGCCTGAGCTCTGGAAAATCCCATTGCTTCTCTACTTTCGAAAAAGATATTCTTGTTTTCCTTAATGGATCTCTTTCCCATGAAACCTCCCAAAAATCTGCATTTCGCCGTTTTAGCAAATTAAACTATCATATTTTGCAATCACTAGTATGTTACTGTATTTTGCGATAATTTACAATAAAAACATCAGAAAAAGCGAAAAGCCACGGTTATTGGGGTGCCGTGACTTTTCATACGCTTATAAAAGGAAAGAGTTAGGAGTGTTACATTTTCATGTAGCACTTCTTAACGCATCTATTATGTTATCACAATTGTCTGACCAATTCAAACATTTTCAGAGTTTTTCAAAAACTGGCATGTACTCAATTGGAGCACTGACCTTCACAGTTCTTTCACCTGCAAACTCTTCACCAGTACTTGTCAGTTTCCAATTGCCCTTTGGAAGGTAAACTTCTCTCTCAAACTCATTCAAATGAAGAATAGGAGCTACAAGGTATTTTTCACCAAACATGTACTGATCCTGAATATCCCAGCACTTCTCGTCCTCAGGGAACTCATAGAACATTGTTCTGATAAGTGGTGAGCCATTTGTAGATGCTTCATTATAAAGAGCTTTTATATATGGCTTTAACTCTTTTCTGATATCATAATATTTCTTCATGATCTCGAAGTTGTCATCGCCATAGCTCCACATTTCGTTATCCTGGCCTGTATGAAGATATCCGCCGCCCCAATCTCTATCATCAAGAGCTGGAATATTGTAAGGTCCACGGTCTCCATGAAGTCTGAATACAGCAGTATAAACAGCAAACTGATACCATCTGATAAGAAGCTGTCTAAAGTCTGGGTCATTTACATCATCTGTCATGAATCCGCCGATATCTGTTGTCCACCAAGGAATACCCGCAAGTCCCATATTAAGACCGCACTGAAGCTGATCCTGAAGAGCTTCAAATGTACTTGGAACATCTCCTGACCATACTACATTTCCATACTTCTGGCTTCCCGCCCATGCGCATCTTAAAAGGTTTACAGGGTTCTTCTGGCCCTCTTTTACCATATTATCGTAGAATACGCGGCTATACTTCTGTGGATAAAGGTTACTAACTTCAAGAGCTGAACCATCAATATATCTGAAGTTCTCGAAGTCATATACGCCATAATCAGGCTCAGAGTTATCAAGCCAGAATCCATCTATTCCAAAGTCATAGTAGTTCTTTTTGCAAACTTCCCATACATATTTACTGGTCTCAGGATTAAATACGTCGATTTCCACGCAGTCGCCCTGATAATCATATGTCTGAAGGGCACCTCTCTCAGTCTTGATAAGAAGGCCTTTTTCAAGCATAGGATAGAAGTTCTCACTCTTTCTATCTACAGAAGGCCATACAGATACAATTACCTTGATTCCCATGCTGTGGAGTTCATCTACCATAGCCTTTGGATCTGGCCAGTATTTCTTGTCAAATTTCCAATCTCCCTGATATGTCCAGTGGAAGAAGTCGATTACGATCTGATCAATGTGGATTCCAAGCTCTTTGTACTTGCGTGCAATAGAAAGAACCTCATCCTGAGTTCTGTATCTTAATTTGCACTGCCAAAGACCCATAAGTTCCTCTGGGAACTCTCCTGCATATCCTGTTGCAGATGCATAGTTTGCTACGATCTCCTTTGGAGTATCAGCTACTGTGATGTAGTAATCCAGCTCTTTTGTTGAGTACATATCCCAAAGTGTCATATTGTTACCAAAGGTAACCTGTCCAACACCAGGGTTATTCCATAACATACCATAACCAAGAGAAGATACAGCAAATGGTACTGAAATCTGTGAGTTTCTCTGAGCAAGTTCAAGAGTACATCCCTTAAGGTTCATGTTCTGCTGCTGGTATTGTCCCATACCAAAAAGCTTCTCGCCTGGATTACTATCAAAGCGTACCTTAAGCTTGTAATTATCTGAGCCCTGAACGCCCTTCCACTCTCTGTTAACAATCTTAAGGCATCTACTCTCTCTAGAGATAGTTCCATCATAAGAACGGAAATATTCTCTTAATATAAGCTTATCCTTCTTATAAAAAGACATAACGCCTGCAAAATTCACTTCACAGGAAATATCACCATTTGTAATCTTTCCGTGAGTTCTGTCTACATCTGTTCCCTCACCAGTTCTGTAAGTAACGTCAAAGGTCTTAACCTCTGCGCTTGTTTCCTTCACTTTTTCTGTTAACGCCCAATTATTGCCAGTAAAATCCTTGAGCATTGTTGCTCTAACCCTAAGTGAATTCTCACCCCAAGCTTCAACTCTGACTGTCTCGCCTTGCCTCTTAAACACAAGGGCATTTTTCTCTGCGATAAACTCCATACAATACCTCGCTGTCTTTCTTCTGTTTGATATAAAAATTCAATTGTTACTTTTTGCCAAGTACGCATTTCGACTTAGCTTTTGTTTCTCACTTCACCATCTTATCATTAGATGGCGCTGTGTGAATACATAATATTTGAAGCAGTGTTAAAAAACGTCGGTACTTAGGTGCTGTTTTTTGGCACCTTAGTACCGTTACGTTTTTTATCAAGCGAAAGCGTCTGCAAAAATGTTATGTGTTCACACAGCGCCCCCAATAAAAAATCGGGAAGCCAACACTTTTAAAAAAGCCATGGCATCGTAGATGCCATGGCTCTTATTATACCATTATTAGGTGCTCAAAAGTTAATTACTTTGAAGCCTTCCAATCGTCGTACTGCTTCTGGAACTCAGCAAGTACATCCTGGTAACCAGCTTCGTCAAGAGCTGCCTGGTACTTCTCAAGTGTAGACTCAACGTCTGCAGGAGCAACACCACCGTTCTCAAGAGCGAATCCGTATGTATCAAATACACCAGCGCATGCTGTGTACTGAGCCTCTACAGAAGACTTGTCAAATCTGAATCCAGCTGCTGATGATGTGTTAGCACCACCATTGAAATCATTGTAAAGCTCTGCCTTGTTAGCTGGCTCGTTGTCAAGTGGAGTAACGATTGTAGCGTTAGCTGACTCCCACATTGAGTGGTTGTACTTATCAGATGTCTGTGTTACCTGATGATTTGCATCATATGTGAAGTCTTCACCTTCGATACCGAATGTGTACATATCAGCAAGTGTTGAATCTGTGTAAAGGAGACCAAGGAAGTCTACACAAGCCTTAGCCTGCTCAGGTGTTGAGTTAGCTGTTACACAGTAGCATGATCCAAGAGCTGATGTTGAGTGAGCCCATCTCTGTGTTGCTGGAACCATTGTTACATCCTGGCCATAACGAGCATCTGCTTCGTCATTAACTGGGATATCTGTCCACCATGAAATAGCCCAATCCTGTGTCTGTGTTGTTGTATCTGTTGTAACCTTTGTGAAGTCATCCTCTGAGATGTATCCCTTGTCTGCCCAATCAGCGATGAGTTTGCAGAACTCAAGGTACTCAGGAGTCTGGATTGTATCAACAACTTCATCTTTTGCTCTATCTACAGCAAAGAAGTTTGTAGCTGAATCAGCTGTGAAGAAATCAAACTTATCAATGTACCATCTGTAGAACATAGCTGTCTTCTGTGTAAGGAATGGATATTTAAGACCATCTGCCTTAGCGTCAGCGAGCATTGGCTCAAGATCCTTAAGCTCTTTTACGCTGTTAAGATCCCAGTTGTGCTGGTCTACAAGATCCTGACGGAACATGAAATCATATCCCTCAACGTTGTCCTTGTATACAGGTACGAAATAGATCTTTCCATCATACTTAGCTGCTTCCCACTGTCCTTCAGCCATTGAGCTGTAAAGAGGTGTTCCAGGAACGAGGTCTGTAAGATCGTATACAGCGTTTGCTGGATAAAGATCGTTAGTACCGATTGTTCCTTCCCATGAAGCTGTCCAAAGAAGGTTGATCTCGTTGTTTGCAAGTGCAAGGTTTGCCTTATCTGTGTATTCACCAGATCCGATATCTGTAAGCTTGATCTGTACAGGGATCTTGTCTGCGATATACGCATTGATTGCATCCTGAACCTTCTGAACCTGAGCTGAATCAGGGTTTGCAAGGTTGAATGTGCATCTGTAAACACTGATTTCTGTTACATCACCGCTTGCTGCAGGTGCTGCTGCTGAATCTGAATTTGAGTCAGCTGCTGGTGTCTCTGTAGCTGTTGAATCATTTGACTCTGTAGCTGCAGGAGTTGTGCTTCCGCATCCAGCAAGTAATGAAAGTGACATTGCTGATGCCATAAGTACTGAAATAACTTTCTTCTTCATATTTTCCTCCTTTAATTAAGAAAATAAATGTATGTGATCCCCCGTTGTTGGAGTTTCAACCGTAATAACCCACCGCTTTGAACTTCATAAAATTGTAACAAGGAAGTTCTGATCTCGCTTCGCTCGCCAGAACGAACTTCGCTTCTAAGCTCGAAAATACCTCGCTAAGAGCTCAGTTCAGCCCTTAACTGAACCAACTGTAAGACCTTTGATGAAGTACTTCTGGAAGAATGGATATACTACCATGATAGGTCCGATAACTACTAATACAGTTGCCATTGTTGCAGAGTACTGTGGAATAGTTCCACCCATAGCTGCTCTTGCTGATGCAGGAACGTTTGAGTTGTTGAGAAGGAACTCAATACTCTTCTGAATGTTGATAAGAAGTAACTGCAAAGGCTTCTTAGCATCTGAATCGATGTACAAAAGTGCGTTCTGCCAATCATTCCAGTATGTTGTTGCCATCATGAATCCAACCGCTGCAAGTGATGGTTTCATAAGAGGAAGAGTGATCCTAAAGAATGTGTAATACTCTCCTGCTCCATCAATCTTGGCTGCTTCCATAAGCTCTGCTGGAATACTGTTAGCAATGTAAGTTCTCAAAATGATTACATTCATTGTTGTTACGCAAAGTGGAAGGATTAGGAGCCAAAGGCTATCTTTCAAGTGATAATAACTTGTGAAGATAATATATCCTGAAAGTGTTCCACCATTGAACAGCATAGGAATAAGCAGATAGATTGATAAGAACTTTGAAAGCCAGAAATCTTTTCTACTTATTGAATATGCATACATACTCATGAACAAAAGTCCAAGGAATGTACCAGCAACAGTTACGAAAATTGTAACTGTGTATGATCTAGCAAGCTGCTGACCATATCTAAGCACTGTACCCATACCAGCCAGTGACCAGTCCTTAGGCCAGAACTTAAATCCGTTCTGTACGATACTCTTTTCATCTGTAAAAGCAGCTACGAATGTAAGCTCTACAGGAAGAAAAGCAAATAATGTAAATGCAATAAGAATAATTGCAAGTATGATCTGTCCTACAGTCACCCTCTCTTGTCTGGAAGGCGCTATATCAAGTTTGTGATTTTCTTTCTTTACCGACATCTTTGCCATTTCTTTTTACCTCTCTTTTCTAGTCCAATTAGAACAATGCGTTCTCTGGTGCAATCTTACGAACTGTTGTGTTAGCAAAAAGCATAAGCAAAAGTCCGACAATCGACTGGAAGAAAGAAGTTGCGGCAACAAATCCAAAGTTTGAATTCTTGAAGATCGCATTAAGTACATAAGAGTCGATAACCTGTGTTGTCTCATAAAGGATTCCACTGTTACGTGTTACCTGATAGAAGAGACCTGTATCTGAGTGCATTACTGATCCAACTGAAAGAAGAAGCATTACAGTGATCATTGGGATCAGTGAAGGAATTGTGATGTTTGTGATCTTCTGCCATGAGTTAGCGCCATCGATATCTGCTGCCTCATAAAGCTCTGAATCAATTCCTGCAAGTACTGACATATAAAGAACTGAACCATATCCAGTATCTTTCCAAATCTTAACTACAAGTAAGATGATCGGCCACAGATTAACAGCTGAATAAAACTTTGTGCTGGAACCAAATGTGTGGTTGATGATACCTGTGTCTGAACTGATGAATGCATATACAATGAACTGTACAGCTGCATAAGAAATGAAGACTGGGATGATCATAAGTGTCTGCATTGTCTTAGCAAGTTTCTTGAATACAAGCTTATCGATCATGATTGCAAGTGTTACATTCAAGAATGTTCCTACTATAGTAAATAAAAGATAGTAGAGAACTGTGTTCCTTGTTATCTGAATGAAAGTAGCCTTTGATGCTAAAAGGAACTTAAAATTTTCAATACCGTTCCATGGGCTCTTCCAAATACCGTCTGCGTAATTGAAATTCTTGAAGGCCATTACAAGACCTGCCATTGGTACGTACATAATAAAGAACAAAATCAGAAATACTGGTAGAGCCATTACTACGTGTGCTCTGTGTTTCCAAGTATTATGCAAAAAAGCTTTCATAATATTCCTCCCGGTCTTACTTAATTTTTGTTTGCAATATTCAGAATTGATTCGCCCTCATCAAGTTCCCCTTCAACTGTTATATGCTCTATAAGAGTTCCCTTAGGGTTATTGATCAGGTCTATCAGTTTGGTAGCAGCCAGACTTCCTATCTCTTCGGTATCCTGTACCACAGTAGTAAGTCTAGGACTGATCCTTCGGCTAATGTCGATTCCATCATATCCCGCTACAGATATGTCCTCTGGAATCCTAAGTCCTCTCTGTCTAATTGCATTCAACCCTCCAAAGGCTGCAAAGTCATCAGGATAAAGGATACAAGTTGGAGGATCTTTTAAATCAAGCAATTTGTTGGTCATGGCAAAAGCTGAATCAGTATCTCTATATGGGCTTGTCACTACATACTCATCAGGAATCGTTACTTTGAAATCCTGCAAGGTCTTATAGAAACTAGATAATCTCCCCTGGGTTACCGCAGATTCCAAACCGTGAATGTAAGCAATCTTTCTATGACCTCTTTTATATATGTAGGAAACAAGTTCCCTCATACCGCTAACATTATCAGAAACAATTGAGATCCTGTTACTGAACATATAGTCAATTGTCACAACAGGAATGTTGCTCTTGATAAGTTCTTCTACCTGTGGATCCGTAAAATCTACGCAGGCGATCATGACACCATCAAAGCCTCTATAAATTGCGTGAGATAAATATGACATGTTGTTTGCTCTTGTCTTATCTCCATTTATAAAAGTGATGTCAAAGCCGCTCCTCTCAGCTCTTTTCTTAAAGCTATCAAGCACATGTGAAAAGTAGTCGTGAGTCAGGCCACTGTTCGCCTCATCTACAAACAGAACGCCTATGTTGTTAGTTTTATTTGTCTTAAGCGCCTGGGCTGCAGCATTAGGATGATATCCCAGCTTTTCAGCAACTTGTCTAACGTTTTCTTTGGTCTCTTTGCTAATATCACTGTGGTCATTTAGCGCCTTAGAAACCGTAGCTACCGAAACCCCGCAAGCCTTAGATATGTCCTTTAGTGAAACCATTCTTTTTGTCTTACAACCTTTACTAAAATCACTTAATCGTTTTCGCACTTTCAATATACATCAATTTGACACCTAAATCAAGTATGCCTGTTATTTTTTTGTGCATTATTTATATTTTTGTTTGGTTTGAACAAATTACTTGTCGCTTTTTCATATATATTTCCAAATTTAGTCATTGTTTATTAATATTTGGTTTAAACGTTTTCGATATGATTCAGTAAACATCTATGTTTATAGGAAACGTTTATCAAAGCGTTGGTTTTTCCGCATAAAATCGCAGTTTTTTGAGGGATTATTTTTATAATTTTTCTATTGCGCAAAAGTTTTTTCCCATATATAATGTGTCTAGAAATTTATCTTAAACGTTTAAGTATTAGGAGGTTTATATGAAGTACGGATTTTTCGACGATAACGCCCGTGAATACGTCATCACCACCCCCAAGACTCCATTACCTTGGATCAACTATTTAGGTAATAAAGAGTTCTTTTCACTTATATCTAATACATGTGGTGGTTATACATTCTATAAGGACGCCAAGCTTCTCAGACTTACCAGATATCGTTACAACAATGTTCCTTATGACAATAATGGTAAGTATTTTTACATCAAGGACCTGAACGAGAATGGTCTTGTTTGGAACCCAGGATGGCAGCCAGTCAAGACAACTCTTGACAGCTATGAGTGTCGTCACGGTCTTGGATACAGTAAGTTCTCATCTTCCAAGAACAACGTTAAAGCTGATCTTTTAACCTTTGTTCCTATGAATGACAACTGTGAAGTATCTAAGCTCACTATTACTAATAATAAGGATACGGTTGCTAAGCTTTCACTCTTCTCATATGTAGAATGGTGTCTCTGGAACGCAGATGATGATATGAAGAACTTCCAGAGGAACTTAAGCACAGGTGAAGTTGAGATTGCAAACGGTGGTTCAGTTCTTTTCCACAAGACTGAGTACAGAGAGCGTAGAAATCACTATGCTGTATATGGCGTTAACACAGAAGTTAACGGATATGATACTAGCAGAGATGCATTCCTTGGTGCATATAATGGACCTGATTCTCCAGACGTTGTTGCAAATGGCAAGTGCACAAACTCTGTGGCAAGCGGATGGTCACCAATCGCTTCACACCAGATCGATATCGAGCTTGCTCCATCAGAATCTAAGACTTTCATATTCACTCTTGGCTATATTGAGAACCCAGAGGATCAGAAGTGGGAGTCATACAGTGTTATCAACAAGAAGCCTGCTTTTGCTATGCTTGATAAATATAAGACTGTTGAGGCTGTTGATGCAGCACTCAAGGAACTCAATGATTACTGGTCAGAGCTTCTTGGTATCTACCACATCAAGTCTTCTAATGAAAAAGTAGACAGAATGGTAAATATCTGGAACCAGTATCAGTGTATGGTTACATTCAACATGTCTAGATCTGCTTCATATTATGAGTCAGGTATTGGACGTGGAATGGGCTTTAGAGATTCTTGTCAGGATCTTCTTGGATTTGTACATCTTATCCCAGACAGAGCCAGAGAAAGAATCATTGATATCGCTTCCACTCAGTTCCAGGATGGTAGCGCATATCACCAGTATCAGCCACTTACCAAGAAGGGTAACTCAGACATCGGTTCAGGATTCAACGATGATCCACTTTGGCTCATTGCTGGTACTAGTGCTTACATCAGAGAGACTGGTGATATTTCAATTCTTAACGAGATGGTTCCTTTCGACAACGATATGAGCGTTGCCAAGACTCTTATGGGACACCTTAAGTGCTCATTTGATTTCACAGCAACTCACAAGGGACCTCATGGTCTTCCACTTATCGGACGTGCTGACTGGAACGACTGTCTTAACCTTAACTGCTTCTCAGAGCACCCAGGTGAATCATTCCAGACATTTGGTCCTTCAGAAGGTCCTGTTGCTGAATCTGTATTCATCGCTGGTATGTTTGTTAAGTACGGTGAAGAGTATGCTCAGCTCTGTGAACTCCTTGGAGATGACGCTGAAGCTAAGCGTGCACGTGAGGAAGTTCAGAAGGTTTATGATGCAGCTATCACAGCTGGTTGGGATGGCGAATGGTTCGTAAGAGCTTATGATGCTCATTCTAATAAAGTCGGTTCAAAAGAGTGTGAGGAAGGCCAGATCTACATCGAGCCTCAGGGCTTCTGCGTACTTGCAGGTATTGGTGTCAAGGAAGGTCTTGCTGAGAAGGCTCTTAAGAGCGTTGAAGAGAGACTTGATACCAAGTACGGTGTAATGATCCTTCAGCCTGCTTATACTAAGTATCACTTAGAGCTTGGTGAAGTTAGCTCATATCCACCAGGATATAAAGAGAATGCTGGTATCTTCTGCCACAACAACCCTTGGGTTTCAATCGCAGAAACAGTTATGGGTCACGGCGACAGAGCATTCGACGTTTACAAGAAGACATGTCCTGCTTACATCGAAGACATCAGTGAGATCCACTGCACAGAGCCTTATGTATATTCACAGATGGTTGCTGGTAGAGATGCTAAGTTCCATGGTCAGGGCAAGAACAGCTGGCTCACAGGTACAGCTGCTTGGACATTTGTAAATATCTCACAGTACATCCTTGGTATCTATCCTACTCACAAGGGACTTTCAGTTGATCCATGTATCCCTTCTGACTTTGGTGATTTCGAGGTAACAAGAAAGTACCGTGGTGGCGTATACAACATCTCTGTTAAGCAGAATGGTTCTCAGAAGGGTGTTAAGAAGCTCATCGTTAACGGAAAAGAGCTTTCTGGCAACGTAATTCCTTATGAAGAAGGCGTAAAAGAGTATAACGTAGAAGTAATTATGTAATTACATATTTATGTAAACGAAATAAGCTTATGTAAAATCCCCTGCAAGCCGCATAAATAGTGGCTTGCAGGGGTTCTTGCATACTTTGTGGCACTTATGTTAAAATAGCTTGTTAGTCGGAGGTGAATATGAGCGCAGAACAAAAGCCCAGAAAGCACAGACACAAGAGGCATTATACCTTTATGGTTATCTCAGGTGACTCAGACGGAACTACAAAGCGTCTCCATCTGAATCATTTTAAAACACAGCTTCTTGCTTACACTGCTTTCGTAGTAGCATTAGTGCTTCTTTGCTACATAATCTTTTCAGCAATGACCATACATAATCTAAAGACAATACAGGCTGAACAGAAGGTCCAAATTGAAGATCTCCAAACTGAGAACAGCACTCTGGAAGCTTCAAACGAAAAACTTGTCACAGAGGAACAGCAATTAAGAGCCGCTCTTAATCTTAGGCTTGAAAATGAGCAGCAGTCCGCTGAAGAGGCTGAAACTCTTGCTATCCCATCAGGATTTCCTTTAACAGGAACCGCTTCTATGACAAATGCAGTAGACGACACTAATTCAACTACTATTACAAAGATCACAGATGATAATAAAGACGACGCCGTAGGTAATCCTATTGTTCTTTTTGAAGCAGCATCAGGAAGTAACATCATCGCTGCCGGTACAGGTACTGTTTTGTCTGTGACAACCGATGCCAAATTTGGCAATGCAGTCACTATAGACCACGGAAATGGCTATATCTCTATATACAGATATTCTGGCGATCCTTTAGTTTCTGAAGGTGATGAAATAGCCAGAGGCAACATCCTTTTTGTTGTAGGCAATGATACCACTTTAGGTTATCAGATAATGCAGGATGACAAGTATGTAGATCCTGAAGAGCTTATAGAGATCAACGGTTAAAATTGGAGGAAATAAAATGTTTGGAAACAAGAAAGACTCTACTGAGGATAATACTCTTTTAGAGCAGGTAGGAACCATCATTGGCCCTGGTGCTGTGATTGATGGTCCTCTTACAACAAAAGATTCAACAAGAATCGATGGAACAATCAAAGGTAACGTAACAGTAAGCGGTGCTCTTATCATTGGTCAGGAGGGCAAGGTTGTTGGTACTATCTCAGCTCTTAACGTTTATGTAGCTGGAGAAGTTAATGGAAACATCGCAACATCACAGGGTAAGATTGAGATCAGCGACACAGGAAAAGTTATCGGCGACATCACATGCAAAGGCATCATCATCGACGAGAACGCTGTATTCCAGGGCAAGTGTGAAATGACTGGAATCGACAAGAACTCAGCCGAAGTTGCCAAAGAACGCGCCGTAGCCGACAAAGAATCATCCGATGTTGCCACAGCCACATCTTCAGAGGAAGAGAGCAAGTAATTTAGTTAATGCGTTTGATGCGTATAAAGTTTTAGCGTGAGCGATTTATTTTTTGCAGCTGATGCATAGCATGAAAAAAGACTGGGAAAATTTGCGTTCTGAACGAATGTGAAGCAAATTTTCTCAGTCTTTTTGAATGTTTTATGCATCCTGCAAAAAAATACTATAGAGCGAACGATAAAGCTTTATACCATCAAACGCCCTTCACCAATTACTGCATTCTTTCGAAGACTAATTCGTAGCCGTCGTCGCCGTAGTTGAGTGAACGGTTTACTCTACTAATAGTAGCGGTAGAAGCTCCTGTTTTTTCTGCAATCTCAAGATAGGTCTTGTGATCTCTGAGCATTGATGCAACTTCAAATCTCTGTGAAAGAGAAAGAAGCTCATTTACTGTGCAAAGATCTTCAAAAAAGCTATAACAATCCTCTTTATTCTGAAGGCATAGTATTGCGTCAAACAGGTGATCCACTGCATCTGTTCTAATCTTCTTGTTCATATTGCCATTTCCTCCATTCTAGTTTTTACCCCATCATAATTATCAGTTTTTCGTCTAAAAAACTTTTGTGCTTAAATATTTTAACACTCTAACCTTTTAAAGTAAAGAGGCGACATAAAAAACTCGAAAAAGCACTAAAAATTGTAATGAATGTACGCAAAATACCAAAAAATGCGCTTTACTTTTGGATTTATCTGTGATAATCTAAATTTGTTGTGGTAGTGTACTATTACAACAGAACGATTATTTTTTTATTTTTAGTGGAGGTATTACAATGAACAAAGGTACTGTTAAGTGGTTCAACAACCAGAAGGGTTACGGCTTCATCTCAGACGAGGCTGGAAATGATGTATTCGTACATTATTCAGGACTCAACATGGAAGGTTTCAAGTCTCTCGAAGAGGGCGCTTCTGTAGAGTATGATGTAATCCAGGGCGAAAAGGGACCTCAGGCCGTAAACGTAAACAAGCTTTAATTCTAGGAATTAAGCGCTATTAATCAGACTACAAAGTGCCTTATTCTAAGTATATATATATTTTGAATTTGCAATATTGTACCAATGATTAAGAGAAAAGAGATATCGATTCGATCGATATCTCTTTTTTTCGTTGCCTCTAAGTTTCCCATTATTAACATAAAAAACCCGCCAGATTATTACTGGCAGGCCTTTACTATATCTTCTATTTTCAGTGAGCCGCCAAAGATTTCTAAGGCGCTACCTACTGTTACGTCTATCTTACTTTTACCAAGCTTTTTAAGCTGCTTAACATCAGAAATTGAATGTACGCCGCCAGCATAGGTAATTGGAAGCTTGGCCCATTTTCCTAATATAGCTGCCACATTCTCTTCTATTCCGTTTTGCTTGCCTTCTACGTCAGCTGCATGAACAAGTATCTCGTCGCAGTACTCAGAAAGTGTATCAAGAGTCTCAGCATTAAGTTCAACATCTGTCATCTTCTGCCATCTGTCAGTTACTATGTAGTACTTGTCATCCTGCGCTTTACAGGACAGATCAAGGACTATACGTTCTTTGCCAACAGCCTTAACAAGCTTATTTAAGTTAGTGTAATTTATCTTACCATTTTTGAACACATAGGAAGTTACTATCACGTGAGAAGCACCGGCTTCAAGGAATTCTTGAGCATTATCAGCTGTTATGCCTCCACCTACCTGCAAGAGCCCAGGAGCCGTTTTAAGGGCCTCTAAAGCTTGTTTCTTGGTTCCTTCATAAAAGGGACTGTCTACAGGGTTAAGGAGGATGATATGACCTCCAGAAAGCCCCAGCGCCTTATACATATTTGCATAGAACGCCGCATCCTTGGTTGCTACAAAGTTCTCTCTGGCTACATCTCCTTGGTCCTTAAGCGAACTTCCAACTATCTGCTTTACTTTGCCGTTATGTATGTCTATACAAGGTCTAAAGTTCATCTGTGGTAAATCCTTATCACTTGCTTAGGTCTACAGTTACAATTAGGCAAGGACATCGCTCATGTCGTACATTCCTGCTGCCTTACCAGCAAGGTACTTAGCTGCTTCGATAGCTCCTTTGCCAAAAATAGCTCTTGAATATGCTCTGTGTGAAAGAGTTACAACTTCATCGTGACCAGCAAAGATAACATCGTGGTCTCCTACAATTGTACCACCACGAACAGCAGAAATACCTATCTCTTTAACAGGTCTTTTCTCTCTTCTGGTGCTTCTATCATAAACATACTCATATTCATTATTAAGAGATTCATTGATGCTGTCTGCAAGAGCAATTGCTGTGCCGCTTGGTGCATCGAGCTTCTGATTGTGGTGCTTTTCAACGATCTCAATATCAAAACCTGCTGCCGCAAAAAGAGGTGATACCTCCTTGAGGACCTTCAAAAGGGCATTTACACCAACAGACATGTTTGCTGATTTAAGCACTGCTACTTTTGTAGCTGTTTCTTTTACCTTAGAAAGCTGCTGCTCTGAAAGACCTGTTGAGCACAGTACAACAGGAATATTCCTTGCTACGCAGTGATCAAGAAGTCCGTCAACTGCTGATGCATTAGAAAAATCAACGATAACATCTGCATCTACATTGCACTCAGCAAGGCTCTTAAATACTGGGAAATCGTAACTATTCTCACCAAAAGCATCTACGCCTGCTACTACTTCGATCTCTGGATCTTCTTTTACGAGATCAATGATAACGTGACCCATACGGCCATTGCAGCCGTGCATAATCATCTTTGTCATCTTATCTTACCTCCAGACCAAACTTTACCATCTCTTCTCTGAGCTTAGCCTTATTTGCCTCTTCCATCTCTGTAAGTGGAAGACGAAGTGGGCCAGCCTCGATGCCGATCATCTTGAGAGCACTCTTTACAGGAATAGGATTAACCTCTGAGAAAAGAGCCTTCACAAGAGGAAGAGCCTTGAACTGGAGCTCTCTAGCTGCTGCATAATCTCCATCAAGACATTTCTGGCAGATCTCGTGAGTTTCACGAGGTGCTACGTTAGAAAGAACTGAGATAACGCCAAGTCCACCAACAGACATGATAGGAACGATCTCATCATCATTTCCTGAGTATAGATCGATGCATCCTTCTGCAAGCTGCATCATCCTGGATGTCTGAGCGATATTACCTGTAGCATCCTTGATACCTACGATATTCTTGTGCTCCTTGCAAAGCTTAACAGCTGTCTCTGGAAGGATATTGCAGCCTGTTCTGCTAGGAACGTTATATAAAATGATTGGAATATTAATTGCATCTGCAACTGCACCAAAGTGTGCAAGAAGGCCATTCTGAGTAGCCTTATTATAGTATGGCGTTACCTGAAGGACTCCATCTGCACCGTATTCTTCAGCAATCTTAGAGAGCTTTACTGCTGTTTCTGTACAATTAGAACCTGTTCCTGCGATAACAGGAATTCTCTTGTTTACCTTATCAATACAATATTTAACAACATCCATGTGTTCTTCTTCTGTCATGGTTGCTGCTTCGCCTGTGGTTCCGCAAACTATGATAGCATCTGTTCCGTTCTCGATCTGGAACTCGATAAGTCTTCCGAACTCTTCGTAGTTCACTTCTCCGTTTTCTTTGAATGGTGTTGCGATTGCAACTCCTGCTCCCTTAAAAATTGCCATTTTATCCTCCTTCTGGCTTTGGCGCACTATTTGCAATAGAAAAGGCCCATCAGATAATCTGATGGGCCGTATAAATCTAATTACAGCATGTACTATAAATAAGCTGTTTGATAGCGCCCCATCTTGCGATGACAGTCATAAAGCTATTAACTTCATGCCCAAGTACTTAGTAAACAGGTACTAAGCCTTTCGGCGTATTCACCTTTTGTCCTGCTTCTCCTGTGCCTGACACATCCGCAGGATTACTCATTGAATTACGCAACCTCTATCTTTTTGTTTTCATTTTTTAAATACTACACCAGCAGTCAAGCCTCTGTCAATAGATACGCATTTTTTACCATATTATTGGCAGTTATTCTGCGCCAGCGATGGTTACTCCCTCAATTCTGATAACAGAAGGAACAAGATAACTATCGTACTGCTTCATTTCCTTAGAAAGCTTAACATCTTTAAGAAGCTCAGCAAGTGAGCCAGAAACAGATCCTCCAGTTACAGCAGTAACCTTATCTCCATCGTGATAGTAAGCAAGTCTGATCTCACCAGCAATATCTCCTGTGATGTCATCTACGCTGAAATCAGAAAATTCAACTGGTTCAAGGTAGCAACCTGTTCTGATCTCAGACTCAGGAGTGCTTCCTCCTTCAGCAACAAAGTTTCCTGCAATGAAAGAGTCTTTTATTCCAGTATAGTAGCAGTTCTGGCAATCTCCCCAGTAATTCTTGGCTACGTTATCTACTACAATATCCATATCGTGAACTTCTGCACCTTCTGAATCAACTGCAAAGTTCTTGGAGGAATTTGGAAGCTCCTTAAGAGCCTTGATGGTGATCTTGTCACCCTTAACGTCGGTAAAGATCTCTTTTCCTATCTCCCAATCTGAGTAACCAGCGTACTTGAGAGCAGCATTCATCTTGATAGCTACCCATGCGTAGATCTTGGCTGAATCCTCTGTAGAAAATACTACAGGAGCCTTATTAAGAGCTGGAGTTGGCTTAGTCTCAAGTCTGTCCTTACCAGTCTTTAAGGTTTCTGTGATCTCTTTTACAAGGTGCTCCTTGTCACAAGTTCCAGCCTTGTACATACGGTAGAGCTCAATCTCATGCTCTTTGTTTCTGGCATTAACTACAACTTCTACCATTGAATTAGGATATGTGATAGTAACATCGATTCCCTCAGAGTTCACAAATCTTCTCTTGCAAGACTCAGCAAAGATCTCGTATGAATTGATGTCTTCGCCTGATGTCTCAGGAATCTGCTGCAGGGCTTCGATATAATCCTTAGCCATCTGCTTTGGATCATATTCCTTGTTTGTAGTTGCTACCTGCTTTTTATTAAGCTCATAATATGGATTCTTAACAAAAGAAGCTCTCTCGCAAAGATCTGCAATGATCTTTGCAGCCTCTTCTTTTGTTGCAGTAGGAGCAATCTCCTCTGTTGCTTTTCCAAGGAACTTACCATCCTCAAGTTTCTTAAATACAGTAACTGTGATATGTTCTACGTCACGTACTCTGTTCTGATCGAGCTCGTGCTTGATGAAATAAAACTCCCACGCTTCTGTAACTATATCTGTAACACTCCAGGCATCAGCACTGGACTTTTTTAATAACTCAATAATCTTATCAGTCATGTTATCCTCCCCATTTAGCCAAGTCTTGCTACTGCCTTAAGATATGGGCCACCATCTGAAACCTTTGCCCATTCCTTGTAGCCTTTGCCACAAGCTCCAGTACCAAATGAAACATAGTCATTACTTGCCATTGAGATTGATCCCAAAAGATCAGGTACATAGCCAGTAAGAACAACTGGTGCTACAACCTTTCCAGTAAGCTTACCATCGATGATCTCATAGCCTCTTGCGATGATACACTGGATTCCCCAATGCTTTGGATCCTCCATTCCAGAGAACATTCCAGATAAAAGATATCCCTTCTTAACTGAAGCGATCATCTCTTCCTTTGTGCTATTACCACTATCGAACATTGTGTTTGTCATTCTTGTGTAAACCTTATGCTCGAAGTTTTCTCTTTTACCATTTCCAGTAGGCTTGATTCCAAGACGAAGCGCAGCAAGTGCATCGCATACACCAGTCTTAAGGATTCCCTTATCGATCTCGATAACATCGCCTGCGAGAGTTCCCTCATCATCAAAGGCGTAGCTGGCAACATCTTTTACGCAGTTAGCACCTTCGTGCATTGTTACAAGATCTGAACCTACACGCTTACCGATATATTCTGCTCCGAGAGCTCTCTTTTTAACGAACATATCCATCTCAACGCCATGACCAAAAGCTTCGTGGGCAATAAGACCTGAAACCTCTGGAGTAGTGATGATCTCATACTCGCCAGGAACAACTTTTCCTGCTCCAAGGTTATCCATGAGCTCTTTGTATGACTTATCGATCTCAGCGCTTAAGTCATCAAAGATTGATGGACCTTCTCTATCAGATATGCCATTGTAAGCCATATCTGTTCTACCATTTCTAGCACCAACAAGCATGACCGCTCCTTCTGAATAAACATAGCTCTGACGAAGGTCTCTGTTTGCTGTAAGGAACATCTTACAAACATGTGTAGACTGTGCTCTTAATGTGCAATCAATGATCTCCTCTGAAAGAGCTACTGCCTTGTCACTAAAGCCCTGGAGCTTTTTCATAAGTGCATCAAGGTCAGTTTCCTCAGGAAGAGACTTAGTCTCCATCTCCACAAAAAGTTCTTCCTTGTCGTCATCAAGCTTTGCAGTGTTGAACACCTTAGTACTTGTAGCCTTTAATACATCAAGCTGCAAGTCTAAAGCTCTTTTGATCTTGTCTGCCATAGCTTCTACATTATCTGTATCAAACAGGTTAAAAGAATATTCGCTGTAAAGGCCATCCTTGTAAACCCTTACTACCGTTCCTCTCTCTGTCATAAGAGTTTTACCAGTGATACTCTTCATTCTCTGTGATGCTGACATGCTAAATCCAACAGAATCTGTTGAAAGAACGCTTACGTAATCGTAACTTTTTCCAAGAAGATCAATAAGCTTCTTAAGACCTGGTGCTATACCAGTTAAATATGATGAAAATCTAGCTTTCATTATTGTTCCTCCCCTTTCCATAAACTTTCTCCATTATATGTACAAAGGACGCGCCTTAGCAATATATTTAACAGTTTTTTCAAAAAATTCTCATTAATATATAGTAGAGACTGTTTATGAATTTTTTGGTTGAAGAATAAAAAAACGCGTGATATACTACATTAGTTTGGAAACAGTTTGGTTTTAATTATTTGAGGAGACAGTTTTATGAAACAGACAAGAAATGATGTAAGAAACGTAGCTATCATCGCCCACGTTGACCATGGTAAGACAACTCTGGTTGACGGACTTCTTAGACAGAGCGGTGTATTCCGTGAAGGACAGGAAGTTGTAGAGAGAGTAATGGATTCCGGCGATATCGAAAAAGAGCGTGGAATTACAATCATGTCCAAGAATACTGCTATCACATATAAAGATATCAAGATCAACATCATCGACACTCCTGGTCACGCTGATTTCGGTGGCGAGGTTGAGCGAGTTCTCAAGATGGTTAATGGTGTTATCCTTGTAGTTGACGCTTTCGAAGGACCTATGCCACAGACTAAGTTCGTTCTTGGTAAGGCAATGGACCTTGGTCTTCCAGTTATCGTATGTATCAACAAGATCGATAGACCAGAGGCTAGACCAAATGATGTTATCGACGAAGTACTTGAGCTTCTTATGGACCTTGGCGCAGATGACAATCAGCTTGATTGCCCATTCGTATTTGCTTCAGCTAAGGCAGGAACATCTTCTCTTTCACTAGATGAGCCTGGTAAGGATATGAAGCCTCTTCTTGATACTATCATCAACTACATTCCAGCTCCTGTTGGTGATCCTGATTCAAGCACACAGGTACTTATCAGCACGATCGACTACAACGAATACGTTGGACGTATCGGTGTAGGTAAGGTTGATAACGGTGTAGTTAAGGTTAACCAGGAAGTTGTTGTAGTTAACCACCACGAGCCAGAGAGACGTATCAAGACCAAGATCAGCAAGCTCTATGAGTATGAAGGACTTGGAAGAGTTGAAGTTCAGGAAGCTAAGATTGGTTCTATCGTAGCTATTTCTGGTATCGAAGATCTCAAGATCGGTGATACTCTTTGCTCAGTTGATAATCAGGTTGCTATTCCATTCCAGAAGATTTCAGAGCCTACAATCTCAATGAACTTCATTGTTAATGACTCTCCTCTTGCTGGACAGGAAGGTAAGTTCGTAACTAGCCGTCACCTTCGTGACAGATTATATAGAGAGCTTAATACAGACGTTTCACTTCGTGTAGAAGAGACAGATTCAACAGACGTATTCAAGGTTTCAGGACGTGGTGAGCTTCACCTTTCAGTTCTTATCGAGACAATGCGTCGTGAAGGTTTCGAGTTCGCAGTAAGTAAGGCAGAGGTTATCTACCACACAGATGAAGCTGGTCACAAGCTCGAGCCTATGGAGAAGTGCTACATCGATGTTCCTGATGAGTTCTCAGGAAGCGTTATCCAAAAGCTCGGTGAGAGAAAGGGTGAGCTCGTAAACATGGGCGCTGGTAACGGCGGATATACACGTATCGAGTTCAGCATCCCATCACGTGGACTTATCGGTTACAGAGGTGAGTTCATGACAGATACAAAGGGTAACGGTATCATCAATACTATTTTTGACGGATATGCTCCATACAAGGGAGATATGAACTATCGTAAGACAGGTTCTGTTATCGCATTCGAGACTGGTGAAGCTACAGCTTATGGTCTTTTCAATGCTCAGGACCGTGGTACACTCTTTATCAAGACTGGTGACAAGGTTTACTCCGGAATGGTAATCGGCACAAGTGGTAAGTCAGAGGACGTTGAGGTTAACGTATGCAAGACCAAGCACCTCACAAACACAAGAACATCAGCATCTGATGAAGCTCTTAGACTTGTTCCACCTCGTGTAATGTCACTTGAGCAGTGCATCGAATTCATCGATACAGACGAGCTCCTTGAGGTTACACCTACAAGCCTTCGTATCAGAAAGAGAATCCTTGATCCTACACTTCGTAAGAGAGCTGGATTCAAGAAGCAGTAATTTTACTTATAATAAAAGCCTACACCTTAAGGGGTGTAGGCTTTTTGATTGTCCTATCTATTATAGAATTCAAAGTCTGTAATAATCTTTATCACCTTCTATGATCTGGAGCTGACCTTCGCATTTTTGTGTAAGGCCGCTCTTTATCTTGTCCAGATCACACTCTTTTACGCAGATATCAAACTGTACCTGAGCTTCATATCTTGATTCTGCAATGGAGATATCATTCTGTCCCAGATAATACTGAACATTATTGACCATGTTGTAGCCAACTTCGATAGTAAGCTTCTGGGCAAATACCATCTCTCCCACTTCGCAGTTTGCTATTCCTGCCTGAGCTGCCTGCGTGTAGGCTCTGACAAGTCCGCCAGTTCCCAAAAGTACCCCGCCAAAATATCTTGTGACTATGACTAGGGTATTAGTAAGTCCTGCGCCAGTTATAACTTCTAGGATTGGCTTGCCCGCAGTACCTGATGGCTCTCCATTATCGCTGCATCTGGTGTTCTCGCTGTTTTTACCAATAACATAGGCGTAGCAATTATGCCTAGCATCCCAGTATTTTTTGCTGATCTCTGCAATCTTTTCCTCGGCCTGCTGCTGATTTTCTACTGCAAAGACATTAGCAATGAATCTGGATTTCTTTTCAACAATCTCGCCAGTTCCGTCTGAAATTACTACTTTGTAAGATTCTAAATTACTCATGAGCAAAATTATAGCAGATTTATCCTACATATGTTACAAATCTTAAATTTAAAGCCCTTTTCTTTATTATATAGGGGATGTATGATATACTAACTTGGTTAAATTGGATTTAAAGTGAGGTTTTTATATGAATTTTGGTAAAAGAGGTATCGTTAAGCAAGCTAAAACGCTTAACTCCGGTACCAGCAAATGGGGTAAAAAGCTCAGCCTTTTTGGCTTATATATTATGCTTTCTCTTATCATTGGAATCGTTATTATAGGAGCAAGCGCAGGTATCGGTGTATTCAACGGCATCATTGCTACTGCACCTGATATCGGCAACATAGACGTTACTCCTTCAGGATTCTCAACTTTTGTATATGATACTGAAGGTAACCAAATTGCTAAGCTTGTATCTACTGATTCTAACCGTATTCCAGTTACTATGGATATGGTTCCAGAGAATCTTACTCATGCTTTTGTAGCTATCGAGGACGAGCGTTTCTACGACCACAACGGTATTGATATTCAAGGTATCATCCGTGCTGCCGTTAGAGGTATTACAAGCGGTCACTTCTCTGAAGGTGCTAGTACGATTACTCAGCAGCTTTTAAAGAATAACGTCTTCTCTGGTTGGACCAATGAGTCCAAGCTTCAGAGTGTTAAGCGTAAGATTCAGGAACAGTACCTTGCCATTCAGCTTGAAAAGAACATGTCTAAAGAGGACATTCTTATCAACTATATGAACACCATCAACCTTGGTTCTAACACACTTGGTGTTCAGGCTGCTTCTCTTAGGTATTTCAACAAGCCTGTTAGCGAGCTTACTCTTTCAGAGTGCGCAGTTATCGCTGGTATCACTCAGAACCCTAGTAAGTTCAATCCTATTACACACCCAGAAAAAAATGCTGAGCGTCGTAACAAGGTTCTTAAAAACATGCTTGAGCAGGGATATATTTCACAGATTGAGTACGATCAAGCTATGGCTGATGATGTATATTCCAGAATTCAGAACGTCAACCAGGAAACAGGTGGAGACGATACAGTTAATTCTTACTTCGTAGATGCTCTTACCAATGAAGTTCTTCAAGACCTTATGAACGCTGGTTATACAGAGACTCAGGCCTACACACTTCTTTACAGCGGTGGTCTTAAGATCTACTCAACTCAGGATCCTAAGATTCAGAAGATCTGTGATGATGTTTACCTTGACGAGAGCAACTACCCAGAAGGAACCAAGTACCTTCTTTCTTATAAGCTTTCAGTTCAAGCAGCTGATGGAACAGTAACCAACCACAGTAGCGAAATGTATTCAGCATATTACAAAGAGCAGAACAAGAACTTCAATATGCTCTATAGTTCAAAAGAGGATGCTGAAGCTGCTATTGAAGCATACAAAGAAGCAGTAATGAACGAAGGCGACACAGTACTTGCTGAAAGAATAGATCTTACTCCTCAGCCTCAGGTTTGTATCACTATTGAACAACAGAGCACAGGTTATATCGTAGCAATGGTTGGTGGTCGAGGAGAAAAGACAGCCAGCAGAACACTTAACAGAGCTACTGATTCATACAGACAGCCAGGTTCAACATTCAAGGTTATTTCAACTTATGCACCTGGTATTGATAGCGCAGGTCTTACACTTGCTACAGTATTTAATGATGCTCCATTTGCCTATTCAAACGGAACACTTGTTAGAAACTGGTGGGGATCAGAATACAGAGGTCTCAACAACGTAAGAACAGCTATCAGAGATTCAATGAACGTTATCGCAGTTGAGGCTATCACTCTTATAACTCCTCAACTTGCATTTGACTATCTCAAGAACTTTGGCTTCACAACTCTTGTTGAGCACGAAGTCATAAATGGTAAGCCTTTCTCAGATATCCAGCAGGCAACTGCTCTTGGAGGACTTACAAAGGGTGTCAAGAACTATGAGCTTAACGCCGCATATGCCGCTATTGCAAATGGTGGTGTTTATATTGAGCCTAAGCTTTATACAAAGGTTGTAGACCATGACGGAAACGTTATCCTTGATAATACAGAAGCTAAATCAAAGCGTATCCTCAAGGAAACAACAGCATTTCTTCTTACAAGTGCAATGCAGGACGTTGTAAATGGTGGAACAGGTTCATCTGTTAACTTTGGTACTACCGCTATCGCAGGTAAGACAGGTACAACATCTGATTACGTAGACGTTTGGTTTGCAGGATACACTAACTACTACACAGCAACAACGTGGACAGGTTATGACAACAACGCCAAGATGAAAGATTCAGCCGAGAAGAACTTCTCCAAGACTATGTGGCGTAAGGTAATGTCCAAGATACACGAAGATCTTCCATACTCATCATTCTCAGTTCCAGATGGAATTGTTTCTGCAACAGTATGTTCAAGATCAGGTAAACAGCCAATTGCTGGGCTCTGTGATGGAACTCTCTATACTGAATACTTTGAAGAGGGTACAGTACCTACAGCGAACTGCGATGTACATTATGCTGGCACAATGTGTGCCATTGATGGTCTTCCAGCTACAGAGAACTGTCCATTCAAGACAACAGGTGTATTTGAACTTACTCCAGAAGTTCCACCAGCACTTCAGTCAGGATTTGTAAATTACACACCAGCAAATTCAGCTTATACTACCGTCACAGATGAAAACGGAAACACAACTCAAGTACTTAACACCTGTCACCATACATATGAGTTTATGATGCAGGAGGGTATTGACGGTATCTTAGCTCAGGAGCAGGCCGCAGCGCAGGCTGCAGCAGCACAGGCCAATCCAGAAGCTGCCGCTGAGCAGCCACCAGCTGAAGCCGTTCCAGAAGACGTAGCTGCTGGTAACTAAACCGGACGCAGGGAGTATTAAATAGAAAAGTCCTCTGCAGAACTCCGATAGTTTTTTCAGGATACATAAGACATTCAAAAATCCCCCTTAGATTTATTTCATGTTATTCAAAACATAAATCTAAGGGGGATTTTTTCATGCCATGTATCGTTATCTAATATTCTTTTTCCTAGTGTAGTAAATAAAGTAGAAGAAGAATAAAACAGAGGTTGTGATCCAGGTTAGTGGATAGCTAAATTCTACGGTTTCTATGGTCTTATTCATTGGGAAGGCAATTAGTATCCAGGCAACACGAAGGAGGCAAATACCGCCTAAGGTGATGATCATTGGCACAAAGGCTGTTCCCATTCCGCGGAGGACTCCGGAGAAGACTTCTACGCCGATATAGGTGAAGTAAAATGGCGCCAGGAAGCGTATCATCTGGATTCCCACGTAGATTACGTTGGCATCTTCTACGAATATCCTAAGGAGAAAGTCGCCGTGCCAGTATAATAAGCAGCTAAGTGGAATAGTAATTGTGAGGGCTATGATAAAGGCCGTTCTCATGCTCTTATGTACTCTGTCATATTTGCCTGCGCCGAAGTTCTGACCTGCAAAGGTTGTAACTGAAGTTCCAAGACTACTGATGGTCATCCAGAACAGGATATCTATCTTACCGTAAGCTGCCCAGGCTGCTGTATAGTCCTTACCAAGTTCATTGATAGATGTCTGGATCAGCATATTTGAAAGGGTATACATAGTTGACTGAATGCCCGCAGGAAGACCTATGCGAATTATACGCCTTAGCATGCCCATATCGAGGCGTATTTTATTTATGGCTAGTTTATACGTGTCAGTGCTTCTAACCAGCATAATGAGGACGATAATAGCGCTAATTAGCTGACATAGGATTGTCGCAACAGCAACGCCAACAACACCCATGGTAACACTGACTTTTCCCATTCCAAGGCCAATGACAAAGAACATATCCAGGATGATATTAGCAAAGCAGCTTATGATAAGTACTATCAGAGGCCTCTTAGAGTCTCCTACAGCCCTTAAAATACCTGCACCCATGTTGTATATAAGGTTTGGTATCATACCTATGAAATAGATCCTTAAATACACTGCAGAGGCATCTACAATCTCTGGAGGTGTCTTCATGATATCAATGACCCATCCCGCTGTAGCAAGACCTATTAATGTAATAACAGCGCCGCCTATGATAGCCATAGCAATAGCTGTATGAACAGCCTTAGAAACCTCTTCTGTGCGACCAGCCCCATAGAACTGAGCAATGACAACTGTAGCTCCAGATGAAAGGCCAATGAAGAAGCCTACAAACAGGTTCACAACTGTAGCAGCTGATCCTCCTACAGCAGCAAGTCCATCAGGTCCTACTACTCTACCTACTATAACGGCATCCACTGTATTGTATAACTGTTGAAAAAATGCCCCGAGCATCAGAGCAAAGAAATATGATAACATACTGGTCCAGATAGGACCGTTTATGACTTTATTCTTGGTACTTTCCATTACTTAAATCTCCACAATAGAAAAGAAAAAAACAAACCACTATTACGCAAAAAAAATGTGGAAAGCAATACACTTCCCACCTACTCTAAAGGAAAATGCGGATGACAGGACTTGAACCTGCACGTCGGGGACACTAGAACCTAAATCTAGCGCGTCTGCCAATTCCGCCACATCCGCATAATACTTGTCGTTATGTAATTAAAACCTCGGAAATTTTCCAAGGTTTTAAACAATGAGACATGGGGGATTCGAACCCCCGACAACTTGATTAAAAGTCAAGTGCTCTACCACCTGAGCTAATATCCCATAAAATATTTGTACTTCTTCGGTGCATAATTCCGTCACACCTAGCTGGGCTAGCCGGATTCGAACCGTCGTATGCAGCAGTCAAAGTGCTGTGCCTTACCGCTTGGCGATAGCCCAAGATTGTAAGAGCTTTGCGCATCTCGCTGGAGCAATTACAAATAGGGTGGCTAGTGGGACTCGAACCCACGGTCTCCAGAACCACAATCTGGCGCGCTAACCAACTGCGCCATAGCCACCATAATAAACAAAAAGGGATTTGTACTATTCCATATTTGCTAATCAAGTACAACCCCATGGCTTACACATGATAAGATTTTAATCTTCCAAGTGCTCAAATGTGCCCGAAGGGATTCGAACCCCCGACCCACGGCTTAGAAGGCCGTTGCTCTATCCAGCTGAGCTACGGACACATGTAACAGATACTCATTGTAAAAGTGCTCTGTACCCAAGCATCGTATTAAGTACTTTGCTTAAGCGGGTGATGGGAATCGAACCCACGTATCTAGCTTGGAAGGCTAGTGTTCTACCATTGAACTACACCCGCATGTTAATCACATGCTATATGTAAATTAAGAAATTCACCGGCTTTAAGAAAAATCAACCAGTGATATTTCTTAAAAGTCGGGGTGACAGGATTCGAACCTGCGACCCCCTGCTCCCAAAGCAGGTGCTCT
The DNA here is from genome assembly GCF_900103635.1 of Butyrivibrio sp. INlla18. Lineage (GTDB taxonomy): Bacteria > Bacillota > Clostridia > Lachnospirales > Lachnospiraceae > Butyrivibrio. Next base: position 217,849 of record NZ_FMXK01000005.1, read on the forward strand.
AGCCAAACTGAGCCACACCCCGTCTCGCTTCGCGTTATGTCCTAAGCCGTAACGCGAGATTTATTATATAATGATTTTCACTCCAATGTCAACACATTTTTTCAAGTTTTTTTCTAAGTTTTTTTGCGTTCTTATAAGTACTTTATTTCATACTCTATTTCATGGTTGTCATCCACGGAAAGCACGATGTAGCTTGGTCTTCGGCCTTCTTGCCTTGGATAAGAAAGGCTGCCAGGATTAAACACATACACACCGTCAACATTTTTTGCCACTGGTTTATGCGTATGTCCAAAGCAAATAATATCTGCTCCTCTTGATATTCCTTCGCTCCTAATATACTCAAGATCCATACTCACCATGTAGTTATGCCCGTGAGTTACAAAGAAAGTGTGTCCTTCAAGCTCAAACTCCAGTTCTCTACTTAAGTTTGAGAAAAAGTCATTGTTGCCTGCCACGAAATAAACCGGACAATTTGCAGCAAGTGCAAACTTGCCTTCAGAACCCTCAAAATCTCCACAATGAATGATCCCGTTTAATGGCTCTTCTATGTCCAAAACATCATAGAAATTATCATCTCTCCCATGTGTATCACTAACGATCAAGTACTTACGCATCCCAAAGCTCCCCACTGCCTTTTTAAGATATCTTTTCCCTTAAGAGTTTCTCCATCTCCCTAAGTGCCTTACCTCTATGGCTAATGGCATTCTTTTCCTCTGGAGAGATCTCTGCACTGGTCTTGCCATATTCTGGCAGATAGAAGATAGGATCATAGCCAAAACCGTTTTCTCCTGCTATTTCATAGCCTATTCTGCCCTCAATAGTACCAAGTGTTGAAAGGCTGCTTCCATCTGGTAAAAAAGCTGATATAGCACATACGAATCTAGCTGTGCGCTTCTCATCAGGAACTCCGTTTAATCTCTCGATGAGATTGTTATTCTTTTCTGTGTATGATGTGTCTTTACCCATGTATCTAGCTGAGTAGATTCCCGGTTCTTTGTTAAGATAATCGATCTCAAGTCCTGAGTCATCAGCAAGAACAATTGTCTCTGCTGCCTTTTCTGGTTCTTTTGCCTTAAGTTCTTCATACACAGCTTTGGACTTGATAAGAGAATTCTCAGCAAATGTTGTGCCATTCTCCTCTACATCTCCTTCTACGCCCGCTTCTTTCATAGAAAGGATTTCTACCCCAAGATCTCCCAAGATCTCGCGGATCTCAATCATTTTATTCTTGTTTCCAGTAGCAAATACTATTCTCATTTTTTCTCCTCAAATGCCTCCAGGATTGCCTGATATACTCCCTCAGCTATTTTTTTACTATTATCTATGCCAGCGTAGTCTTTGCCTATTTCCACTCTTGCCGCTGGAACTTTTGTACAACTTAGGACCTGGTCACTTCCATCATCCTCAAATACACCTTCTGCCGTAGCTCCAAGCTTATATGCACAGTTCTTTTCAAGGATATTGGCAAATTCAGCGTTGTTAAAATCTCTAAGGAAATATTCTCCGTTGTAAAAAGATGCTACGCCGTTTCCACCAATCTTAAGCTCCACCACGAAGTCTGCTTCACTATCCTTTATAAGTGCACATCTCTTTTCTATATCAACTTCATCAGCTGAAAGTCTTGTGTAATAAAACTTGATGTTTTTGTCATCATCTGCAGCCGCAATGCCGCGTACAGCAAGGGACATATCCAAAAGAGCTTGGGCATCTCCCGGTTCCTCACACCCACAGTCCACAACTACTATATTGTCATACATATCTTTAGGTTTTGCAAAAGAAACTTCAATTGTGCTGTTTTCTGTGAGAGAGCTGGCATTGGCGTATAATCCATCAAATTTAAAATCAAGACATACGCTACCTGTGTCATTCTCAGCATAGCAAACAGCACTTTCTAAGATATCAAGGTCCGTCAGAACCGCGTTATCAAGATAAAATCCCTCTTCGCGGCTCTCGATATAGATCTTGAGTTCATGATCGATATATTTATCTTCAAGAATAATATCATCAGAGCTGACAGTCTTGGCAAGAGGAATAATGAGCTTGCCCGACTGACTATCCGTAACATTTCTATCTATGAGAATGTTATAGGAATCTTCAGCATTTCCTCTATCCACATGAGTTCCTGCAGCGTCCGTGATCATAATATGCTTGGTTGCTGACCTCTGCAGCATCACAGCAATAGAAACCACCCCAAAGACAGCTGTTCTGATAGCCATCTTTTTCATTTCCGAATTATTCATTATCTGATTCCATCATAAGTTACAATTAGTTACTTGTTCTCTTTGGCGGCTTTGGTCCCATGTACTGATAAAAATAAGTTCTGATCATGCCGTTATAGATCTTTCTGTTTTTATCAACTTTTTTGCCAATGTATTTCTCTGCCTGCTCAAAGCCAGTAATAAGGTACATAGACCATGAATCAAGAGCCTTGTATCTCTCTCCAATAGTCTTATAAAGAGCTGGAAGTTCCTTCTGATCACCGATTCTCTCACCATATGGTGGATTGGTGATGATAAAGCCGTATTTCTTTCTGTGGCTAAGATCTGCAATGTCCCTTGCCTGGAAGTGGATAAGATGGTCTACGCCAGCTTTCTTGGCATTGATCCTAGCAATCTCAACCATCTCAGGATCAAGGTCATAGCCTTGAATATCTGTCTCAATGTCAGTAATGATCTCGTCCCTCGCCTCATCACGTACGTCTGTCCAGTTCTGAGGAGTAATAAGATGCTTCCAAGCCTCAGCTGTAAAGTGTCTATTCATGCCTGGTGCAATGTTAGCAGCCATCATAGCAGCCTCGATAGGGAATGTACCACTACCACAAAAAGGATCCACAAGTATCCTGTCTCCGCGCCAAGGTGTCAGCATGATAAGAGCTGCAGCAAGGTTCTCAGCTATAGGAGCCTTGGATTCGAGCCTACGATAGCCTCTCTTATGCAATGAATCTCCAGTTGTATCAAGAGCTACAGTCACTTCATCCTTCATAAGAAAAACTCTGATAGGGTAATCCTCAGCATCTTCCTTGAACCAGTCTGTATGATAGCTCTGCTTCATCTTTTCAACGATGGCTTTTTTCATGATGGACTGGATATCTGATGGGCTAAAGAGCTTGCTCTTAACACTAGATGCCTTTTTTACCCAGAATCTTCCTCTCTCAGGAATAAATTCTTCCCAAGGAAGAGACTTAGTACCCTGATAGAGTTCCTCGAAGGTCTCAGCGTGGAAGCTTCCTACCTTGATAAGGATTCTCTCAGCTGTCCTAAGTCCAATATTGGCACGACATACAGCATCAGCATCCCCTGCAAAAGAGATCCTGCCATCCGAAACCTCAGTAATATCATAGCCAAGATCGATTATTTCTTTTTTAAGTACTGCTTCAAGACCAAAGTGGCATGGAGCAATTAATTCAAATTTTTTCATCATAGATTAAATTATACAATATCCATTCTTTTTTTTATAGAAAAAAAGGATGCATCTGAAATCAGATGCATCCATATAAATGTGCGTGACAGGATTCGAACCCACGACCTTCTGGTCCGTAGCCAGACGCTCTATCCAGCTGAGCTACACGCACTCATGTCTTGCGACAACATGTTATATTATATTCGCGGCAAATATCTTTGTCAACAATTATTTCTCATAAGGTGAATATCCACCATTTTCTGCCGCTTCCTCAGCTTTGGTCTGGTTTACAAGTGCTTCCATGTCAGGTCTTGCAAATTCAAAGCATGCAAGAACTTCAGGTGAAAATACGCCGCATTCTCCATCTTTGATCATCTCAAAGGCTTTATCCAAAGGATATGCAGACTTATATACTCTATCACTTATAAGGGCGTCATAAACGTCAGAAATTGCAGTAAGCTGAGCGCCTATAGAATTTTCTTTTCCTCTAAGCCCATCAGGATAACCGCCGCCATCCCATCTCTCGTGGTGATGTCTACAGATATCAAGGCACATCTCATAGTACTCTTTTTCCTGAATATCCTTTAACCTCTCGATGATCTCACAACCTCGTGTGGTGTGTGATTTCATAACTTCAAACTCTTCAGATGTAAGCCTGCCTGGCTTTAGCAAGATTGAATCAGGAACTGCTATCTTACCTATATCATGCATAGCAGAGGCCTGAGTCATTACATCGATCAGATGTGGTGTCAATCCAAGGTCCGGATAATTGTTCATAGCAGTAAGAGCCAGGATACGCACAAAGCCCTTGATACGCTTTAAGTGGTATCCTGATTCCATACTTCTAAATTCAACAATCGTAGCAATAGTGTCTATGACTTTCTCATTGCTGGACTGCAATTTTTCTTCCTGCTTTTTGAGGTACAGATACTGCTTCTTGAGGACTCTGGTCTGATCGTCTACCTGAGTTTCAAGGTTATTCTTGTGGTCATAGAGTTCTATTGTTCTAGACACACGTCTATCAACGATAACAGGATCAAAAGGCTTATGGATAACATCAGCAGCGCCCTTCTGATAACTGTTTCTCTCAGCCTCAGTAGAAGTATCTGCTGTGATCATAAGTACAGGGATAGTCTCATTTAAATTATCCTTTTCTGTCATAGCCTCCAAAACAGCGTAGCCATCCATTTCTGGCATGACAATATCAAGAAGGATAGCGGCAAGCTTGCCTTCGTTCTCTTCCATCATCTTGATAGCTTCTACGCCATTTCCAGCTTCAAGGATATTATATTTTTCTTTGAATATCTCTGCCAGAATGCCTCTGTTGATCTCATTATCATCAACAACAAGAATATAGCGATCTGCCATACATACCTCCGTCAAAAGAAGTAGTGAAGTATCAGCGCTCTACTATTGCAGCGCATCCCATTCCGCCGCCTACGCAAAGAGTAGCAAGACCCTTGTGTGCGTCACGTCTCTGCATCTCGTAAAGAAGAGAAACAAGGATTCTGTTTCCTGAGCATCCTACTGGATGTCCAAGTGCAATAGCGCCACCGTTAACATTAAGTACATCATTGCTAAATCCAAGGTCGTGCTGAACAGCAACTGACTGTGCAGCAAAAGCCTCATTTGCTTCTATAAGTTCGAAGTCACCGATTGAATATCCTGCCTTCTTCATAACCTTCTGTGTAGCAGCTACAGGTCCGATACCCATGATGCTAGGCTCAACACCTGCAAGCTCACCAGCGATCCATGTTCCTAAAGGCTTAACTCCGAGCTCTTTTGCCTTCTCTTCACTCATAACGATGATCGCAGAAGCTGCATCATTGATTCCTGAAGAGTTAGCTGCTGTAACTACGCCGCCATCTTTCTTGAATGCTGGCTTAAGATGTGAGATGCCTTCAACAGTAACGCCCTTTCTTGGTCCCTCATCTGTATCAAATACGATAGTACCTTTCTTGGTCTTGATCTCTACAGGTACGATCTCTTCTTTGAACTTACCTTCTGCAATAGCCTTTTCAGCCTTGTTCTGTGACCAAGCAGCAAACTCATCAAGCTGCTCTCTTGTAAGGTGCCACTGCTCAGCAATGTTCTCAGCTGTGATACCCATATGATATCCGCCAAATGCATCTGTAAGTGCATCCCTGATCATAGCATCCTGAAGCTCGCCTGAACCCATTCTGTATCCATAACGACCCTGCTGCATGAGATAAGGAGCCATTGACATGTTCTCCATACCACCTGCTACGATGATGTCTGCATCGCCCATTCCAATGAGCTTAGCAGCAAGGTTTACGCAGTGAAGTCCTGATCCGCAAAGTACGTTGATAGTTGTTGCTGGTACCTCTACAGGAATACCTGCATTGATAGCTGCCTGTCTAGCTGGGTTCTGTCCAAGTCCTGCCTGGATTACACATCCCATGTATACTTCATCAACCTGCTCTGGTTTAACGCCTGCTCTCTTAAGAGCCTCCTTAACAACGATTGCTCCAAGAGCTGGTGCTGGTGTTGTTGATAATGTTCCACCCATTGTTCCGATAGCTGTTCTACAAGCTCCGGCCAAAACTACTTTTCTTGCCATATTATATCTTCCTCCGTTTTTGTGAATTAAAAGAAGTGGTAGAGCCCGCTATGACCTCATACCACTTTTATTCTACCATTACTAGCCTATAGGCTCAATGTTTTTACATATTTTTTTATCGTTTTATTGATTATATTTGTCGAGTATATAAACTAAGAGGAAGCTCTAGGCCATGAGTTTCCAGAAGTTTTTTATCACGCAATATCGTATTAGTATCCCCATCAGCAATAATGCGGCCTTCATCCAAAAGAATCGTCCTCTTGCAGGTATCCATGATGAAATCAAGGTCATGAGAGGTAATGATCTTAAGAACATCTAGTTCATTAAGTATACCTATCAGATTTCTTCTGTTCCTAGGATCAAGGGCGATAGAAGGTTCATCCATGATGATGATATCAGGCTCCATGGAAAGGATCGTAGCTATAGAGGAAAGCTTTTTTTCGCCGCCAGAAAGCTTATAGGTGTGCTTATCTCTAATATGTGTAGCATGTACCTTCTCAAGAGCTTCAGTAACCCTTCTTTGGACCTCGTCCTCTGAAAGCCCATAGTTACGAGGGCCGAAAGCTACGTCATCTTCTACTTTAGACAAAAAGAGCTGACTATCAGAGTCTTGAAAAACAAATCCTACATGCTCTCTGATATGATTTAAGTTCTTTTTATTGACTTCATGGCCCGCTACTGTGAGCTTACCTGTGTAATCAAGCTTAAGCCCCACTAATAGCTTCATAAGAGTTGACTTGCCGATTCCATTTGCTCCTATTACGCCTATACTCTCGCCATCTCTAGCTGTCAGACTTATATCCTGAAGTACGTTATTACCATCTTCATAGGTAAAGCTTAAGTTTTCAATTTTTAACAGTTCTCCGTGTATACCAGTCTTCATAAAATAACTCTCCACCTGATCAAAATAAAGATCACAATCCATACAACAGGAAAGATAATATCTGTTTTCTTAACCCTCTTTTTGACTGTGTTGAAATCCCCTTTAAAGCCTCTAAGAAGCATACTTTCATATACTCGTTCTGCTCTGTCCATACTTCGAAGCAGCCACTGTCCAACAAGAGTTCCCCAGGCGCTATAGTGGATACCTTTTTGTGATGGTGCCCTCAAACTATAAGCTGTTGTGATCCTGCCTGCTTCCTCAGCCATAACTCCAAAGTATCTGTAGATCAGCATAATGACTACTATCATTATCTTAGGCATCTTTATACAACCAAACGCATAGCATATGTCATCAATAGATGTTGTTATTATAAGGCTGTAGGCTGCAAGCACTGTATAGAAGCCTTTGATCACAAGTGTGACCATAGAAAGCATTCCAGTAGTTATTCCAAGTTTACCGATATAGAAAAGAACTGTTTTATCAAAAAAAGGATTGAATATACCAACGAATATTACTAAAGGCAAAACAAGCCTCATTCGGTATATCCCATCCCTAAACGACAGGTCACCTACCACAAATATGAACACCAGATACACTGACATAAGGATCAGTGTAACGATATCATACTTGTTTATAGATGCCACTAAAACTATGTATAAAATGCTAACAAGCAGCTTTCCCAAAGGATGAAGTTCATTCACCCAATGAGAACGCTGCTGCATTTCTTGAATTTTACTTAATTCATTTAGATTCTTTTCAATAGAACTCATTTAATAAATCAGCTATTAGTTCAAGGCATCTTTCTTCTTGAAGAACTTGAACGCATAGCATGCTCCTACGGTAATAAGGACAACTACTATTGCTCCTACTATACCAGAAAAGCTTGTGCCGAGTACAGACTCACTATTAGAAAAGGCGTAATCAGGAAGAAGTGATGTAGTTTCCTGAATACCTGCTGCTGTTTCATAAGCTCCGCCAGTTGCCTCAAGCTCTGATGTTCCGGCAACCTGCTCCATAGACCACTCAAGTCCATCTGGGAATGCAGAAGCAAAAAGTGAAACAATACCGCCGCAGATAGCTGCAAGTACAGCAATAACAGCAATAGTGTTCTTAAATGACAATTTTCCTTCTTTGGCCTTTGTCTCTGAGCCAACGCCCCATAACAGTTCTGGTCTAGCCTCGTATACAAATACAAGTACTGCAGCTGTTATAAGTCCCTCAACAAATCCAATAGCCAGGTGAATTGGCTGCATAGTAGCTACAAAAACTGAGAATGGAAGCTCAGTTATACCTGATAAAAGAGTCTCAATAGTAACTGAGAAAGCTCCCATCTGAAGTGTAAGTACGCATCCTATAATTGATGCTGCGATTATCTTTGCCCTTGAGGCGCCTTTTTTCATGAATGGCTTCCATATCAGAAGCGCTCCAACAAAGCACCCGTAAAAGGCCATATTCCATATATTACATCCTAAAGCCAGTAATCCTCCGTCTGCAAATAAGAGGCACTGTACCAGTAATACTCCGATCATAGTAAAGAATCCAGCGAAAGGTCCCAGCATTGCTGAAAGCATCATTCCTCCGCAAAGATGTCCCGAAGAGCCTGTTCCAGGAATTGTGAAGTTGAGCATCTGTGTTGCAAATACAAAAGCTCCCATAACTCCCATTACTGGAATCTTCTTTGGATCATTTTCTTCTCTGACTTTTTTAACAGAAAGACCTGCTGTTCCTGTTGATAAAACGTACATGGTGCCCGCAACTGCTGGAGCAACCAACGCATCTGCCATATGCATAACTTTTTTACCCCCATGGTACTCAAATTCTTGTTTTCGAAACTTATATGCGCGCTATATAAGTTTCTGTGTATATTTGTCTGGATATGAACAAAATACACCTTGGCAACATAATGAGTATAAGCCAAGAAAAACAAGGCTCACAAGCCCCCTAGGGGGATATAAATTTAGCTATTTTTGTGTTCTTCGAAGAGTTTCCTGATTGCCACATCATATGGAGCCTTGAGCACTCCATACTCAGTTACGATTCCTGTGATCAGTTCGTTGTCTGTGACATCAAAGGCAGGGTTATATACCTTAACGCCTTCTGGAGCCATACGCTCTTTGTACCACATCTCTGTAACTTCCTCAGGTTTACGCTGCTCAATATTGATATCATCACCAGTCTTGGTGTTAATGTCGATAGTTGAAGTTGGTGCGCATACATAGAAAGGTATTCCATATCTCTTAGCCACAGTTGCAACAACGCTTGTACCAATCTTGTTGGCAGCATCACCATTAGCCGCAACCCTGTCACATCCTACAAATATAGCATTTATAGCACCTGTCTTCATAAGAGAAGCAGACATGTTATCGCATAAAAGAGTTGTATCTATTCCTGCAGAATGAAGCTCAAAGGCTGTAAGTCTTGCTCCCTGCAAAAGAGGTCTTGTCTCATCGCAGTATACCTTGATATTCATGCCCTTTTCATGAGCAAGATACATAGGCGCTGTAGCTGTTCCATACTTACAAGTAGCAAGCTGCCCAGCGTTGCAATGTGTCAAAAGACCATAACCATCATTTATGAGCTTTAAGCCATTTTCTCCGATACGTTTGCAAACATCGATATCCTCAGCCTTGATCCTCTCAGATTCTGCACGCATCTCTTCTATAGTTTTTGATAGGTCAAAAGACTTACCGGCTCCTGTAAACTCAACTACATGGCTTTCCATACGCTTAAGAGCCCATGAAAGATTAACTGCTGTTGGTCTTGAAGAATTGAGATAATCACTCTTTTCCTTAAGCTCCGCCATGAATTCTTCATAGTTTCCAGTTTTAGAATGTTTCATAAGTAGATACAGTCCAAAACCTGCTGTAACACCAATAGCTGGCGCCCCTCTTACCTGTAAAAGATATATGGCATCCCATATCTCTTTGCCTGTATGAAGTCTTATAGTCTCAATAGTACCTGGTAAAAGAGTCTGATCTATGATCTCAATGGCATCATCCTCATCTACAAGTGCAACTGTCTCGTAATCTAAAATGCTTTTCATATTAGCTCCTTATAGTTTTCCCATCAATTCTTCTGCCACTTCACTGCCATGCTTTGCAGCATATGAAGCCCACTTCTTAGCTTTGGTAAGATTCTTTTCTCCATAATCGCCTTTATAATATCCAACTGCAATCTTCTCTGCAGCCTCTATACTTCCTTTTCCAGCCTTATCAATAAGGTCTAGTAGCTTTTGCTTCTTATCCATTTTGATCCTACTTTCTAAAAATTAACTTTAGTAATTATATACTAAAAAAGGAGCTCAGGCAAAAACCTGAGCTCCTCAAAAATTCTATAAATTAGTTCTTAGAAGCAAGAGCTTCCTTGATGCTCTTTGTAAGAGCTGGAACGATCTTGTTAAGATCTCCAACAACACCATAATCAGCTACATCAAAGATAGGAGCGTTCTCATCCTTGTTGATAGCGATGATGATATCTGACTCTTCCATACCTGCAACGTGCTGGATTGCTCCAGAAATACCGATTGCGAAGTAGAGCTGTGGACGAACAGTCTTACCTGTCTGACCTACCTGAAGATCCTTTGGCTTCCAGCCTGAATCTACAACGGCACGTGAGCAAGAAACTGTTCCGTTAAGAGCCTCTGCAAGGTCATCAAGAATCTTGAAGTTCTCTGCAGAACCAACTCCACGACCACCAGATACAAGGATCTTTGCAGCCTGGATATCAGCAACTGAAGAAGCTTCCTTAACGATCTTAACGATCTCTGTATAGCAGTTATTCTCTTCGAAACCTGGGTTGAACTCAACAACCTCAGCCTTAGCACCCTTAATAGGATCAATCTTCTGCATAACGCCTGGACGAACTGTAGCCATCTGAGGACGGAAGTCTGGGCAAGCGATTGTAGCGATTGTGTTACCACCGAATGCAGGTCTTGTCATAAGGAGCTGTTTGTGCTTGGTCTCTCTAGCTGGTGATGGCTCAAGAGGGAAATCACCAATCTCAAGACTTGTACAGTCAGCTGTAAGACCTGTATGTACTCTTGATGATACTCTAGGGCCAAGATCTCTACCGATTGCTGTAGCACCAACAAGGAGGATCTCTGGCTTGTACTCATTGATAACAGATGTAAGAGCGTGTGTGTAAGGCTCTGTTCTGTAATCCTTAAGTGCTGGATCATCAACTACGATTACTCTATCTGCACCATACTCTGCAAGCTTGTCAACAAGACCCTTAACATCGCTTCCAAGAAGTACAGCAGTTACTTTTTTCTCATCAAGGTCATTAGCAAGATCTTTTGCCTTGCCAAGAAGCTCAAGCGCGATGCTTGAAAGCTCATTGTCTACCTGCTGAGCAAATATAAATACACCCTTATATTCTTCTAAAGACATGACTTTTCTCCTTTTTCTTAAACAAATTTTAGATGACGTGCTTCTCTGTAAGCTTACCTACGATATACTGAACTGCTTCGTCAGCTGAATCAGGAGTAACCTTTTCACCCTGACCCTTCTTAACCTTATCAGAAGCCTTTGCGATCTGTGTAGGTGATCCCTTAAGACCAAGGTTAGAATCGTCAACATCCTTAAGATCTGCTCTTCCCCAAACTGTAACTTCCTTGTCGAAAGCATCGAAGATTCCGCCAGGAGTCATATATCTAGGCTCGTTGAGCTCTGAAAGAGCTGTTACAAGACAAGGCATCTTAGCCTTTACGATGTGATATCTATCCTCGAACTGTCTCTTAACTTCTACAGTTCCAGCCTTCTCATCAACCTTAATCTCTTCTGCGTATGAGATTACAGGAAGGTGAAGGTGCTCAGAAATCTGAGGACCAACCTGAGCTGTATCACCATCGATAGCCTGACGGCCTGTGATGATGAGATCATAATCAAGATTTCTAAGTGCTCCAGCAATTGTTGAAGATGTTGCCCAAGTATCAGCACCACCGAGTACTCTATCTGTTACAAGAACAGCCTTATCAGCACCCATTGCCATAGCCTCTCTAAGAACAGCATCAGCCTTAGGAAGTCCCATAGTAAGAACTGTAACCTCTGCGCCATACTGATCCTTTAATCTAAGTGCTGCCTCAAGACCTGCTTTGTCATCAGGGTTCATGATAGCAAGCATTGCACCTCTATCCAATGTTCCATCGGGTTTGAACTTAACGCCGCCCTTTGTATCAGGGACCTGCTTAATGCAAACTACAACTTTCATTTTATTGTCTCCTTCTATTATTCTCAAAATAAGTGATTACTTTAACAGTGCACCAGAGATAACCATTCTCTGAACTTCTGAAGTTCCTTCGTAGATCTCTGTGATCTTAGCATCACGCATCATACGCTCAACTTCGTACTCTCTGATGTAACCGTAACCACCATGGAGCTGTACAGCCTTAGTTGTAACATCCATAGCAACTTCTGCTGCGAAAAGCTTAGCCTTAGCAGCTTCTACAGAATAAACATCTTTCTTCTTCTTTGCATCTGCTGCGTTGTAAACAAGAAGTTTAGCAGCTTCGCACTGTGTTGCCATGTTAGCAAGCTGGAACTGTGTATTCTGGAAAGCGCCGATAGCTCTACCGAACTGCTTTCTCTCTTTTACGTACTCAACTGTTCTGTCAAGAGCACCCTCTGCAATACCAAGAGCCTGAGCAGCGATACCAATACGTCCGCCATCAAGAGTGTGCATAGCAATTGGGAATCCCTTTCCACGAGCACCAAGAAGGTTCTCTGCTGGGATATGGCAATCCTGGAAGATAAGCTCGTATGTTGATGAACCACGGATACCCATCTTGTTTTCCTTTGTACCGAATGTGAATCCAGGAGTTCCCTTCTCAACGATAAATGCTGAGAACTTCTTCTGCTTTCTACCCTTCTTGTCTTCTACGATATCTGTATAAGCGATGATGATATAAACATCAGCAACTTCACCGTTTGTGATAAAGCACTTAGATCCGTTAAGAACCCACTCTTTACCATCTTCTGTAAGAACAGCCTTTGTCTGAACGCCCTGAGCATCTGTACCAGCCATAGGCTCTGTAAGACCAAATGCGCCGAGCTTCTCACCCTTTGCAAGAGGTACAAGGTACTTCTGCTTCTGCTCTTCTGTACCATATGTAAGAATAGGATCGCAGCAAAGTGATGTGTGAGCAGATACGATAACTGCTGTTGTACCACAAACCTTTGCAAGCTCCTCTACACACATAACGTATGTAAGAGGGTCACAACCCTGTCCGCCATACTCCTTAGGGATAGGAATACCCATGAAACCATACTTCTGCATCTTCTTAACGGTTTCCATTGGGAATACCTCTGTCTCGTCAACCTCTATTGCGTTTGGCTTTACTTCTTTTTCTGCAAAATCTTTGAAAAGAGCTCTTGCCATTTCATGTTGCTGATCAAGCTGAAAATCCATTATATTTTCCTCCATTTAATAAAATATTACATGCGATCTGTAGGAACCTTGTTTCCATCTGCATAGTTGTAGAATCCGATTCCTGTCTTAACACCAAGCTTCTTACCACGAACCATCTTACGAAGGAGTGGGCAAGCACGGTACTTGCTGTCACCTGTCTCTGAGTAAAGAACATCCATGATTGCAAGAACGATATCAAGTCCGATGTAGTCACCGAGCTCAAGTGGTCCCATTGGGTGATTGCAACCAAGCTTCATAGCTGTGTCAATACCCTGAATATCTGAAACGCCCTCTGAATATACGAAGATACCTTCGTTGATCATAGGAACAAGGATTCTGTTTACTACGAAACCTGCAGCTTCGTTAACCTGTACAGGTGTCTTTCCAAGGTCTTCAGAGATCTTCTTGATCTTGTCAACCATGTCGTCAGGTGTGTTAGCACCCTGGATAACTTCAACGAGCTTCATAACAGGAGCTGGATTGAAGAAGTGCATACCAATGATAGGCTTTGAAAGGCCTGCACCGATCTCTGTGATTGAAAGAGATGATGTGTTTGATGCAAAGATGCAATCAGGATTCTTAACAATGTTCTCCTGAAGCTCTTTGAAGAGGTTCTTCTTGATATCCATAACTTCAAGAGCAGCCTCAACTACAAGATCAGCATCTGCACAGATATCGTTAAGACCTGTCTGGATCTTACCTGTGATCTTATCAGCTTCCTCCTGAGTCTTCTTTCCCTTAGCAACCTGCTTATCAAGACCCTTCTTGATCTTAGCAAATCCGCCCTCTGCAAACTCAGTCTTGATATCGCAAAGATATACTTTCTCTACGCTCTCAGCCTGAGCAAATGTCTGAGCAATTCCTGATCCCATTGTACCTGCGCCAATAACAGCTACTTTCATTTTAAATTCCTCCTATAATGTTTATTATCTATGAAAAAGTTATGCGTTCTTGAATGCAACAACCTTAACCTTAGCTGGGTCATCTTTCTTTCTAAGGAAGTTAGCCATTCCTTCTCTCTGATCTTCTGATTCGAAGCATGAACCAAAGAGCTTCTCTTCGATTACAAGTGCATTGTCGATATCTGTCTGAAGACCATCGTTGATTGCCTTCTTGCATGCTCTAACAGCGATAGGAGCATTAGCAGCGATCTGAGAAGCCATCTTCTCTGCAGCTGCAAGGAGCTCTTCCTGTGGATATACAGCATTTACAAGACCAATTCTGTAAGCCTCGTCAGCCTTGATGTTACGTGCTGTGTAGATAAGCTGCTTAGCCATTCCAGCGCCAATAAGACGAGCAAGTCTCTGTGTTCCACCAAATCCAGGTGTGATTCCAAGACCAACCTCTGGCTGACCAAACATAGCATTCTCTGAGCAGATACGAATATCGCAGCTCATTGAGATCTCACATCCGCCGCCAAGTGCAAATCCGTTGATAGCAGCAATTACTGGAAGTGGGAACTGCTCGATCTTACGGAAAATATCATTTCCCTTCTTACCAAAAGCTTCTCCCTCTGCCTTAGAAAGTGTGCTCATCTCTCCGATATCTGCTCCAGCAACAAATGACTTGTCCCCAGCGCCTGTAAGAACAACTGCTCTTACTACGTTAGTATCAATGCTGTCGAAGGCAGCCTCAAGATCATCAAGAACCTGTGAGTTAAGAGCGTTGAGCGCCTCTGGACGATTGATTGTTACGATTGCAATTGTGTCTTTTACTTCGCAATTAACAAAACTCATATCATTCTCTCCTTTACGTTGATAAAGCCTGCAGCGTGCTAACACACAGCAGGCTATTATTTATAAGATTATTCGTACTTCTCCACAATGGTTGCGCAGCCCATTCCGCCACCGATGCAAAGAGTTGCAAGACCCTTCTTAGCATCAGCTCTTCTACCCATCTCATGAAGAAGAGTAACAAGAATACGGCATCCTGAAGCTCCAACTGGATGTCCAAGTGCGATAGCACCACCGTTAACGTTAACCTTGCTCATATCGAATCCAAGGTCCTTAGCAACTGCAACTGACTGAGCTGCAAATGCCTCGTTAGCCTCGATAAGATCGATGTTGTCAAGTGAAAGACCAGTCTTCTTAAGAACCTTCTGTGTAGCAGCAACAGGTCCGATACCCATAATCTCAGGCTCAACACCAGCAAGTGCTCCACCTACCCATGTAGCCATAGGCTTGATTCCAAGTTCCTTAGCCTTCTCTTCGCTCATTACAACTACTGCTGCAGCACCATCATTGATACCTGAAGCGTTACCAGCTGTAACAAGACCGCCCTCTTTACCAGAGCAGCATTTAAGCTTTGAAAGGCTCTCAGCTGTTGTACCAGCACGAGGACCCTCGTCTGTCTTGAACTCAACGATTTCCTTCTTAACCTTTACAGGAACAGGAACAATCTCATCGTTGAACTTACCTTCTGCCATAGCCTTTTCACACTTCTGCTGTGAATTAGCTGAGAACTCATCGAGTTCTTCTCTTGTAAGGTTCCATCTGTCGCAGATGTTCTCTGCTGTGATCATCATGTGATAGTGATTGAATGCATCTGTAAGAGCGTCGTTTACCATTGTATCTACAACTGTACCGTTGTTCATACGATATCCGAAACGTGCATTTGGAAGTGCGTAAGGAGCCATTGACATGTTCTCCATACCACCAGCTACAACTATATCAGCCTCGCCTGCTTTGATGAGGTCAGCTGCCATATTGACACAGTTAAGACCAGAACCGCAAACTACGTTGAGTGTAACTGCAGGAGTCTCGATTGGAAGACCTGCCTTGATTGATGCCTGTCTTGCAACGTTCTGTCCAAGACCTGCCTGAATAACGCATCCCATAAGGACTTCATCAACCTGCTCAGGCTTTACACCAGCTCGATTAAGTGCCTCCTTAATAACAATAGATCCAAGTTCTGCTGCAGGAGTATTGCTGAGAGCTCCACCCATCTTACCGATGGCTGTTCTAACAGCACCTGCGATAACAACTTTCTGTGCCATATTAAATTCCTCCATAATGTTTTTTGGTAGATTATCCTATGCTGGAAGCCAGCGAATAATCACATTGATAAAAATTTATCAGAACAGATTAATTCTAGCATACACCTTAGACAAATGCAACAAAAATAACTCCCTTTCGGGAGTTATTTTATAAAAAGTCAATAATTTGATATTTTTTTAACAGTATTTAATTTTCAGGCTCGATCAGTCCGTAAGTATTGCCTTTTCTCTTATATACTACGTTTACCTGATCTGTCTCTGCATTAACAAATACAAAGAAATTATGTCCGAGAAGTTCCATCTGTACACAAGCATCCTCAGCATACATAGGCTTTGGATCGAATTTCTTCAAACGCTCGATTCTGATCTCTTCCTCATCCATATACTCGCTGTCAATGTACTCTTTCTTGAAGTTGCTGGCCTCTGCCTGCTGTTTGTCAACAAGTTTGCTCTTGTACTTCTTGAGCTGTCTCTCAATGACCTCTTCTACAAGATCGATAGATACATACATGTCGTTGCTGATCTGCTCAGCACGAATGATCTTACCTTTAACGGGAATGGTAACCTCAATCTTATGCCTTTCCTTGTCCACATTAAGTGTAACGTTAGCAATTGTATCAGGAGTGAAATACTTTTCAAGCTTTCCGATCTTCTCCTCAACTGCTGCCTTTAATCCGGGTGTCACATCAATGTTCTTTCCTACGATAGTAAATCTCATGCAATCATCCCCTTTGCTACCGCCATAGCCAGCTAAAATTCACTGACTAAAGACTTTTTATTTATGAAGATATTATACCATTTTGGAAAGTGTATATGCAATTCAATCCAGCTCATTTTGCTTTTTGTAAGAAATGCACAAATAAATATCTATCGCTTTTTATTGTGTAAAATATATTTGTAATTAACCTTTTTTGTGGACATTGTGGATAACTTCGTGTATAAGTCCAAAAATCTGCATTTGCAACTTGTGGATTGTGGAAAACTTTTGAACAATGTATGAAAAAAAAATTATTTTTTGATGTTGACTTTTTCCTTTATGTGCAAATTGGAGAATTTTACTTTCCGCAAATCCTTAAGGTGACAAGGCTACAAGGTGGTATTGTCACCTTTAAGACTTTTCCACATGCCTCAAAGCCCTCAAATTTCTTTTCCACAACTTTTTCAGGATCATCAAAGCTGTTGTAATCCTTCATATCGCCAGACAAAATGGCGCCTTCTACTGATCCCACTTCCTTTTCTCTAAGATCAATCTCAACGATATTATCCTTATCCACATCAATATTATTTAGAGTAACAGTTATTATTCCATCCTTGTCAATAGATACTGACTCATTAATATTTGAAGCAACATCCTCACCTATACCGATCTTTTCATCGCCTTCAAGATAGCTTTCAAGAAGATCAGCATCCTGGTGATGTCTGTACATATGAAATACATGATAGGTTGGCGTCAGTACCATCTTGTCATCCTCAGTAAGGATAACTGACTGAAGCACATTTACTATCTGAGCAAGACATCCCATCTTAACTCTGTCAGAATGCTTATTAAAAATATTGAGCGTAGCGCCAGCAACCTGAGCATCACGCATAGAATTTTGCTGATAAAGAAATCCCGGATTAGTTCCCTCTTCCACATCATGCCAGCATCCCCACTCATCAACCAGCATAGCGATCTCTTTCTTAGGATCATACTCAGACATGATATGGTCATTTATAGTAATTATCTCATCCATATAATATGCCTTACGCATAGCCCTATAATATTCTTCTTTTGAGAATTCTTTTGCACTGCCCTTATGTTCCCAATCATTTACAACAACATAGTAATGAACAGAAAAGCCGTCCATGAAGCCATGGGTTCCCTTAGGTGCAGGATGTCTATAGCAGGTTTCAAGAATTTCTCTTGTCCACTTGTAGTCATCTGCATTTGGCCCACAGCAAACCTTTTTGATAGGCTTATTACCGTTGTAGCAACGAACATAGGTCTGATAATTTCTATATTTATTGCCGTAATAGTCAGCAGTCATATTGCCGCCGCAGCCCCAGTTCTCGTTGCCAACGCCAAAATAATCAACAGTCCAGCTTTCCTCATGTCCATTTGCTTTTCTAAGGTCAGCCATTGGAGAAACACCGTTAAAGGTCATATATTCAACCCACTCGCTCATTTCTCTGACTGTTCCGCTTCCAACATTACCATTAACATAAGTTTTGCAGCCAAGCTGCTTACAAAGCTCAAAATACTCATGGGTTCCAAAGCTGTTATCCTCAATAACGCCTCCCCAATGGGTATTTATCATTTTCTTTCTCTTTTCCTTTGGACCTATACCGTCCATCCAGTGGTACTCGTCAGCAAAGTTTCCGCCTGGCCAACGAAGTACCGGAATCTTAATGTCTTTTAACGCATCAACAACGTCTCTGCGCATGCCGTTGACATTATCAATCTTCGAATCATCCCCTACATAAAGCCCACCATAGATACATCTTCCCAGATGTTCACTAAAGTGGCCATAAATCTCAGGCTCTATGTGACTTAATCTACGATTTTCATTTATATGTAATTTCATATATAACCCCTTATTTATCCCTTAACGCCGCCGAGTGTAATACCTTTAACAAAGTTGCCCTGTATAAAAGGATAAGTTACAAGAATTGGTAAAACGCCTACAGTCGCCATGGCCATTCTGACGGAAACAGATGGTATGGAGGCAAGACCTACTCCAGCATCCTGAATATGAGCACTGTTCTGCGACAGATACTGAATATTCTGCATCATCCTGTTAAGCAGATTCTGCACTGAGTAAAGGTCCGTTCTCTTTGTCAGATAAATATAGCCATTCATCCAGTCATTCCAGTAAGCAATTCCTGCGAAAAGACCTATTGTAGCGACTATAGGCTTTGAAAGCGGAAGCACAACACTAAGGAAAGTCTTAAACTCCGAAGCGCCATCGATATAAGCAGCATCTAAGATTTCATTTGGAATGCTACTACAAAAATATGACTTCATAAGAAGTACGTTAAATCCATTCATCAAAAGTCCAGGTATCAGAAGCGCCCAGAAGGTATTTTTGATACCAAGTGTGATTGAATAGACCATGTATGTTGGTACAAGTCCGCCATTAAATAGCAATGTAAAAAATACAAGGAATAACAGTACAGATCTTCCTGGAAGTCCCGGCTTGGACAGAGCATAAGCCAGCATAGTCGTAATAGAAAGAGCTACTGCTGTTCCTACTATTGTCAGAATAATAGATATGCCATACGCATGAAGTACCGAATTACCTGTCTTAAAGATATATTCGTAAGCATATACACTCCATTTTTCAGGAGTAAAAGAATATCCATTGGCAATAAGGGTGTCATTATCTGTAAATGATGAGATAACCAAAAGCACAAATGGCACCACTGCAAGGGCAGACAAGATTATCATTACAATATGAGCAAATATCTGAAAATGTCTTTCTTCTCGAGTTCTCATTTTATCGTCCTTCCTGTCTACTTATTAGAACAATGCATATTCTGGATCTATCTTTTTTACTATCAGATTAGAGCCCAAAACCAGAATAAATCCCACGATAGACTGATACAGACCAGCCGCAGAAGACATGGACATATCGCCAAGCTCCAAAAGTCCTCTATAAACGTAGGTATCAATTGTGTTTG
This sequence comes from Butyrivibrio sp. INlla18, assembly GCF_900103635.1. GTDB lineage: Bacteria > Bacillota > Clostridia > Lachnospirales > Lachnospiraceae > Butyrivibrio. The sequence goes on from NZ_FMXK01000005.1 coordinate 237,772, forward strand.
TAACACTAAATAGTGCGCCCTGGTTCTGTGGAACCTGGTAAAAGAGTCCAAAATCTGAATAGAAGATTCTTCCTATTGCCAAAAGAGTCATCATTATAATAGTGGTCTTTAAAAGAGGAATGGTTATCTGAAAGATCTGCTGCCACTTGGAAGCACCGTCAATTGATGCTGATTCATAGATATTTCTATCTATTCCAAGAATGCTGGCAAGATAAATAACACAGTTGTAGCCAATTCCCTTCCAGGCACTTACAAATACCAGAATAAATGGCCAGTATTTCTTTTCCATGTACCAGGAAACAGGATCCATGCCAAGAGGCTTAAGTATCGAGTTATTGATGAATCCATTTTCTGTAGAAAGAAATCCAAATACCAGATAGCTTACGATTACCATAGATATCATGTATGGCAAAAGAATAAAGGACTGATATGCCTTTTTAACCTTGGATGTCAGTTCAGCCAGCAAAATAGCTACAAATATTGCAAGTATTGTGTTGACCAGGATAAATACCAGATTATACACGATAGTGTTTCTGGTGATAACAAAGGCATCCTTGGTAGCAAAGAGATACTTGAAGTTCTTAAAGCCCACAAAGTCTGATCTGAAGATACCTTTTTTAGCATTAAATTTCTTGAAAGCCAGAACCAGACCAGGAAGTGGGAGGTAATTATTTATAAAAAGATATATCAGTCCCGGTGCTGCCATGATATACAGTGGAATATATCTTTTAATGTTTTTTTGTTTAGTCTTTTTTGAAGGCATATTATCACCCTTTCAAGTAATTCATCTTAAGAGAAAAGCCCCCGAAAGAATCGGAGGCTTTTTAACATCTTTAATTGATTCCGTTCTCCTTAGCCCAAGCATCAAGAGCTTCCTGCTTGGCAGCCATATAATCATCAAGTCCTGCAGCCTTAAGAGCATTCTCAAGATCTGCGATACCTTTTTCAGGTTCTACAAAGCCATAAACAACAGATGGTCCATACTCATCGTAAGCATTCTTAAGAGCTGTGTACTCAGAAGCATAATCTGAATTGTCCCATGTAAAGCCAAGAGCCTTTGACTTACATGCACAGTTGTCGTTGAAATCTGAGATCTGCTGACCAAGATCAAGTGGATCTCCCTGCCATACATATGTTACGTATGGGTTAGGCATAAGCCAAAGAACGTTTGGATAATACTCTGAATTGTTTGCATCTACGCCATCAGCATATGTGATCGTTCCATCAGAGTTAACCTGGAAATCCTTGCCTTCCTGTCCCCAGCACATAAGTGTCTCGATTGTTGAGTCTGTGTAAAGAGCATTGAGTACCTGAAGTGTAGCTACAGGGTCCTCTGTGTTCTGATTTACACACCAAGGGAAAGAAGAAATTGATGAAGAACTCATAAAGCTCTCACCTACATCAAATACAACCATATCTCTTCCACACTCACCAGAGATCTGTGTCTTGTATCCAGGCTTACAGCAAGCCATCATAGCCATATATGATCCAGATTTAACCTTTGCAGATGCACCAGTTGTATCTGTAAGAGCATCCTGTGAAAGGTATCCAGCCTGATTCCAATCATATGCTCTCTGTGCCCACTCTTTGAAGATATCTGATGAATAAACATCTTCAATCTTGAGTGAATTCTGAGGATCAAGAAGTGTTCCAAAGTAGTCACCACCGATGTTATCTACTGAGCTACCCTGTGTAAGCTCGTTATCCTGGATAGCCATTACGTACTTATCAGGATATTTTGCATGTAACTGGCTGTAGATCTCGTTGATGTCATCCCATGTAGCCTTAGGATAGCCAAGGTCACTAAGTGGAAGCTTAGAAACATCATATCCGATACCATCGAGGTACTCCTGGCCTACGCAAACTGCACAAGTTTCAATAGCGTAATCCTTGATTGGAGGTGTTCCGTATAATACGCCGCCAACTCTGCAGGCATCAAGATAGTCCTGACGAACCTTTTCCTTAATACCGCCGCAGTAATCATCAAACATTCCATCTTCTTCAAGATCAAGAACATAACCATTGTTGATCGATGAGCTATATCCAAGAATACATGTTGAGAAGATATCTACCTGCTCACCAGATGAAAGCATCAGTTTCATATCATCTCCATAAGCAGCTGAATCAATGATCTGAAGTTCAACATCAAGTCCAAGAGTCTCTTCTGTGTAAGCACAAAGAGCTTCATTTACTCTATCAAGACCTGCTGGTCTTCCTGTCCAGTCAAAGAAAGAAATGACAACCTTCTGATAATTTCCTGACTTCTCAGCTTCTGCCTTTCTATCAGCGATGGCCTGAGCAGCTTTATCTGACTCTACTGCGTCGCCGCCTTCGCTTGTTGCCTCAGTCTCATCAGCACTCTCTGTCTTTTCCTGTGACTTAGCCTGTTCCCCTGTCTCAGTTGCTGCACTGCCACATCCGCTTAATACCATGGCTGCAGTTGTTGCACTTAGCAATAAAGAAGCAATTTTCTTTTTCATAGCATCCTCCATAATTTAGCAACAATTCTTATTTAATTTTCTTCCGGTTATGTTAATCGATTAACTTGATAAATAAAATATATGACAACCCTAATGGGTTGTCAACATGATTTCGTATAAATAATATACATTTTGTTAATAGATAATGAATATATTTGAATTATATTGTGCACTTTCAACAATGTTTAATCGTTTTACTATGCTTGTTACAGTTTCAAAACTGATTCTCTATCGATCAAACGACATGGAACCTTGATCTCATCAGGCACTTCCTTGCCTTCCATCTTGTCAAAAAGAAGCTCCATGGCACTTTTGCCAATCTGCAAACGATCAATTCTCATGGTTGTGAGGCGCGGTGTCATAAAATCAGATATCATCTCATCATCAAATCCCACAATAGATATATCTCTTCCAGCCTGCTTACCCTTTTCAAAAAGGTATTTGTACACACCGCCGGCGTTTCTATCACTCATACAAAAGATTGCTGTGATATCCTTAGACAGTAGTTTTTCTGCGGCTCCATAGCTAAGCTCCTTGCCCCAACCTGCGTAACAAATCAGCTCCGGATTGTACAAGATTCCAGCATCAAAAAGAGCTTTCTGATAGCCTAATACTCTGAGCTTTGTATGGATATTTTCCTGTTCACCTGCCATAACACCGATCTTAGTATGACCTTTTTTGATAAGGTGCTCCACTATGAGCCTTGCACCCTCTTCATCATCGATTACTACAGAAGGAACATCTTTTTCCTGAGAATATGCGTATGCAAGGACTGATGGAATCTGATATTCACTAGGGAACCTGTGAATATTACGGGCATGGCCTGCAACATAGACGATTCCGTCCACTCTGATAGATGCCATCTCCTGAACCGCTGGATCCATGACAGAATAATACATCTTGTCATTGTCAAACCAAAGATCCTGCCATCTGGAATACAGACGAAGGTTCTGAACTATAGTCCTGTAGCCCCTTTCTTCACATACTTCCATGATGCCCTCGATGATCTCAGGAGTAGTGAACTGAACTATATCCTCTGCTATTACGCCTATAGTCTGAGTCTTTTGCTTTCTAAGGCCCTGAGCTACATAGTTTAATTTGTAGCCTCTTTCCTTGACTACGGCCATTACTTTTTCTCTAGTTTCTTCGCTAACTTTATTCTTGCCATTAAGAATATTTGAGACGGTAGCTGTAGAAACCCCACATTCTTTAGCTATCTCTTTTAAGGTTATCATTTTAATTTCCTGCCTCTAACATCAAAAAATCGCAGTACCCACCTGCGGTTAATCGTTTTATTTATTTTATTATACTGGTGGGATTATTGCAAGAAAAGAATAATTATCATCAAGACAATAAAAAAGCCGAATGATAGTTCTCACTACCATTCGGCCAATATTCATAAGAATTAGAAGATTCTTCTGACTGCAAGTACTGTACGGTAATCAGCGTTTGAAATCTTGATACCTGTAGCTGCTGTTGATGCATGAACAATCTGTCCATTACCAATGTAGATAGCTACGTGACCTGAATAACATACAATATCACCAGGCTGAGCATTTGCAAGTCCGTCTACAGCTGCACCTACGCTTCTGTCTGCACCAGATGAATGAGGAAGGCTTACACCGAAGTTAGCGTAAACACTCATTACGAATCCTGAACAGTCAGCACCATTTGTAAGTGATGTGCCGCCATATACATAAGGGTTACCAACAAACTGCTGAGCAAACTGTGATACAGCAGAGCCAATAGAGCTTGTATCTGTTGTATATGAGCTAGCTGAGTTGTAGCTTGCAGTACCTGAAGATTCAGCATTCTTGGAAGTTCCCTTTCTTGCGGCTGCCTGAGCTGCTTCTCTGGCTGCTTTTTCTTTTGCAAGTCTGGCTTCCTCTTCTGCCTTTGATTCAGCTTCTACGAATTCAGTGGAAAGTGTTACATAGTCAAGTGATACATAACCATCACCTTCCTCGATACTAACCTTAACCCATCCGTCAAGCTCTTCTTCAACAACAAGTTCGTCTTCGATAGGAACAAGTCCGAGGACCTCTTCATCTAGTCCTGGGCCACTTCTAACTTTAAGAGTTGTAGTTGTAACTGTTGCAATTCTAGTTCCAACTTCCTTGGCAAGTTCAACAGCATCTTCACCAGTTACGCAGTACTGTGCCTTAACATAACCTTCAACTGTACCAGATTTGATCTTGTACCAGCCATTGTCCTCTTCTATGAAAGTACCTACTGACTTGTCATATAACTTACCAATTATCTCACCGTCTTCTTCACTAGGAAGATTGCGGACATTTACATAATCATTAACCTTTGCAATAACAAGGCTCTTAAAGCGCTCTTCTTCGGCTTCTTCTGCTGTAGAAGCACCTTCAGATGCGCCATCTTTCTTACTAATTACTGCGCCTGTAGCGCTCTGAATATCTTTAAGAATGTTTTCCGTAATAGTTGATGCCAGCGGTGTTTCATCAGTTACTGCTGATGAATTAGCAATTTCACTGTTCGCCTCCTTGCTAGTACTTACTGAGCTGGAATTATCAGTCTTTGGTGAGTTCTCATCAACAGACTGCTGAAGTGCTGAAAGAGAAACCTGATTATCGCCAAGCGCATATGTTATACCTGCCTGTGGCAGAACAGTTTTTACCTTATTGGATGATGCCGCTGAAGCATCAATACTCATATTGGAAAATATAAGGGCAGCTGTCATACCAAGAACGGCAAGCTGCTTTGCTCTATTTTTCAAAGTGGGCCTCCAAATCATCAAAATCAATTGTTACAATTTTTTTCACATTTGATATCAATATACGCCTTTTGATCATTTTTGTCAAATTTTATCAATTTTTCATGTCACTTCTCTTTGCCCACAAGGAAGTCCTGAACCGCAGTAACAGCGTTTGCGCCGTCTGCCACAGCTGTAACGATCTGGCGTAATCTCTTTTGTCTAGAATCACCAGCCACAAACACACCTGCCTTCGAAGTTGCACAATCTTCATCTGCAATTACATAACCTTTTTCATCAAGTTCAACAATATCAGCAAAAAGATCTGTGGAAGGATGTATACCTATAGCAACGAATATACCATCAACATCGAATTTCTGCATTTCTTTGGTCTTAACGTTCTCTATCTGCAGGTGAGTAACCTTATCTTCACCATCGATCTCTTTTACAACGCTATCCCAGATGACTTCCACGTTATCAAGTCCAAAGAGCTCCTCCTGGAGTATCTTGGTTGCTCTGAGCTCATCTCTTCTGTGAATGAGGTAAACCTTGCTGCAGAATCTAGCAAGGAATATAGCATCCTCAACTGCCACATCACCGCCGCCGTTAACAGCTGTGACTTTGCCTCTATAGAATGCTCCATCACAAGTTGCACAGTAGGATACACCCTTACCGATGTATTCTTCTTCACCAGGAATGCCAAGTTTGGAGTGATGGGCACCTGTTGCAAGAAGTACTGTGTGAGTTTCATATGAAGAGTCCTCAGTTACAACCTTAAATACTGGTGCCTTTGTATCAGTACCTTCTGAAACACATTCAATGCCAGTTACAACGCCGTCAACAAACTCTGCGCCAAGCTTATCAGCATGCTCTCTAAACTTCATACCAAGGTCAAATCCGTTAACTCCTGGGATTCCAAGGTAATTATCCACCTCATAGGTATCAATTATCTGGCCTCCGCTCACTGGATTTTTTTCTATAATGATCATGTTAAGTCCAGCTCTTTTAGCATATACTGCTGCTGAAAGTCCCGCTGGTCCTGAACCTACAATAACTAAATCGTACATAGTAGCCTCCTTGAATCAAAAAACAAAATTTAAATTGTGCACAATCGAATTTTATCACTAAATCGTTTTTTGTAAATACTTTTTTTCTAAAATAAAAATTAAATGATGTTGTATTTCTCTAATGCCTTGTATATTCCGTCGTTTTCAAGGAAGTCAGTCACATCATCTGCGTATTTTCTAGCGTCCTCTGATGCTCTGCCCATGGCAATGCCCACATTAGCTGTTATGAGCATCTCTTTGTCATTGATACTATCTCCAAAAGCAATAGTATTCTTGATATCTTCACCAAGAAGCTCGCAAACCTTTTCTATTCCTGTACCTTTATTAAATCCCTTTGGAACCATCTCGCAGATATTCTCAGTGTGAAGCATCACATCATAGAGATCCTCAAGCTCCTTAAAGCAGCTTTCTTTGTCCGCACCATTGGTGTCACAGGAGAGCTTGTTGATCTCCCAGTTACCCCAGTTATCCTTGATTCCAAGGCGCCTGTCACCCATTTCAGTCATGACCTTCATGCCATACATGTCGTCCTTGAAATCTTCATATTCCATATAAAGATACTTTGGTCCCTCGAGAATTGGCTTAAATCCATACCTTCCAATGGTCTCAACTGTTCTGATGCACTCATCCCTAGTAAGAAGCTTATTAAAGATAACTTCGTCTCCATACTCGATCATGCAGCCGCATGCTGACACGATTCCATCAAATCCTATGCCTAAAAGGTCTTTATGCTTGATATGAGCCCTTGCTCGTCCTGAATTGATAAAACACTTATGTCCGTTATTTCTAGCCTTCCTGATGCCTTCTATGGTGCTCTCAGGTATGTAATTCTTGTAATCCCAAATTGTTCCGTCTACGTCAAAAAATAAAACCATTAGATCCAACCACCATCTATCCTAATAATCTGTCCTGTCATATAAGTAGGGGCATCAGCAAGCATCACCGCAAGGCTAGCTACTTCAGCTGTGTCTCCCATTCTTCCAGCAGGAATCTCATCGCAGAGCTCATCAAGATCTTCCTTTGATAGATGCTCTCTGTTCATATCTGTATCTATGACACCGCAGGATATTGCATTAACCTGCACTCCGCTTGGTGCCAGCTCTTTGGCCAGTGCCTTGGTAAAAGAGTTAACGCCGCCCTTAGAGGCAGAATAGGCAACTTCGCATGATGCACCAACTTCGCCCCAAACTGAAGTGATGTTGATGATCCTTCCTGAATGCTTTTTAACCATCATAGGAACCGCAAACTTGGAGGTATTAAACAGGCAGTCAAGATTAGTAGACATCATGCTATCCCAATCTTCTTTTTCCATATCTGTCAAAAGACCTATGAAAGCTACGCCTGCGTTATTGACTACGATGTCGATATCTGGAATTTCTGAAAACATTTCTTTTACCGCCGTGTAATCGCCAGCATCGCATTTATAACAGTGGCAAGTTACACCGTACTCTGCAGTTAGATTCTTTGATAGTTTCCCTAGTTCTTCAATATTCTTTTTACATGTTAAAAAGAGCTCGTCTTTTTCCTTGGCAAAAGCCTCTGCGATTGCTCTTCCTATTCCTCTGGAAGCTCCAGTAATAAGGACTTTTCTGTTCACTTTTTTACCTTTCTATATGCACAAATGCACAACTATTCCTATTCTAACAAAAAAAGCCTGATATGAAACGTTAAAATTTCATATCAGGCCTAAAATTCATATAAACATATCAGCAACGTTTCATTGCATCAAGAACTGATTCTTCGATGAAAGGCTTTGAAACAAACTCAGCAGCTCCAAGCTTTAATGCCTCCATCATCTTTTCCTTCTGTCCTGCTGCCGTGATCATAACAACCTTGGCGTCAGGAAAGCTCTTTTTAATAAGCTTAAGTGACTCAATGCCATCCATCTCAGGCATTGTGATATCCATCGTCACAATGTCAGGCTGGAGCTTAACATAGCTATCAAAACCCTCTCTGCCGTTTACAGCTTCGCCTACGATCTTGTAGCCAGCTCTTTCTAATATATCCCTCAAAACCCTTCTGGATGTTCTGGAATCATCAACTATCAGCACGTTTTTCATATTTTGTCCTCCATCAGATGTTAGTATCGCCCTTAACTGAAATAATATATTTTATCTGTGCTCCACTGATATGAACTGGAAGCACCATGATCTCCTCGCTTGTTACTTCCTGATGATTCACATAAAAATCCGGTGGCTCAAGCTCAATCTTTGATTCCTGCTGGCTTCTGGCTGTGGCATAGAGACCATTGATACAGTTGATAAGCTCGCAGACTGCATCCAGCGCATCCTCTCTAGTATCAATAAATTCTTCCTTGGTATATGCAACTGCCATCTTCTGCACGTCGTCATATTTGCCTGCAATTGCTACAAAGGCTTTTTCATCCTGATGGAACTTCTGATATCCCAGAACTTCCTCATTTACAGACGTGGTAAAAGAAGCTTCTCCAACATAGACATGATTATCAACCAGTCTATAAAGGTTTTTGACTCCCATGGAGAACATCCTTACAAGTTGCTCATTTTCAGTCTTTAGGAAAATAGGAACCATCCTATCTACTTCACCAGACTTAAGAGTTGCCATATCGGTTTCCGTGAAGCCATGCTCCATCTGGTATTTGTCTTCTGCTTCATGAAGTTGTTCAACGGAAAGAAAGCCAAGATCAACAATGGCCTGCAGAAATGCAAGATAAGAATTACCCTGAAGCTCTAGCAGTCTTCCCACCTGAGTTTCAGTCAGATATCCCTTGTCAACAGCGATATCACCAAAGCGCATATCCATAGTAGCCTGCAGCATATTAACCTGCTCGGCCTGAGCTATAGACATAAGCTTCTCATTAACAGCAATGACTCCAAGCTTAGCTCTGTGGGAGTCCTGAATCTTGTACGCCTCATTTAGCTGCCCCGGTGTCAGGAGCTGTTCCTTAACAAGATAATCACCTAATAGCCTGTCTAACATAATTTCTTCTCCTAGTAAAAAAGCGTGCTGCTCTTCTATGTATAAGACAAAAATACGGACAATAGCCTACTGTAATACCATTGTAGACTATTATCCGTTCATAAACAAGCTATTTAGTAAAAACGCAAGGGGACTTCCTAGCTTTGGAGCTTGGCGCTCGGCGACTCTGGGCGTTTAGCTCTTGGCGTTTGGCTCTTGCCGCTAAATTTTGTCAATATTGAAACATTTCCCGCTAATCTTTACCCCTAAACTCCTAATTATGGGTAAAGAATTTGAAAAAGCCTTACGTCATTGAAAATCAAGCTTGAAAAAAGGGGTTAAAACAGCCCAAAAGGGTGAAGAATAATTGAAAAATTCCTCATATTGCCTTCATTTTAGAGTACAAAAGCCCTAATACAAAAAATAACTACTCCTGCCAAGATGGATATTCCGACTTGTAACTTCTTTTTATTTCTTCCTAACAACTGCATACATCAATTTATCAAAATCCGGAAGTGAACTAGTAATTCCCTTCTCAACTATTTCAAAATCATTCCTAATTATCTCTTTTTCAAATGTATCAAATGAAACCATTCTGCATGATGTAGCTGCAACCATCATCTTACCTGACTCATGATTTCTCTCTTGAATATCAAACGCTTTAGTAATATCGGATGAAACCTCCATATCTCCATCCCCCATAGTACAGATAAGCGCTAAGCCATCATCATTAAGATGATCAAAGACAAATCTATAAAAGCCATTGCGATCTTCATCTAAAACAAGCATATGAACAACAGCAACTGCATAAATGAAATCAAAATTATCGCAGAGCGTATCTGACAAACAATCCAACACACTAAAGTTATCCGCAAATCCAGGCATTGTTTTCTTGCAATAGTTAATAGCTTCTTCAGAAATATCAGTTGCAAGTAATTTATATCCGCTTTCTAATACAGATTTTGAATCTCGTCCTTCTCCACAACCAATTTCCAAGATTTTTTGCTGTTTACTTATGCCATACTTGCAAATCATATCCAGCACTACAGGCGTGTCTTTTTCACTAGCCCAGCTATAACCTTGTTTATGTACTGCTTTGTACCGTTCCTCGTATGCACAATAATATCTACTCTTGTTATCCATCTTCACCCCAAATCTTCTTTTGAAATTTCAATAGATGGATAATGCCCAAGTTCCGTCAAGTCCTGATCAAGTGGAACCTCGTATTCCATATAAAAATTCTCAGGATTTACCTTCTGAAGTTCTTCTAGTTTACTCTTCACACCCTGCTCATCTTCAGAAACATAGACGAAAGAAACAACTCCTACATTTTCATCCTGATTCTGGCTACTTGGCTCAACACTTCCGCACAGAATCATCCTTACTTTTTTCATAATACTCCTCCAACAAGTTCCATCTCATCATTCATCTTCACAAATCCATATTTCTCATATAATGGCCTGCCCATGTCAGTAGCCTCTAATGAAATAGCAGACACACCCTGAGCCTTTGCATCCTTCACCAAAAGATCAAGCGTATTAAAAGCTATGCCACGTCTTCTATGATCTGGTGCAGTGTACATATTCATAATATAGGCTTTTTTACCCGTAGGATTATGATACGTAGGCATAACTCTAAAATAGCTCACGCCACCAGCACCTACAAATTCACCTTCATCAAATACAAGATATGCAGTCTGACTTCCATCTAAAAGAGCTTTCGCATAATAATCTCTTGATTCACGCTCCACTTCTGACATATCAACACTGTCATCAAGCTTATTTGCAGCGCGAAGGACCATAATCCTAGTACTAACAAGCATATCAAGATCATCTATTGTAGCTTTCCTGTACTCCATGCGGCTATCTCCTGTCATTCTATAAATCCCATACCACGTCTTACTGTGTCAGTCTTTTCTTTACCAATTTATGAATTTCTGATCTTGCTAACATTATGATTCATCAGGTGCCTTCCAAGATTCCTATATGCAAATGCCTTAAAGGCTGACATTTCCTGATGATGCGCCTTAAGAAGTTCGTCAGGGCAATCGTAAACTCCAAAGTCCTGATTTATGCCTTCGCTTTGAATATATGTATTGTTTCTGTCAAAATCTATCACTGGGTTCTTAAAGTCTTTTACCGCAACACCATATCCGCAGAACGCGCCATTGCACTCAGGATGCTGATTCTGGAGCTTATTAAGATAAGTCTTGTCCAGAATAAAGGCCTCAAGTTCATACCAATTATCTTCAAAATATACTTCAACCCAGCTGTGGAACACATTCTGAGGTGCGTTCCTATAGACAAAGCCTGTCATAGCGCCCTTTTGCAGTTCCTTGTCAATAGTAAATCCATGAACTCTGCAAGGAATTCCGCAGGCACGTAAAAGAGCCATGAAAAGAGTTCCCTTTGTATTACACTGGCCGAATCCATCCTTTAATACCTTTGACGCAGGAATGCTGTCATCAACGTTGTAGCCAAAAAGAATTTCATCTCTGACATAGTTATAGATAGACTTAAGGCAATCAAATGTACCTAATTCCTTCCAGCCTCTTGTTGCAACCAGTTCCTGAATGTCGTGATTCGAAAAATCAAGCATCTTAGTTTCTTGTAAGTAATTTTCCATCTAGTCTCCCTCTATCCTCTCCAAATCTGCAACAAAACTCAGTATCAATATATTTAGCTTATTTTATGCTACTTAACGCAAAAAGAAAAGCCCTAGGCCGCACAGCCTAAAGCTTTTCAGACATAACAATCAATAAATTATCATATCAGCATATTTGCCACTTTTTTCTCATCTCTATGAAACAGCTCATAATACTGATCAATCCTGTAGGCATTTATTCTTGAAATCAGAGCTTCTTCCTCAATCTCAGGCTCTTTTTGTTCTTCTTTTACCTGATCATTTTCAGCAGCTTCGTCTATAGTCTCAGATTTTTCTTCCTCAATCTCATAGCGCTTTCTGGTGCAATGATTGTATTCGTGGATTGCGCGCATGATGGCATTTAGATCTTCAGGAGTAAACATATCTGCAGCCTGAGCAAGCTGATCAATGTTATCAATATTCACATGAAGACTACCGCCGCTTGGAAGCGCAATCTTGATAACCTTATCCTTTTCATACATATTTCCAAGGGTTATAGCGTTCTGCTTATAATCACACACAAAAGTAACGCCCTTGTAATTAATAACCCCATCCTTGGTAAGGAAATTGTAAGGACATTTCTTTTTAGTTTCTGCCTGAAGTTTAGACGCAAAGCTGTCTGAAGCCCCAAGAGATTTCATCGGTTTTTCTTTTACCCCAGTATTATCAGCTATCGGTGAAATCAAGTCACTACCAATTACACTAAATCCCATACACCAAAGCCCTCCTAATAGAAAACAAAAACGTGCCCTTCCTACGGATCATCAATCCATTGAAAAGACACGCATTTCCATTGCTATCTAATATATCGTCAACTATCTTTAATTGTTTATAGCAAAACTCCATTTTGAGAATTTTTTACAGTTGGAATCTCAGTTTCGTCCTTATCTTCTAGGTGCTCCCCTGAGTACTTCTGAGTCTCTTTTGCTATAACATCAGATAAAAGAAGCACCGCAATAATGTTAGGGATTGCCATAAGCCCATTGAAAAGGTCCGCGATATTCCAAATAAGGTTAAGTTCCACAACAGAGCCAACAAATACTGCAGCCACCCACAGACACTTGTAGATGATGATGACTTTTTCTCCAAAAAGATAAACAGCGCAGCGCTCACCATAGTAGTACCAGCCAAGGATCGTAGAAAATGAAAATGTGATAAGACCTATAACAAGTACAGGAACCCCGATCACAGGAATTCTGCCAAATGCAAGAGATGTAAGCTCTGAACCATTGCCAGAAAGTGCATCAATGCTAGGATTCTTGATGATACTTGAAACGAGAACAAGTCCAGTCATAAGACATACAACAACTGTATCCCAGAAAGTACCTGTCATTGATACAAGAGCCTGTCTCTTAGGGTTTCTAGTTTGTGCCGCAGATGCTACAAGTGGAGCAGATCCCATTCCTGATTCATTTGAGAAAAGACCTCTCGCAAAACCGTATCTGCACGCAATCGCCACTGTGCTTCCCACAAATCCGCCGCCTGCAGCCTTGGTAGTAACTGCAGAACCAATAATAGTAAGAATAGTCTCACCAAGAACGTCAGCATTCATCACAAGGATTGCAAGACATCCAACAATATAGAAAAGAGCCATGAAAGGCACAAGTCTTTCAGAAACCTTAGTGATAGACTTGATGCCGCCAAGGATTACAAGTCCAACTACAACGCAAAGGAAAATTGCTGTTCCGTACATTATCATCTTGTCAGTGTGCTCATCACCAGAAAAGTTCTGTCTGATATTAGTTACTATAGCATTTGCCTGCACCATGCAGCCAATTCCAAAGGCGCATACAGCTGCAAGAAATGCAAAGATAATGCCAAGATATTTTTTGTTAAGTCCTCTATCAAGAGCGTACATAGCTCCGCCGATCATGGAACCATCCTCACTCTTAACCCTGTATTTAACTGAGATCAAGGTCTCTGCGTACTTGGTAGCTATACCAAAGATACCTGTAAGCCACATCCACAAAACCGCTCCGGGTCCGCCCAGTGCGATAGCTGTACCAACACCGATGATATTACCTGTTCCAATTGTAGATGAAAGAGCTGTAGTAAGAGCTCCAAACTGTGATACATCACCTTCTACATCAGGATCTTTTGTTACAGAGAGCTTGATTGCTTTAAAAATGTCTTTCTGTATAAATCCTGTTCTAAATGTCATAAACAAATGTGTTCCAAATAAAAGTATGATAAGTGGCCATCCCCACAAAAAACTGTCTATCTTCTCGATAATCTGTGAAAAACTCAAACTAATTAATTCCTCTCTTACTTTTTACCCGCTCGAATATTCTATCACAATAATAAAAAAAATGAACCCTAGGGACGGAGGTTAGGGCTCATTTTTTGGTCCCCAGGGACGGGGTTAGTGGCTCATTTTTTACTTGCGCGAATTATCAGGAAATCCGGCTTGTGATATAGATCTGTGTAATCAGGATACTTCGCCAGTATCTCATCATTTGGAAGTGGCTCCATCATCTTATCAATGATAAATCCGCCTTCAACTAATGTATTAACGATAGTTGAGAACATCCTGTGATATTTCTTTATATTATCTACAAACCAGCTACTCTCATTCTCTCTTTCGTATCCGTAGCCCTTAAGGTTGAGATAGATCTTTTCGCCATTCTCATCTCTTGTCCATCTCTCGCCGCCGCTAAAGCAGGTACTAAATGGATGCTCCTGGGAAAAGATAAACTGGCCGCCATCAGCTAAAAGGCTATTAATAGTCTTCACTGCTCCCGAAAAGTCTTCAACATAATGGAATGCCAGTGAACTGATGACTATGTCAAACTTCTCAGTGATCTTGCCAATATCCTCGATTGGCATAAGTTCATAGGTGATCTTTGGATCGCTGTTTTCTTTTCTTGCTACTTCAAGCATCTTTTCAGAAATGTCTATGCCATAAACTCTCTCAGCTCCCATACGAACATACTCCTTGCAATGCTCGCCAAATCCGCAGCCAAGATCTAAGACTCTTTTTCCCTTCATGTCTGGAAGAAGTGAGAAAAGAACTGGAATCTCAAAGAGGTCATTGGCGTTCTTCTCACCAGCTCTAAGTTTCTTGTAACCGTCAAAAAAAGTTTCGTTGTCAAAAATATTCTGCTGTGCCATCTTTTTTCTCCTCCGAAAATGAGCCCAAACCTCCGTCCCTGTGGCTCATTTTTTCAAGCATCTGACTATAGTTACTATGATTGAGATCAAACTAACAACTGCCCCAACTACAAGCGTTAAGCCTGGAAGAATTATTGATAATACTGGTATTGGATGTCCATGAGCCTCGGGATTCCAAGGTATCAAATGTACGTCCGCATACATACCCAAAAAAATGCTACACACAAATAATGCTAACATAATAGGTATACAGATCAGCGCCCTATATGGGCTTTTCTTTTTCTTTTCTTCTATTTGTTCCATTCCCCAACTCTCTCCTATACATATAAGCTGTGAGCCAGCGTATGAGCCCACTTAACAACTATAACAAAAAACAGGCTAAGGATTCAAACAATTCTTAGCCTGTTTAGCACTTTTTATTATCTTTTTTGACAAAAACGCTTCATGCAACCTTCATATCATGAAGCTTCTTCACAACTGCGTTTGCAAGTCTGCTATGTCCGCCTTCGTCCATATGCTCGTCATCTACGCTGCTAGGCATCGCAAAATCAGATGCAGCAAGGAACTGATTGCCTCTTTTAGAAGCAATGCGCTGATACTCCTCTTTAAGGCCTTTACTGGTCTCAACAGAAAAAGAGTCAAACTCAGGATCTTTTTCCGGTCTCCAAACCTCAGCACCAAGCTCAATTGGAGACACCACAAGGATATTCTCAGGAGCAACGTATTTTTCCAAAACATCGAGGCAGATCTCAAGGCCTCTGCCAATGATATGCGGATTAGTACCAAATCTCTTTTTGCAGTCATTAGTACCAAGCATGATGATTGCAGCGTCCAATGGATAGTTGCTCTCAAGTGATAGTGACAATATCTCAGCGCCCTTCCTAAAAGGTCTGAGCTGATCCTCAAACACTGTGGTCCTGCCGCAGAGCCCATCCTCGATTATTCTCGCATTATCCCTCAATTCTTCCTGTACAAGACTTGTCCATCTGGTGCCCCAGGCGTATCTCTCTGTGGTGCCAGGGATGAGTCCCCAAGTATTTGAATCTCCGAATGCAAGTATGTTAGACATAAATTTTCCCTCTCTCATAATTAACCGCAAACAGCTTACATATCTTATGGATTAATCATAAGAGCCATGGGCCAATAGCACAATTAAGGAAAACTTATCGTCTTCTATTGATTTTAATTTATGTCCACCAAAATGAGCCCTAGGGACGGAGGTTGCGGCTCATTTAATGAGCCCTAGGGACGGAGGTTGCGGCTCATTTTAGTTTCAAAATTGCATTTAGGATTTCCTTCGCCGCCTCATCCTTACTCATGAGTTCAAGCTGAGTTTCGTTATCTTTTGTTAAAAGAGTTATGACATTAGTATCTACGCCAAAACCAGCTCCTGGAGTCTTAAGATTATTAGCGCATATCATATCAAGATTCTTTTTCTGGAGCTTCTTTTTGGAGTTCTCAACCATATTTTCAGTCTCCATAGAAAATCCGCAAAGGATCTGTCCTTTCTTCTTGTGCTCTCCAAGCCAAGCAAGAATATCTTCTGTTCTCTTGAGGCTGATTGCAAGATCTGAGCCATCCTCTGATTTTTTTATCTTATTATCTGCGCAAGTCACTGGTGTATAGTCTGCAACAGCAGCTGCTTTGATGATAATGTCCTGCTCGTTCGCTCTACTTGTAACCTCACAGAACATATCAGCCGCAGAAGTTATCCTCACAACATTTACATATGATGGAATATCGATATCTATTGGCCCAGCAACAAGCGTGACGTTGGCACCTCTCTTTGCTGCTGCCTTGGCAAGGGCTACGCCCATCTTACCAGTTGAATGATTTGTAATATATCTTACAGGATCGATAGCCTCCCTTGTAGGCCCCGCCGTTACGAGGACCTTTAATCCTTCCATATCCTTGGTAAAAGAAACTTCGCTTACTATAGTCTCTAAAATCTTAGCAGGTTCTTCCATTCTGCCTTTACCAACAGTTCCGCAGGCAAGATAGCCATCTCCTGGAGTTACGATCACATACCCAAGATCTTTTAATGTTTGTAAATTCCTCTGAGTTACAGGATTCTCATACATCTTGGTATTCATTGCAGGTGCAATTATCTTAATGCAGTTACAGGCAAGAGCTGTAGTTGTCAGCATGTCGTCTGCGATTCCGCAGGCAAGCTTAGCAATGCAGTTTGCTGTAGCAGGAGCTATCACAAGAGCGTCAGCTTTATCAGCAAGAGCTATATGCTCAACTTCCCAAGGATGATTTCTGTCAAAAGTATCAGTAACGCACCTATTATGAGTCAGTGCCTCGAATGTAAGAGGTGTGATAAACTGGGTCGCATTCTCAGTCATTATGACATCAACATTTGCATGCTGTTTAACCAGCTTAGAAGCAAGATCTGCCGTCTTGTATGCTGCAATTCCTCCAGTTACTCCAAGTAATATATTCTTTCCTTCTAACATCTCATAATCTCCTAGTTATTTGCTACAAAAATATCTCTAAGTCCTCTTAGTAATAGATCTGGTTCATAATGCACTTCTGCTTCACACTTAATCCATGGAATCACAAGCTTTCCAAGGCCACCAGTTACTACAACTTTAAGCCCAGGCATTTCACTCAAAAGTCTTTTTGCAAGTTCTGACAGCATCAGTCCGCAGCCGGCTACAGCACCAGATATCATGTTTGACGGCGTATCTTTGCCCAATAGTTCTTTTACCTCAGATGCTACAAGCTGTGGCAGCTGAGAAGTATGCTCCGCCTCTGCATTTAAAGACAGCTGAACCCCAGGGCAGATCATGCCGCCAATTATCTTGCCTTTATGATTAGCATCACCTAAATCAGCCACAGTAATAGTGGTGCAGGTTCCAAGGTCGCACACAAGAACAGGTGCTCCATACATAGTCGCAGCGGCAGTCACATCCACAATACGGTCCATGCCGATGCTTCCCGGTTCATATTTAGAAAGATCAATTTCAGTATCAAGAAGAGGCCCCATTAGTAGCGGCCTCTTTCCTGTAACCTCTTTAAGCGCGTCAAGACAAACGTCATTTATCTCAGGAACTACAGAAGACAAAATTGCCCCCTCATAGGCACATTCTGCTACGCAAACACCATTTTCAGTAAAGGCTTCAAGTAGCTCTTTTACCGAATAGTCTCTCCTAGTCTGTATCCTGAATGTAGACGTAAGTGCATCTTCATCCCACGCACCCACAACAATATTCGAATTTCCTATATCAACTGTTAATATCTTTCCCATGAAAAGAATCTCATCCTCTGTGAAGCACCTTGGAAAGCACCACGCCAAGAGTACCAGCAAGGATGCAGCCAACAACAGTTTCAACTGCAGCCTGAACACCAACCATGGCAATTACAAAGGCAAACGGACTTGTAGCATTGTACTTGGTTACCATGCCCTGAACATACTCTGTGTTATAGAAAAAGAGGCAAAGAATGCCCATGAAAAATACTGTGTTAAAGATTGGCATAAGAGCACCAGCGATGTAGTAAGAAGCCTGCTTAAGCTTGCCTCTGTGAAGAGCTTTGTAAATGTAGCTTACAAGTGTAGCATCCAAAACTCTTGCTACTACTGCTGTAAAAAATGCTCCAATTGGATTGATTGAAAAAAGTGTAGAAAGCATTGCGCTAGATCCTGTAAAGGCTCCAACAAAGCTGTTAAGACCAAAAACTAATCCGCAGATGATACCTGCCTGTGGTCCGATGAGCATTGCTGCTAAAGCAACTGGTACAGTTACGATAGAAGCCTTCAGAATTGGTGTAGGAATTGTACCGAGAACGGTATTACCCATGATCAGAACGATTGCGATCATAAGGGCAGTCTCCACCATGAAACGTGTCTTGCTGCTAAGTCCGACTGACTCCTCTGTAGTCTTGCGGCCAAGCATTGATGTGTTATCCATATTTAATTCTCCTTTAGAAAAAAGCTACCGTTTCGGGCATCCCGAATACAGTGCAAGTCAAATATAGCAATGTGATAAATATATGTCAATTGATTTCACAAAAAATGAGCCCTAACCTCCGTCCCTAGGGCTCATTATTTAAGAGCCTCCACAAGTTCCGTCAAACTCTCCACCTCATAATCCGGAACCTGCTCCTTGCCTTCAAGCTTCCAATATCTTCCAAATCCCTGCTTGATCCAGACAGTTTTCATACCAAGCCTTTTGGCTGGAACGATGTCATTATCAATCCTATCACCTATCATAACCGCTTCACTTGGCTTGCAGCCTGCTCTTTCAAGAGCGATATCAAATATTCTTCTGTCAGGCTTCTCAACACCTTCCTCAGCGGAGGCTACGATCACATCAAGATACTTCCTGATGCCGAAATTCTCAAGTCTGCCTTCTGACCCATACATCTGATTGGCAATAATGCCAATCTTGTATTTTTTCTTTAGCTCGATCAAAGCCGCTTCTGTATCACCATACAACCTCTCTAGCCCAGGGTTCCACTTAGGGCTCTCAATTCTATAAATCTTTACTACTTCTTTATCGCCCTTTTTATTTTGCTTGTAGAACTCTGTCGCTTTCTCTTTTACCAAATCCTCTGAAACATTCGCTGCTACTGCAATCTTATGAAAAATATCTTCGTAGACGCCTGTCTCATCCAAAAGCGTAGAACCCATATCAAAAAATAGCCATTTAATTCCGTCCATATTCATCCTGTCCTTCCTACAAAAAATGAGCCCTAACCTCCGTCCCTAGGGCTCATTTTGTAAATCACTTATTGCTATTAAGTTCTGCCATTGCCTGGTTAAGTGCACTCTTGACGATATCATCCTCTGGAGTGCCTGCAACTGCGCCTTTAGCTGCGCCCTTGGCACCTGCTGCCTTGGCTGCGGCCTTCATGGCTTCAACCTGCTGGCCAGCCATCTCGATAGCCATCATCCTGTCCTTAGGGATCATGATGCCCTGTCCTGCAGGATTGATGCTGATTCCATCCTTGTCCTGAACGAACTTAAGGATATCCTGATATTTAAATACTGCTGCGTTCCACTCTGGACCAGCAAGTTTCTTGGTAAATTCAATGGCGTCAGTGTAGATTGGAAGGAACTGCTTGCCATTTGGATCCTTGACGATAAGGAACTTGATCTTGGTGTCCTTACCCATCTTCATTCTGCCATCTTCTGTAGTCTCAACAGGGCCTTCGTGCTGCATAGGAACAATGAAGCTTCCTGAACGAATAAGAGAAATCATTCTCATCTCTTTGGCCTTAACGATCTCAGGTCTCTTCTCATAGTTTACAGGCCACTTAACTTCCCCAAGGAAATCAAGCATAGCAAAGTTAAGAGCTGGGTTAACTGGAGAAGTGTCCTTCTTGTCATTGTTCCAGTCCATAGGAGAAGCTACGATCTCAGTTCTCTTAAATCTCGCTCTGTAAGCGCCGTTATCAACCACAAGATTGTCAATTCCAATGTAATAGAGGTAATCAAAGAATCCTCTCTTAACATTAGTTGGAAGCTGGTCATTCTCAACCTTGCACTTTCTAACAACAAGTCTTCTAAACTGCTTGGCAAAAAGCTCTACTGCCTTATTTGCAATCTCCTCTTCGAGGTAAACATTTCCAAAACCATGATCAATGAAAGGATAACCTGTTGCTGCGTCGTAGAGAACGTACAGATACTCTGCATCTCTCACTCTTCCAAGTACTTCGTTGTAGATGTTTCTGTGGTTCTTTTCAAAGCCAGGAAGTGGAGATTTCTTGTGATATACTTCCAGAGCTGTTAAAAGAAACAGTAGTTCCTGGCTAGATAATGACTTAATAGTATCTGCTGAGATCTCCTCCTCGTAGATATAAGGTCCGATCTCGTCCTTGCGCTCGTCTGAAACAGTCTCATCCATTAAGACTTCCTCTGTGCCCTTGGCATTTACAGGATTGATCTTCTGGATCACAGGCCAAGAAAGGTCTGCATGTGCCTCTTTAATTTCCTCTATAGTCTTTTCCTTTTTTACGGCAAGCTCCTGCTCTGCCTTGACAGCGTCGTCCTCACCCTTTTTTCCACCGAATAAGTTAAAAATACCCATTTATTCCTCTTTCCTAATACTTATATATTTCTCTGATCCCCAATATCACATTCCGTAGAATGTCTGTGCAGCCTTAGCAAGATACTCTGGATCCTTGCTACCTGCTGACTCGTATGGAGAGTGCATAGCAAGTTGTGCAAGTCCGATATCTACTGTGTTAACTGCAACCTGAGTTGTTGAGATATTGCCAAGTGTTGAACCACCTGCGATGTCTGAACGGTTAGTAAATGTCTGATAAGGCACCTTAGCCTTGTTGCAGACATCCTTGAAAAATGCTGCAGATACAGCATCTGTTGTATATCTCTGATTAGCATTGTACTTAATAACAATACCCTTGTTCATTACTGGCTTGTTTACTGGATCAGCCTTCTCAGCATGATTTGGATGTACAGCGTGAGCATTGTCAGCTGAGATCATGAAGCTGTTTGCAATAGCTGTAAAGTACTGCTGGTTAGTTCTTCCAAGAGCCTCGTTGATCCTTGTAAGTGTATCCTTGAGGAATGTAGAAGCTGCGCCCTGCTTGGTTCCGCTTCCAACCTCTTCATTGTCAAATACGCAGTGAACAGGCACGTTCTCAGAATCCTTAGAATTCATAAAGCCCTCAAATGTAGTATATACGCACTCCTGATCATCAAGTCTTGAGCTTGCAAGATACTCATCATTTGCGCCCCAGTATGTAGGCTTAACTCTGTTATACAAAAAGAGATCATGACCAAGAATATCAGCTTTCTTGACCCCTGCGATCTCAGCAATAAGGTCAAAAAACTTATCTTTTGAAGTCTCATCACCAAATAAAGGAAGCATGTCTGTCTGAGCATTGTACTTGTATCCCTCATTGGCCTCACGATTCATGTGAATAGCAAGTGAAGGAAGCATTACAAGGTCTCTATCCACGTTTACAAGCTTGGATACGATACCATTTTTCTTGTCCTTAACAAGAACTCTACCTGCAACAGATAATGGTCTGTCAAACCAAGGTGCGCAGAGCATTCCGCCATATTTTTCAACATTGAGCTTAACGTAAGCTCCTGAAGCCTCCATTTCAGGATTTTCCTTGATCTTAAATGAAGGAGAATCGCTGTGGCTTGCGATCATATAAAAGCCCTTGAAGTCCTTCTTTGGAATTCTGAAAGAAATAATTGATGAATCATTTCTTGTAACAAAATATTTGCCCTTTTTGAGCTTCCATTCTTTCTTTTCATCGAGCTCTGTGTAACCATTTTTAACAAGCTCTTTTTTGAGGTTCTCAACCACATGAAAACATGTTGGTGAAACGTCTATGAAATCGAGCATTCTATCTGATATTTTCTTCATGATCATTGCCTTTCTTTTTACACATTCATATTTCAGTAGTATATCACATGCCGTCCCATTTTTCTCGAATATATAACAAAAAAAGCCATCATCCCATTAAAGGATGATGGCTGTAAACTGATCAAAATATTTAAGCATAGAAGATCCAAACAAAGAGATATCCCACAATTACAGCTGTCATTGTGAATGGAACACCAATCTTCATGAAATCTCCGAAGGATACTTCGTATCCTTCTTTTCTAAGCATTCCCACACCAGCAATATTAGCAGATGCACCGATAGGTGTAAGGTTTCCGCCAAGTGTTGCTCCAACTAAAAGGCCAAAGTAAAGAAGAAGTGGATTAACTGTCATAACAGCAGCAAGACTTGATAATACAGGAAGCATAGTTGCTACATAAGGAATATTATCAATAAATGCTGATACAGCAACTGATCCAAATACGATAACAGTGTAAAGAAGGAATACGTTGCCCTTTCCTGCGCTTGCCATTAGCTGAGCGATGTCATCAATAAGTCCAACGTTTGTGATACCTGCAATTACACAGAAAAGACCTGACAAAAGAAGCATTGTATCATAGTCGATAGCCTTGAGTGAATGCCACATGCTGTCTGTACTCTTGCTGGCAATGATCTCCCAAACAATATTGATGATACCCCAAACCATACAGATAACACCGTTTGTGATGTCTGGCTTATTTGGGAAGAATGAAGCAACAATGAGAAATACCACGTGTCCAAGCATTGTGATAGTTGGAATATAATCAGTTACCTCTGTATGCTCATCTGACTTAACAGGCTCTTTGTCCTTGCGGAAGATGTACATCATGATAGGTACTGTACAAAGAGCGCCAAGCTCTACTGCAAAGAACATACCAGGCTTGCCCTGCATCCAGAAGAAGTCGTTAAAGTCCATCTTGGCTGCGCCGGCAAGCATGATAGATGTTGTATCGCCAACCAGCGTAGCAGCTCCCTGAAGGTTTGATGAAACTGCGATACAGATGATCATTGGTACAGGTGATATCTTAAGTTTCTTGCAGATAGCAAGTCCAACAGGAGCAACCATGAGAAGTGTTGCTACATTATCGATAAATGCTGAAATGATTCCTGCAAATAATGACATAAAAATCGTTACCCACATAACATTTGGGGCAAGTTCCAAAATCTTATCAGCAATAAGATTTGGCATCTTGGATTCTATGAAGTAATCAACGATCACCATAGTTCCAAAAAGCATCATAAGTACGTTCCAATCTACTGCTCCAAAGACTTCTGTTATAGGAAGTATTCCTGTAATAACAAAGATAGCCGCTGTGCAAAGGGCTACGATAGCACGTCTTTTTGGCAAAATGATCAAAAGAGCGTACATAACAATAAATAGAATGATTGCCAGTGTTTTCATAAAAATCTCCTCTTTATTTTTCTTATGGCAGGGCCTTATATTCATAAAAAAAGACTCTTACCATAGCAAAAGCTATGATAAAAGTCTTGCTGTCAGTCATCAAAAAATCTAACCTTAGGCCGGACTCGGATGTTACCAAACATCGTCTTGACGGATCCGGCAGCCAACATATCTGTTGACCAGCTACTCCCTTTTATCAGGACACCAACTCAGTTTACGAAATAATAATCATTTTGTCAATTATTGCTATTTCGTTTATTTTATCACATTACATGCAATAAATCATAAATAAAAGCGAACTTTTAGCTTATGGTTTTCTAAACACGCATCACTGCAAACTCTCTTAATATTATCGAAATATTGACCAAGTTTTTCTTCTGCTCCCGAGATATTGTAAAAGATAATATTCCAATCATCTCCTGCCTCTGTCAGAGCGTCATAAAGCGCATCAAGATTCCTTCCGTAGTACTCCGGAAGAGGCAGCTCTTTTACCAAATAATCCTGAAGTTCATCTGTAGTTGAAATACCTGTTAGATTCAAATAAAAAACCTTCTCCATAGGTTACTCCACCGGCTCATATAAAAGTTCAAAAGTCTCATAGTGATCTTCTGTGTAGTAAATGTAGCCATCATCTGAATAGATGATCCTCTTGGCTCCGCGGCTACTCTTGCCGCGAGTATCTATGTCGCACTCATGGTACGTCTTGTCCTGAGGAAGTTTGCCCTCGTAGTTACCAAAGTAGTCTCCTCCAATGCACATACCAGGTGCATATTCTTCCAGAGAGCCCCCTGTCCATCCAAGCTTTTTAGCTTCTTTCTTGGTCATGTAATTAGACGGGAGCTTACCAAAAGTCTGAAGATATAAAGCAACATCTTCCTTGCTGTCGTAGGTACCTTCTGGATCCACATCTGACTTTTCAATCCACTCCACGATGATATCGGCAGCTTTTTGCATCTGCTCTCTATTAGTGATTGTTGGCTCTCCGTCGCCGTCCTGAATGCCGTAGCTTCCAAAATATGAGTGAATTCCGCCATATATAACGAACTCTGTCGAATCGGATGGCCAAAGAGACTTGGCATTCTCGTAGTTTTCCATGTTAATGACATGATCTTCAGAGCCATATATAGACAATAGCCTCAGTTCCTTGTCAGAAAGGTCATCTGATGGATAAGAACCACACAGGATAAGTCCCGTATAGTCCTCAGCATGCTCGCTGATATAGGTTGACGCTGCTACTCCCCCAAGGGAATGTCCTGCAAGATACCAGTCACAAGCGCCTACCGATGAAGTTTCCTCTTGCCTGTTACCTGTAATGACTTCAACCGCATTTACCCTAAGGAATGCCAGATTCTCAGGCATTCTAGGCAAGATACATACAATCCCCCTACTTGCAAGCTCATACATAAAGCCGCTGTAAGAGGTATACTCAACCTTTCCGCCTGGATAAAAGACAATTACTGCCTTAATTTCCTGCCCATGAGGTATAAATACCATGCCATTTTCATCAGAATAGGCATTTACCTTGTCTTTATACTCATCAGCAATCTCGTCTACAATACCCTTATCTTCTCTGTAGTAATTGCTGGTATAGATCTTGAACGAGGCAGCAAGGATAATTACCAGCATAATAAATGCAAGGGCTATTCTCCTTGCATGTATTTTGATCTTCTTCATTTATAAAATCTTACCTTCCTTCATGAACCTTCTGGTCCATTAATTCTACAAGTGCCTTGGCGCTAGTAAAGTCATACTGCTCGTTTTCTTCTGAATAGATGACACGTCCCTGCCAGGTAGCCTTCTGCCTGTATGAAACCTGAACTACAAATGTTCCAAGACTTCCCTTCTTGTTCTGAATGTTCCTGGTTCCAAATTTCTTTTGGATCTCATCTATCACAAGCTTATCTGGTTGAGGAAGTTCTTCGCTTTTTTTACTTGAATAGAACTCTCTATTTTCCAGGGCTTTCTGGGGAAAGTCCCAGTGATCATAAAGCGCATCCATTCCAACAAGCATATCAGCGACGCTATTAAACACTATTGGGTCATCTGAATACTGATGCCACAGTTCCCCCTGCAGATCCCCATCTCTATCATTTTCAACGCACACGCATATCAGATTGCGTGCAAAAAGAACTTTTTTCGTCTCTCCCATTGTCTTCCCCCGCTAGTCAAAGCTTTACGTTCAATATATATTTTATTGCATATCAAAAGATTTTTCCATGAAAAACCTCCCGGGTAAATTACTTGCCCGGGAGGCTTAGGATTAGTTTAGTTTTCTATTATTCCTGCTCTTCCTTGCGCTTTTTTGTGAATACAAGAGATGCAACTACTGCTGCTGCAATAACTATTGCAAATACTCTTGATGTGTTATCTGTTGTATCTTCTGTTCTAGCGCGTCTTGCGCCAAGGACTGCCTGTCCATTTACAGGTTCTTCTCTTCTAGCACCAAGTACTGCCTGTGCAGGTGCTGGTGTAGGTGTAGGTGCTGCAGGTGTAGGATCGTCAGGTATTGGTGTAGGATCACCAGGTTCGTCTCCACCACCGCCACCAGTAATTGTTAATACGCCAGGAATGATTGTAAATGTGTAGTTTGTGTACTCCATTTCAAGTTCTTCCTTGGTCATATTTGGTGTGATCGCATATGTTCCAGGAGCCTCTCCACCTACTCTACCATATCCAAGATCAAGTGTATCATCTCCCTGAAGACCTGTGATAACTCCTGTAAATTGAGGATCAGCAGTATTCTGTGCCTTTGTAAAGCTATTTACAGTGATAGTAACTTCAGCCTTATCGATCACAAGCTTTCCAAGCTCATACTTAATATCAAAGTTCTTAGTTACTGGCTCTTCACCTAGCATAACCTCTGGTTCGCCGATGAATTCAAATGCATATTCACCAACCTCTGTTCCAAATGCATTTACTTTTGCACCCTTAAGTACATATTCTACACCTTCGCATGTAAATGTTACATCACCATCTTCAGCGGAAGCTGTAATTCCAAAGAAGCTTGCTATCTTATTAAGAATTGCATTGATAGTAGCCTGTACTGGATTCTCGGAATCTTCTACACCAACTCCTGCAAGGATTGTGTAGCTCTGCCTCATTCCATTGTATGGTGTGTGTACATCATCTGACTTAAGTACTAATGAGTATGGCTTTTCACGATTTATGATCTCAAGAAGTCCATCCTCTACTTCAAACTCTACTTCGAAGTTCTCGTTGCTATTTGTAAACTGTTCTTTATCAAGGTTCATTGGATATTCACCCTTAACAGTTCCCTTTGCAATAGCATCGTTCTTAGTATCTGCCACTCCGTCGCCATTGTAATCAAATACTATATATTCTTCTTTGTAGATATTCTCGACCGCATCTGCTGTAAGTGTATAGGTCTCAGCACTGTTACCTTCTGGAGAAGCTACTACAGTGTCATTAAATGTTGCCTTATAACCTGTAATGTTCTGCTCGCTTCCGTTAAACTCCTTCTTATCCTTGTTACCAATGATAGAAACCTTAATAGCAAGTGGACTTATTGTGATCTCACCATCTGTTATCTCGAACTTAACATTATCAAAGTTAGAATTCTTATTAACAAAATGTTCTTCAAGAAGTCCCATTGATGTTGAGCCAACATCTGTTCTCTTTACATTCTTTGGTCCAGAGAATGTGAAGTCTTCTTCTGTATAAAGGTTAGTACTGATATTTGTTACCTTATAGCCTTCAACCTTCTGCTCTTTACCATTGTATGCAAGAGTCTTCTTGTTACCTACGATAGTAACTGTTGCACTGATAGGAGTAATTTCCTGATAGCCATCCTCTACTTCAAATGTAACCTTGTCAAAGTTCTCATTTGTGTTCTCAAACATTCCTTCATCAAGACCCATATATGCTGTGCCAGCATCTGTCTGAGTTGCTGTTGGTCTTCCATCCTGATCAAGCACTACACCTGCGCCAGGAGTGAACTTGAAGTCTTCATCAGTGTAGAGTTCACTACTTGTTTCGTATGTGTAGCCCCATACACTATGCTCTTCTCCATCATAATCAGTAGTATCCTGCTTACCAAAGATCTTTACCTTAACTTCGCCAACAGGTACGATTTCCTGATAACCATCAGTTACTTCGAATGTAACCTCATCAAAGTTTCCTGAAGTATTCTCAAAGTTCTCACTTGTGAGTTTCATATCAGTTGTTCCGACAAACTTTCTAGTTGCAATTGGTTCGCCGTCTTCATTAACCTTTACGTCGCCAGCCTGAACAAACTTGAAATCATCCTCAGTATAAAGATCTGTACTGATTGATGTAACTTCATAACCTGTTACTGTATGATCAGCATTATCAAATGTTACTGAATCCTGAGTACCCTTGATCTTAACTGTTGCGTTGATCTTGGTGATCTCCTGATAACCATCAACGATTACAAATGTTACGTTCTCAAAGTTCTCATTTGTATTCTCGAAATCGTCTGCTGTAAGGCCCATTGGAGTCTTACCAGCATCTGTTCTCTCAGCTGAAGGCTCATCAGTTCCTGTGTAAGCCACATCTTCTTTTGCATCATACAGTGAACTATCTGCTTCTGCAGTATAGCCTGTGACACTATGCTCTTCTCCATCATATGGAGTAGAATCGTGATTACCTGTGATAGTAACTGTTGTTGTGATCTTCTTGATCTTGAGCTCACCATCTACTATCTCAAATGCGATCTCTGCAAAGTTATCATCTGTTGCACTGAACATGTCCTCTGTAAGACCCATAGGATATGTTCCAGCGTCAGTCTCTGATACAGATGCTGTTCCATCAAACTCAACCTTAGTAAGATCAAAGAGTTCTGAATCAGCTTTCTTATCAAAGCCGCTTACTGTACGCTTTTCACCGTTGTAATCAAACTCATCAGTATGTCCGGTGATAGTAACAGTAACCTTATCAGCCTTAGTAATGTATACATAACCATCAGTAACATCAAATTCAACGCTACTAAAGTTCTTAGTATTTGCATTAGCAAACTGACCAGGCTTAAGACCTATAAATGTCTTACCAGCTTCTGTTCTCTTTGCTGCTGGCTCTCCGCCTACTAATGTCATTCCTTCTTCTGCTGTGTATGTAAAGTCTTCTTCTGTATAAAGAGCTGTTGATGGGCTAAATGAATAGCCAGTTGCCACATGCTCTTTTCCATCATACTTAGCATTTTCAATAGCACCAGTAATTGTTACAGTAACGCTGATAGGATTGATTGTCTGATATCCATCATGTACTTCAAATTCAACATCTTTAAAGTTGTTATTACTATTCTTAAACTGAGCTACTGCAAGACCCATATTATATGTTCCTGCATCAGTTCCCTTTGCTACTGGCTCACCTTCTTCAATTTCCATGTCACTAGCAGGTGTGAATGTGAAGTCTTCTTCTGTATAAAGAGAATTGCTGATCTCTACTGAATATCCAGATACTGAGTGCTCTTCTCCGTCATAATCTGTCTCATCATTCTCACCAGTGATAGTTACTGTTACAGAAATAGGAGTGATCTCCTGATAGCCATCCAAAACTATGAATTCAACTTCTTCAAAGTTGTCACTATTATTTACGAACTGTCCTACTGCAAGGCCCATATTATATGTTCCTGCATCAGTTCCCTTTGCTACTGGCTTACCATTGTTATCAAGCTCCATACCTACAGCTGGTACGAAATCGAAATCATTCTCTGTGTAAAGAGGATTGCTGATATTTACTGCGTATCCTGATACTGAATGCTCTTCTCCATCATAATCTGAGGTATCGCTATTACCAGTAATTGTAACTGTTACTTTATCAGCTGCTGTAATAGCCTGATAACCATCTGTCACATCAAATTCTACGTTTTCAAAGTTGCCAGACTTATTACTAAACTGTTCCTTTGCAAGACCCATAGGAGTTGAACCAACTTCTGTTCTTGCTGCTACTGGATTACCGTCATCATCAACATTCATGTTATCTGCAGGAGTGAAATCAAAATCATTCACTGTATAAAGAGAATTGCTGATACTTGTTACTTCGTATCCAGTTACCTTATGTTCTTCTCCATCATATGTTGTTGTATTGTTATTACCTACGATAGTAACCTTTGCACTGATCTTCTTGATAGTCTGTGAACCATCTTGAACTTCAAATGTTACATTTTCAAAGTTGTCATTTGTGCTCTTGAACATATCTACTGTAAGACCCATAGAAGTCTTACCAGCATCTGTTCTCTTTGCTACTGGCTCTGTTCCGTCAAGTACAAGATCTCCAATAGGTGTGAATTCAACGTCAGAAGCTTTGAACTTAGGATTTGTACTTGTTACAGTATATCCCTTAGCAACATGTTCCTGACCATCGTAATCATTAGTCTTAACATCACCCTTAATAGTTACTTTTGTTGTGATCTTTTTGATCACAAGCTGTCCATCGGTTACTACGAAAGTAACATCTGTAAAATCAGTGTTAGTATTTACGAAGCTGTCGCTATCAAGATTCATCTTGTATGTGCCAGCATCTGTTCCAGAAACCTTTGCCTCAACACCTTCTGCAAGGTCGAAGTCATCTTCTGTGTAACTTGTATCACTGATACTTACTACTTCATATCCAGTTACGCTCTGCTCTTCGCCAGTGTAATCCTTAGAATCAGAACTACCCTTAATAGTTACAGTTACCTTAACTGGAGGATAAACAACGTTTATAACCTGAGGTACTACATTACCATCAGCATCGTACTGCTCAACATCCATTGTGTATGGAGCATCAACCTGAGATCCATCTCCATAACCCTTAGCTGGCTTATAAGCCTGAACGATATCATTACTAAGTGTTACATCGTCACCTACATTAGCCTGTGCAGGTGCTATATTACTTGGAATCTCGTTTGCTGTAGCAACGCTTCCCTTATAATACTTAACAATATATGTAGCCTTCTTCTGCTTCCATACTGCATAGAGTGTGTTAGTTGAAGGATTACCCTCATTGTTCTCATTATCAGCTATGATATATTCTTTGCCGAGAGCAATCTTAACTTCACCCTGAGTTGCGGCAGTCTTATCAATATTCCATCCAATGAGTTCCCAACCATTTCTCTTGAAGCCGTTGCTTAATGCTTCTGCAGCTGACCAAGCTGTAATAGCCTCGTTGACACGGATCTTGTGCATTGTTCCATCAGTACCTTTAACCTCAGTAACAGTAACTGATCCGCCCTCACCGCCGTTGGCATCATAGACAACCTTGGTATAAATATCATCTATTGTTCCAGTCTCAACATAAAGAGCTTTAAGAAGTACATAGTTGATTGTTTCTCCATCTTCAGTCTTAGTTCTGATGTAAGAATCATCAATCACAAAGCTACTATTTGGGTAGAAAGTAGCTACTACTGAATCATCACTCTTAAGAAGCTGCCATCCCACGAATGTAAATCCTGTAACAGGCTTAGCTGGGGATGTAACTACTACTGTAGAATCAGCAGCATAAGTTGCACCATCACGATTTTCATCATCAAGTGTTCCTGGAGTTGCATCATAAACGATATTAACTCCACCTACTCTTCTCCACTTAGCATAGAGATTTACATTACTTGTAACCTTACCATAATCATATGGATTGTCATCTTCGTAATTGAACCAACCTGCAAGTACATAGCCATCACGTGTGAAGTTCTTCATGATAGCGTCTTTGTTGGCACCATCTGCACCATAGTATGGCTTCCAGCTTGTTCTCTGGCCATTTGAGATAGTGACTGTATCATAACCAACTGTTGTATCTGGGTTCTTATCATTATCTACGTTAAGGTCAAGGTTAAATACGAATCTATTCTTTGTCCAAACAATGTATGCTCTTGTATTGTTGTTAGCAGGCATTGCCTGATTCCAGTTAAATGGAACTGCTCCCATAGGATCTGCCCAAAGGATTCCGCCATCATCTGTTTTCTTTGCTTCATATCCAACAGGAGCTGCAACCGTCTTTGCAAAAGACTCGGAGTTACTCTTCTGGCTACTAAGTGATGCGCCATAAAGAACTGAAATATCATCCTTCTCAACGTGAGGAGTCGTATCATTTGACTGATTTGTAGCAAGGTCTGTTGGCTCTAATACACTTGCAATAGTAAGCTTGTAGGAGTTTCTCTTATATCTGATATAGAGATCCTCATTATATATTTGTACAGTTCCACTTGCAGGTATATTACTCCAATTCCTGCCATCTGTTGAGTATTTATCTACTGTAAATCCATCATACTTATTAGAGAAATAAAATGTAATAGTTGTATTATCTTCTACTTTTGCTGTATTTGTAGGATTTGTAGGATAGTTAATTCCATCAGCTTCCTGCTTGTAGTGTCTAAAATAATGACTACCTGTTTCATTCTCATTACTATAGAAATCCTGATCTTCCTTCAAACTAAACTCTGCAAGGAATGTCATACCAGTTCCAGAAAGAACATACCTACGATTCTCATGTTTTACTGTTTTTCCTTCATGCCATTCTCTTGTACTTGGCCATGTATAGCCATATTTATCAATTGTCTGACCATAGAGACCGTGCATTTCTTTACAGTCCGCATATTCAGTAATATTAGTTACAGTTCCAGCATCAAATCCATTCTGAGTGATACTACATGTATAGAACTTATAAGTAATAAGCTTTCTGTCATATCTTACATTTACAATTGTTGTACCCTTAGGAGAAATCTCATTCTCGCCAACTTTATCGTCTGAATTCTCTACATCATATGTTCTATATGTAAAGCCTTCGTATGTCCTTGTAAGTGCGTTACCAAGCATTGAGCTAGTGATCTCAGCACCAGCATTATAATTAGAAACTACAAAGCTTGATTCATAGTCATATGTCTTAGCAGCATCGGTTGCATCTCTATCATCTTCAATAGACTGTTTCCAGATAACTACTGTAAAGCTTGCCTTACCCTTCCTCCAACCTGCGTAGAGTTCCTGATCACTACTAATTGACTGTGACCAATCAAATGCCTGCTCACATTCTGAATCAAGGAACCATCCAGTAAATTCATAGCCTGATCTTGTTGGATTCTTTGGCTGTGTAGCCTTGTAGTTTGTCTTAGATGTTACAAATATAGGTGGTGTATAAGATGCACCGCCTCCTGTTCCACCATCATTTTCATGGAAATGGATCCAGTATGCGTCAACAACCTGTGCTGTAAGTGTACGGTTGTTCTCATTCTTTGCATCAACCTCTGCACCGTAATCATAAGTAACATCAGCCTTATTCTTCCATCCTACAAAGGCCTGTGTATCTTTTTTAGGTGTAACAGAAACATTAATATTGATCTTTGCTTCTGCATCATTTTCTACTGTCTTATGAAGAACCTGAACTACTTCTTCATCAACACCAATGAGGGTTACATAATATGTTGACTGGATCTTAGCCTTTACGATTACATCTCTTGTACTTGTAATATCGTTCTTAAGACCAAATTCTGGCTGATTCTCTGTTCCATCAATGTACCATCCAAAGAACTCCTGGTTCTCACCAAGTGTAGGAATACCAGGGTTGTTCAATGTCTCACCGTTCTTAACAGACTGCTCATTTACTACTTCCCAGCTATCTGTTTCGCTGTTATATACCTTGAAGATGTAGGTCTCAACCATACGAAGTAACTCTTCTTCGTTATCTTCAGAAGCAATGATATAAACTGAGAATGAATCTGCTACAAATGATCCACCGTCAGAAGAAGCTCCAGCAACCTTCTCTGCACTTCCATCATCATCTTTATGAACTACGCTGAAAACATCACCTTCAAGTTCTGTATTGAGCTTGATAGTAACGTGTACTTTTCCTGCGTCAGCTGGTTCGATCTCATTACCATCTTTATCCTTGAATGTAATATTAATACCCTTAGCCTGCTTAACTTTTTCGCCAAGAGCTTCAATAGCTGCATCCATAGCTTCATCATCAGAGATAGCAGAAACTGTCATTGAAGTTTCTTCTGGGAATGCTCCCTCTTCAGCTTCTACTGAAACTCTCAAGCCACCATCACTGTCATAGAAGCTCTGTGCAGGCATGTTAACTTCTTCTTTTACAACTACTTCTTCACTGGAAGATGCACTTGCTGCTGCAACAGCCTCTTCCTCTGTAGAAGCACTTGTAGCTGCATCTGCTGCGTCTTCTGCTCCTTCAGATGGAGTTTCATCTAATGGTGTCTCTCCATTATTAGTTGCATCAGTGTTTGCCTCATCCCCGGCACCCTCTGATGCAGCATCTGATTCATCGTTTGATTCATCATCTGATGGTGCATCGTAATCATCGTCAGATGGCTCATCATAATTGTCATCTCCATCTGACTCATTATCGATGTCATCCCATTCAAGTTCCTGAACATCATCACCTGATTCATCTATGTTCTCATCAAGTTCTGATGCGTCTCCAACGGCATAAACCTTTGCGCTTGCGTAGTCACTACTAAATGTAGTTGTAACAAGTGCGAATGCCAGTATGAATGCTAACATTCTGTTCCATTTTCTCAACATAAAAATCCCTCCTCATAAGAAAACCGTTAGTGAAAAAATGTATTTCCAATCATGAAACGAAATGGTCCGCCCCCATCTCATCCATGTTTTGGTTTTGGTTGACTGCCTCATCCATTAGCTTTATAAGTTCCAGCATGCTTCGAAATCTTTGAGTCTTATTTTCATCTGCCCAAGTGACCTTCCCCTGCCACGAGTTATTCTGGCAATGCTCAACTTTTACTATGAATGTTCCTTGTTGTTTGTTTGAATTTAAATTTTTTTTCATGTCTATCTCCCTTTGTAGAAAATAATTTAACAAATACATCATCATACGAATCATCATAATTAAATTGTTTTTTGCAAATTCCTTTAAAAAATCTATGAGAATAATAAAAAAATTCTAAACTCCCCAAATACCAGAATCCAAAAAAAGTCCAGAAAAGCGCATAAAAAAGCGGCTGGAGCAAACCAGCCGCAAATCTTTGCAGATCAAATTTTTTAATCTATATACATATTTTCTTTGAGTTCTTCTCTTGGAAGGAATGGAGCAAGATCTTCAAGAGGAGGACTTGTAAGAGTTCCGTCAGGCTCTCTTCTTGCTGAGCTTTTTGGAGCCCAAACCTGAGTTGTATCAGTAAATACCTCGCAGAATACAGGTGCATCTGCTGAAAGTACTTCTTTTACCTTGGATTCGAGCTCATCTCCGGTCTTGATAGCAACATATGGGTAGCCAAAAGCCTTGGCAATAAGCTCAAATGAAGGAAATGCCAAGTCTCCGCTCTCAGGTCCGATACCAACCTTGGAATAATCGCTAAAGAGATTATTCTGAGTAAGTCTGATGGAGTGATAACCATCGTTGTTGATAAGGAACACC
Organism: Butyrivibrio sp. INlla18; assembly: GCF_900103635.1. GTDB lineage: Bacteria > Bacillota > Clostridia > Lachnospirales > Lachnospiraceae > Butyrivibrio. Next base: position 272,817 of record NZ_FMXK01000005.1, read on the forward strand.
TTAACAGGAAGCTTATTGGTAATGATAGTCTGAAGCTCCTGAAGATTCATCATGATACTTCCATCGCCCTCAAGACAGATAGTTTCCTTCTTGCCAGATGCAAGACAAAGGCCTATTGCTGCAGGAAGGCCGTATCCCATGCTGGCTACTGCGTTGTTTATGATAAATCTGCTGCCTTTTTTGACATCCCATGCCTGATGGCCAGCAACGCAGCAAGCTCCGTTGCTAACAGCGCAAAGGCTGGCATCCTTGGCATTTTCTGATAAAGTCCTGATAAAGCCATATACATTTACAAGCTCTGAACCGGTATGACGCTGCTCATCAGATACTACTGGGTACTTGGTCTTCCAGGTCTGACACTGCTTTCTCCAATCATCACCCTCAAATATATAGGAAGATGCCTTATTGTCTTCTGCATCAATCGCGCGGTCCATTGCTTCCAAAAATGTCTTGGCATCAGCACAGATCTTCATATCAAGGTGAAGTGTTGGCTTCTCCATTTCAGAAGGATCAATATCTACCATGATGACCTTGGCTGCTCTTGCCCATGTCTTCCAGGTATAACCAACCTGTCTGATTGAAAGCCTAGATCCAATAACTACGCAAAGGTCAGAGTTCTGTATTGCAAAGTTACCTGCTCTGTCACCCATATTGCCGCCACGGCCGCAGTACAATGGGTGCTCATCTTCTATAAGGTCAATAGAATTCCAATATGTGCAGACTGGAACTCCAAGCTTATCTACTACTTTTCTAAATGCATCAAAGCCGCCAGAGATACGAACGCCACCACCAGCATAGATAACTGGGCGCTTAGCTTTTTTGATCTCTTCTATGACTTCCTTGGCTGCGCGGCCAAAGGTAGTCTCTCCGCCTTCATATCTGGAACCATCAGCCTTTATTACTGAACATGTCTTCTTGGAATCATCAAAAACTCCTGGTTCAAAGCCAATGAGCTCATTTGGATCAATCTCTGCTGCCTGGAAATTTACTGGAACATCGATCCACACAGGACCTGGTCTGCCATCATTCATGAGGTGCCAAGCCTTCTCCATATGGTATCTGATATCCTTTGGGTCTTCTAACATCACTGCATATTTGCAGATGTTTTCTGTCATCTTGGTGATGTCGTACTCCTGGTCACCGATGGCACGGGGAAGTCTAGGATTTACCACATTTGGAGACTCTTTTGTCAAAAGATCTTCCATATACCTTACAGTTGTATCATAGCGAACCTGACCACTTACCACGAACATTGGAAGTGAATCAAGCCAGCCCCCTAGTACACCAGTTATAGCGTTTGTTCCGCCAGGACCAGATGTAACGCAAAGAGCTGCTACCTTATTCTCATATCTTGAATAGCTCTCAGCCGCAATAGCTGCTCCCTGCTCATGATGAAAGTGTGTGCAGTGCATGCCCTCTGTATGACCAAAGGAGTTGTTGAGATACATGGCTCCTCCGCCTACAACAGTAAAGCAGTCTGTGACACCTTTTTTAACTAAAAAATCTACTATATAATCTGAAACTCTCATATTCTCTTACCACTTGATCCAAGGAGCTCTTCCTGTGTCAATAAGTTCTGAAAGCTCATCTCTCTCACGCGCTGTATCCATGCACTTCCAGAAACCATCATATTTGTAAGCGGCCATCTGTCCGTCTTTTACTAGGTTGTGCATAGGCTCTTTTTCAAAGAAAGTAGCGTCGCCCTCGATGTAATCAAATACACCAGGCTCAAGAACCATGTAACCGCCGTTGATCCTGGCGCCGTCCATGCTTGCCTTTTCTCTGAAATCTCTAACAACTGAGTTGTCGTCCTTATCAATATCAAATACACCGAAACGCTGACCAGCAAGAATAGCGGTAACTGTAGCGATCTTGCCGTGCTTTTGGTGGAACTTAAGGAGCTCGTTCATATCGATATCGCAAACGCCATCACCATAAGTCATGAAGAACGCTTCGTTACCAACGTGCTCTCTGATCCTCTTGATACGTCCACCAGTCATGGTGCTATATCCTGTATCAACTACAGTAACCTTCCAAGGCTCAGCCTTCTGTGAATGGAATGTCGTCATGTTCTGATTTGCAAAGTCAAATGTTACGTCGCAGTTGTGGAGGTAATAGTTTGCAAAGTACTCCTTGATAACCTCCTGCTTGTAACCTGCGCAAATGATAAACTCATTAAATCCATAATGAGAATACTCTTTCATGATATGCCAAAGGATTGGCTTGCCGCCAATCTCGATCATTGGCTTTGGTCTTAAGTGGCTCTCTTCACTGATTCTGGTTCCGAAACCACCAGCTAAAATTACAACTTTCATTTGTATTTCCTTCCTAAAAAAAACTAACCTCTAAAATACACCCTTAAGTGGATAAAAGCAAATTTATCCTATCTTCGTATCTAAAGCTCTCTCTGATCCTGGCTACTCCTGCTGCCGCTATTTCTTTTCTCAGGTCATCATGCTGCAGATAGTACTCTGCCTTGGCAATGGCATCCTCTATAGAAGAATACATCACACATTCCTGCCCATCCACAAAGTATTCATAGAGCTCAGGCTGATAAGCTGAAAGTAAAAAGCCTCCGCAGCCCATGATATCAAGGGCTCTAAGGGGTATTCCTGTCTTGTTAGCCTTAAGAACAGGGCACAGGTTGATCTTACTTGCTCTAAAGACCTGTGGCATCTCTTCTAAATAAGTAACCGAGCCGCAAAAGTCTACATTTGGGAGAAGTCTCTTTTCATCATCAGTAAGCTCATAGGTGTAGAGCTTCACCTGATGTCTCTTGGACAAAATGCTAAGAAGCGTCATTCTCTCAAGGTGCGTTATATAGGAAGCCACCATCCATGCAAGTTCCTTCTGGCTTACCTGAATAGCATTTTCATTAAGGCTCTTAAATCTCTGCCTTACGCTTTCTGTGAACTCTTCTGTGATCACATCATCCACCAGATATTCACCATAGATCTGCATCTGTACCTTAACAAGAGCCTCAATATAGCCTTTCTGGTATTCATCCATATGTGCCATGAAGCTTGGAAGCATAGACTCATAGAGCTTTCCAACAAAAGAAATCTCGCTTTCATACTTACAATAATCAGTCTGAATGGCACTTAATCTGTCCACATTTACAGCAAGTGGCAGATAGTATACGTTATCAAGTCCTAGATCCTTGTAGTGCTCATAGTCTCCACGGGCAAAGAAGAAAATCTTATTGCATGGATAGTCCATACATTCAGTAGAAACAAGATTGGGCGGACTATCAAAAAACCATGAAACGTACTTGATATCATGTTTGTTGCATACCTTGGATACTACCGGCCAAAAGTTCGTTGTAAGAACAAGGTCGTAGGTTCCTTCTGAAAGGTCTTTTTCCATCTGAGCTGTAAAAACAGGGTCTTCGTACTTATCAACTTCCTTGTCATAGGAAACGTTGTTGCATTTGTGCCCAGCCTTGGTCAAATAATACACAAGATCGTATTGAATATATGAATTTAGAAAGTCATATAAAAGAATGTTCATCTTTTATCCAAACATATCCTTTCAGAAAAGTACTGTCCAATCCTAACGATCATGTGCAGTACGTCATCTTTTAATTCCTCAGGGAAGCAATCAAGTATTGGCGCCGTTTCAAAGCTAAGTACTCCGTCAAAAGAGATTTCTTTTAGCCCTTGTAATACTCCATTCCAGTCAAGAACGCTGGTGTTTTCTCTAGTTCTTGTAAATGTAAATGGCATCTGATGAAGGTCTCCGATACCATCGTTTTCATGCATATGAAGGACTTTAAGCCTCTTTCCAAGAATAGTAATAAACTTGTAAGGATCGATTCCCACAAGGTTTCCATGTCCTGTGTCATAGCAAAAGCCCATGATCTCAGCTCCATACTTATCATTAAGAGCATCTATTCTCTCTGCAGCCTTGTAAGCGTTGCAGCCAGGTCCCTCTTCCATGTGAGCACCATATCCGTTATAGAGGTTTTCCATGCACATAGTGATGCCATATTCCTTGGCAAGAGGCGCTAGAAATTCAAAGAATTCCTGAGTCTTTGCCCACTCTGCTTCTTCGCTTCCATAGTATCTAGCAAGTTTAAATCCATGTATAACTATGTTCTTGCAACCAAGGAACCTGCATACTTCCATGCTCTTTGGTCCCACCTGATTCCACAGATAATCATTTAGCTCAGTCTTTTCCCCGGGAACAAATGTAGGATAAGGCATATGCATCTGATTGATCCTGATTCCAGCTGCCTCTGCGCCCTTTTTATGTGGGGTAAAAAACTCTTCAAGTTCATTTACTGATTTATCAAAGAATCTGTTATTAACTCCCTGATAGAGGTCCGTATTTTTCTGATAGCTATTTAAAGAAAAGTCGCTGCAGGTAAAACCTGCCTTCTTGAGTCTCATGAACCCTTCTGCAGGGTTCTCATCATAGACTACGTTCTTACTCTGAACGCCAATTTCAAGGCTCATGACTTACCTCCTTTCGCAGCGTTTGGATCTGCTGCCATATCAAGTCTATCCATATAGAAGGTGTCACAATACTCGTCGCTGAACCATTCGATTGGATTTTTAAGTCCCATCTCTTTTAACTGGGCACTGATCTCTTTGTAATAGATATTGCAGATATAGATTGCCGTGTCAGGAGACAGCTCTTTTAACTTCTCAGGGCTCTCTATAGTAAGCCCGCAGAACTCCTCGCCCCATCTAGCACTATTATTGTCACAGGTAAAAAGAGGTTTGTAATCCTCGCCATAGTCCTTCATATAGGCGCGGCACATATTGCCGGCACCAAACAAAACTCTTTTGTCATGCTTCTTAACAAGCTTGTCCATTCCGATGTGCCATGCAAAATGCTCAGCAATCTCATGAGCAAGTGACAGTATCGATGGTCTTATCATATCTGTCATGTTGCCGTAAGTATCAGCAAAGTCCATGATAAATGCGCCGTCAAAATGGATCTGCCTAAGTCCTCTTATCATAGAAAGCCAGTTGGTCTGCTGTCCCTTAAAGCATGCAGTATAAGGAAGAAGCGCAGCATCATGAACGCCGTCAAGGTCTCTGACTATTACAGCCTTCAGTCTATCTCCTATTGGAACTATTATTTCCTTAATGTCCTGTCCGCATAAAGTGGCATTTCCCACATCAAAGCAGAATCCGAAGCGGTCTTTTTTGCCTGCTTTTGCATTAAGTTCATCTATCCACTTAACCGCCTCTTCTGCCTCAGCGCATATTCCTCTTACAAAATGGCCGTTTATGTCCTTGGTCATATTCTTTAGAAGAATCCTTATATCACTTCCTGCGTCATCAGCAATTTTCGATAATTCCTGGTAAAAAGAGCTGTTAACTTCCCATTCTTCCTTTGGAGAAAGTCCAAGGTAGATAGGCGGAACAATGATAGACTCGCAGTTTTCTGCTATTGCAAGCCTTAGTGTTTCTTTTGATAACTGTTTGAGCGTATCGTTGACTTTGTTAATGTCAGTCTTTTTACTGTGTATAGTTTCTGCAGCAACTGTAGGCGCCATGGCCACTGGAAGGTGTAGGCCCAGTTCTTTTGCAGAAGTCACAAATGCCTTGTTCATCTCCTCTGAGAGCTTTTCAGGATTTTCTGTAAGGTAAACCTTTCCCTTCTCTCTTTTGTAATTGTTGATTCCAAGATTTTTGAACTCCTGAGGCGAACACAGAACTGCCGCATCAAGCATAGAATACTCAAAGCCTGCTGCAAGTATGTCTTTGATATTTTGTTTTGGTCTTAAGTTTCCGATAATGCCTGCAGATCTGCATATTATCTTCATAATATAGGTCACCTCTTTTATAACAATTTCTTCTCGATCAGTTCCTTTAGCTTGGTTGAACTTGTGGACTGTGTATATGGGAAGAACTCTAGTGTTGCGCCATGTTTTTCAAGGAATTCCTTGAAGGAAGCAAAGCCCGGATCATTGACATAATCTGTTCCAGAAAACTGCACGTCGAAGTGGTGCATCTTCCAGGCATCCTCTGTTCCATTGAACATATATGGTATCTCTACAGCTTCATCAACGTATCTGCAGGACTTCACCATCTCGATTCGCTCATCAAATGGCACGAATGGCTCAGTTCCTTTGAATCTGCGAACACCTTCATCAGATACAACGCCCACTATCAGGTAGTCGCACATCTCTTTTGCTCGCCTGAACATATTAAGATGTCCGATGTGATAAAGATCAAAAACGCCGGCAATATAGCCAACATGGTATTTCTTGCCGCCCTTTTTACCTACTGTACTGTTCTCGTAGCTTCTTGCTGAATCAGCACAGATAGGATGGCGCTTTCTAGGATATGCCTTACCCGGATCAAAAATGCTATATTCATAGATTCCCATCGCATCAAGCTGCTTCATTACTGAAAGGTAGTTCTTGATGCAGATGATGATCTTGTATTCACCATGTTTTAACTTCTTTAACGCTTCAGGAGACTTGATCTCTACACCCTTGAACTTACCATCTGATGGCTGGTAGCCCTCTGGATAGAGCCTATCTCCCCATCTCTTTTCATTATTATCAAGAACAGCAGCAACTTCATAGTCCTCACCGTATAGTGCAAGGAAGCGCCTAGCAAACACGCCGCTACCAAATAGGATGAGCTTCCTGGTGTCAGCCTGGTCAAAGATATCCACGAACAGGCGCTGGTAATCGTCGACGGAGTAATTCATACGCTGGCGATTGGCTGCAATTATCTCGCCATTTGCTCGAACATTTTTGTAGTATTCATCAAGTTCGCCGCGGTTCATTACTCTGTTAAAAAAGTCGAACTCTATATTTAAATATTTGCTTCCACCTTGTGTTGTATATGGATTTGGTATGTTATATCTTTTGTACAAAACATCAGGGTCCATGTACTTTCTAAGATCAGCGCTACCGCAAAAGAAAGTAAATACTAAGCGGCTCACAAGTACGTCAGCTGGCAGATCTTTTACGCAGAATTCCTGGTCAAAGAAAACAAACTTGCCATTAACATACAGACTGTTAAGAGGCACCATATCGATAAAGCCTTCTTTTAAAAGAGGTATCTTCTGACCTCCCCAGTCTTCCTTTTCCTTCTTTAGTCTGCTTCGTTTCTGCTTATCTGTTTCTTTTGGCGGAGCTATAGTCTTGTATTCTCCCATATGGATTTCAGAAGATTTCATGATGATATCTCTGAATTCATCCATTTTTTTCAAAAACTTATCTCTATCTGTTCTAAGAAGCTGCTCCAAGTACACCTGTCCTGTAGGCGCGTCAACAAAAGGAGTAACATATATTCCTTTTACTATCTTGGCATCCACAACTCCAATTCCACGCCCTGCCAACTTCTTGCCATTTTTAATAAGGTTCTGTAGTCTCTTTTCACCCTCTTTGTAAGGTGCCTTCTTGCAAACCTTTCCACTTTCGTAAATCGTAGTGATTATGGCATTCTCTTTTCCTCTATCTAAGGAACTTGTCACCTGGAGAACTTCACAAGGCTTACCCTTCATAGGACATTCAACCAGGAATGCATTGGCCATCTGATGGAACATCCCGTTATCCAAAAGTCCCTTGTATAAAGTTCTTTCTTCCAAAAAGAGCGATGAAATTGAGTTATACATAGGAAAATGCCTGTTAGACATATCTTCATTAGGAATAAATCCCTCTGAAAATATAAACGTAGGGTTTTCAAGCCCTGAAAAAACAGAATAAAACTTTGGGCTCTTAAATCCAGCACTCTGAAGTTTCGTAGTTATCTGAGACTTGTCATAGGTTCTACCAGCGAATGTGTCCTCAGCCTTACTATAAGCTCTGAAATAATCATCTATTCCGTCCATAACCTGGCCAGTGTAGACGTCTTTATCGCCGCAGAAATATCTAATTCCAAGACGATTGTTCATACCAAGAAGGAGCGTGCCTTTTGGCGATAACTTTTCTCTGCATCGGCAAAAGAACTCCTGAATATCCTGTAGCATTTCCAAATATCCAATGCACACGATATAATCAGTTTTTTCGCCGTTCTTTAGACCTTTTAGCCCCTTTAATGATACCTGGCTAACTTTTTCTCCATAGCAATCGGAAAGCATTTTAAAAATGGCATCCTTATTACCAACGTACAGGATCTTAGAATTATCTTTAAATGGATACCATCTTAGAATCGCGGTTGGAAGGTCTTTTATTATGTTTTTCGCCTTGGTGCTAATATTCAATCTACAGTTCCTCCAAAACTAATCTATCTTTTTTACATATAACAGATCAGTAAACGCCGTCTTGTATCGATCTTTGTTGTGCATAACAAATATCGCCGTAAGGTTCTCCATAAGGTAACCAGCATAGCGATCTTCTCTGACAATACCCTGACTATCATAAAAATCCGTAACATCCTTCATAACAGTAAAGGCAAAGTCTGCATATTCATCAAATACACTCTTTTTCATGATCATGAGGTTTGCCCCTGGATAACAAAACGCGTGGCCATACTCTATTAGTGTATCGGCATATTCAGGAAAATGCCTTATAAGTGCCTTTTCCATTAGTTCCCAGTCCTGTTTTGGAATATATCTTGGGCAAAAGAAATCTTTGATAGGCGCCCCTACAAGCATAGGAGTGGTAACTACTATATCTATTCCACCCGCTTCTATCTTTTGCAGGTCTTTTTCATCAATATCCATATATCTGGCATAGTGGTAAAGCCCCACATAGTCTGCGTCATGGGCATTCTTCCACATCCAGTAAAGAGCTGTGCCTTCGGAGAAATCACGATTTAGCTTGGAAATATTTTCTCCCGTATCGTCTCTATATCCACAGATTTGATTGCTTGTCAGGGCTGCGCCAACCTGAATATCATCTACAAATGCTGGCTTATCTAATAAAAGAGGTGCTACATCTGATGCACAGCGTGCTCTAAATATCTTAATCTTTGAAAGATCAGCATCACCTGATGCTTTCTCATCTTTAAGAAGTCTTATTTTTCCATATAGCTGTTCAAAGCTCTCATTGAGCCTATCCTTTTCAAAAAATGGATATTTTATGGTCACTTCATTTTTGAGCACCATATAGTAAAAGCGATAGTTCATGCCTTCTCTTGTCAGATGGCAAAAGCCATATTCGTCATAGGGCATCTTCTCAACTTTTACTTTTTTATCAAGGCTTTCTAGGTATCTCTTGGCTTTTATGTACTCATATAAATATCTATATTCACTTGAAAGCGGAATAATGTTTGAAAACTGCTGCTCAAGAAGATCCTTTTGTGCTTCCTGAATATAATCCTTCTTGGCTAATGCCAATATTACAGGTGCATTCTTGTCCAAAGACTCCTCACTTATTTCAAACACTGATATCTGCTCTATTTTTTTTTCATTTTCATTTATATTTTTGACAATAAAGCCTTTAATAAGGTCTTTATAGCCGCATTTATCCATAAGTGCCAGCAATTCTCTGCCTCTTTTGCCTGCACCATACAAATAAAACTCTATGTTATGTGAAAATAAGTTATCGAATGACCTGATCATTGGTTTGCCCTCTATAACAATTGTATATACATTTTGGGTGTTTTTCAAAAACAATTTATACAACGGGGTTGCTTTTGGGGTTACTTTTAGGGTTGCTTCTTGCATTATATCGCTACAGCGATATAATATTGTTAGAGGTGTTAATACTATGAAAGAAATCATTTATCACGGATCAGATCATATTATAGAGAAGCCCGAATATGGCCTTGGTGCAACGACTAACGACTATGGTCGTGGATTTTATTGCACCAAAAGTCTTGAACTTGCTAAAGAATGGGCATGTGGAAAAGGTTCTGATGGCTTTGCAAACAAATATGAACTAGACTTGGATGAATTAAAAGTAATCAATCTAAATCAAGAACCATACAACATATTAAACTGGTTAGCTGTACTGACTAAACACCGTACATATTGGCAAAATAGTAGCATATCAGCTGAAGCTAAGGCATATTTGCAAGAGAATTTTTATGTAGATATCTCTGGTTATGATGTTGTCATCGGATATAGAGCTGACGATTCTTATTTTTCCTTTGCTCAAGATTTTGTTTCCGGCACTATATCACTTCAAAAGTTGCAAAGAGCAATGCACCTGGGAGAACTTGGCGAACAGATTGTACTTATCAGCGAAAAGGCTTTCTCCCATATTAAATACTTAGAGCATGAATCCGCAGATTCTTATATATACTACAATCAGAAAAATGACCGAGACAAGCGCGCAAAACAAGCATACAGATCAGAAAAGAACATAACTGCCAATCTAGATGAGCTTTTCATTCTTGATATCATGAGAGGAAATATTCAAAATGGAGATCCACGCCTACAGTGAACTTTATATTGAATCTGCCCAAAATATCTTGGGACATATGTTTGATTACGCCATAAATGAAGTAGGTCTTGAACCAAATGAATTTGCCAACCGCTTTGTTGTCTCACCTATTTCAAAAGAATTTGAGAAAGGTAATCCTACTTATGTTGCAGGCAAAACAGGGCCTGAAATAGCCAAATTAGTTCTTACTGGTAGTGGTTATTCGAAAAGATTTCCAGATGAAGTAATGTACATAGATAGAAGTCCGGAGTACTGGGCTGGCTGGTCTCTTGCCTACTATCAGTGGCTTAGGAACTACCATTTTATGCACATTCTCAAAGCTGCACCTTTTTCAAAAATACTCGAAATGTATTCCATCTATCACGAAATGGATATCAATCAATTTGTAGATAGATTGGATGATATCTTAAACACTTTCTATCCTCAGACACCTCTCAGGAGGTATAGAGAAATAGCTGGATTATCACAAAGTGAGCTTTCATCCATATCCGGAGTCCCGCTTAGACAGATACAGCTTTTTGAACAAAGACAAAGAGACATAAGAAAAGCACAGTCAATAACTGTGCTTATGCTTAGCAAGGCTCTTGGATGTAGTATGGAAGATTTGATGTAGCTAGTCAAAAATCAAGTGAATCGCAGCATTTATCACCGTTTCCGAGATTGCTTTACATTTTTATGAGCGAATATTCTACTACTCATCACACTTTTATGAGGGAATATTTGCAACATGAAATTATAAATTATGAAGAATTATAAAAGCTATATCGAATTATGAAAGATTATGAAACTCATTTGCTTGCATCCTCTCGCACATGCAAGCAAGACATGCTATGATATAATCTCAAACAAAAAGCACAGTCACAGAATGTGCTTTTGTATATTAAAGTTATAGCTTAAACTTTTTAATTATAAAATTAGCCTCTTGTTTCTCTAAATCATCCATATCTCCATTAGCTATTAGCTCCTTAAATTCCTGTATAGCTTTAGAGCTGTCATGCCTGATCAAACTAAATAATACTTTCTTGTATAGTTTGTAGTTAATCTCTTTTAGTTCAGCAAGATATTCTGATTCCATATTGTAATAGCCTTTTGCAGAACAAGATATATCTTTTATTATCTTTTTTTCTCTTTCACCTACTTCAAATCTATCAAACAGAATATCTAATGCTTCATCATAGCCACAATTGTTAGTGTTTTTTTCAGCTTTAACTATATCCTTAGCCCATCCATCATCAGACTTTATAAAGTTTTGCTCTCCCCACTCTTTCAAATCCTGAATATCTTCATTTGTCATTTGAAGACTTATTCCGTAATCTGAAACGTCCCTAATTTTCTTTATTTCAGAATAAAGTTTCCTATATCCATTAGAATCAGCTAATTTCCCATTAACAATTTGGTCTATTATCGAATAATTTCTAATATCCAGATTAGCCTTTATTCTTTTTATTCCATATCTGGCGTTTCCAAAAAAGATATCCTTTAAACCTAATTCGTATTCATTAGGATCGGGTGTTTTACTAAATTCCTCTCCTGCTTCCAGATAGTAAAAAATGAAATTACAATATGCTATCACAAAATAAAGTGCATAAAGCTTATTCAAAACTTCTGGCAATTCAAAGTTTTCTTTATCTGCCGCCATCTCAAACACTTTATTTCTGAAACCAGGATATAAATATCTAAAATAATCTCCAATTATTGGATACTTGTGAGCAAATATGCCAGCAAAAAACCAGGCATCTGACTCTACTTTACTTGCATACGCTAGTTTTGTATCCTCTAGGACGATCATATTCCTAATATCACTAGCTTTTCCATAAAATACAATATCTCCAGATGAAAACAGATCATTAACGCTATAACCAAACACCACGACTCGATTTTCAAAAAGCGGTTTGAATTCACCAAATTCGGCAGTTTTTAAATCTGTATCGTTTAGCTTTCTGATTGTAGGCATAATACGATTTACTTCATAATTCGAATAATCTGTTCTACATTTTAAAATATACGCGTCATTCGAAAGTAGATCCAATGCAGCCTTTAACTGCGTTCCTTGTCTTAAAAAGACCATCTCGCCATATTCTGACTCTTGTTCCAAAGGCTTACTTTCTAAAACAATTACGCCAAGCTTCTCAAGCATACTTTCATAGCCCTGTGCCCCGCCTTCCCAAGTGGAGAAAATAATTCCATCAATCTCTCCGTTTTTACGAAGTTCACATAAATATGCTAGCATCGAACAAAATTCAAATTCTACTCGTATCATGCCACACATAACAGCCCAAGTATTGTTCATGTATTCCCTCTCATCCGTTCTCTGCTAAAATGCAAGTTCTGTACATTCAAACGAACTATCACCACATCTGTATATAATGATGCGTTCCTCTGATATTCCCATGTCAATCAACTGTCTATAAATCTGATCTTCATATTTCTTGCTTGCTATTACTATTCCTGCGTCTTTTTCCTTTTCAATTATTTCCTTTGGATTCGCTACTACCGTGCTATAAAAAGCATTCCCCCATTTTTCTGTATTGTTGTCACATACAGCAATTACCTTCGGTAGGCTATTTCTTACAATATAAAAATATGCAGCGATGCCTGATTTACCAGCACCAAAAATAATGAGACTGTTAAAGTCATTTACTCTTTCAGCAAACTTTTTTCTCGTAAGAATCATCTTCTTGCGCTAATTCATAGATGTATGACTCATATCTAGCCATATTATTAATGAGAAAATTCAAGTCATCTTTTAAAGATTCTGGAATTCTCTGTAAATCCAACATACCATTATCTAAATATGTCTCAATTATGCTATGAAGCTTCTGCAATAATTCTATGTTCTGTTTATCATGAGCATGTATACCAACCTGGGTTTTAAAAGAAAGAAGTAAGGTTGAAATAAATCTTTCTACCAAGAAACTTTTAACCTGGATTCTCGGATTAACATGACGAGGTTGGCAATGCCACTCCGAGAGTCCTGTAAATATCTGCCTGCTTGTCCAGAAGCTCACCAATCCTG
>NZ_FMXK01000029.1 GCF_900103635.1 Butyrivibrio sp. INlla18
TGAACAGGGGTCTGTCAAGTAGATAGGCCAAATAAACAAAACAAGTCAAGAGAAAAGGTGATCACTTCATTAGAGGTGGTCACCTTTTTAGATGCTGAAATCATATAGATTTGGAAATGGTGACAGTTTGAACTGTCACTATAATCCTTGGTCTGCTTAATGACTACTTTATCTGTCATGGAATGCCAGTCAACCCTGCGCTATGCGCACCGCGAAGCGGCTGCGGGGTTGACAGACATTCCATGGCAGATATTCTGTAGTCAAGCAGATCAAGGATATTTGTGCGCTTGGCGCACTTTATTCAAGGCCAGTAGCCTCTGGATTCATTTCTATTCTTTTGTTAAGCTGCCCATTTAGCTTTATACTTCTGGATACGCTTATTCTCAGGAATGGGATAATCAGTAGGCTTATCTGTAAGCATTGCTTCATTACGTACCTGGGCAGGCGTCTTTCCACCGAATCTTTCCTGTGGCCTTTCGTTGGTATAAAAGTACATGTATTTCTCTATGGCGTTCCTTAGTGAAGTTTCATCAGTTATATCAAACATGCAGTACATTTCAGTCTTGATGATGCCCCAGAATCCTTCAGTCGGTCCATTATCTATGCAGTGTCCTACTCGAGACATTGACTGTTCCATTCCTTGTTCTTGTAACTTCATTTTAAAGACTTTACTGGTGTACTGAAATCCACGATCCGAGTGAAAAAGTGGGGCGGCATCAGGATTTTCAGCTATTGCTTTGTCAAACGTTTTAAATACGAGTGCATTATCATTTCTTGTACTGATAACATAAGATACCGGCGTTCTGTCATAAAGATCAAGGATGGCACTCAGATACAGCTTCTTATTAGCTTCAGGGATCTTAAACTCAGTAACATCAGTTGTCCATTTTTCATTAGGTTTGTTTGCGTGAAAGTCTCTTTTGAGCGTGTTCTCTGCAACAGTTTCTGGAGTTGAAGGTTCATACTGCTTTCTTTTCGCACGAATAATCGCATGAACTCCAATAGCCTTCATGATCCTGTGTATGCGCTTAACTTTATAATCAGTCCCATTGAAGTGGTTAATCCAGAGAGTCATCCGTCTGTATCCAAGGATATGACCAAAGCGATCATCGTATTCTCTGATAAGCTCAGCAATTCTATGGTCTTCCAATTCTTGTTCTGGAACTTCTCTGTGAAACCATTTGTAATAAGCTGCGTGTGATACACCCAGCGTCTTACACATCCAGTTTATACTCCAATGTTTATCATTAGAATAAGCCTGTATAGCTAAATATTTACATTCAAATCGAGCCTTACCGAGCCTCACATCCCTTCTAATTCTCTCACTTTTTTTAACAGTTCTACTGTCATGTCCCTTTCCTGAAGTTGTCGCTTTAGTCTTAGGTTCTCACGGCGTAAGCGCTCCAATTCATCAACTTCATCATCTGTTTTGTGATGACCGCGTCTATCAACAAGCGCATCTTCTCCATCTGCGTCATACTTTCTTACCCAGCTATAAACCTGTGTATAAGAAACATCATACAAAGAAGCAGTGCCTTTATAATCGCGATTGTGCTCTATGCAGTACTTGACGATTTCTTTACGTTCCTCGATAGTGGTTTTTCTTCTAGCCTCTGCCATATAGACCTCCCGCTTAGGATCATAGTCCTTAAGCTCTCTATTGGCATTATACTCTGAAATCCATCTTCGAAGTACACTATCACTAGATATCCCAAACTTTGCAACACATCCATTTACACTTAACTCACCTTTTATAACTGTATCTACACAAGATGTTTTAAAATCTTTGCTATACCGCTTGTTTCCAGCCCCTTTAGTAAATGCGTCTGCTCCATAATTACGGTAAGCAGCCACCCATCTTATAAGTGTGGCTTGAGCTATATCGTTAGCATGGGCAATTGAATCATATGAGCCCATTCCGCTAAGGTATTCATTTACTCTATCAATCATCCATTCTACGGAATGTTTCCTTTTAGCCATAAAAAATCCCCCTAAAGGAGACTTTGGTTATTTCCATTGTCTACTTTAGGGGAATCATATCA
>NZ_FMXK01000003.1 GCF_900103635.1 Butyrivibrio sp. INlla18
TCATCACTTTTCGCATGGACGGCAGATATATGCTTTGTTGAGTAAGTGAATCTCATATCGATAGACAAGCCTTTTCACGAAGGCTTATTTTGCGTGGAATAAAGACTGTATTTGAGAATGGCTGATGTCTTTTAGCCGGAAACAATGATAAGATTTGTATAAATGGTGGCAGATTGAAATTCCACAGCCACCCGGACGCGACTTAGTTCACTCTGATGAAAATCGGTCTGAAGCCCAAACAAAAGGACAGATTTAGGATATATGAAGTCTGTTTTTTTGTTTGGTCTTACACCGATTGTTCACGTTACTATTTATCTTGCTTGATGATATTTTAACAAAATGTATAATTCATGCATAAAATAAGGACGACAGACATATTCATGTTTGTAGCTAACGATGTTAATGCGTGTGAATTTATGTTATGCTTTATTACAGAATTTATTTGCGGTCAAGATTTTTGACCGCAATATATATTTATAGAGACATGTTAAAAAATGAAAGGTTTGAAAAATATGGCCGAAGAGAAAGGTGAGATTTTAATATACAGCTCAGATGATGGAGTGACCAAGATAGATGTCAGACTTGAAGATGAGACAGTTTGGCTCACCCAACAGCAGCTAGCAGATCTGTATCATACAAGTAAATCCAATGTCAGCGAACACATCACAAATATATTCAAAGAGGGTGAGTTAGATGAATTGGCAACTGTTCGGAAATTCCGAACAGTTCAAATTGAAGGCGGAAGAAACGTTGAAAGAAACCTGCTTCATTATAATTTGGATATGATAATCTCTTTGGGGTATCGTATAACTTCAATAACCGCTACTAAGTTTCGTCAATGGGCAACAGCCAGGCTGAAGGAATATATGCAGAAAGGCTTCACAATGGATGACGAGCGCTTAAAGAACCTCGGCGGCGGTGGCTATTTCAAAGAGCTTCTTGAACGCATCAGAGATATCCGTGCATCTGAAAAGGTATTTTACAGGCAAGTCCTTGAAATATACGCTACAAGTGTTGATTATGATCCAAAGGCACAAACATCTATAGAGTTCTTCAAAAAAGTGCAGAATAAGATTCACTTTGCAGTTCACGGAGAAACTGCTGCTGAAGTTATATATCATAGGGTGGATGCAGAGAAGGAATTCATGGGACTTATGTCTTTTAAAGGTGATCAGCCTACTCTTGGGGAAGCCAAGATTGCCAAGAACTATCTGAACGAAAAAGAACTACGAGCAATGGGACAGATTGTATCTGGATACCTTGATTTTGCAGAAAGACAGGCAGAACGTGAGATACCAATGACTATGGACGATTGGGCAAGGCATCTGGATAATATCCTTACCATGAGCGGAGAAAAGCTCTTGGAGGGAAATGGTTCAGTAAGTCATCAAAAAGCAATAGACAAGGTAGAACAAGAGTATAAAAAGTATCAGGCTAAGACACTGAGTTCAGTAGAAAAAGATTATCTGGAGACTATAGAGTCTCTGGGAAAAATTGAAAGGAAAGGTCCCAAGCACAGCTAAGGGGGAATGATCAGTCAGAAGAATGAATGCAAGCATGTTAACGATATGGTCTATAGTAAGACTTATTATCTTTATGTTCATAGTACCTATGTGTATTGGACAACTGTTCAAATTTTTTTTGAAAAAAGAACTTAGAACCCTGGGCATTACCTTTTTACTTGGTTTTTTTATCTATTCGGGGATTGTTCAGATAATATCCATCTTATGTATTATGACCATTGCAGGCAAGCCTTATGCTTTTCAAACATGTTTCAAGTGGTGTCTTTTTGCGGTACTGTTATTCGCTGTGGCAGGTTGTTTTAGATTTGACAAGAAGATGTTGAAAAAGCCAGATATAAAGAGCCTTAGCATGGATACCAAGATCTTTTACGGAATATTTTTTGCACTTGTTGCTTTTCAAATGGTAATGGCGGTTATAACCCGGATTTTTGACGGCGACAACTCGTATTATGTCACTCAATCTGTAATCGCACAAAAAATGGGAGCAATGTATACCATAGATCCAAATAAAGGTGGTAGCATTATGCTTGATGGAAGGCATGCGCTTGCGGCTATTCCGATGTGGATAGCGTTTATTGCAAAAGCTGCAGGTGTACATTCGACAATTGTTGCCTATACAGTGTGGCCGGTTCTGATTATTCTACTGGCATATTTTATTTATCATGAGATAGCTAGAGTGCTATTTACAGATAAAATTGAGATGAGACCGATTTTCATGATCATTGTCAATATGCTTATGATTTTTGGAAATGTATCAATCTATACTCCGGCAACATTCTTTCTGATGAGGACATGGCAGGGAAAATCAATGCTTACAAGCATTGCCTTTCCGACTATCCTGTTGATATTTTTATGGATGTTTAAGGATACAGGTGAAGAAGAGAAGAAGCTTTCGCAGAAAGCGTCTCTCTGGGGACTGTTGGCACTGGTTAACATGTTTTCCGGAATGTGTTCAGAAATGGGAGTTGTGTTCGGAGCGGGACTTATTGCGCTACTGACACTTGTGTTGCTGTATTCTTCAAAGAGACTAACTGTCCTTTTAGGAGCATTTTGTTCTGTTATTCCAAATCTTGTTTATGTTGTACTATATAAGCTTATGTGAGGAGGAACCATCATGACGAAGTCATGATTTGGAATGGTTCCGACGACTTGGCTGGATTACGAAATAATCCTGCTGATACATATTTTACGAGGATGCTATATGTACGGAATTTTTAGGGAATGCCTAGTTGACCTTCAGAGATATGGTGGACTTGGAAACGGACGTAGCTGGATAATATTTTGGCTTCTTCTATTGATATCATCGATTTATCTTATAGTAAAAGAATCTGATGTAAGAAAGAAAATCATATTTGGAGTGATTCCGCTTGTTATAGTTGCAGGATTTCTTTTTCCTATAACAAAGAAGCTGTATGTTAAAGTGGCAAGACTTGAATCTGCCAATACATATTACAGAATCTTATGGATTATCCCAATGTATGTTACTATTGCTTACGCTTTTACCAAGTTTATTATGAGTATAAAAAGTTCGGTAAAAAAGCATATCGCAGTCGGCATTTTAGCTGTGGTTATTGCAATAACGGGTTCATGCGTATATGCAAATGAACACGTGTATCTGGTGGAAAATATATACCATTTGCCACAAAATGTGATAGACATATGTGACAGGATAAAGCCCACAGAGGATGAAGGAATAATAAGAGCTGCGTTTACTCCTGAACTTGTCTACTTTGTAAGACAATATGATCCCAATATACTGATGCCTTACGGAAGAGACTATGTTGATCATAATTATTACACCGGAGTTTTGAGAGTGATGAAGGAAGAGGAAATTGAAACCCAAGAGCTTTTGTATTATACAAGAGTGGATCTGGACAGATATATAATTCTTCCTACTAACAAAAGACTGGATGAAAAAATAACAAATTTTGACGTGAAGCTTGCCTACACCATAGACGGATATAATATTTATGAAGATATCCTGATAAGTGAGAACAGAGAAAAAGAAAGAGAAGATTACGTTACCATTAGAAAGAACATGTATGAATAATTATTCGCTTTTTTATGTAAAATAGGCTATTTTTGTATGTCACAGAAAAAGCGCATTGTCGATTATCTTTGAATATAGTTAACTATTGTAAAGCCATATTGAGGCAAATATGCTCTAATATGGCTTTTTATTTTGCCCGAAATCAGGTATGATTATTCATAAGTTGCCTGAAATGCTAGGTATGTGAAGAATTAGTATAGAAAAATTGAATTTGACTAATTTGCCAGCATTCAGCATTTGGAGGTTTTAAGTATGGAATTATTCATTGGAAGACCGGAAAACATTGAAGGGAGGCTCTCCAGAGAGGTTAGAGTCTATGACTATTTAGATAGCCTTGGAATAGAGTACCAGAGGGTGGATCATGAACCTGCCATGACTATGGAAGCATGTGAAGCGGTGGACGTGGCGCTGGGAACGCTGATGTGCAAGAATCTCTTTTTGTGCAACAGACAGAAAACGGCGTTCTATTTGCTTCTGATGCCCGGCGATAAGAAGTTTAAAACGAAGGAACTATCAAGCCAGATAAAATCAGCAAGGCTTTCTTTTGCGGAAGCTGAAGATATGCTAAAGTTCTTGGATATTGAGCCAGGGGCTGTGAGCGTGATGGGACTTATGAATGATAGTGAGTGTGGAGTAAGACTCCTTGTTGATGAGGATGTTAAAGAGGGGGAATATATAGGATGTCATCCCTGTGTTAACACTTCCAGCTTGAAGATAAAGACTGCAGATATTTTCGAAAAGTTCTTGCCGGCAGTTGGACATGAGGCGGAAATTGTGCATCTTGTAGGGGAAGATTGAGGGAATGTGGCCTAAGAGATTTGTGGATTGTGTTTCTTTGGATGAAGCAATTGGAATGATGGAGAGAGTATGAACAAACAAGAGATCATCAGTAAATTAGAAGATTTCCCTTATAATCGCGATGAATACTGGATAATAGCTGGAAGTGCCATGGTTCTATACGGAATCAGAGAGCAAACTCATGATATAGATATGGGATGCACGTCAAAGATGGCAGATCAACTTGCGGCAGATGGCTACTCATTTTCTTTAACAGAAAGCGGCAATAGGAAGTTTCAAATTGGGGAAAAAATAGAAGTTTTTGAGAACTGGATCAAAGATACAATTGATATGGTTGATAACGTTCCGGTAATCTCAATAAAAGGCCTCATCGAGATGAAGCAGGAACTTGGGCGAGACAAGGATAAAAAAGACATTGCGTTAATCAAGGACTATTTGAGCACTAGGGTTAAGCTTGTTGATAACATATTGAAGCCGGAGGATTTTGTTAGACTCAGAGTCGTTACTGGTTTTGCAGATATTCCAGTAGAGCATGCAAGAAAGGCATTACAGAACGGCCTTATAAATGTTTCCGCCGTGAAAGACGGTGAACTAATAGGAATGGGCAGACTTGTTGGTGATGGAGCAATGTATTGGTATCTGCAGGAAATAGTGGTTTTACCTGAATATCAAGGTATGGGTATAGGAACCATGATTGTTGACCATCTTGTAGATTATGCTGTGAAGAATTCTTCTACAGGAAGGTTTACGACTATTGGCGGAGTTTCGGCTAAGGGAAAAGAAGGGTTTTATCAGAAGCTTGGATTTGAAGTGATACCTAATGGTATAAGAAAGATGATAGAGACATGCTAAAAAATGAAAGGTTTGAAAAAATATAGCCGGAGAGAAAGGTGAGTTTTAAATATACAGCTCAGATGATGGAGTGACCAAGATAGATGTCAGACTTGAAGATGAGGCAGTTTGGCTCACTCAGCAGCAACTAGCAGATCTGTATCATACAAGTAAATCCAATGGCAGCGAGCACATAACTAATATATTCAAAGAGGGTGAGTTATTCAGGAAAAGCCTTGCATAGACAGGGCTTTTCTTTATGTGCCGTATTTGATGTTGAATACTAAAAAAGTTTTCATGGACAGAAATATTTTTGTTTTATTTGCGGCTATATAGATAGAAGACATATTTTAAGGAGAAGACTTACGTGGAGGACACTCATATTATTGAACTTTATTTCAAGAGAGATGAAGCTGCATTGCAGGAGACCAATGTCAAATATGGTGCTTACTGTTTCCGTATTGCTAAGAATATCCTCGAAAGTAGAGAAGATTCAGAAGAATGCGTAAATGACACATGGGGGCAGGCATGGAAAAGAATCCCACCTACAGTTCCCGAATCGTTAAAAGCTTTCCTGGGAAAAATCGTAAGGGATATTTCGCTTAGCAGGTACAGGTCCAATCATGCAAAAAAGCGCTTTAATGCTATGGTCGTGATGTTGGAAGAACTTGATAGTTGTCTGCCTTCAGATTTTGACATGGAGGAAATATATGAAAAGAAGCAGCTGGCAGATCTGATCAACGCCTTTCTTGGAACAATTCCAAAAGAAGACCGGATACTGTTCGTAAGAAGATACTACTACGGAGATTCGGTGAAAGATCTGGCTCATGATTATGGATGTCGTGAAAACTATATTTCGCAGCGTATGTTGAAACTCCGAAGAAAACTAAGAATATGTCTTCAAGAAAAGGGGTGTAACAAATGACAGCTGAAAATTTATACGAAGCCATATCCGAAATCAGTTCGCAGTACATTGAAGAAGCTGATATACGCTTTGTAAACAAAAGAAAAACTTGGAAAAGGGGTTTAGCCGCAGCAGCCTGTTTGCTTCTATGCTTTTCACTTTCAGTACCGGCCCTTGCAGCCGCTGATAATAGTATTGCCTACGAATTGCTTTATTCCGTATCACCAGCGTTTGCTCAGAAACTAAAGCCTGTCCGAGAAATATGTGAGGACAATGGAATAAAAATGGAAGTTATTGCAGCAAAACTTGAAGGAGACACCGTGAATATACTTATGGCCATGCAGGATATGACTGGAAACCGCATAACGGCATCTTCAGACCTTATGGACAGCTATTCAATCTACACACCATATGATCAGACTGCAGGCTGTCACCTTGAAAAGTTCGATAGCGAAACCGGAACGGCATTATGGGCAATTACAATAGATCAAGACGAAAGCAAATTAAAGCCTGGCGATAAGATTACCTTCTCTGTAAGTGAGATCCTTAGCAAAAAGGAACACACTGAAATGGCACTGGAGTCAATTGTTATCACTGATATTAGAGAAGCTAATAATTTTGCCATAGATCCTCAGATTAGAGGATGTGCCGGATATTACGATGAAAATGATATCGAATCAACACCGCTGCTTTTTCCAGATAGAACTGGTTATCAGTTATGTGATGGAGTAACGCTTACAGGTACAGGGCTGGTTGACGGCAAACTTCACATACAGGTAAAGTATGATGATATCCTTAATACAGATAATCACGGATATGCATATCTGAAGAGCTCTTCCGGAGAAATCATAAATTACAATTACAGCGTGGCTTTTTGGGCTGACAATAACGCTGATAGTTATGAAGAGTATGTTTTTGATATCGCCTTCGAAGAATTTGCAGGTTGCGAAGTAATGGGTGAATTTTGGACTTGTAACAACGCTCCTATAGAAGGATCGTGGCAGGTTACGTTTCCAATATCACAATGAATTCATAGAGAAAAAGGTCTTGTCAGCTATTGAATGCACGATATTTTTGGGGGATGAATACACGGAGCTATACACCCAGGCAATTAAGAACTGCTTACAGATATTAATTCTGTATTGAAGAATACAATATCTTTTTATCTGAATTAGCACTCTAGGTTGACGAGTGCTAATTTTGGTGTTATACCATAAGTAGAACAAAGGAACAGAGAAGACCGTTAGGACTTAGAGGTTCCAATGATCCAAACCCTCCGTCCCAATGCTCAATAACAGTTAACAAATTGTTTTTGTGCAAAGGAGGTAAGCATTATGTTAGCACCTAGTATTTTTGAAGAGAATTTTATTGATGATCTGTTCGGATTCCCTTACATGAAGGAATTTGGCAACATGGAACATGACATGGAGCGTAAGCTCTATGGCAGAAAAGCATCAAGGATGATGAAGACTGATATCCGGGAAAAAGATGATAATTATGAGATTTCAGTAGACCTTCCTGGATTCAAGAAAGAAGACATTACAGTAGAACTTGATAATGGCTACATCACCATCAATGCTTCTAAGAATCTTGACAAGGATGAAAATAACAAAAAAGGTAAACTCCTCAGACAGGAACGTTATGCAGGATCTATGACAAGAAGCTTCTATGTTGGCGAGAATGTTGAAAAAGAAGATGTCGATGCAAATTACAGACATGGTGTTCTCAATCTGACGATTCCTAAAAAGGCGATAGAGAAAAAAATCCCGGAAAAGAATCTGATTGCCATTGAAGGCTAATACATAATATCACTCTTTCAGCCCTCCACTACTCATATAGTAGTGGAGGGCCTTTTCAATTTTATAGTAGTTCGATATTTAAACCCAAAAGCAATTATTGCATGTCCTTAAGAATTTGTATAAGGACATTGACTTTCATGTTGATGGTTCGATGGTCTATTTTTCTTGTACTAAGTAGCATGTATATATCCTCATTTGCCGCTACTTTTCAAGAATATCTAGAACGCTCAGGGCAATCTTTTCAGAATTACGAACTATGGCTTCAAGGCTTTCCTTGGACTCTTCATCGCAGTCTTTTTCCATGAGAAGATCTGCGTTTCCTCTGGTGACAGTCAGGGGAGTCTTGAGGTCATGGGCTATCTGAGCCATCTGAGCCTTTGAATCCTGTTCTTTTTTCCATTTATCTTCCATGGTGGCAACAAGCTCTTTGTGCATGCCTTCAGTTGCAATATTTATCTGATCAAGCTCGTAGATGCCTGTGTTTATGGCTGATGCGCTAAGGTCTTGTCTTTTTAGACTCTCTGTATAATCAAATACTTTTCCAAGGCTACTCTTGATCTTTTTGACCAAAACCACAGTTGGAATCAGCACTTCCAAAAGGTATGCAAGGGCTAAGCCAAAAAGGATCAGGTACTCGTAAGGTGCACTTACGCAGTAGTGGATAAATGCGCTTCTATCTACAGCGTCCATACGCAGATAAACATCCTGTCCTTTAAGCATTCTGCCATTTTCTGGACTTGACTCCTTGGCGAATTTACGAAGGGCCTTCTCCTTAGAAGATGACACCTTAACTAAGATTTCTTTTCCATCAGCTGAGATCACAATAATATCTGCCCCTTCTGGGAAAAGAGCTGTGTTTATCTCGCCGCTTTCCTGGCAATCAATGATCCAGGCTTCCACCGCTTTTTCTACATTATCTGCGGCATAAGAGCTTTCTCCTTTAAGGAAGAAAGAAATAAACATGATAGCAACGAGAGTAGTAAATCCAATCAACACGCAGACAATTGCAATATAAATGCCAATCATACGGCTTATAGTCATGCTTCTTTTTTCCATCTGTAACCAATTCCCCATACTGTTTCAATAACGCTTCCTGCGTATGATAGCTTTCTTCTAAGATTCTTGATGTGCTCAGTTACTGCTGATTCATCGCCATCCTTATCAAAGCCATAGATCTTTTCATAAATCTGTTCCTTGGAAAAGACCTGTCCCTTGTTCCGCACAAGGAGCATAGCGATGTCAAATTCGCTCTTGGTAAGAGATAGCTCTTTGCCATTAACCTGGACAAGCCTAGAGTCAGGATAAATACTGATATTTCCATCCTTGATGCAGGCACTGTGATCACGCTTATCACGTCTTATGTGGGCGGCGACCCTGGCTCTAAGCTCAGCGATGGCGAAAGGCTTTCTGATATAATCGTCAGCGCCAATGGACAGACCATAGATAACGTCTTCTTCAAGGGCCTTGGCACTTAAGAAGATGATGGGAGCATCAGTCTTGTCACGGATACTACTTAAAAGAGAATATCCATCTTCGCCAGGCATCATCACATCCGTGATCAAGAGGTCGAAGTCTGCAAGGTTTTCTGGAACCTCCTCAAAGGGCCTGTGCACTGTTGTCACTTCATAATCTGAAGAGAGCACCTTTTTTATTAGTATCAGTATGTCTTTTTCGTCATCAATAACTAGTAATTTCATTAAAATCGTCCCCATAGGGTGTTAGTTTTAGAATAATGCATAGGCAATAAGAGAGATGCCATATAACACGTAGATGTGGGCTGGGTAAAAGAGGTAAAAGAACCTTGAATTCCCATGGCCACGCTCTCCATTATAGCAGAGCATGAATATAGCTGAAAAGGCTGACATCCATTCATAGGCTTCAAATATAAGAGTGTGAACATTAAATGATCCAATAGCAAGTGTCACAAGTCCAATTCCGTACAAGAGCTCAAAGATAACGAAAGCGTAGATTCTTGCGTTCTTGTTTTTGCAAAAACTAAACAGATATAGGATCACGCCTTCAATAAGTGTAAGAGTTCCGCCATCCTGGATCATGGTATGAAGTGGAAGAATCGTGAAGTTGATCAGGCTTGCAATGATGTTAACTGTATGGTTATCTGTATATGGTATATATACAAAGTAAATAAAGAGATATGGCAGTATAACTGGGATTACAACGGCTAGAATTCCAATTAAGAATTTCTTTTGTCTGATAAGTTCAATTCCCATAAGCACTACTAGAAGTACCACAAAGCTTGAAAGCATAGCGTTTGCAGGTATGAAACCATCGCCTCTTACTGCAAAGTCAAGTACATTGTAAAAGCCAAATCGTAAGAGACCCATGATTATTGAGATAGAGTAGATCTTAAGAAAATATCTCTTTTTGTCATGTGTGTGGGTGAAGCCTTCTATGAGGCAGAACAGGAATAAAGGAGCTGCCAGTCTGCCGAGCCATGAGAACCAAATAGGAATCATGCCTGTATATTCAAAAAAGTAGTGAATGTGGTCTAACACCATAAATATAAGAGCCAGGTATTTTAATTCAAATCCTGTGAGACCTTTTTTAAGTAAGTTTTTCATTTTGATTTCCTCCATGCATTTCGTTTTCTATGGTTAGAAGGATATCAGGCAATTATAAGGAATTTATAAGGATATTTAAAAATATTTGGCATATGTGTGTTTGCTGGGACATTTCCCTGCTCCAGGCTGTATTATTAGTAGTGATCTTCGTTGATCTTGAAGAAGATAAAGATGATAGGAATGAGTTGAAATGAAAAAAGGTAAGGTAAAAAAGATTGTAAAATTTTTGATTTCTATACTGCTGGTGCTGATCGGAGTTACAGCATGGTTTGAAGTTCCGGTTACTGAGCAGATCAGCATTGACGGTGACGGTAAGATAGATGGACCTGTGAGATTTGCGCTGGTCACTGATCTGCATTCTTGTTACTATGGTAAGAACCAGTCACAGCTGACTTCTATGCTGGAAAAAGGAAATGTGGATGCAGTTCTTTTATCTGGAGATATTTTTGATGACAAGATTGATGATGATAACACCAAGGCATTAATAGAGGCGATTGCACCTAAGTACCCATGCTATTATGTGACGGGCAATCACGAGTATTGGAGTAAGAGAGAAAAAGAGATGAAGGCGTACCTTGAATCACAAGGTGTAGTGGTACTTGAGGGGGATTCAAGTACAATCGAGATAAGAGGAAACATCATAGATATCTGCGGAGTTGATGATCCCACCTACATGACAGAAGAAGAGTGGACAGCTCAGCTAGATGGCGCAGATGCTGCTTCCGACAGCAATCACTACAGGATTCTCTTATCCCACAGACCGGAAAGGGTTTATGTATATGAGAGGTATTCTTTTGACCTTGTTGTTTGCGGACACGCCCACGGCGGGCAGTGGAGAATTCCTTTCACAAAGATGGGAGTAATGGCTCCTGATCAGGGGCGTTTCCCAAAGCTTGTTGAAGGCACTTATGAAATGGAAAATGGTTCTGTGATTGTCATCAGCAGGGGGCTGGCCCGTGAGAGTACGCCATATCCGAGATTTTTCAATCATCCGGAAATTGTGATGATCGAGATTGATAGCACAAAGTGACAAAATTTTTTGGCAGCCACTTTCTATACATTTTGTGTAAAGAACCAAATAGAAATTGTTATTTTTAGATGGACTAATTATGTCCATGCTGAGTTGTATTGTGTTTACATACTAGAGGTTTGGACGTAGGAGAAACCATACATGAGATAACCGGTGTCAAATATTAAAATATTAGACACCGGTTTTTTAATGCAGTAAAATAGCTCCATGGGCAGTGACGAATATAAGTGCCACTAATGAATAGCAAATCTACGTCTGAATAGAGGCATTTTTAAATAAGACGTATAGTTATTTCGATGAGTTACGCCAATAGCGAAATTTCTTCTGATTAGACGTAGTTTATTGCCAATATATTACGTATGGATAATAATTGTTTTGAAAGAGACGTAATTGGTTAATCAAAACTACGTATTATTCTGGCTTATTGTGTAAAAAGACTTAAAATGGAAACTAAAATTACGTCTTATACCATGAAAGAACAAATAAGACGTAAAAGACAAGAATTAATTAAAAATCAGGAACCAGCTAAAAAACAAGAACAAATTACAGGCCTTGGCCTGTGTAGTTAGAAAAGAGGAGAAACAATGAAGAAAAGAAATAGTTTAGTACAGGGGATCATTTATTTAGCATTATTCGTAGTGCTGATAATACTAGTTAAGACAGTGGATGTGGCAGCAATTGGCCCAGAGGGAACATCAATTGGTCTGTCACATATCAATCAGACAGTGCATGAAGTCTTTGGAATCAATATGTTTTGGTACAAGCTTACAGAGGTATTTGGAATACTTGCACTCTTAGTTGTAGCCATATTTGCAGTAATGGGACTTGTGCAGCTCATTAAGAGAAAGAGCATCGCAAAGGTAGATAGAGAGATCCTTTGTCTTGGCGGTGTGTATGCTGTGACTCTGGCTACTTATGCACTTTTTGAGAAGGTTGTCATCAACTACAGACCTATCATTGAAGAGGGAGCTGAGCATGTAGAAGCGTCATTTCCTTCATCACATACAATGCTGATAGTAACAGTATTTGCGACACTTACATTTGTAATCGGAGAGTATGTTAAGGCTGACAAGCTTCAGGGACTTATCAGAATAGTGAGCCTTGTGATCGTATGCCTTACAATTGTTGGAAGACTTGTATGCGGAGTTCACTGGTTTACAGATATCCTTGGGGGATGCCTTATCAGCCTTTGTTTTATTAACTTATTTGATCATTTTTTGAGGAAATAACTACATAATATGTGATCATTAGCATTATGAATGCGCCTATCCATGCGGATACTTCGGAGAGGGCAATGCCTCTAAAGCTTGCTCGTCCAATAGTGAAGCATACGGTTAGGCGCATTATTACTTCTAGGGCGCCTGAGAGCATAGGCACGAAGGTGTTGCCAAGGCCCTGAACTGAGTAGCGATATACAAAGAGCCATCCAAGGGCAAAGAGGCTTATTCCAAGGATAGGAAGGAAGTCTTTGCAGTAGGAGATGATCTCAGGGTCACTAAGGAATATCCTTGCAAGCTGCTCTGGGAAAAGAATCTGAACACTAGCAAGGGGGATATTTAAGACAGTAGCTAGTAACAGACCTTGTCTTACGCCTTTCCTTATCCTGTCATACTTGCCAGCGCCCATATTCTGGCCTACAAAGGTCATCATAGAAAGACCTGCTGACATGCCGAACTGCTCAAATAGTGAAGCAAACTTCATGCAGGCAGAATAGGCAGCCACATAGCCACTTCCCATAAGGTTTACAAAATACTGAAGGATGATTCCGCCGGCAGCAGTTATGGAGTTCATAAATGCAACGGGGATACCGATCTTAACAAGTTCAAAGGTAATATTCTTGCCATTAACTTCAGCATCTGAATAATTCTTTTTATCAAATATATCTATCATCTTGATCTTGTAGAAGCAGTAGATAAATGAAAAGAGCTGTGCAAGAACTGTAGCTATAGCTGCTCCTGCAACGCCAATTCCAAGTCCCATAACAAGGAAGATATCCATGACGATATTTGCAAGAGAAGAGATGATCATTGCTGACAGCGGAGTTTTGCTATCTCCAAGGGATTGAAGGATTGTGATCACAAGATTATTAAGGACAGTGATCACGATTCCTATGAGGATGATCACAAAGTATATATAAGCATCATCTATGATGTCAGCAGGAGTCTGCATGAACTTAAGCATTGATCTAAGGGCTAGAATGCATACAACTGATAATACAAGTGAAATGCCGATGCAGAGTCTTTTGGCAGCAGATATATAGGCTCTTAGCATGGCATGATCTTCACGTCCAAAGCACTGTGCAAAGAGAATGCCAAAGCCTCTTGTCATACCCACTACAAAGCCAAGAATAAGAAAGTTTAAAGTTCCAGATGCTCCAACTGCAGCAAGGGCCTTATCTGAGATCCCTTTACCAACTATGATGCTGTCTACAAGGCTATAAACTTGCTGAAAGAGATTCCCCCATAAAAGAGGAATAAAAAACAGTACTATCTGTTTAAAACTGTTTCCTGAAGTCATGTTCTGAGTTTTGCTTTCGGATGATCTTGGCATTTTAGTTTCCTTCTTTTTTTAAATATAATGAATAAATCATAGCAAATAATAATGAGAAATGCTCGAATTTTCTATAGGAATAAGGCATAATAAATCTTGAAGATTTTGAACTTACAGGAGTAAAAATCATGAATATAGTACAGATCAAATATGTATTAGAGGTAGCTACCTCTTCTTCCATGAGAGAAGCTGCCAGCAAACTTTATGTATCACAGCCAGCCATTTCAGCTAGTATCAAGGAGCTTGAGGATGAGCTGGGATTTCTTATTTTTGAGAGAACTAACAAGGGAATCTCTTTAACTGACGCAGGAAGAGAATTTATTTCCTATGCCAAAAAGGCCGTTGCTCAGTACGAGATCTTAGAGGATAGATATATTTCTAAGGATAGTGACAAAGAAAGGTTCTCTGTATCTACTCAGCACTATAACTTCTCTATTAAGGCTTTTACTGATGTTATCAAGAAAAGTGATCCGGAGAAGTTTGTTTTTGCTATTCATGAGACCAAGACAAGAGAAGTTTTGGAAGATGTCAGATCCCTTAAGAGTGAAGTCGGAATAATCTCTTTTTCTGGGGCCAATGAGAGCATCATGAAAAAGCTCTTTAAGGAATATCAGCTTGTATTCACACCTCTTATGAGGAGAGAGACTTTCGTCTATGTATGGAAAGACCACGAACTTGCTGGTAGAAAGAGTATCTCTATAGAAGAGATGAGGGATTATCCATGTGTTTCTTTTGACCAGACTGATGATAACAGTAATTTCTATCTGACAGAGGAGGCTTTGGCAGACTATGACTTTCCAAAGATGATAAAGTCAGATGACAGAGCGACCACAATGGAGATCATTGCTGAGCTTGGGGGCTATTCAATTGGTTCAGGTATGCTTACAGGTGACGACGTTATCCTTGGAGGTATGGTGGCCATCAAGCTTGAGGAGGAAGATCCTCTTACGATTGGCTATATCACTAGAAAAGGAAGCGTTCTTTCTTCGTATGGAGAAGCCTATGTAGAGGAACTTCTTAAGTATAAGGAGATCTGTGGGTGATAAGAAATCTTTAACTCTAACGATAAGGATTGTTTAATTTAATTTATGAGATGGACGTGTTAGTATCATATCATCAAATAACGGATACGAAATCAAATCAAGATAAATGGAGGAAAAAACAATGGCAGACATCAAGGAAAGCGCATTAGAACTTATCGGGGGAACACCACTTCTTAAGCTTAACGGCTATAGCAAGAAAGCAGGAGTTACAAATGCAACACTTCTTGCAAAGCTTGAGTATTTAAATCCAGCAGGATCAGTTAAAGACAGAGTAGCTCTTAGCATGATCGAGGATGCTGAAAAGAGTGGTAAGTTAAAACCAGGGGCAACAATCATCGAGCCTACTTCAGGAAATACAGGAATTGGTCTTGCAGCAGTTGCAGCAGCTAAGGGATACAAAGCAATCCTTACACTGCCAGATACAATGAGTGTTGAGAGAAGAAATCTTCTCAAGGCATACGGCGCAGAGATCGTTCTTACAGAAGGTGCCAAGGGAATGAAGGGAGCAATTGCCAAGGCAGAAGAGCTCAATGGTCAGATTGAAGGATCGATCATTCTTGGTCAGTTTGTAAACCCAGCTAACCCAGCAGTACACAAAGCTACAACTGGTCCTGAGATCTGGAAGCAGACAGATGGTAAGGTAGACATCTTTGTAGCTGGTGTAGGTACAGGCGGAACAGTTACTGGCGTAGGTGAATACTTAAAAGAGCAGAATCCTAACGTTAAGGTTGTTGCTGTAGAGCCAGCAACCAGCCCAGTTCTTTCACAGGGCACAGCAGGACCTCACAAGATTCAGGGAATTGGTGCAGGATTTGTTCCTGATACACTTAACACCAAAGTCTATGATGAAGTAATCGCTATCGAAAACGACGATGCATTTGCAGAAGGTAAGAGATTTGCTGTTTCTGAAGGTATCCTCGTAGGTATTTCATCAGGTGCTGCTCTTAAGGCTGCTACTATCCTTGCAGAAAGAGAAGAAAACAAGGGTAAGAATATCGTAGTTCTTTTACCAGATTCTGGTGATAGATATCTTTCCACACCACTATTTGCCGACTAATATATATTCTTTGAACATCCATAGACTGTTCATAATCTATTGCTCCGAAGCTCATTTGCCCCGGAGCAATAATTTTAT
This sequence comes from Butyrivibrio sp. INlla18, assembly GCF_900103635.1. Classification (GTDB taxonomy): domain Bacteria; phylum Bacillota; class Clostridia; order Lachnospirales; family Lachnospiraceae; genus Butyrivibrio. The sequence continues at coordinate 16,243 of NZ_FMXK01000003.1, forward strand.
GTTATTATGTTAAAAATACTTTTTTGCGTTAAAGGGGTAATGCACATGACTATATTACAGCTTAAGTACGTTATTGCCATAGATGAGGAGTGCTCAATGAGAAAGGCAGCGGATAGGCTCTATGTTTCGCAGCCTGGTCTTTCTAGTGCAGTTAGAGATCTTGAAAATGAGATTGGAATTCAGATCTTTGAAAGAGTTCATAATGGTGTTGTCACAACGCCTGCTGGCTCTAGCTTTATTGCCTATGCAAGACATGCTGTAGAGCAGTTTGAGAAGGTTGAAGAAAAGTACTTAAATTCTAGGACTGAGAAGCCTACATTTTCTGTATCTATGCAGCATTATACTGTGGCTGTTAATGCATTTATCGATACTGTCAAGGAATATGACCTTGAGGAGTATCAGTACTTTATCAGAGAGACTCAGACCAGTGAAGTTATTGAGGACGTTAAGACCATGAGAAGTGAAGTTGGTGTTATTGCCCTTTCTGACTTTAACAAGAATACATTTAAAAAGGTCTTTGTAGACGCATCCCTTGAATTTCATGAGCTCTTTACCCGTGACACTTATGTATATATGAGAAAAGACCATCCACTTGCAGGTAGTGATGAGATTTCCCTCGAGGATCTCAAGGACTATCCTTGCATGGTATTTGATCAGGGAGACAACAACTCTTTTTACTACAGAGAAGAAGCCCTTGCTACTTACGATTATAAGAAGGTCATCAGCACCAACGAAAGAGCTACATCAATCGAGCTCATGCTGGGACTTAATGGCTACGCAGTTGGCGCTGCTATGCTTGGAGACAGCCTTAACGAATCTGAACTTACAGCAATTAAGCTAAAAGAGGATGAGACACTTACCTTTGGCTACATCACCAGAAAAGGCAGTGAGCTTTCTGAAATGGGACAGGCATTTGTGGAAAAGCTTGAAAAACACAAAGAAGATTGATAGACAAAAATCGGTCAAAATATAAAAATAATCTGCTAGTTTTTTGTCTCTTGTTTTTATAACATTAATTTGTAGTGTTGTTTTTTGCATTTTGAAGCTTGAAAACAGGAGACAAAATGAGACTAGGAACATCTTCACCACTTGTATATGATTCTGCTGTTCATTGGGCTGACAATCAGATAAAGCTTGGCTGCAAGACAGTGGTTTTCCCGGTTCAGAGCAGTGAACCAGAGTCAAAGATAATCGAATATAAAGAAGCTGCTGATAAGGCTGGACTTTCAGTAGCAGAAGTCGGAATATGGAGGAATGCTCTTTCCTCAGATTCACAAGAGAAAAAACAGAATATTGATTACTGCGTAGAGCAGCTAAGACTTGCAGATTATGTTGGAGCAAGGTGCTGCGTTAACGTAGCCGGAACTACAGGCCCTATCTGGGACGGTGCTTATAAAGAAAACTTTTCTGATGATATGCGAAAAGACATAGTGAGCATGGTTCGGGAGATCATTGACAGGGCGGATGTTAAAAATACCTTTTTTACCTTAGAGCCTATGCCTTGGATGGTGCCAACTAGCCCCAAGGACTATTTAAGACTTATTGAGGAAGTGGATAGGGACCGCTTTGCAGTTCATATGGATGCTATCAACATGATAAATTCCATAGACAGATATTTTAATGCCAAGGAATTTATTGATGAGTGCGCAGAACTCTTAGGAAACAGAATAAGGAGCTGTCACATCAAGGATGTGCACCTTAGCCCCGAGTTTACGGTAAGGCTAGAAGAGTGTGCGCCAGGGCAGGGAGAGTTCCCACTTAGATATTATGCAGAGAAGATGAATGCCATAGATTCAGATATGCCGGTTATCTTGGAACATCTTAAGACCGACGAAGAATATTACAAGTATATGGAGTACTTAAAGGAGGAGCTAAATGGCCTATACTAGAGAGTTTGACGCAAATATTATTACACAAAAGTACATGGATTCTATTCTTATAGAACCAAGGTATATTGACTCCAAGGTGGCTGACACTACTATAGATTTCTTTGGAGAGGCTTTTTCCATGCCGGTTATGACACCAGCTTTTTCTCACCTTGGAAATTACAATGGAAGGACACATAACGGACTTGAAGAGTATTCCATGGCTGCTAAAGAGGTAAATATCCTTAATTTTTGCGGAATGATGGAAAATGATCAGTTTAAGAGGATTGCTGATACTGGGGCCAAGACCGTTAGAATAGTTAAGCCCTACGCTGATAATGGCAAGGTCCGTGACCAGTTTCAATTTGCCAAGGAAGTTGGTGCTTTTGGAATAGGAATGGACATAGACCATATCTTTGGAGAGAACGGATATGATCTTGTTGTTGGGGAAGATATGACCTTCCAGACAGCTGATATGCTGAGATCTTACGTTGAAATGACAGATCTACCTTTTGTAGTCAAAGGTGTTTTGAGTGTGGCTGATGCTGTTAAGTGCGCTGATATCGGAGCTAAGGCTATTATCGTAAGCCATCATCATGGACGAATCCCATATGCTATTCCGCCTATGATGGCTCTTCCTAAGATAAAAGAGGCTTTGAAGGGTAGGAATGTCAAGATAATCGTAGACTGCGGAATTGAGTCGGGAGCTGATGTGTTCAAAGCCCTTGCCCTTGGAGCAGATGCAGCAGCTGTAGGTAGATCAATGCTTCCATCCCTAGAAAGCGAAGGAACAGAAGGAGTTAAGAAGTTCATTGAAGGCCTTGGCCGAGACTTGAGATATCTTATGAGCTCTACTGGCTTTTCAAAGGTTTCAGATATTGATGATTCTGTAATTCATTTTATGAAATAATTTAAAACGGAGGTATTTATGGATAACTTTACTTTTTATTCACCAACTTTTTTTGCATTTGGTAAGGATACAGAAAATGACGCCGGTAAATATGTTAAGCGCTTTGGCGGCAGTAAGGTTCTTATCCATTACGGCGGCGGAAGTGTAGTAAGATCAGGACTTTTGGATAGGGTAAAAAAATCCTTGGAGGTAGCAGGCATTTCTTTTGTTGAGCTTGGTGGTGTTAAGCCAAACCCTAGAAGCGGCCTTGTATACGAAGGAATTGAACTCTGTAAAAAGGAGTCAGTTGATTTTGTCCTTGCTGTTGGCGGCGGAAGTGTGATCGATTCATCAAAGGCTATAGCAGCAGGAACTGTTTATGGCGGCGATTTCTGGGATTTTTATTCTGGAAAGAGAATTGAAGAGGCTCTTCCAATTGGAACCATTCTTACCATTGCGGCAGCAGGTAGTGAAGGAAGCCCTGATTCAGTTATTACCAAAGAAGAGGGAATGTTTAAAAGGGGCGCTAGCGGAGATGCCATCAGACCTAAGTTTAGTATCTTGAACCCTGCACTTACACAGACCCTTCCTCCATATCAGACAGCAGCAGGTATCACAGATATCCTTGCGCATCTTCATGAGAGATATCTTACTAATACCAAAGATGTTGAGGTTACAGACAGACTTATTGAAGGTCTTATGCTTACTATGATCCATGAGGCTCCAAGAGTAATAGCAGATCCCAATAATTATGAGGCAAGAGCAAATATCATGTGGGCTGGAATGATGGCTCACAACAACGCAGTTGGTGTTGGTAGGAGTCAAGACTGGAATAGCCACAACATAGAGCATGAGCTTTCAGCTCTTTATGACTGTGCCCACGGAGCTGGCCTTGCAGTTACTATGCCTGCGGTATTTAAGTATGTCTACAAGCATGATGTAATGCGTTTTGCTAAGCTTGCTACTCGTGTTTGGGGATGCCAGATGGATTTTGATAACCCAGAAGCTACTGCTCTTGCTGGAATTGCATGCCTTGAGAATTTCCTTAAGAGTATTGGAATGCCACTTTCTTTTGCAGAGCTTGGAGCAAAGGAAGAAGATATTCCAAAGCTTGTTGATGTTCTCTGCAATGGAGATGGCAGAACAGGTAGTATCTCAGGTTTTGTAACCCTTGATACTAAAGACTGCACAGAAATTTATAAGATGATGGTGAGATGATCACTGCTTGTAGAGCTTTCTATAATCCCTTGGTGAATAGCCGGTTATATCATGGAAGATCTTGTTAAAAGCAGTAGTTGACTGGAAGCCTGCCTGGAATGCGCACTCTGTGATGGACATATTTTCATCAAGCAGGAGTGATGCAGCGCTCTTAACACGTATATTTGCAAGATATGCTGGGAAAGATATGTTCATATGCTGTTTAAAGAGCTTTGAAAAATAGTAGGTGCTAAGGCCAATCTCTTTTGCTACCTCTGATTGAGTGATGTTGTCAGAGGAGTTCTCTATGATATAGTTACAGGCAGCATGAATGTATTTCCAGCTTCCTTTTCTGGTAACGGAATCTTCGGACGCATTCTTTTTGGCTTTATCAAGGACGTGGTTGCCGATCTTTAATAAGATGTCATAGATACACAGCTTACACTGAGTCTCTGAAAGGGGCTCAGAAAGTTCGTGTATCTTTTTTATTTCCAGGATCTTCTTGGTTATATATTTGGCAAGCTCAGGCTCCTCTGTAGCTGAAATGTAATGACAGGTATACAGGAATCTAGAGATTGATACAAGGTCCAAGCTGTTCTCGATGATAGCAGATGAGAACTGGATGAAAAGAGCTCCATTTTCAGGAATGGATATTGTCTCATGAATCTGGTGAGGCCATATCAAAAGGGCATCTCCTTTTTTTAGCTCGTAGGAGACGTCATTTACGCGGTATTTACAGCCGTCCCTTAATATAATGGTAAATTCTGCAGCATTGTGCCAATGAGGCGGATAGGTCACAGGACATCCGTTTTTTACAACGTATATGTTTGAAGGTGTATCAAATTGTATTTTTTCTTTTCTTGCGTTTCCCATAAATCAATCATAACAAAAATTGGGCAAAAATTGGCAAAAAATATATATCAATTTAAAAAGATACAGGACTAGAATGATACTACAAATGTAGGTAATATCAGCATTTTTGTATGTGGAGTGGGATTATTATGAAAAGAAAAGAGATCGATTTTACACAGGGAAGTCCATTGAAACTTATACTTTCCTTCTACTGGCCACTACTACTTACCAGTATGTTGCAGCAGTTTTACAATTTTGCAGATACCTGGATAGTAGGCAAAGGCCTTGGAGACAATGCCCTTGCTGCTGTAGGTAACATGGGATCGCTATTTTTCCTTATTGTTGGTTTTTCCTTTGGACTTGCTAATGGTTTCGCTGTTCTGGTAGCTCAGAGCTACGGAGCCAAAGATATTGAGACTTTAAAGCACAGATTTGCAGGAGTAATAGAGCTTGGTATTGTATTAGCGGCTTTTTTGTCTGTTAGTAGCGTTTTGTTTTTGCCTCATGCCCTGAGACTTTTGAGAACAGATGAACTTATCTTTGCTGATAGCTTAAAGTATGGATACATTGTATTTGGCGGACTTTCAGCTGGCATATGCTACAATATTTCTGGAGCGATACTAAGGGCTTTGGGAGATAGCAGAACACCTCTTAAGGCTATTATCATTTCTTCAATATTAAATCTTTCTTTGGATAGCCTATTTATCTTTAAGCTTCACATGGGAGTTGAGGGTGCAGCCATCGCAACGCTGTGCTCACAGGTTATTTCATCCATTATTTGTATTAACAGCCTAAGGAAGATGGAAGTTCTAAAACTCCAAAAAGAGTATTTCAAAAATGAAAAGAAAATATTTTTTGACCTGTTAAAAAATGGTATTCCAATGGCGCTTATGAACTCTATCACAGCCATAGGCTGCATGGTGGTTCAGTACTTTGTAAATGGATTCGGAGTTGTATATACAGCAGCTTATGCAGCTTGTAGCAAGTACTTAAATCTTTTCATGAATCCGGCAACAACAGCTGGAAATGCCATGAGCGCATACACAAGCCAAAATTACGGTGCAGGTAGATATGACAGGATAAAAGAAGGCTTTAAGGTATGCCTTGGAATAGCGCTTACTGCATATGCCATCCTTGGTTCTATCATGGTGTTTATTCCAGATAAGCTTGCTGCGATCCTTTTATCAGGTGAGGAGCAGATAGGCCTTGTGTGCCTGTTCCTTCCTAGATGCGGCATAATGATGATCTTTTTAAATATCTTATTTGTTGTTAGGAGTGCAGTACAAGGAATGGGTAAGCCTATGCTTCCTATGCTTTCCGGTATTTTGGAAATGATACTTAGAACCTTTGTCATTTCTTTCTTCATAGGAAGGATTGGATTTAAGGCTACAGCTTATACAGAGATAAGCGCATGGCTCGGAGCACTTGCTGTAAATGGGTATGCACTTTACATCTCACTTATGCCACTATTAAAGGCTGATAAGGATACTTGCAAAGACAGCAGGATCATTATAGATAATCACGCATAATACGGAGGGGTTTGAAATGGGACATTTTAATAATTTTAAAACTACAGTGTATTGCGTAGCTCAGATCTTAGAGAGAATGGATCTTGAAACGCTTAAAACGCAGTATGACTTCATTGAGAAGTATGTAGGTCTTGATAAGGTCTATCTTGAGCCATACAGAGAAGGACACTGGGTAGACAAGGACAAGATGAAGAGCTTTATCGAGTTCTTTAAAGAGAGAAATGTTGAGGTTGCAGGCGGATTTACAACGGTTGTGCCTGACCTTGATAAGGAAGATGAAAAGAGACAGAGACTTTTTGGTACCTTCTGTTACACAAATCCAAAGATGAGGGAGTACATTCAGAAGGTTTCTGAGTACTGTGCAGAGCAGTTTGATGAAGTTATTCTCGATGACTTCTATTTTACAAACTGTACCTGTGAGGATTGCCTCAAGGCTAAGGGAGATAGGTCCTGGGTAGAGTTTAGAAAAGAACTTATGAAGGATGTTTCGGAGAACCTTGTAGTAGGACCAGCTAAAAAGGTTAATCCTAATGTCAAGATGATCATCAAGTTCCCTAACTGGCGTGAATCTTACCATGCAACAGGCTATAGACCTGACGTTGAAAAAGATATTTTTGATATGGTCTACACAGGAACTGAGACAAGAGCCAGTGCCTATCAGGATCAGCACCTTCCAACATATCTTAGTTACAGCCTGGTTAGATGGATGGATGATGCCAGCGGCGGCAGAAATCATGGAACTTGGTTTGACACTTATCAGTGCTGGCCAGTTGATGACTATCTTGAGCAGGGCTATCTTTCAGCCTTTTCCAAGCCTGAAGAGATAACTCTTTTCCAGTGGACAGATCTTTTTGAAAATAAGCTTGTAACTCCTCTGGGACTACAGTTTAAGAGAATCGACAAGATGCTTGATAGAACTGGTAAGCCTGTGGGAATCCCAGCTTACATTCCTTATGCATCACAGGGTGAGAATCACGTAGAAGACTTCCTTGGAATGCAGGGCTTTGCTCTTTATCCAACACCTCTTTTCCCAGACAGCGGAAGTGTCCTTGTGACAGAGAGTTCCCTTTGCGATGAAAAGATATTTGAAAAGCTTAAAGATTTCCTTATTAAGGGCGGTAAGGCCTTTGTAACACCAGGATTTATGGCAAAGGCCCCAGAAAAGGAATGGAAGGATCTTAGTAGCGCCTACCTTACAGGTAGAAAGCTTTCAGTTACAAGATATTACAAGACTGACGATCCAGCTGGATACCTTGAAAATGTTGAGCCAGTTCTTTTTGCAGATATTCAGCATTCTAATAATATGTCATGGTCACTTTTAAATGGCGGAGCAGGGGAGTATCACACATCTCTTTTCCTTAAGGATGGCTATGGCAAGGGACAGATGTATCTTGTGAATATTCCTGAGAATCCATCAGACCTGTCTAGAGTGCCAGTGTGGGCGTTTGATGCCATTAAGCCAGTGTTTAACTATGGCGGTGTATATGTATCAGCACCAAATGTGTCTGTTTTCCACTATGACAATGATATGGTCATCCTCTATGCTCATGTTACAGGACAGGCTCATCCAGTCCATGCTACAATCCATGTACAGAGTGAGAATGCCAAGATTACTCAGTATTTTGATGGTTGGTATCCATTTAAAGAAAAAGAGCTTGAGCTTCAAAAGAGAGAATTTGGCTATGATCTTCAGAAAAACACTGAGCTTGTGGCTGATGTTATTCTTAACCCAGGTGAATTTTACGAATTTAAAATACAAAAATAATTAACAATTAAGCTCTCCTATGTGTGTATAATGTAAAGATATATACAGAGGAGAGCATTATTATGAATAAAAAGACTATCTTACCTATCATGCTGGCAGCAGCTCTTTTAACAGGATGTGCTACTAAGGCAGAGCCTACTGATAAGGAGTTTACAAGTCCTGATAGTAGTACGCAGGTTTCTACTGAGATGACTTCAGAAGTTGCTAGCAGCGAGGAAACTGTAGCAGCTGTTACAGATGCAAGTGAACCAATAGATGTTACAAGTCAGGAAGATATAAATAAGTACATTGAAGTTGAGACTATAGCACCTATATATGAGACTAGAAAGAGTACAGAGACTGCTACAAATTTCGAAGGACAGTGGCAGCAGACAAACAATCACTCATCAATTGGCGGAGATATCACTATCAGTGATCAGGACAAGGAGAAGTTTAGCTTTAAAGGAGAGTTTTATTACTTTTCTCACACTGGAGATGCAGAGGGCGTAGCTTACTTTGTTTCTGACAATACAGCTATTTATAAGGATGAAGAATATGATGGATATATCTTTTTCCATATGAATGATGGCGAAATGTTTGTTGGATGTGCCGGAACAGCTGGTATGATGGGAATGGCTGTATCACCAAATGGTGAATACACAACTGGCGAAGTGGTACATACCAATGAAGGCATCATGGAAGAGACATATACAGATAATGAGCTTAAGCTTATTAAGGAACTTATTACTGAGGATGAGTACAAAGATGTCTTTGAATTTAGCACAGATGAAGGCGTTGTAAGTCTCTATGATGACAAAGTCCTTGGAGATGGAGCCAAGTGCAAATATGTAGATTCCTTTGTTCCAACCATGGGCGGACTTGGATATGAGCTTGTCCTTGTAGAAGATGGACGCGCATATATTCTTTTGCACAATTATTCAGAGGATATTTTTTATACTAATGATACAAACTGGACAAGTCAGGAACTTCCTGAAGTAAGTCTTGAATAAAAATGTTTTATATTATTGAAGGAGCGGATCATGAAAATAGTAGTAGCAGATACCGATAGCGTAGGATCAGATATGGACTACACCCTTTTTGATGAGCTGGGTGAGTGCACATATTATGGCGACAAGATAACAGATGACAATGCAGCTGAGAGACTTAAGGGCGCCAAGGTCCTTATGATCAACAAGAGTGCCATCACCGACAAAATATTAGATGATGCACCAGACCTTGAGCTTATTTGCGAGTTCGCAACAGGCTTTGATAATGCGAACATAGAAGCTTGCAACAGACATGGCGTTAAGGTTGCAAATGTGGTCAACTATTCAACTATGTCAGTAGCACAGCATACCTTTGCACTTCTCTTTTACCTTATGGAGAACTGCAAGTATTATGATGAGTTTGTTAAGAGTGGCAAATACGCTAACCAGCCACATTTTTGCTGCCTTGATATTCCATTTAATGAGCTTGATGGCAAGACCTATGGAATTGTTGGAATGGGTAATATAGGTAGAAAGGTTGCAGAGATTGCAACAGCTTTTGGTGCTAAGGTTATTTTCTATTCTGCTTCAGGTAGGAGTACTTGCACAGATTACGAGAGAGTAGAGTTTGATGAGCTTCTTAGTCGTTCTGATGTGGTATCTCTTCACTGCCCACTTAGTGACAGAACTAGAAACCTCTTTAATAAAGATGCATTTGACAAGATGAAGAAGAATGCAATCCTTATTAATGTAGCAAGAGGAGCTGTAGTCAGCGAGCAGGATCTCTATGATGCACTTGTAGAAGGCAAGATCGCGGCAGCAGGCCTTGATGTACTTAATCCAGAGCCTATGGCTAAGGATTCACCACTTCTTAAGATTCAGGATAGTGGCAAGCTCTTTGTAACACCTCATATGGCATGGGCTAGTACAGAAGCTAGAAAAAGATGCCTCGAAGAAGTAAAGAAAAATGTTCAGGCATGGCAGAAGGGCGAGCCAAGGAATATAGTAAATTGATATAAGATTCGGCGACTTGGAAAACTAAGTCGCCAATTTTTTTATGATATGCTTTGATAAATGAATGATCTATGGATTGTCAGTGTTTTCCTGAATCTAAGGCGTGTGTCTTGACGCTATCTTGAAAATTACGGAAACGCCTAGAAGTTAACATAAAAATTTTTTGAAAAAATTTAAAAAAAGTACTTGCATTATTTTTATCTTTGAGATAATATAAACAAGTCGCCGCGATACGGCGGTCGACAAAAGCTAGTAAGCCTCGTTGGTCAAGCGGTTAAGACGCTGCCCTCTCACGGCAGAATCAGCGGTTCGATTCCGCTACGAGGTACTGACTGTTTAATAACAGCCCAACCCGAGATCTCAACTATCTGATAGTTGAGATTATTTTTTTGTTTTCTAAGTATTCGGCACGGACAGTGCGTCTTTAGATTATTTGTGGATATTCATCCAAAAGAATCCTCATTTATTTTTTTATGCAGTGAAAGAGGTGAGAGAAGACTTGCATCTTTGATGTTAGATTGCAAAAGGAGAGTGTGCATACAGAAATATGAGTATTGATTATTATCTTGAGAAAAAATATGAGATAAAAAAGAAAATTGAATTATTAAAGGAGGAGATATCGCATGCCCCGGCTGGTTCAATAGTTCCCTTGAAGAAAAATGGCCATTATAGATGGTACCATCAAAAGAAGAATAAGAATGGCGGCTATGAACGAAAGTACCTTAATAAGAAAGATGTCGAGCTTGCAAGGAAGCTTGCTAAGAAGGCTTATTCCAAAGCTATTTTACGGGATAAAGAAAATGAGCTTAGCTGTATTGAGGCATATATTAAAAGGCGAAAATGCACTGATTATGCCTCTTTGATTGAAGAAAATTCACCGTACCGCTCACTTATATTGGGTGATGGCTGGGGCGATGAGGCATATGAACGCAGCGGTTCTCATCCAGAAAACCTTATAGTAAAGGCTCCGAAAGGACAATACGTGAGGTCCAAGTCGGAAGCACTAATAGCTAACGAACTTTTTGAACAAGGTATTTCTTATAGATATGAATGTCTTCTAGACATTGACGGAATCGCGTTTTATCCGGACTTTACTATCAGGAACGATGTTACTGGCGGAATTATTATTTGGGAGCATTTTGGATTGGTTGATGATGCGGCTTATTTTGACAATATGATGCGCAAGATATCTCTTTATATGAAAAATGGGTATATTCCGGGCGTGAACCTTATCATGACTTTTGAAACAAAGCGACATCCTTTGACAATTGATGATGTTAGGAAGGTGATAGCGCTATATCTGAAAGAATAGGTTATTGTGTATTACTGTGGGATTGCTGAAGTCCTTTGAGATGGTATCAAAATAGCTAGAATAAGTGCAATGGTATTATGAGAGCTCTGCGGAGTGATACCAAAAATGCAAGATAAACCTTAATGGTATTACAAGAGCTATACGTAGTAATACTAAAAAGGCAAGAAAAGAGTGAATGGTATCCCTTGAATCCGTGCAAGTGATACTAAAAGAACTAGATAAAACATAATGGTATTACAAGAAATTAATACAATGATACTAAGCAAGTAGAAAAAAGAAAAATGGTATTACTGAAGTTTGATACAGTGGTACTAAAATAGGAATATATAAGAATATGGTATCACTTGCTTTTGTATCAAGCATACCAAAACATGCAAAAAACAAGCTAATAGTATTACCAGAGAAAAAATACGGTGATGACAAATGAATCTCAAGGTGATAAAATAGTAGCCCTTGACGAAAATGCGTTATTGTGGTATTGTCGATATGGTAAATGTTAAGTGGGCTTGAAGAAAGCCCACTTTCTTTATGTATTTAGATAAGATTTATGTATTCATATGTAAATCATGTTTCAGATTATGAATATATGAATCGAAGGATGAGGTTTAATTCATGAAGAAAAATGAAATCGAGAAGAAAACCGAGGAGCTTTTAGTTCCTATAGCCGAGGCTAATGGCGTCACGATCTATGACGTTGAGTATGTCAAAGAGGCTGGTGAATGGTATCTTCGTGCCTACATTGACAGAGAAGGCGGAGTAGATATCAACAAATGCGTTGATGTAAGTCATGCTTTATCTGATGCATTAGATGCAGATGACTTTATTGAAGATGCTTATACTCTTGAGGTTTCAAGTCCAGGACTTGGAAGACAGCTCAAGAAAGACAGACATTTTGCAAACAGCATCGGACAGGATGTAGAGTTCAAGCTCTTCAAAGCCAGAGATGGAGTTAAGGAGTTTGCCGGTACGCTCAAGAGTTTTGACAGCGACAGCGTAACCGTAACTATAAATGATAAAGATGAAAACTTTTTAAGAAAAGAGATATCAGTGATTAAGCTTGCTTTGGATTTTTGATCCAAGCGTAAAAAAGGAGATTACGATGAGTAAAGAATTAATGGATGCCCTTGATCTTTTAGAAAAGGAGAAGAACATCAGCAAGGATTCTCTGTTTGATGCAATCGAGAATTCACTTATCACAGCTTGCAAGAACAACTTTGGCAGAGCTGAGAACATCAGAGTAGAAGTTGACAGAAACAACTGCGACTTCAAGTGCTATGCAGACAAGACTGTAGTTGAGACTGCTGATGATGTTATGGATCCTCAGATTGAGATCTCACTTGATGATGCCAAGAAGATCACCAAGAAGGCAAAGGTAGATGATGTTGTAGCAGTTCCTCTTAACTCTAAGGAGTTCGGACGTATCGCAACACAGAATGCCAAGAACGTTATCCTTCAGAAGATCCGTGAGGAAGAGCGTGGTGCTATCTACAATGAGTATTTTGAGAAAGAGCATGACATCGTTACTGGTGTTGTTCAGAGATTCATTGGCAAGAACGTTAGCATCAACCTTGGAAGAGCAGATGCTATCCTCAATGAAAATGAGCAGGTAAAGGGAGAGGTTTACAGACCTACATCTCGTATCAGAGTATATGTTCTTGAAGTTAAGAATGGTTCAAAGGGACCTAGAATCCTTGTTTCAAGAACTCACCCAGATCTCGTAAAGAGACTCTTTGAGCAGGAAGTTGCTGAGATCCAGGATGGTACAGTTGAGATCAAGTCAATCGCAAGAGAGGCTGGAAGCCGTACTAAGATCGCAGTTTATTCTAACAACCCTAACGTAGATGCAGTTGGTGCATGCGTAGGTGTTAACGGCGCTAGAGTTAACCTTATCGTTGATGAGCTCGGTGGTGAGAAGATCGACGTTATCAACTGGGATGAGAACCCTGGTAACCTTATTCAGAATGCTCTTTCACCAGCCAAGATCGTTGCAGTATTTGCTGATCCAGACGAGAAGAGCGCTAAGGTAGTAGTTCCAGATTACCAGCTTTCACTTGCTATCGGTAAAGAAGGTCAGAACGCTAGACTTGCTGCAAGACTTACAGGTTACAAGATCGATATCAAGAGTGAGACACAGGCTAAGGATGCTCCTGGATTCCGTATGGAAGACTATCTTGATGATGAAGATTACGATGAGTATGAAGAGGGCGAGTATGAGGAAGGCGATGTAGAGTCTTCTGATGCTGAAGTTGAGGAATAATATGCAAAAAAAGATTCCGATGAGAAAATGCGTCGGCTGCGGTGAAATGAAAGAGAAAAAAGAGATGATCAGGGTCATTAAGACTCCTGAGGACGAGATTGTTCTTGATACCACAGGTAGAGCTAATGGCAGGGGAGCATATATCTGTAGCTCCAAGGAATGTCTTTTGAAAGCAGTCAAGAACAAAGGACTTGAGAGATCTCTTAAGGCTCAGATACCAGCAGACGTGCTTGAGCGAATGGAAAAGGAGCTTGGCTAAGATATTGGATTCTAACAAGATATATTCTATGCTGGGGCTATGTATGAGAGCTGGCAAGCTAAAGAGCGGCGAATTTGCCTGCCTTGAAGCTATCAGGAAAAAAACAGCAGTGCTGGTGATCGTAAGTGAAGACGCTTCAGATAATACTAAAAAGCAGTTTAGGGATAAATGTAGTTATTATAACGTTCCAATATACTTCTTTGGCAACAAAGATGCTTTGGGACATGCAATTGGTAAGGACGTTCGAACGAGTCTGGCTGTAACAGACCAAGGTTTGGCTAAGACCCTCATAAAGGACTTACTTCTAGAAAAAAGTACGGAGGAAATGTGAATGGCAAAAATTAAAATATCCGAACTTGCAAGCGAGCTTGGATGCGACGCAAAGGAGCTGATAAGCGTTCTGCAGGAGAAAGGCATAGAGGCAAAACGTTCGAATAGTTCTATCGAGGAAGCTGATGCAGAGGTAGCTAGAAAGCACTTTAAGGGTGGTGCTACCAAGGAGGCAAAGGCACCTGCAGAGAGCAAGGACGCTCCAAAGGAAGCTAAGAAAGAAGCTCCAAAGGAAGAGCCTAAGCAGGCAGCAGGCGATGAGCCAAAGAAAAAGAAGAGCAAGATCATCATGGTTACCAATGCTGGTAATTCCAAGATGGGTGGATACAATAACGGCCAAAACGGCGGCAATAATAACAATAACAACCAGCGCCGTGACAATGGTGGCAACAGAAATGGTGGAAACAACAACGGCAGAAGAGGAACTTTTGCTCAGTCACAGAATGTTTACCATCCAATCAAGCCTTTAACAGCTCCATCACAGCTTGATAGCTATGATAACGTTGTATCAAAGACACCAGCTCCAAAGCCAGCACCAAAGAAGGAGGCTCCAGTTCAGGCACAGGCAGCTCCAGAGGTTAAAGAGCAGGTACAGGAGAATGTACAGCCAAAGGCTCCAGCAAGAGAGCAGAATGCAGCTCCTGCACAGAATGACAGAAACAGAGATAATAGAAACTTCCGTCAGAATGGGGACAGAAACAACGGACCTAGAAATGACAGAGGCGATAGAAATAACTTCCAGAATAGAAATAATGGAAATGGTCAAAACGGTGGATTCCGTAGAGATGGCCAGAACAATTCCTTCGGCGGACCAAGAGGTGGACGCGACAATCAGGGCGCTCCACAGGGCGGTAAGTTCGGTGGCAGAAACGATAGAAACGACAACAAATTTGGAAACAAGTTTGATAAGAATGCTTCTAGAGGCGGATTTGCAGATGCTCCTGTAAAAGAGGGCGGAAGCCACAGAGACGAAGAAAGACGTCGTATCGGTCAGGAAAAGGATAAGAGAAACAAGAAAGATCTTGCTTACGAGCAGGAAGAGATGATGCCAAGAAGTAAGAGAGTTGGCAGATTCATCAAGCCTGAGGTCAAGAAGGTAGAAGAGCCAGAAGAGCAGATCAAGGTTATCTCAATCCCAGAGAAGGTTTCTATTAAGGAACTTGCTGAGAAGATGAAGATGCAGCCATCAGTTATCATCAAGAAGCTGTTCATGGCTGGTCAGGTTTCAACAGTTAATACAGAGCTTACATATGAAGAAGCTGAGAATATCGCCATCGAGTACGATATCATCTGCGAGAAGGAGATTCCTGTTGATGTTATCGAAGAGCTTCTTAAAGAGGATGAGGATGCACCAGAGACTCTCAAGAAGAGACCTCCAGTTGTCTGCGTAATGGGTCACGTTGACCATGGTAAGACATCACTCCTTGATGCAATCCGTAAGACAAGCGTTACTGATAGAGAGGCCGGTGGTATTACACAGAGAATCGGTGCTTACATGGTATCAGTAAATGATCAGAAGATCACATTCCTTGATACTCCTGGTCATGAAGCTTTCACAGCTATGCGTATGCGTGGTGCTAATTCTACAGATATCGCTGTACTTGTAGTTGCAGCTGATGACGGAGTTATGCCACAGACAATAGAAGCTATCAACCATGCTAAGGCTGCAGAGGTAGAGATCATTGTAGCTGTTAACAAGATTGATAAGCCAAATGCAAATATCGACAGAGTTAAGCAGGAAATGACTGAATATGGTCTTATTTCTACTGATTGGGGCGGAACAACAGAGTTCGTACCTGTTTCTGCTAAGTCAGGTGAAGGTATTGAAGACCTTCTTGAGACTATCATTCTTACTGCTGATATCCTTGAGCTCAAGGCTAACCCTGATAGAGAGGCAAGAGGTCTTGTACTTGAGGCTAGACTTGATAAGGGCCGTGGTCCTGTTGCAAATGTTCTTGTTCAGAAGGGTACACTTCATGTAGGTGACTTCATTTCTGCAGGAGCAAGCTCAGGTAAGGTTAGAGCCATGGTTGATGATAAGGGTAACAAGCTCAAAGAAGCTCGTCCTTCACAGCCAGTTGAGATTCTTGGTCTTTCAGATGTTCCTAATGCCGGTGAGGTATTCCTTGGACATGAGACTGACAAGCAGGCCAAGCAGTATGCTAATACATACCTTCAGCAGCACAAGAAGGATCTTATCGAAGAGACAAAGGCTAAGATGTCTCTTGATGATCTCTACTCCAAGATCGAAGAGGGTAGACTTCAGGAACTTAACATCATCATCAAGGCTGACGTTCAGGGTAGCGTAGAGGCCCTCAAGCAGAGTCTTCTTAAGCTTTCAAATGATGAGGTAGTTGTTAAGGTTATTCACGGTGGTGTTGGTGCTATCAACGAGTCAGATGTAACTCTTGCAGCTGCATCTAGCGCTATCATCATCGGATTTGATGTTCGTCCTGATGCAACAGCTAAGAGCATGGCTGAGCATGAAGGCGTTGAGATCAAGCTTTACAAGGTTATCTACCAGGCTATCGAAGAGATTGAGTATGCTATGAAGGGTATGCTTGCTCCTATCTATGAGGAGAGAGTTACTGGTCATGCAGAAGTTAGACAGATCTTCAAGGCTTCTAAGGTTGGTAACATCGCTGGTTCCTTCGTTAAGGACGGTGTCATCAAGAAGGATTGTAAGGTTCGTATCTCTAGAGACGGCGAGCAGATCTTCGAAGGTGATCTTGCATCTCTTAAGAGATTCAAGGATGACGTCAAGGAAGTTAAGGAAGGCTTCGAGTGTGGTCTTGTATTTGACGGTTTCGATCAGCTTCATGAAGGCGATATGGTAGAGGCTTACGAGATGGTAGAGGTTCCTAGAACCTGATGCGAGAGCAGAACTTCCTATTAACAGGAGAGTAAAATGCGTAAAAACAGTAATAAAAATAAAAGAATTAATGGCGAGGTTCAGAAGGTTATTTCTGAAGCAATCCGTTATAGTAAAGACCCAAGGATCAGTCCCTTTACATCCGTTATGGATGTAGAGGTTGCCCCTGACCTTAAGACATGCAAGGTTTGGGTGACTGTTATGGGTAATGACGAGGATAGACTTAGAACTGCAGAAGGTCTTAAGAGTGCAGCAGGTTATATCCGTAGCACAGTAGCCAAGCAGCTCAACATGAGATATACTCCAGAGCTTAGATTTATCATGGATGATTCTATTGAGTATGCTATCAATATGTCCAAGATAATCGATGAGGTTACAGCCAAGGACAATGAGGCTAGAGCAGCTCGTGGAGAGGACATCGAGGATGAGTTAGAAGACTCTGCAGATGATGACTCTTTTGAGGAGGAAGAATGAAAATCGATCAGCTAATGGAAGGTGTAAAGACTGTCGGTATCAGCGGTCATATAAGGCCAGATGGAGATTGCGTCGGTTCTTGTATGGGCATGTATCAGTATTTGTCCAAATGCTATCCAGATGCCAAGATTGACGTTTTTCTTGAGAGTATACCAGCAGAACTTACCTTTATCAAAGATGTTGATAAGGTAAATCATGAGTTCACAACAGATGTAGACAGCTACGATCTTTTTATTGTTCTTGATTGTGGCAAAGACAGAACTGGTAAGGCAGAAACCTTTGTTGATAATGCCAGGAAGGTTGTTAACATCGACCATCATATCAGCAATCAGGGAACTGGTCATGAGAACTACATTGTTCCTACAGCTAGTTCAGCCTGTGAGCTTGTTTATGATGTGATCGATAATAGCAAACTTGATATTGATATAGCCAAGACTCTTTATACTGGAATGGTCACAGACACTGGAGTTTTCAAGTATAACAATACTTCTCCAAAGACCATGAAAGTTGCGGCAGAACTTATTTCCTACGGCTTTGATTTTGGAAGTCTTATAGATCATGTTTTTTATGAAAAGACCTATATGCAGAATCAGATCCTTGGAAGAACTCTTTTGGAAAGCATCATGCTTATGGATGGCAGATGTATCGTATCTGTTGTTTCCAAGCAGACAATGGAGTTCTATGGAGCTGTCAGCAGTGACCTTGATGGTATAGTCAATCAGATGCTCCTTACTATTGGAGTTGATTGTTCTGTGTTTATGTATGAGATTGAGCCTTTGGCCTACAAGGTGAGCCTTCGCAGTAATGGAGCAGTTGATGTTTCCAAGATTGCCCAGCTCTTCGGAGGTGGTGGCCATCAGAGAGCAGCAGGCTGCACAGTGAATGGAACACAGCATGACGTAATCAATAACATTACTAAATATATACACCAGCAGCTGTTTGATTGATCACATGAATAATAGCCACAAGATATGTTGTTATGTCTTGTGGCTTGTTTTATCACATTGGATAGGAAAAATATGAACCAGTATAACGGATTAATAAATATATATAAGGAACCTGGCTTTACGTCAAATGATGTCGTAGCAAAGCTTAGGGGCATTCTTCATCAGAGAAAGATTGGCCACACAGGAACTCTTGATCCTGATGCTGTGGGTGTTTTGGTAGTATGCCTTGGCACAGGAACCAAGCTTGTTGAGATGCTTACAGATCATGACAAGGAGTACATTGCTGTATGCAGATTGGGTGTTATAACTGATACCCAGGATATGTCTGGCAATGTACTTGAATCATCAGAGGTTAATGTGACCAAAGAGGAGCTCCACGAGGCGGTTAAGGCCTTTGTTGGAGATTATGACCAGATTCCTCCTATGTTTTCAGCTATCAAGCAGGATGGCAAAAAACTCTATGAACTAGCAAGAGAAGGAATCGAAGTTGAAAGAAAACCAAGAAAGATCCATATAGATGCCATAACCATTTTAGATGATTCACATTTAGAAGATGAGCATATGTTTACTATGGAAGTAAAGTGCTCTAAGGGAACCTATATCAGGACTTTGTGCCAAGATATTGGCCTTCGCCTTGGATGCGGGGCAGCAATGCAGCATCTTACAAGGACGAGGGTAGGTGCTTTTAATCTTGAGACAGCTTTTACGTTGTCTCAGATTGAGCAGATGAGAGATGATGGTACTTTGATTGACAATATCCAGTCTCCAGAGTTTATCTTTAGAGACCTTGATAAAGTTCACGTCAAGGATTCAGCCAGAGTGCTTTTGGAAAATGGTAATAGCTTCAGGAAGGACAACATCATAAATGAAGATCCTGAGGGTGTTAATGATACAGAGTATCTCGAAGAGATGCTTGAAGATGGCAATATGATCAGAGTATACGCCGAAGATGAGACTTTCTTTGGAATATACAAATATGATTCAAGAACTAAGATGTTCAAGGTGGACAAGTTCTTTTTTGAGAAATGAGATATAAAAAGATGCAGATAATCACAAGACTTGATGAACTGAATATAAATGAAAAAACAGCCATAGCAATGGGCAAATTTGATGGCATACATTTAGGTCACAAAAAGCTCCTTGATATGATCCTTGAGCAAAAGAAAAATGGCCTTAAAGCTACAGTATTTACTTTTGAGCCATCGCCTGAGGAGTTTTTTGTAGGGCACACAGTAAGACAGCTCTTTACCAGAAATGAAAAGAGAAGAGCCTTTGAGAAGATGGGAATCGATATTCTTGTAGAGTTCCCACTTACTGAGAATACAGCAGCAACACCACCAGAGGATTTTGTCAGAAACATTCTGGTAGATGATCTAAAGGCCAAGTATATCGCTGCGGGTACCGATGTCTCTTTTGGCGACAAGGGAAGCGGCAATCAGTTCCTACTCAAGAACTTAAGTAAGGAGCTTGGATTTGACTTATGGCTCATTGATAAGGTTATGATGGACGGCGAAGAAGTAAGCTCCACAAGAGTTAGAAACGTTGTCTCAGACGGAGATATGGATATGGTCAGAAGGCTTCTGGGTTATGACTACAGTATCAGCGGAATCGTTGAGCACGGAAGACATATTGGTCATACAATAGGTGTTCCTACAGTTAATATTCTTCCTCCTGACAATAAGCTCCTTCCTCCATTTGGCGTATATAGTAGCCTCGTTGTGATAGATGGCTGCGAATATAAGGGCATGACTAATATTGGCAGAAAGCCTACTATTTCAGAGCATGAGAAGGTAGGTGTGGAGACCTATATCTATGATTTTGACGAAGATGTTTATGGTAAGACAATAGAAGTAAAGCTCAAAGATTTTTTGAGACCAGAAATGAAGTTTGACAGTATAGATCAGCTTAAGGCTCAAATAGAAAGTGATCTTAAGCTAGCGGCAAAATAATTAAGGCTGGGACAGCAATGGAAAATCTGATAATCGCTACAAATGCAGTAATACCCTTTATTGTTTACATCCTTCTTGGAGTTATATCTAGGAGAATAGGACTTGTACAAGAAAAGTTTTTAAAAGAACTAAATGGAGTAGTATTTAACGTCTTTTTCCCATTTATAATGTTCAACAATCTCTATGATGTGGACTTTACTGAGCTTAAGGGCGCGGGATATGTAGGCTTTGCTTTTGCAGCCACCCTTGTGGTCATATTCGCCGTGTTTTTCATTGTTCCTTTATTTGAAAAAGAAAATTCAAGACGCGGCGTTATAATGCAGGCAATCTTTAGGAGTAACTCAGTTCTTTTTGCAATTCCTCTTACAGAGAGCGTATTCGGCAAAGAGGGTGTGGTAATGGCAAGTATCATGGTAGCCTTTATCGTGCCTCTTTATAACATCACTTCTGTTGCAATCCTAGAGTATTTTAGAGGCGGCTCAGTATCACCAAATGTGCTGGTAAAAAATATCCTAAAGAATCCCCTTATCATAGGTGCTATTGCAGGTATCGTTTTTAATATGCTCCCTCTTAAGATGCCTGGATGCCTTACAGGACCTATATCTCAGCTTTGCAATATGGCAACTCCTTTATCTCTTTTTGTACTAGGAGGAACTCTTAAAGCTTCTGATATGAAGAAAAATGCAAAGCCAATTGCTATAGGAACAGGACTTAAGCTCCTTGTGATACCAAGCATCATAGTGACTATCATGTCTATGATCGGATTTAGAGGCGCTCAGCTTTTTGTTGTATTTTGCATGTTTGCAACCCCTGTTGCAGCGGCATCATATCCTATGGCACAGAGTATGGATGGAGACGCTGATCTTGCGGGTGAATACGTGGTAGTTTCAACAATTCTTAGTATTTTCACCATATTTGTGTGGATACTTGTATTAAAAGGATCATCACTCATATAAAAATGTTTATATGTTAAAATAGTATTTGAATCGAATAATTCATTAAGGAGGTTTAATAAATGAATTACAAAGAAAGATATAATGAATGGCTTACAAACCTTTCTGATGGCGATCCATTAAAGGCAGAGCTCCTTCAGATAGGGGATGATGACAAAGATATTGAAGAGCGCTTTTACCAGGATCTTGCATTTGGCACAGCAGGACTTCGTGGTAAGGTAGGCGCTGGAACTAATAGAATGAACTTTTTGACTGTCGGCAAGGCTTCACAGGGTATTGCTGATTATATCGTAGCTTCTGGTAAAGAGAACATGGAAAAGGGCGTTATCATCGCTCATGATCCAAGACATTTTTCAAAAGAGTTCTCTAAGCTTGCAGCTGGTATATTTGCAACAAATGGTATCAAGGTTTACACATTCCCTGATCTTAGACCTACACCAGAGCTTGCTTTTATGATCAGACGCCTTGGAACAGTATCTGGAATCAACATTACTGCTTCACACAATCCTAGAGAATACAACGGCTACAAGGCATATTGGGATGATGGATGCCAGGTTTCATCTGAGATCGCAGATGGCATGACAGAGAAGATCAATGCTGTTGATATCTGGAATGGCATCAAGACTGGTGATTTCGATGCTCTTGTAAAAGAAGGTAAGATCACGATCCTTGGTGAAGAGTACGACAGAGAATACCTTGATAAGATCGAAAAGATGGCTATTCATGAGGGAGACGAGCTTGACCTTTCTATTCCTCTTGTTTATACACCACTTAATGGATGCGGTTCTATTCCATTTAGACAGATGCTCACAGATAGGGGCTTCAACAACTGGAAGATCATTCCAGAACAGGAGAATCCTGATCCAGACTTTACAACAGTTGGATATCCTAACCCAGAAGATCCTAAGGCATTCAAGCTTAGTGAGAAGTATGGTAAGGAATTTGGAGCAGAGCTCTTAATGGCTACAGACCCAGACTCAGATAGATTTGCTATTGAGATCAGAGACGCAGATGGCAATTATATCCCTCTTAATGGTAATCAGACTGGATACCTTCTTGTTAACTATGTATTAGAGGGTAGAAAAGACGCTGGCACACTTCCTCAAAAGGGAGCAATGGTAAAGTCTATCGTTACATCAACTCTTTCTACTATCATGGCTAAGGCTTATGGCGTAGAGATGTTTGAGACACTTACAGGATTTAAGAATATCTGCGGTAAGATCCCATATCTTCACGAGAATGGTTATACATACCTCTTTGGATATGAGGAGTCTGTTGGATACGCAGTTTGTGAGGATATCAGAGATAAAGATGGTATCTCAGCAGGTATGCTTGTTGCAGAAGCTGCAGCATATTATAGAAAGCAGGGCAAGACACTCTGGGATGTCCTTCAGGAAATCTACGCTAAATACGGATTCTTTGCAGAGGATGAACCAAATATCGTCCTTGAGGGTATTCCTGGAGCACAGCGTATACAGCGTATGATGAAGTACTTTAGAGAAAATCTTCCTACATCTGTTGCTGGCGCTAAGGTTGATAAGGTTATCGACTATATTGGCGGATATGAGGATATTCCAGCTCAGAATGCTATCAGATTATTCCTTGATAATGGTTCATGGTTTGCTATCAGACCTTCAGGAACAGAACCAAAGATAAAGTTCTATTTCTATTCAAACCAGGATTCAAGAGAGAATGCTCTTTTGGTAAATCAGAAGATAAAAGAGGAAATCTTTGCCTTGATCAATAGTGTAGAGTAAAAAGATAGCTAATTTGCCAAAAAAGAAAAATAATATACCTTCATTTGCTGAATTTACTATTTGAAGGAAAAACTACTGATAATATAATCAGTAGTAACACAAGCGATGCTGCTTTAGTGTTTTAGTTTTTTATACATTCATTTTTTTGGAGGGTGGACATGGACGGAAAGAAATTATATAAAAGCAATAATAGAAAAATCTGTGGAGTATGCGGAGGCATTGCCGAGTATTTTGGAATTGATCCTACAGTTGTAAGACTTGTATGGGCACTTACAACATTCGGCGGCGGAGTTGGCATCGGCGCTTACATTATTGCAGCTATTGTTATGGATGACGCTCCTGATTACACAGAATAATTACACTAACCTTAAAGAGAGCTAAGCATAACAGTTTAGCTCTCTTTTTATGTGCATACGTAGATTGAAAGATCATAATTAAGCCTTGATTTATTAAGGCTATGTATATATAATTAAGAAACTGTTACTGCTTGTTACAAAAATAGTAACAAAATAGGAGCTAATAAAGGAGGAGAAATGGCGCAGGAGAAAAATGTTGGGGAAGAAAGATGCCTCTATACTGCAGAGGAAATCTTAGAGCCACGTGAAAAAGAAAAGTGGTATTTACTTGCTATATTTCTGATCACTGTGGTAGTCATTTTGGGAGATATTTTTGCTCCAATTCCATGGTGGGTTAAAGTCTTAGCTACATTATTTGCGATTGGACTCAACTTGCATTTTGTTGATGAAATACGCTTTGGAATCAGTATGGCAAAAGACCTGTCAGCAGCAGATTGCATTTTCAGAGCATTTGAACCAGATCTTGGTGTAAAAAATGTTTCCTATTCAAGAGAGTATAGTAAATATCATTGTCTTGATAGAATAAGGAAAGGTGTTACAGGCCCTGATGGAATAGAGAAAGAGGTTCCAGGTCGCAAAACTGTATTTAATATTGCATCTCTTGGATTTGGTTTTGAAGATCATGCACGAACATCATTCTTTGATGGTGGAACCAAGCAGATTATGCCTCGTTTACAGATTAGTGGCAGTTACAAAGGGCTTGATTACAACCTTGTTCAGTACAAGAAATATGCAGACACAGGAAGTGAAAAGTCTTCTAACCTTTTTGGGACAGATGATCGCTGGTCTAATGCTATGAATTATATAGAAATCAAGCTTCCAGATGATTTTCTTGGTTATGTTGAAGTGGGTGAGAAGGAGTTCATTCCTCTGAAAAAGGACGGAGCGATTGCTATTGAAACTGATGACATTATATTTAATAAACAGTTTAAGGTAATTACAAACGAAGAACTTGGAGCATTTATGCTTCTTAATCCAAGACATATCATGAGAATCAGAGATTTTTATGATTCACTTAGATCAAAAAAGTGGGCAAAAAAATTCATGCTCTTATTCATGAATGGATACTTATATACTCAGAATGAGTCAAGTACCTGGGTGGATATAAGTGCACCTCCACGTAAGAAAAAGAATATCAAAAGAGCAATCAAAAAGTGTAGGGGTATTGATGATTTCATCAGAACTTATATTGATGGGCTTGAACTTGATAAAGAAGATTTTACAACAAGAAAAAAAGGAGCTTAAAAAATGGACGTACAGCAGACAGCACAAACAGTTAATAACGCAGCTTATTTAGTTAAAGCTATAGTAGGAGTAGGAGCATTTTTACTGATCTTTATCGGTTGGTATGTTAGAACAAACAACAAACTCATTGTTTTAAAGAACAAAGTAGATGAAGCACTTAGTAACATCGATGTAGCTTGCCAGAAGAGAGCACAGTCAGTTAAGTCATGCTATGCAGCAGCAGCAACAGTACTTAGCGCAGAACAGAAGGTCCTCCTTGAGAGCTGCAAATATCGTTCAGGTATGAATTCAAAGGAAATCGCTCAGCTTGATTCAAATCTTACAAAGTCTATGGGCGTGATCAATGCAGTAGCTGAGAACTATCCTCAGATTCAGTCATCTGAGCAGTTCCTTAACCTTCAGAAGGTTATCACTGAGACAGAAGAGACACTCTTTGCTCAGAGAAGAATCTACAACAGCAATGTTACAGTATTTAACAGTGCTATCAAGATGATCCCTATGAACATCGTAGCTGGTATGCAGCACTGTGAACCTTACGAATTCCTTAAGGCTGAGGAAGAGGAAAAGAAGCCTTTCGAGATCCCAATGCCTAATATTGACTTAGGTTAAGTTTGACTTTACATAAAGACAAATTTATGCTAACATACTATAGTTGCTGACAAAATATCAGTAATAAATAGTAACAGAAACTACCAGTACTCGGATTAAGGATACTCCAACCTTTATCTGTGTATATGGCGGATTTCCAGAAAAAAGGAGAATGTAACAATGATTACAAAGGAAAAGAAAACAGAAGTTATCAACAAGTTTGCTAGAACAGCTGGCGACACAGGTTCACCAGAGGTACAGGTAGCTATCCTTACAGAGAGAATCAAGGAGCTCAACGATCACCTTTCAAAGAACCCTAAGGATCACCACTCAAGAAGAGGTCTTCTTAAGATGGTTGGTCAGAGACGTAGCCTTCTTGGATACCTTAAGAAGAAGGACATCGAAGCTTATCGTAAGCTCATCGCTGACCTTGGTCTTAGAAAATAATTCTGTGAACTATAAAGACGGGATATGGCTGAGTCACATCGGCTTATTCCGTCTTTTCAATTTTTACTAAAGTGCACTAGGTATATGGGTTCAAAGTTATAATAAAGATTATGTCTTCGTGATTTTTATTATGACCTTGAAAACCATATATCATAATAAATGTTTAAACTGCACACGCACCTGAAGCGTTTTTGCGGATGATGGACTGCGGATGGGCAGTAGAAGGAGAAAATAATGGTAAAGACTTATTCAATGGAACTTGCTGGTCGTACCCTTAAGGTAGAGATCGGTAAAGTAGGAAAACAGGCAAACGGATGCGCATTCATGCAGTACGGTGACACAACAGTTCTTTGTACAGCAACAGCATCAGCTAAGCCAAGAGACGGAATCGATTTCTTCCCACTCTCAGTAGAGTACGGTGAGAAGTTTTATGCAGTAGGTAAATTCCCAGGTGGATACAACAAGAGAGAGGGCAAGCCTTCAGAGAACGCTATTCTTACAAGCCGCGTTATCGACAGACCTATGAGACCTCTTTTCCCTAAGGATTACAGAAATGATGTAACAATCGAGACTATGGTTATGGCAGTAGATCCTCAGTGCAGACCTGAGCTTCTTGCTATGCTTGGTGCATCAATTTCAGTTTCAATTTCAGATATTCCTTTCGATGGCCCATGTGCTATGACACAGATAGGTATGATCGATGGTGAGCTTATCGTAAACCCAACTCAGGAGCAGTGGAACACAGGTGACCTCAAGCTTACAGTTGCATCTGTAGGACAGAAGGTTATCATGATCGAGGCTGGTGCTAATGAGATCCCAGAAGAGAAGATGAAGGAAGCTATCTACAAGGCTCATGATGTTAACCTTCAGATCATCGAGTTCTTCAAGGGTATCGTAGCAGAAGTTGGTAAGCCAAAGCACGAGTACACAAGCTGTGCAGTTCCTGAAGAGCTCTTTGCAGCTATCAAGGAAGTTGTTCCTCCAGAAGAAATGGAGAAGGCTGTATTCACAGACGACAAGCAGACAAGAGAGAACAATATCTCAGAGATCACAGACAGACTTACAGAAAAGTTTGCTGATAACGAAGAGTGGCTTGCTATCCTTGGTGAAGCAATCTACCAGTATGAGAAAAAGACAGTTCGTAAGATGATCTTAAAGGATCACAAGAGACCAGACGGACGTGATATCAAGCAGATCAGACCTCTTTCAGCTGAGGTTGACCTTATTCCTAGAGTACACGGAAGTGCTATGTTCACTCGTGGACAGACACAGATCTGTGACGTTGTAACACTTGCTCCTCTTTCAGAGGCTCAGAAGGTTGAAGGTCTTGATGCATTTGCTGCAGACAAGAGATATGTACACCAGTACAACTTCCCTGCTTACTCAGTAGGTGAGACAAAGGTTTCAAGAGGACCAGGACGTAGAGAGATCGGACACGGAGCTCTTGCAGAGAGAGCACTTCTTCCAGTTCTTCCTAGCGTTGAAGAGTTCCCATATGCAATCCGTGCAGTATCAGAGACATTTGAGTCTAACGGATCAACATCAATGGCTTCTACATGTGCATCATGCATGTCACTTATGGCTGCTGGTGTTCCTATCAAGAAGATGGTTGCTGGTATCTCATGCGGACTTGTAACAGGCGATACAGATGACGATTTCATCGTTCTTACAGATATCCAGGGACTTGAGGACTTCTTTGGAGATATGGACTTCAAGGTAACTGGTACAAAAGATGGTATCACAGCTATTCAGATGGATATCAAGATCCACGGTCTTACAAAGCCTATCGTTGAGACAGCTATTGCACAGTGCCGTGAAGCTAGATTATTCATTATGGATGAGTGCATGAGCAAGGCTATTGCCGAGCCTCGTAAGGAAGTATCTAAGTACGCTCCTAAGATTGTTTCTCTCCAGATCGATCCTGAGAAGATTGGTGATGTAGTTGGACAGAGAGGTAAGACAATCAACGAGATCATCGCTCGTACAGGCGTTAAGATCGACATCACAGATGACGGTAAGGTTTCAGTTTGCGGAGAAGATCAGGACAAGATCGCAGAAGCAGTTAACATGATCAATGTTATCGTTACTGACTTTGAGAAGGATCAGATCTTTACAGGTAAGGTTGTAAGCATCAAGGAGTTTGGTGCATTCGTAGAGTTTGCTCCTGGTAAGGAAGGCATGGTTCATATCAGCAAGATCTCTAAGGAGAGAATCGACCATGTAGAGGATGTTCTTACACTTGGCGATACAGTAAAAGTAATCTGCCTCGGCAAGGACAAGATGGGACGTATCAGCTTCTCAATTAAAGATTGCCCTAAGGACTGAATTAGCGGAACTTAACGCAAGGAATATTCTTGCCCATTTGACTGACGTTCTCACTCTATAGAAAACGTAGTGGTACTAAGGCGTCAAAAGACGACGCCTAAGTACCAACGTTTTCTAAAGCAGCCAAATTGTGCAAGTATATTGCCTTGCGTTTTATTTTCGTAACAGTTAACTAAGTTAATATTTGAGCTTATTTAATAAATATTAAGAGATGAGCTTATTTAATAAATATTAAGTGATGAGCTGATTTATATAATTTAAGACTTGAGTTTGTTTAGTTTATTATTTAAGGAATTAAGAGATGAGTAATACAAAAGAAACAATTAGCGAGATTAATAAGCGTCGTACCTTTGCTATCATTTCACATCCTGATGCTGGTAAGACTACACTTACTGAGAAGTTCCTTCTCTATGGTGGAGCGATCAATCAGGCTGGATCTGTTAAGGGTAAGGCTACAGCCAAGCATGCAGTATCTGACTGGATGGAGATTGAGAAGCAGAGAGGTATCTCAGTTACTTCTTCAGTTCTTCAGTTCAATTATGAGGATTGCTGCATCAATATCCTTGATACACCTGGACACCAGGATTTCTCAGAGGATACATATAGAACACTTATGGCGGCTGACTCAGCAGTCATGGTTATCGATGCTAGTAAGGGTGTAGAGGCTCAGACCAGAAAGCTTTTCAAAGTCTGTGCAATGAGCCATATTCCTATTTTTACATTTATCAACAAGCTTGATAGAGATGCTATGGATACCTTTGATCTTCTTGATGATATCGAGAATAACCTTGGTATTGCTACATGCCCTATGAACTGGCCAATTGGTTCAGGTAAGAACTTTAAGGGAATATATGACAGAAGAGAAGGACATATCGTTACTTTCTCAGAGACTCAGAAGGGTACCAAGGAAGGTAAAGAGACATTCATCTCCTTAGATGACAAGGCTGGAATCGACAGCATGGTAGGCCAGGATGCATTTGAAAAGCTCCAGGGCGAGATCGAGCTTTTAGATGGAGCTGGTGCAGAGTATGACCTTGAGAAGGTTAGAGCAGGTGAGCTTACACCAGTATTCTTTGGTTCAGCTCTTCAGAACTTTGGTGTTGAGCTTTTCCTTCACCACTTCCTCAAGATGGCCACACCACCTACAGGACGTACTTCTTCTGATGGAGAAGTTATTGATCCTATGGAGAGAGATTTCTCAGCATTTGTATTCAAGATTCAGGCTAATATGAACAAGGCTCATAGAGACAGAGTAGCCTTCATGAGAATCTGTTCTGGTAGATATGATGCCAACAATGAAGTTAAGCATGTTCAGAGCGGCAAGATAATGCGTCTTTCACAGCCTCAGCAGCTTATGGCTGATGAGAGAAAGATTCTGAGCGAAGCTTATGCTGGAGATATCATGGGTGTATTTGATCCAGGTATCTTCTCAATCGGTGATACAGTATGTATGCCAAAGGAAAATATCGTATACGAGGGAATTCCTACATTCGCTCCTGAACATTTTGCAAGAGTACGTCAGGTTGATACCATGAAGAGAAAGCAGTTCGTTAAGGGTATCACTCAGATTGCTCAGGAAGGTGCTATTCAGATATTCCAGGAGTACAACACAGGTCTCGAAGAGATAATCGTTGGTGTTGTAGGTGTACTTCAGTTTGACGTATTGAAGTTTAGACTTCAAAGTGAGTACAATGTAGATATAATTCTTGAGAATCTTCCATATGAGTACATCAGATGGGTTGATAATGAGGATGTTGATATGTCTTCACTTGTAGGAACATCTGACATGAAGAAGATCAAGGATATGCATGACAGACCACTTCTTCTTTTCATTAACGAGTGGAGTGTCGGCATGACAATGGAGCGTAATAAAGGACTTGTTTTGTCTGAGTTCAAAAAGAACTAAGTCTGGAGGAAAGCATTGATAAGTCAGGATAAGTTTTTGAGGAAATTTATCGCTTTAACATTAGCCGGGGTGTTATCTTGCGGGCTTTTGTCTGGATGCCAGTTTTCTAGTATAGATGAGTATCTTGAGTCCCTAGGGATGAAGGATGCCTCAGATAGTACTAGTGAGGCATCTTCTGATGGGACCTATTATGTCTCTGAAGATGTAGCTGTTAATAGTAGTGCTACTGTCAGCACATCTGCTGAAGCGGATGAAGGAGCTTCTTTTACCTCAGAAGATGAAGCACCTGCAGAACCAGATCAGACCACAACGGCAGAGTACAGTAACAAAAAAGTTTCTGGCTCAGTATCTGAGAAGGAACTGAAAGCTGCTAGAGAGGCCATAGGACTTACAGATTCTAACTTAGAGACCATCAAAAAGAAGCAGGAAGGACTCTATGCTTACGAGCGCCTTACAAATGAAGGCAAGACTCTTTATGCTGAGATCCTGACAATACTCGAAAACCAGGCTTTAGATATACTGGTTTCAACAACCAGTGATGAAGCTGTAGAACTGATCTTTGACTATGTAATGATGGATCATCCGGAGATCTTTTATGTGGATGGGTATCAGTATACGAACCACACAAGAGGCGATGTCATTGAGATGATCACCTTTACAGGTAACTATACATACACACCAGAGCAGGTTGCAGACAAAAAAGCTAAGATAAACGATGCAGTAAATAAGTGCCTTACCAATGCACCTTCTTCTGAAGATGAATACTACGCTATTAAATATATTTATGAGTATCTGATCACTAATACTGATTATGATCTTGATGCAGAGGACAATCAGAATATCTGCTCAGTATTTATAAATGGCAAGAGTGTATGCAATGGATACGCCAAGGCAGCGCAGTATCTTCTTAATAAGATTGGGATCAAGTGCACACTAGTTACAGGAACAGTTGATACCAAGAGTTCAAAGGGTGTGAGACACGCTTGGAACCTGGTTCAGTGTAATGGAACATATTACTATGTAGATGTTACCTGGGGAGATTCTTCTTATCAGACCAGTAACGGCGAAACTGCTGATGCTACCAAGCTTCCTGCAGTAAATTACGACTATCTGTGTGTTACTTCTGATGATATCGGCAAGACACATCATATTTCAGATCTTATAGATATGCCTGTTTGCAGTAGCATGACAGACAACTACTATGTAAGAGAAGATGAGTATTTTAAGTCAGCAGAGATGTCTCTTATCAAGGACCTCTTTGACAGAAGATACAAGGATGGAAGTAATAACGTAACAATGAAGTGCGCTACCAAAGAGGTTTACGATAGTATCTTTGAACAGCTCATTACTAATAAAGGCGTCTTTGATGTGCTTCAGGGTGATACCAGCAGCGTGTCATATACCACATTTGCTGAGACCAGGACTATAATATTCTGGATTGATGCGAATTGATTATGATATACTGTATAATGAATTAGATTATTAATGTGTTTATTGAGGTGACAATTATGGGAAAAGAAATTGCAGAGGTTGGATCAGTTAAGATCGCAGATGACGTAGTTGCTAGAATCGCAGCTCTTGCAGCCCTTGAGGTTGAAGGCGTATCTGCTATGGCTGGTAATTATACAAGTGATGTTCTTGAAAAGGTTAGCCGCAAGAATCTTGCAAAGGGTGCGAAGGTTGTTGTTGGTCAGTCAGAGGTAAAGGTTGATCTTGCACTTATGATGGCTTATGGATTCAATATTCCAGCTACATGTCAGCAGGTTCAGACTCGTGTTAAGGCTTCAATTGAGAACATGACAGGACTTGAAGTTACTGATGTTAATATTAGGATCGCCGGAATTACAATGCCAAAGGCATAAGATAGGAATGAAAGTATGATGAATAGAACAGAACTGAGGGAGCAGGTATTCAAGCTGCTCTTTCGTGTTGAATTTAATTCAAAAGAAGATATGGCAGAGCAGGAGGAACTCTTCACAGAGACTAGTGATCACGAGTTCTCTAAGGCTGATGCCGATTACGTTAGAGAAAAATACGAGAAGATAGCAGAAAAGCTTCCAGAGATAGATGAAGCTATCAACAAGGAAACTTCTGGCTGGGATACAAGCCGAATGGCTAAGGTTGAGCTCACTATCATCCGTCTTGCTATCTATGAGATCAAATATGATGATACAGTACCTACGGGTGTTGCTATTAACGAGGCAGTTGAACTTGCCAAGAAGTTTGGTCAGGATGGCTCATCCGCTTTTGTAAATGGAGTGTTAGCAAAATTTGCGCAGTGAATATACAGTCACACAGGTTAATTCTTATATAAAGAATATGTTTACTCAGGACTTTCTCCTTAAGTCACTTACTATTAAAGGAGAGGTCAGTAATTTAAAGTACCACTCATCTGGACATATTTATTTTACGTTGAAGGATGCAGGTGGTGCTATTTCTTGTGTGATGTTCCGTGGTGATAGAGACAGAGGCGGCCTTAAGTTTCAGATGAAGGAAGGTCAGCAGGTCAAGGCTAGCGGAACAGTTGATGTATATGAAAGAGATGGCAAATATCAGCTTTATGCAAGACAGATAGAACTTGATGGAGCTGGAGCTCTTTATGAGAAATTTGAAGAATTAAAACAAAAGCTACTGGAACAGGGCATGTTTGCAGAAGAATACAAACAGCCTATTCCATCATATATCAGGACTCTTGGCATAGTTACAGCTCCAACTGGTGCAGCTGTGCGGGATATTATAAATGTAGCGACACGCAGAAATCCGCATATTCAGATAATTCTTTATCCTGCCATAGTTCAAGGTGAGAAGGCTTCCGAGAGTATTGTCAGAGGAATTGAGACTTTATCCAGGAAACAGGTTGATGTTATCATTGTTGGCCGTGGCGGAGGTTCTATAGAAGATCTTTGGGCATTCAATGAGGAAATAGTCGCCCAGGCAATCTTTGATTGTCCAATTCCTATTATATCTGCAGTTGGTCATGAGACAGATACTACAATAGCAGATTATGTTTCAGACAGAAGGGCTCCTACGCCTTCAGCTGCTGCAGAAATTGCAGTATTCGAATATAACAGATTCGTGCAGGATATAGAGGATTACTCTTTTACCCTTCATAGGAGCATGGAAAATAAGTTAAACAGCAAGAAGCTCCTGATGGACAGATATAAAGAGTCCTTGAGACTTTTAAGCCCTCAGGGCAAGATAAGAGATAAGCTCCTTAGACTAGACGGATTTGCAGATACTCTGCAGTCTCTTATGGATAGGAAGCTTACAGATTATAGGCACAGGCTTAATATTGATATCGAGAAATTAAAGGGCCTGTCACCACTTGATAGATTGAAGGGTGGATATTCCTATGTGGCTGGTGAAGATGGTAGCAACGTAAGGAGCATCAAGGACATTCACAAGGATGACAAGCTTTCAATCTACGTAACAGATGGAACTATCAAGGCTAAGGTTATAGAAACTGAGGAAAATGCGTATGGCAGCCAAGAAGACTGAGGATAAAAAAGAAAAGCTCTCTGTAGAAGAGGCTTTCAGCAAAATTGAAGAAAAGATCCATGCTCTTGAAAAAGATGACATCTCTTTAGAAGATTCTTTTAAAGAGTATCAGGAAGGCATGAAACTACTTAAGAATTGCCACGAGGCTATAGAAGAGGTTGAACTCAAGGTTCAGAAGATAGCAGAAAATGGCAGTCTGGAGGATTTTGAGTAATGAAGAGCGAAGGCTTTGAAAGTCGCCTCAAAGAGCGAGTATCAGAAGTTGAGAATATATTAAAAAAGTATCTTCCAAAAGAGGAAGGTTATGCAAAGACTGTTATTGAGGCTATGAATTACAGCCTTTTAGCAGGAGGCAAGAGACTTAGACCTATCATGATGATGGAGTCCTATCGCCTTTTTGCTGGAGCAGATGCTGATCTTAAGGTGGTAGAGCCTTTTATGGCAGCAATGGAGATGATACACACCTATTCACTTGTGCACGATGATCTTCCAGCTATGGACAACGATGAGTACAGAAGAGGCAGAAAGACTACTCATGCAGTATATGGCGCAGGTATGGCAACACTTGCTGGTGATGGCCTATTAAACCTTGCTTTTGAGACAGCAATTGCAGGCTCAGTTTCAGATTCTTTTGACGGACAAAAAAGATACCTTAAGGCTCTTAAAGTCCTTGCTACCAAGGCTGGAATCTATGGCATGGTAGGTGGTCAGTGCGCTGACATCGTAGCAGAGAACAAGACGGATATCCCTGATGAGGAGATGAAGGATACCTTAAGTTATATAGATGAGAACAAGACAGGAGCTCTCATTGAGAGCAGTCTTATGATAGGAGCGATCCTTGGCGGAGCAGATGAAAGTGCTGTAGAGGCCATTGAGAAGGCTGGAAGTTGCGTAGGAGTTGCATTCCAGATTCAGGATGATATCCTTGATATAGTTGGAAATCAGGAAGAACTTGGTAAACCGATCGGTTCAGATGAAAAGAACGGAAAGAGCACCTATGTGAGCCTTTATGGCATGGAGGGAGCTTCTAACAAGGTAAAAGAACTCTCTGATGAGGCCTCCAAGATACTTAGTGATCATGGCTTTGAAAACACATTTTTGGATGAGCTCTTTCAGTATTTGATCTATAGAAAGAAATGATGGATGGTAGATGAACATGCTGCTTGATCAGATAAATAAAACTGGAGATATAAAGAATATTCCTGCAAATAAATATCCTGAACTTGCACAGGAGATCAGAGAGTTTTTGATAGACAACCTTTCAATCACAGGTGGACACTTAGCTTCTAACCTTGGAACGGTTGAGCTTACAATGGCTCTCCATGTAGCTTTAGATCTTCCAGAAGACAAGATAATATGGGATGTAGGGCACCAGTCATACACTCACAAGATCCTTACTGGCAGGAAAGATAAATTCAGTACTCTTCGTCAGTACGGCGGAATCAGTGGTTTCCCCAAAAGATGTGAGAGCGATACAGACTGTTTTGACACAGGTCACAGCTCAACCTCTATTTCAGCAGGCCTTGGAATGGTCAAGGCTAGAGATCTTCAGCAGGATGACTACACAGTAGTATCTGTTATCGGTGATGGATCTCTTACTGGCGGACTTGCCTATGAAGCCCTTAATAATGCAGCCAAATTGGAGACTAACTTTATCATTATCCTTAATGATAATGAGATGTCTATTTCTGAGAGCGTAGGCGGTATGAACAAGTACCTTAACGGTGTTCGTACTGCAGAAGGGTACTTAAACCTCAAAGAGGACGTATACGCTCAGCTTCGTAAGAATAAAAAGGCAGTTACAGGAATCAGAAGAGCCAAGAACAGCTTTAAGCAGCTCTTTGTACCTGGAATGGTATTTGAGAACCTTGGAATAACATACCTTGGACCAGTTAATGGTCATGATACAGCAGGCCTTATCAGGACTATCAAGGAGGCCAAGAAGGTCAAAAAGGCAGTTATGATCCATGTTATGACCAAGAAAGGTAAGGGCTATGAGCCTGCAGAGAGACATCCTGCTAGATTCCATGGCACAGAACCTTTCCTTGTTGAGAATGGTCTTCCTAGAAATCCTAGAACTACTGCTAACTATCAGGATATCTTCAGCACAGTTATGTGCAAGCTTGGAGACAGAAATAGCAAGGTGGTGGCTATTACTGCAGCTATGGCTGATGGTACAGGTCTTAAGAGATTTAGGAACATGTACAAGGATAGATTTGTAGATGCAGGCATTGCTGAGGAACATGCTGTTACTTTTGCAGCTGGTATGGCTACAGGTGGCTATAGACCAGTGTTTGCAGTTTATTCATCCTTCCTTCAGAGGGCATATGACCAGATCTTAGAGGATGTATGTCTTCAGAACCTTCCTGTAGTCTTTGCTGTTGACAGGGCAGGACTTGTAGGAAGTGACGGCGAGACTCATCAGGGGATATTTGATATCTCATATCTTTCAACTATGCCTAATATGCACATCATGGCGCCAAAGAATAAATGGGAGCTTTCTGATATGTTGAAGTTTGCTGTTGAGTTCAATGGACCAACTGCTATCAGATACCCTAGAGGAAATGCCTATGATGGTCTCAAGGAGTTCAGAGCTCCAATAGAGATGGGCAAGTGCGAGCCTATCTATGAGGAAAAAGATATCTGTCTTCTGGCTCTTGGCAGTATGGTCAAGAGCGCAGAGGAAGTCAGAAATATCCTCAAAGAACAGGGACTTAAGTGCAGTCTTGTGAATGCAAGATTTGCTAAGCCTATAGATACTGATTACATTCACATGGCAGCCAAGGACCACAAGCTCTTTGTAACAATGGAAGAGAACGTTGCCTGCGGCGGTTATGGCGAGAAAGTAAGAGCATATCTTGATGAGAACAAGATCGATGCTGATATGCTTCAGATAGCTATTCCTGATCAGTTTGTAACTCACGGAAATGTGGACAAGCTCAGACAGGAACTTGGAATAGATGCTAAGTCTATTGCAGATAGGATATTAAAAGAAATACACAGGTAATTTATTATGGCAAAAGAAAAAGAGAGACTTGATGTCCTTCTTGTAAACAGAGGTCTTGCTACATCAAGAGAGAAAGCAAAGGCCCTCATAATGTCTGGCGATGTCTTTGTGAATGGACAAAGAGAGGATAAGCCAGGGACTACTTTTGAAGAAGCCAAGATCACATCTCTAGAAGTAAAGGGGGATACTCTTCCTTATGTTAGTAGAGGCGGTCTCAAGCTTGAGAAGGCAGTTAACAACTTTGGATTTTCACTTGAATCAAAGGTTTGTATGGATATAGGCGCTTCAACTGGCGGATTTACAGACTGTATGCTTCAAAATGGAGCGACCAAGGTCTATTCAGTTGATGTAGGTCATGGACAGCTTGATTGGAAGCTTAGAAGCGATGACCGAGTTGTCTGCATGGAAAAGACTAACTTTAGATACATGGTAAGAGCAGATATTCAGGATGATCTTGACTTTTCATCCTGCGATGTTTCTTTTATCTCACTTACCAAGATATTACTCCCAGCCAGAAACCTTCTAAAGGACGGCGGAGAAATGGTATGCCTTATCAAACCTCAGTTTGAAGCAGGAAGAGATAAGGTTGGCAAAAAAGGTGTAGTCAGAGATCCAAAGGTTCACGAAGAAGTTGTACACAGGATCATGGATTTCGTTGATATTGCAGGCTTTGAAGTGCTTCACCTTGATTTTTCACCTATCAAGGGACCAGAAGGAAACATAGAGTATCTGATCCACATCAGAAAGAATCCTGAGTTTAATGAGAAAGTTTCTGAGCTCACAGAGGCTGATGGTGAGAAGATATTAAAAGAGATATGTGAAGCCAAAACTGGTATCTCACATACTCCTGAAATGGAAAAGCTAATTGCAGAGACTGTAGACAGAGCCCACGGCAAACTTGATTAAAGCATTATTGGGGAATATAGATGGATAACTTTTGTATAGTTACTAACAGAAACAAGGATATAAACCTTGAGATCACTAATTATATCAAGGGATATCTTGAAAAACACGGCAAGAAATGTGTTATAGCTGAGAGCGAAAAGATCAGAGATGACAAGCACACTGGCAAAGAGTTTAAGAGTGCTATTCCAAAGGATTCTGACCTTTGTATTGTTCTTGGCGGCGATGGCACAATGCTTCAGGCAGCTAGAAGTGCCGCTATCTATGACATTCCGATCATAGGTGTCAATTTAGGAACACTTGGATATCTTGCAGAAGTTGAAAAAAATGGCATCGACAATGCTCTTGAGCAGATCCTTGCCGGTAAGTATGAGATAGAAGATAGGATGATGCTTGATGGCAGTATGGGAGACAAGAAGGATTACTGTCTCAATGATATTGCCATTACAAGGTATTCATCTATTTCAGCAATAGATTACAATATTTACGTCAATGACCTTTTGCTCTGCACTTATCATGCAGATGGTATCATAGTTTCAACTCCTACAGGATCAACAGGCTACAATATGTCTGCAGGTGGTCCTATCGTGGAGCCTTCAGCCAATATGATACTTATAACTCCAATATGCCCACATACTCTTAATTCAAGGAGTTTGGTGCTTTCATCAAAGACTAAGGTCGAAGTTGAGATTGGGGCCTTTAGAGACAACATAAGTCAAAAGGTTGTGGCCAGCTTTGATGGATGCGGTATAATTGAAATGACAACAGGGGATAGGATCTCAATTCAGAGGTCCGACATGACAACCAGGATACTAAAGCTCAACAGAGTCAGCTTTTTACAGGTTCTTGGTGAAAAGTTTAGATAATATATGATTGTGAAGGGGAAGGTTAGAAATGAAGAAAAACAGACACGACAAGATCATCGAGATCATCGCAAGAAATGTTGTAGAGACACAGGAACAGCTTGCAGCTCTTTTAAAGGACGCTGGTTATGATGTTACTCAGGCAACAGTTTCAAGGGATATCAGGCAGATGAAGCTTACCAAGCAGGTAACAGAAGATGGTAAGTCAAAATATGTATATTCAACTGCAGACAGCGATATAATGCAGGACAAATATGTTAGCGTTCTCAAAGCTGGATTTGTAAGTATGGATCTGGCTCAGAATATATTAGTTATGAAGACAGTATCAGGTATGGCTATGGCTCTTGCTGCAGCCCTTGATGCACTTAATTTTCCACAGATCGTTGGATGTATCGCTGGTGATGACACTATCATGATCGCCATTAAGACCAACGAGGAAGCGGTAGAGATCATGGAGGAGATCCAGACTCTCATGAATGAAGACTAAATAAATTTTGGCGGGGTCCTCTTTTAGAGGAGATGAAAAATGTTATATAGTTTGCATGTAAAGAACCTGGCTCTTATAAAAGAGCAGGAGATCGAGTTTTCCAAGGGACTAAATATTCTTACCGGTGAAACTGGTGCTGGTAAATCAGTCATCATAGGTTCAGTCAATCTTGCTCTTGGTGGCAAGACAGATGCTGGGCTTATC
Organism: Butyrivibrio sp. INlla18; assembly: GCF_900103635.1. Taxonomy (GTDB): domain Bacteria; phylum Bacillota; class Clostridia; order Lachnospirales; family Lachnospiraceae; genus Butyrivibrio. The sequence goes on from NZ_FMXK01000003.1 coordinate 55,258, forward strand.
AGGACTGGCGAAGAGTCAGCTCTGGTGGAACTTACTTTTGGGGAATTAAATGATCAGCAAAAAAAGTTCATAAAGGATATGGATATTGACCTTGATGAGGATGGAACAGTTATCATTCAGCGCAAGATCATGCCTGGAAGAAGCATTTCAAAGATCTGCGGCGAGACTGTTTCAGCTAGGCAGCTCAAAGATATTGCCAGCATTCTCATAAATATCCACGGACAAAATGATCATCAAGAGCTTCTTCACAAGAAAAAGCACATGGAGATTCTTGATGATTATTGTATGAATGAGCTAAAAACTCCGCTTCAGGAGCTTTCGCTTAGATATGAAGAGATGAGATCTCTTGAAAAAGAGCTTGAGGACATGAGCATGGATGAGTCTTCAAGACTTAGAGAGCAGGAGCTTTTGGAGTTTGAAGTTAATGAGATAAATGATGCAAATGTAGTACTTGGCGAAGACGAAGAGCTTGAGAGCAGATACCACAAGATGGTAAATAGCAGAAAGATCTCAGAAGCCGCCTATGCAGCATCAGCCATGACTTCAGGTAATGACGGAGAAGACAGCGCATCAGACCTTATTGGCCGCGCTGTAAGGGAGCTGTCATCTGTTTCTAATTATGACAGCGATATAGAAGATCTTTTGTCCCAGTTATCAGACATAGAGAACCTCCTGACAGACTTTAATCACAGCTTGTCAGATTATGTCTCTGACCTTGAGTTTGACGACGAAGACTTTAGAAATACAGAAGACAGACTTAATACCTTAAATCATCTTAAGGACAAGTACGGCGGAAGCTTAGAAAAGGTTCTTGAGTACCTTGAGGAAAAGTCTAGTAGGCTTGAAGCTCTTTCAGATCTTGATGCTGTAAGAAATAAGCTTACTAAGTCTTTGGATGACAAGAAGAAAGAAGTTCTTTTACTATGTAAAAAGATCTCAGATATCAGGAAGAAGGGAGCAAGATCTCTTCAGGACAAGCTCACAGAGGCTCTTATTGACCTTAATTTCCTGGATGTGAGATTTGAAATAGAAATAAAGAGTGATGAAGATAAGATTTCTTCAAAGGGCTATGATGATGCACAGTTCATGATATCAACAAACCCTGGTGAAGCCATGAGACCACTTGATCAGATTGCCAGCGGTGGCGAACTTTCAAGGATCATGCTTGCACTTAAGACTGTGGTTGCTGACAAGGACGATATCAGCACTCTTATATTTGATGAGATTGATGCCGGAATCAGCGGCAGAACAGCCTGGAAGGTTTCCCAGAAGCTGGGTGAACTTTCAAAGGATCACCAGATTATCTGCATTACGCATCTTCCACAGATCGCTGCTATGTCAGATACTCATTTCATGATCGAAAAGGGACTTGATGACGGCAGAACAGTAACAAGCATTTCAAAGCTTGACGCAGACGCTTCTACAAGTGAACTGGCTAGACTCCTAGGCGGTGAAGAGATCACTGATGCAGTTATTCAAAATGCACTTGAGATGCGCAAATTGGCAGAAGAGACTAAACGAGGATAAAAAAGATGACTATCGACAATGATGATCTTATGAACAGCATAATTGCTTCTCTTGGAAGAATAGATACTATTCCTCTTGATGAGATTCCAAATATTGATCTGTATATGGATCAGCTCACGACTTTTATGGATGAGAGACTCAAAAAGACTACAAGACATCCTGAGACTGATAAGATCCTAACTAAGACCATGATCAATAACTATGCCAAGAATGATCTTTTACCACCTCCAGTGAGAAAAAAGTATTCCAAAGATCATCTTATTCTTTTGATATTTATCTATTATCTTAAGAGTATTTTATCTATAAATGACATACAGACACTTATTGAGCCTCTAAAGAACAGGTTCCATGTAAGTGATGACGAACTTAATCTTAGTAAGATATATGAAACAGCCTTCGATCTTCAGAAGGAAGAACTTGAGCCTGTTATTGAAGACCTCAAAAAGAAATATGAGAGAGCAGGCGAGACCTTCACAAACCTTAATATTACAGAGGATGAGAAAAAGAGAATGCAGCTCTTTTCCTTCATAACTCTTTTATCCTATGACGTTTATGTTAAAAAGCTTCTCATAGAGAAGATCCTTGATAACGTGACCAAAGAGGAGGACGAGGCGAAGGCAAAGAAAGATAAGAGCAAGGAAAAGAAGAAGTAATGGGAATTTACGATACACTTAATACGCAGCAGAAAAAAGCTGTTCTTCAGACGGATGGTCCAGTGCTGATCCTGGCAGGAGCAGGTTCCGGTAAGACCAGAGTCCTCACCCACAGAGTTGCATACCTTATCGATGAATGCAACGTCAATCCATGGAATATAATGGCTATCACCTTCACCAACAAGGCAGCAGGTGAGATGCGTGAAAGAGTAGACAAGATCGTCGGATTTGGAGCTGAGAGCATTTGGGTTTCAACCTTCCACTCCAGCTGCGTAAGGATCCTTAGAAGATATGCCGACAGACTTGGCTTCGACAATAACTTTACGATCTATGATACTGATGATTCTAAGAGTCTTATGAAGGATATCTGCAAGAGATTCCAGCTTGAAACTACTCAGCTCAAGCTTCGCAATATCATGGGCAGCATATCCAGATGTAAAGACAATCTGGTTTCTCCAGAAGAATACGCATTAAGTACAAATAATGAATATAACAAGGTCCGCATTTCAAAGGCATATACTGAGTATCAGAATGCTCTCAAAAAGAATAATGCCATGGACTTTGATGACCTTATCTTTAAGACTGTAGAGCTCTTTAAGACTAATCCTGATGTCCTTGAATCATATCAGGACAGATTCCGTTATATCATGGTGGATGAGTATCAGGATACCAACAATGCTCAGTTTGAGCTCATAAGGCTCCTTGCTGACAAGTACAGGAACCTTTGCGTTGTAGGTGATGATGACCAGAGTATCTACAGATTTAGAGGCGCTAACATCAGAAATATCCTTGATTTTGAGAAGGTATATCCTGATGCAACTGTTATAAAGCTTGAGCAGAACTACCGCTCAACCCAGGAAATCCTTGATGCTGCCAATGCTGTCATCAGTAACAACTACGGCCGTAAGGACAAGGCTCTTTGGACAGATCAAAAGGATGGGGATAAGGTCAAGCTTGTGGAGTTTGATACAGGAGAAGATGAAGCTAAGTTTGTTGCCACGGATTTGGGCAAATTAAAAAGAAGTGGCAAATTAAATTATAATGATGTAGCCGTTCTTTATAGAACTAATGCACAATCTCGTCTTTTTGAAAAATGGTTTGCTGCAGAAGGAATTCCATACAATGTTGTTGGTGGAGTTAATTTCTATTCAAGAAGAGAAATTAAAGATATTTTGGCGTATTTAAAGGTCATAGATAATGGTCAGGATGATATCGCAGTAAAAAGAATTATCAATGTTCCTAAGAGAGGTATAGGAGCAACGACCATTGAATATGTTCAGGAATATGCTATAGAGAGACAAATTAGTTTCTATGATGCTTTGTGTGAAGCTGATCAGATTGTTGCAGTTGCAAGAAGTGCTAGCAAATTGAAAGATTTTGTTACAATGATCAGAGCTTTTAGAACAAAAGCTAAAAGCTATTCAGTAGAAGATTTAACAAAAGACATCATTGATGTTACTGGCTATATGAAGTATGTAGAAACTTTGGATGAAGATGAAGAAGACAATAGCGGTGATAATAGTAGAAAAGCCAATTTGGATGAGTTGATCTCAGCTATTGTTGAATATGAAAGACGCGTTGAGGAAGAAGGCAATGAATCGCCTAGTATATCTGGATATTTGGAGAATGTAGCTCTTATTTCTGACCTTGATAGAGTAGATGAGGATGGTGAAAAAGTTCTCCTTATGACTCTTCATAGTGCCAAGGGACTTGAGTTTGAGCACGTTTACCTTGCCGGCATGGAAGAGGGTGTGTTCCCATCTTACATGACACTTCAGTGCGAGGATTCAGATCCTGAGGGCATTGAAGAGGAGAGAAGACTTGCTTATGTAGGAATTACAAGAGCTAAGAAGCATTTAACTCTTACTGCTGCAAGGCGCAGAATGGTAAGAGGCGAGACAATGTACAACAGACTTAGCCGATTTGTTACTGAGATTCCTGACAACATGCTTGAAAACGCCAAGCCTCAGAGTAGTAAGCCAGCATTTCTTTTTGATGATGGCGAATCAATCGACGAGTATGAAGGTGTTGAGAGTACATATGAAAAGTCCCGTAGAAGTAGCTCTTTTGACGACTACGATGGACCAAGCCTTAAGTCATCTTACCAGAACAAGAACTTTGGAAGTAGCAGCGGCGTTTCACAGCTTTCCAATTCTTATAAGCTAAAGGCAAAGCCTGCTCCAAAGAAGCCAAGAGCAGTGCCACAGAGTAAGCCTTACATTGCTGGCGCAGCCAAGACACATACAAAGGGCACTCTTGCAGGTCTATCTAAGGGAATGCCAATGGCAGCGTCCAAGCCTGATTACAATGTTGGAGATAAGGTCTCACACATCAAGTACGGCGTAGGAGTAGTAACTTCTCTAGAAGAAGGACCACGTGATTACAAGGTAACAGTCAACTTCGACAACTGCGGCCAGAAGATCATGTATGCTGCTTTTGCAAAACTTAAGAAAGTGTGAAATAATCCGGCATTCAATTACGTTTAATATTATATATGCTATACTTAATCTAGATTATTTATTTGAGAAAGGGGTTACTAAGATGGAAGTAAAATCAAAGATTGACGACATTATTGAACTTACAAGAATTAACGAACTTCTGGACAAGAGAGAGGCTGCAAATGCCAAGAAGCCTTCTAACGTGATCCTTTGGATTTTGGCTGTAATTGGATCTATTTCAGCTGTAGCGATCATTTCATACCTTGTATATCGCTATATGACACCAGCCTTTGAAGATGATTATTATGATGATGATTTCGACGATTTCGAAGATGACTTCGATGACGAAGATTTTATCAGGGAAAGTTAAGAATTAATTACCGTGAAGAAAAAAGACATTGTAACAGGAATAGTTAAAAGAGTAGAGTTTCCAAATAAGGGAATCCTTGAGACAGAAGAGGGAAAAGTTGTTGTAAAAGGCGCTCTTCCTGATCAGAAAGTTTCAGTACAGATACAGAAGGTTAGAAATGGCAGGGCAGAAGGACGACTTCTTGAAGTATTAGAAGAAGCACCTGATTCAAACGAGAGCCCATGCATTCACTTTGGAAAATGTGGTGGATGTAGCTATCTCACAATGCCTTATGTCAAGGAACTTGGCCTTAAGGAACAGCAGGTAAGAAGCCTTTTAAAGCCAGCTGTAGAGAGAAACTCTATTCGCTTTACATGGGAGGGTATCAAGACCAGCCCTGTTAAGTATGCATATAGAAACAAGATGGAATTCACCTTTGGTGATGAGATCATGGGAGGTCCTCTCTCTCTTGGAATGCACAAGAAAGGGAGCTTTTATGATATCGTAACTGTCAGTGGTTGCCGCATCGTAGATGATGACTATAGAGCAATTCTTTCAGCTACTGTTGATTACTTTTCACCAATGTATGACAAAAAGGAAATCACCTTCTACCACAGAATGAAGCAGGAAGGCTATCTTAGACATCTTCTAGTTAGAAAAGCTGTTAGAACAGGTGATATTTTGATCGACCTTATTACAACAACTCAGGAAGAGCATGATCTTACTGGCTATAAGGATGCACTTTTGAACTTGCAGCTCGACGGCAGAATTGCTGGTATCCTTCATACCAAGAATGACTCTCTTGCAGATGCTGTAATTGACGAAGGTACAGAAATCCTCTATGGTCAGGACTTCTTCTATGAGCAGCTTCTTGGCCTTAAGTTTAGGATCACTCCATTTTCATTCTTCCAGACAAACAGCTTAAGTGCTGAGGTTCTCTATCAGACAGTTCGTGATTACATTCGCAGCTTGTATGATCAGAGCAACATCAAGAATGACGGAGTTGTATTTGATCTTTATTCAGGAACCGGCACAATTGCTCAGCTCCTTGCACCAGTAGCCACTAAGGTTATCGGTGTTGAGATTGTTGAAGAAGCAGTTGAAGCAGCCAAAGAGAACGCCAAGCTCAATCACCTTGATAACTGTGAGTTCATCGCCGGTGATGTCCTTAAGGTTCTCGATAACATTGAAGATAAGCCAGATCTTATCATTCTTGATCCTCCTCGTGATGGTATCAATCCTAAGGCACTGAAGAAGATAATTGATTATGGCGTTAACTATATGATCTACGTATCCTGCAAACCTACATCCCTTGCCCGCGACCTGGAAATCTTCCAGGAGAACGGATATATGATGAGTAGGGCTGTAGCAGTAGATCAGTTCCCATGGACAAGCCATGTAGAAACAGTCGTCCTCTTAACGAAAACGACTGTAAAGGAAGTTTGAGTTTAGAGACGACTGTAAAGGAAGTTTGAGTTTAGAGACGACTGTTGTTCTGGCGAGCACGAAGTGCGAGAGCAGAACTTCCTTGTGAAATAGTGGTGGGACGAAAAAACTTAAACAAATTAATATGATTTTAAACCTGTAGGCATTGTCTACAGGTTTTTTATTTAGTAGAGAGGAAACATTGAATATGTGCTGGTGGGATGATATTATAGACGCAGTGGCGGAATGAAATTTACTCGTATATACGGAGAATAATAAATATGATTATAAGCGAAAGAATATTTAAGATATTGCAGGAACGTGGCATTTCTCAAGCTTCTTTTGGCAAGATGATAGGTCTTTCTAGTAGTACCATAAGTGACTGGAAGACAAAAAAGACTAACCCTTCAGCAGAGAAAATAATGGATATCTGTACTGCTCTTGATATCACTCCTGAGCAACTTCTTACTGGGGAAGGGATAGATGATGATTTCACAAAGCATAATGATATGGAAGTAAGCTTTGAAGATAAGGAGATGCTTGTTGAGTATCATGGTCTTGGGGAAGAACAGCAGAAGAGACTGATGGCTTATCTGAAGACCTTGAAGAAACTTGAGGATCTTGAGAATATATGATCTTGAAATGCCAAATTAGCATTTCAATTAGTATAAAGTGTTCAGATGTGAACACTTTAAAAAGGGAGGACTATGAATTGAAGAATAGAAGAATAACAGTGCAAGGCATTTTTATCCAGTGTATGTTAAGCGATAATTGAATTCTTTAGTGATAAACAAACGTTGGAAGGGAAATTTGAATAATGAAAGTACTTGTAATTCCAGATATACATTTAAAACCTTGGATGTTTGACAGGGCAGCAGAAATCCTTAGTGAAGGCAAGGCTGATAAAGCGGTGTGTCTTATGGATATACCTGACGATTGGGGAAAGGAACTCAGTGTGGATCAGTATCGAGACACTTTCGACAGAGCTATTTCTTTTGCCAAGGCATATCCTGAGACGTTGTGGTGTTATGGAAATCATGATGTTAGCTATCCTTGGGGCAAACTTGAATCCGGATATTCACCGTATGCAGAAAGAACAGTTATTTCAAAGTTGGATGAACTTAAAGATTCTTTACAGAATAGATCACAGATTGCATTTATTCATAGGATAGACAATGTGCTTTTTATGCATGGTGGGCTAATTGCTGAATACGTCAGTAGATTAAATTCTGAATTATTGGACGCTGATATAGATGAAATTTTGGAAGCAGTGAACAGTGCATCAGATAAATACCTGTGGAATGATGAATCGCCGCTATGGTATAGACCACAGTACAAAGATATAGAGGCTTTCAGGAGAGAAGATTATACACAGGTAGTTGGTCACACACCTGTTAAGGAAATATATGAGAAAAATGGATTTATTTCTACAGATGTTTTTTCAACATATAGTGATGGAAGGCAGATTGGAGAATCAGCTATGATCATCATTGATACTGAAACTAGGAAATACGAAAAGGTACCAATTATGGGGAAACTTGGATATAAAGTTTGTACGGTTACAGTGGGTGAGAAAGATACAAAAATATGCTAAAAATTATCTTTGGTGAAACAGAAGGGGCAATGCATGTACCGTCATGGTTCAGATTTAATTTCGAAGAGGAGTGGTTTGAGGATCCTCTTGTAGCTGAAATAATGGCTGATGTAGATAAGTCGTATTATAAAGGCAATCAGTTTATTGTAAATGAAGAGCTTGGACCTATTCCGCCAGAAAGGCTATCAGAAGGTGTACAAACACTCATCTGTATTTATAAAATGCCTGATCTTATGTATAACGCTACAAAGTGCGGGAAAGATTGTTCCAAGTGGCTAGTTGAGATTGGACGCAGAGAAGATGTTACTGTTAATTTGAGATATTATTTACCTTTTGATGAATGTGGGGATATAGAAATTGAAATTCTCAATGAAAACAAGATGGTTTATTCTGCTGAGGAATATAGGCATATCGCACTGAAATATGTTTGATGGCACTAGCAAATTGCTGAAAGTGGTTATTTCCATTTTGGAAATAACCACTCATCATAGTAGAAGCAGCAGTTCGTCAAATAAATTATGCAATTTATCTGACGCAAGAGGTAATTATTTTAATTTGAATTATTTAGTTCATGGTGCTATATTTAAATTGTAAACTAAAATGATTTACAATTTAAAAAGCGAGATAATTATGAAAGATTACCTTGAAAAAGCACTTCATATGAATGTAACTTTGGACGAAGATGAGTCATTATACAAAGGATTACCACTGTTTTATAAAGGCATGTATATTCTTTATCGAGTAAATACTAATGGCGCTGAATGGATTGCAATGCAACCCAAGAACAGTGTGGGCTTATCACAGATACGTAAGCATAGGTCTTTGCTTGAAAAAACAGTGCAACTTAACTGCGTAGTTTTCTTAGAACAAACCACATATTATTCAAAAGAAAAAATGGTTGAAGAGGGGATACCGTTTGTATTAGAGAATAGAGATGTGTATTTACCTTTTTTAGGTGTGCTTCTTTCCGGTAATGATAGACAACTGAAACCTGTACACGATATCTCTTTTCTGACGCAAAAGATGTTAATTTTGGGAATTATAGAAGGATATGAAAAGGCTACTGTTACGTATATTGCATCTCGTCTAGGCATTTCCAAGATGGCAATAAGTAAGTGCTTTGATGAAATAGAGTATCTTGGTATAGACGTCTTGGACAGCAAGGGGAGATACCGTGCTATTACGGTGAATCCTGATAAGAAAGCAGCATGGAGAGCAATAGAACCTTTTTGCAGAAACCCGGTTATTCGAAAGTTCAATTTGGTTGAAAATGTTAAGCTGAGCAAAATGGCAGGAATATCCGCCCTTTGCGAATATTCAATGTTATCAGATAACGCGTATCCAACATATGCTATTACCAAAGAGGATATTAATAAAAGTGGCATAAGGACAATGAAACAGGCAGGCAGAAATGATGAAATTGGATGCGTTGTCTTAGAATTAGGGTATTATATAGATTCAGTTAAAAAGAATATTCAAGACCCTTTGAGCGTTTGTTTATCACTAGATGATGAGAAAAATGATGAAAGGGTCGAATTGTCGATAGAAGAAATGTTAGAGGAGTATGTATGGTAGTAGGGTTAGAAAAATTAAAGCAGCATTTTGAAGGAGATGAGGACAAATACGTCCTTATAGGAGGTGCTGCTTGCGATATAAACTTTTCAAATAATGAAATTGCTTTTAGAGCTACAAGAGATCTGGATATGGTTTTGATTGTCGAAGCATTAACTCCGGATTTTGGAGAAAAGTTTTGGCAATTCATAATAGATGGCGATTATCAGCACAAGGCTACAAGTTCGGGAAAACCACAGTTTTTTAGATTTACTGATCCGCAAAACGCAGGATATCCGGTGATGATTGAGCTATTTGCTAGAACAGAATTTCCGATAAGAGAGCCGAATATTTTAACACCAATACATATAGATGATGAAATATCAAGCTTGTCAGGTATCCTTTTAAATGAAGACTATTATAAGATTCTTCTGGAAGGAAGAACTGTGGTCGACCATTTGTCAGTGCTTAGGCCGGAATATCTCATTTTATTTAAAGCCAAGGCATATCTGGATCTGAAAGCTAAGCGCGATGCAGGTGAAACGGTTCATTCTTCAGAATACAAAAAGCATAAAAAGGATGTTCTAAGGATAATTACTGAGTTGGTTGTTGAAAGGCCACTTTCTTTGCCTGAAACTGTGTATGATGATATTAGTAGGTTTATAGAATTGCTGGATACTGATCCATTTGATGTTAATACATTGATTAATTATGGTGTTACAACCGAAGAAGTTGCACAGAGACTAAGGGAGACCTTTCTATAAGGGGGCAACTTTTTCCAAAATGGAAATAGTTGTCCGCTATTTCTTAACCCCTGCACCCCAAACTATGTGAAAACGTGGTGAGAAGCCATTATACAAGTTTATTTGCAGTCCGCCTGTCTGGCGGACTGCTTCTATTCTTTCATTCGAAATACAGGCAGTGAAATTCGTCAGATAAACTATACTATTTATCTGACAAAAAAGATTGCTGAAAAACACTCTTACACGTTTCACCATTTTCTGCTATAATCACACTCTGTTGATTAAAAATCAGAAGATACAAAAGTTGGTAACATTGGAAACGCACACCTAGGAAGGTGATAACGAACAACACGCTTAAGTCTTCGCCGTTTTTTGAAAGGAGAATCTTAACGTGTTACCACAGAATAAGTTTCAGGATGTTATTTTTACAATTTTTATGGCCTTTGTCATGGTTTATGCAATGATCTGCTACAATATCGCCCTTAACGTAGGGGGAATGCAGAACTTTGTATTTCTTGCAGCATTTAAGGAAATGCTGATCATGTGGCCTATCGCCATAGCATTAGAACTCATCTTTGTTGGAAGACTTGCTCAGAAGCTTGCTTTTAGATTTGTAACTCCAGGCAAGGACCCAGCGATCATGATTATTCTTGCGATATCATCTATGTCAGTTTGCCTCATGTGCCCACTGATGAGCTTTGCAGCAACACTTCTTTTCAAGAATGCAGGAAAAGAGATTGTGGCAGTGTGGCTTCAGACAACAGCAATGAACTTCCCAATGGCTCTTTGCTGGCAGATATTCTTTGCGGGACCTTTGGTACGCAACGTATTTGGTTTCTTTGTAAAAAAACTTACAAAATAAGTGCAAAACAGATCCGTATGATGTAAATCATGGGTCTGTTTTTTTGTGTGTAAAGTACTGATAGCAGGGGGTATAATAAAAAACATGATAATAAGGCATCACAGAATATACTTGCCAAGGTGGGATTTATTCCAAATGGCGAAGTAGGTGAGGAAGGTCCAAGATTTGTAATAAAATAAGCGCATTTAAATCTATTGATCACAGGAGGGGACAAGATGATCAACAGCAAGACAAAATACGAAGCTACACATGAAGAAATCAAGGAATTATTCGAGCATCATAAGGTTGGGGAAGTGACAGGTATTACGCCTCTTGGAAATGGGGAGTTTAACGCAGCATACAAGGTTATCTGTGATGACGGCAGTAGCTATGCACTCAAGATCGCGCCGCCAAAGGGAGCACAGGTCCTTACCTATGAAAAGAATATGATGGAGTCGGAAGTGTTCTGGTATAAGAAGATGCATGAGAATACAGATATCCTTTGCCCAGAGGTGTATGTTTCTGATTATTCAAAAAGTATAATAAAGAGCAACTGCTTTATCATGGAGATGATGGAGGGGGAGCCGCTGTGGGCTGTAAACTTCGCTGATCAGGAATATGAAAATGTTCAGAAGCAGAAGATTGGCATGCTTGCCAAGATACACAGAATCAAAAATGATAAATTTGGCTATAGGCAGTCAGGTCTTCACGACACCTGGTATGAGGCTATAGAGGCAATGGCTTCAAATCTCGTTTCCGATTGCAAAGCCCTGGGATATGAGACGCCAGATGGGGAGAAATTCATAAAGCTCATTGATAAGCATGAAGAACTCCTGAGGAAAGTCCCTTGCAGAATGGTTAATTTCGACCTTTGGGACAGCAATGTCCTGTATAAGGATGGCAAGATCTGCTGGATCGATCCAGAGCGCGGATTCTGGGGCGATCCTGTAGCTGACTTTATTACCCTTGGTTCAGGCCAAAAAGCACCTCTTTCATCTAAGGTAAAAGAGCTTGAGATATACAATGAAACTGCTGATGAAAAGATAGTTCTTTCAGAAGAAACTGAAATTAGATATCAGATCGCAGTGTGCCTTCTTGCACTTATCGAGGAAGTAGAAAAATATGTCAGGTATGAGCCAGATGAGCCAAACTACATTAGAAATACTGTAGATGCAAGAGAAATGTACGATATGGCCTTTGACATATTGAGTAGATAGATGTTAGTATAAAAATGGTTTTAAAAATATAAAAGAAAGAGCGCTTTGCGTTTAGGTGAGGAAATGTATATTAGATAATTTAGCTTGAGTTAACACAAAGATTTTTAGATAGCTGCTTATGCGGCTGTTTTGTGTACGCTTAAACTAGATTATCATGCATTCTTTAGCCTAACTGTTATAGTAGGTCTATTTGTGTGAGTCTATTTTGCGTATGCAGAATGGACTCTTTTTTTTGCAGCTAGACTGGAGGGTGATATATGCTACAGATCAAAAACTTGACTATAACACACCGCGTTGATCTGCGTATCATATTAGAAAAATTCAATATGGTCCTAAACGATGGAGATAAAGCAGTGATCATAGGAGAAGAGGGAAATGGTAAGTCAACCCTTATGAAATGGATCTACGATCCTGAGCTTGCTTTGGAATATGCAGAGTGTGAGGGCGAGAGGGTATTATCAGGGGAAGTCCTTGGGTATCTACCACAGGAACTGCCTGAAGCTGATAAAGACAAGACGCTTTATGAATACTTTTCAGAGTCGAACTTTTTCTTTGATAAGACGCCAAAAGAACTTTCTACCATGGCCGTAGAATTTCAGGTTCCCGCGGACTTTTTTTACAGCGAGCAAAAGATGCAGAGCTTGTCCGGAGGAGAAAAGGTAAAGGCCCAGCTCATGAGACTTCTTATGGATGGTCCAACAGTGCTTCTTTTGGATGAGCCATCAAACGACATAGACATCAGCACGCTGGAACTTTTAGAGAAGTTAATTAATGGGTGGGAGCACATAGTTCTTTTCATATCTCATGATGAGACCCTTATTGAGAACACGGCAAATGTGGTGATCCACATCGAGCAGATCATGCGTAAGACCAAGAGTAGGTACACTATCGTAAAGGATAGTTACAGGAACTACATTGAGAAAAGAGCTGAGAATTTCGAGAGGCAGGAACAGCAGGCAATCAATGACAAGAAGGAGAAAAAGCGCCGTGACGAGAAATATGCAAGGGTATATAACAGCGTAGATCATGCTCTTACGAATATTTCTAAGGGTGCTAGGGATTCCATAGGCAAGAACCTCAAAGACAAGATGCATACCGTAAAGGCCATGGGTAAGCGCTTTGAAAAAGAGGATGAGAACATGACCAAAATGCCTGAGCAGGAAGAAGCAATATTTTTTAAGCTTGGGGATGAAAACGCCAAAATGCCTGCAGGTAAGACGGTTATCGAGTATGAGCTAGATGAGCTGAAGACGCCGGATGGATCAAAGGTCCTTGCAAAGGATATTTTCCTTAGAGTCAGAGGCCCTGAAAAGATATGTATCGTAGGCACTAATGGAGCCGGCAAGACCACACTTTTAAAGATGATGGCAAAAGAGCTCCTTTCAAGAAAAGACATAAAGGCGCAGTACATGCCACAAAACTACGAAGAGCTTCTTGACCTTGATGCTACGCCTGTGGAATTTTTGGATGATACCGGTGATAAGGCCATTCGCACTCGCATTAGGACTTATCTAGGGGCACTTAAATACACCGCAGATGAAATGGATCATTCCATAAGGGAACTATCTGGCGGCCAAAAGGCAAAGGTACTTCTACTTAAGATGAGCTTGTCAGATGCAAATGTCCTGATACTAGACGAGCCAACACGAAACTTTTCGCCCCTGTCAGGACCAGTTATCAGGAAGATGATAGCTTCTTTTCCTGGAGCGGTGATCAGCATTTCACACGATAGAAAGTATATAGATGAAGTGTGTACCAAGATTTACACATTAACAGATGGAGGATTAAAAGAATCATGAGTGATTATAGATATGTGAATTTACGTCAAATGCCAGAAATAAAGGAAACAGCAGCAAACTGGTTTCATGAAAAATGGGGAGTGCCAACTGAGGCTTACCTAGAGTGCATGGATGCATATTTAGCTAAAGAAACTGAGTATGGCTGGTATCTTTGCCTTGATGGAGAAAAAATAGTAGGCGGCATGGGTGTTATCGAAAATGACTTCCACGACAGAAAAGACCTTGCGCCAAATGTCTGCGCTGTTTACACAGAGGAGGACTATAGATGCCAGGGCATATCTGGAAAGCTACTTAATATGGTAGTTGATGATATGAAGTCCAAGGGCATTACCCCAATTTATCTAGTTACTGACCATGTTGGATTTTACGAAAGATACGGATGGGAGTTCTTTTGCATGGCCCAGGGCGACGGAGAGCCTGAGCCTACAAGGCTTTACATCCATAGATGACCTATAAAGGAGATAATGCATGAACTATTTTGTAGAAGGATTGCAGGGAAGCGGCAAGAGCACGCTTGTAAGAAAGCTTTCTGAGAAGTATCCTGAGTATAAGGCTATTTGCGAAGGGGACTATTCTCCTGTTGAGCTTGCCTGGTGCGCTTACGTGGACCAAAAGACTTATGAAGAAATTCTTGATAAGTACGAGAGCCTTAGAGATGAGATCAGGGAAAAGAGCTATGAAGAAGATGACCACATGATCATCTGCTACACCAAGATAATTACTGATGTTCCGGGCTTCCACAAGGATTTAGAAAAATATGAGATCTACAATGGGAACCTTGATGCTGAAAGCTTTAAGGAAGTTGTCTTAAGAAGATTTCAGAATTTTAGTGGTGATAGGAATATCTTTGAGTGTTCTCTTTTCCAGAACATCGTTGAAGACATGATCCTATTCCAGCAAAAGACTGATGAAGAGATCTTAAACTTTTATAAAGAGGTCAAAAAGGCTCTTGCTGGCAAGGATTATCAGATAATGTACATTCAGACTGATGACATAGCAGCAAATATCGACGTTATCAGGAAGGAACGCTCTGATGACAAGGGAAAAGAGATGTGGTTTCCACTGATGATAGGATACTTTGACAATTGTCCTTATGCTAAGGAAAGGGGATTGTCAGGTACTGAGGCACTACTAGAGCACTTTAAATATAGACAGGAACTGGAACTTAGGATATGCAAGGAAGTATTTGAGGGGAAATATAGGGTGTTAAAGTCTAAAGATTACGTACTAGACTAAAACGATCCGATTTTGACAGAACCAGCGTATGCGAGAACATGCACCAGAAGAAATAGCTTGCGAGCCTTCAAATGTGGCTAGTGAGCGAGTAATTCTTAGCTGTGGTGGAAAACTAATTGAAAACTGCAATTATAAAGGGATTGAGCTGAATGTTTACAGGATGAATTGAACAGAAAGCTGTCTTGTTAACTCTACTTTCCGTAGGTACCAAGTTCTTTTGCACTGGACTACAATCTGAACATGGAGGTGATGGAGATATGAACCAATATGTTACGGGAACGATCATTAAGGAATTAAGGGAAAAGAATAAGATGACACAGCTTCAGCTATCGGAGAAACTGGGGGTAAGCGATAAGACTGTATCTAAGTGGGAGACAGGTAAAGGGTATCCTGATATTACACTGTTGGAACCAATAGCTGAGGCATTCAGAATCTCGGTAACAGAGCTCATTTCAGGTAATACCATTCACAATGCTAATGTATCTGCAAATATGCTAAAGGCAAAGTTCTATGTCTGCCCTGTTTGTGGAAATGTTATACATAGTATGGGAGAAATAGCAGTTCACTGTCATGGTATTCAGCTTGAGCCACTTGAAGCAGAGCCTACTGATGAGAAACATATGGTATTTATCGAACGTGTGGAAGATGAATATTACGTGCGTATCGATCACAGCATGACCAAGGAACATTATATTTCTTTTGTGGCAGCAACTTCATCTGATGGCATACAGATGGTTAAGCTCTATCCGGAAGGTAGTCCTGAAGCGCGATTTAAGATAAGCGGAGTTAGAAGGATATTCTTTTACTGTAACCGCGATGGGCTGTATTCTATTGATCCCCTGAAGGGCATTGATGATAAGGAAAGCGGATATGATGATTCCAAGGAGCGAAGGGAACTTGAGAGGGTTGCGGACATGCTATTTGGGTGATATACTAATTTTGTTGAAAAAATACTAAAGAAAGCGAGGTAATCATAATAATGAGTGTAGAGAAGATGAATATGAACGTTTTAACTAAATACTTTATGAAGACCTCGGTTTGTGATAAATAATTGATTTTCTTAGCCGTGGCTTATTAGTCACGGCTTTTTCTTTTTTAATTTAAACCAGCCATATTCTTGGCACTTTTCCATACTGAGGTCTCCATACCAATCAAGAATAAGGATGGAGAAAAAATGAATAATTCAAACGAAAGATTATCTAAAGGCAGAGTTTCTGCAATTCACAAGAATAGCTATATCCTAAGATTTGAGGGAAAAGATATTTCAGCAAAGCTAAAGGGAAGCTTTAGAGATGAAGAGGCAGAGAATCTTCCAGTAGTTGGGGACTATGTTTCTTTTGCCTATAATGAAAACGGAGATTCCCTCATAGCGTCGGTCTATGAGAGAACAAGCTTTTTACAAAGGCCAGATCAAGCCAAAACTGGCGTCATGCAGTACATGGTGGCAAATGTTGACTATACCTTTATAGTGACATCGCTAAATGAAGACTACAGCTTTAACAGGATTGCCAGGTATGCAAGCGTTGCCCTGCAGGGACATTCGATACCTGTCGTGGTCCTTACAAAGTCAGACCTTTGCAGTAACTATGGCAGATATATAAGGGAAGTTGAGAGCATATCTGACAAAGTAAGAGTCCATGCAATTTCTGCATTGTACGGAATAGGAACAGATGAACTTCAGGAATATATGCGGCCCGGCGTTACTATATGCCTCATGGGATCATCTGGAGCTGGGAAATCTACTCTTTTAAACGAGCTTGCAGGTGAAGACCTGATGAAGACCTCTGCTGTCAGAGAATCGGATTCTACAGGTAGGCATACCACAACCTACAGGCAGCTCATCGAGCTTGATAATGGTGTATCCATAATCGATACTCCAGGCATGAGAGAGATTGGAATGGCTAGTTCAGAGCAGGGAATAGACAATACCTTTTCTGATATTCTGACTTTGGAAAAGTGCTGTAAATTCAGCGACTGCAAACATGATACGGAACCAGGATGTGCCATAAAGGCTGCAATAGAAAGTGGCGAACTTTCGATAGAGCGTTATAATCTATATAAGTCTTTACTTTCTGAAAACACTAGAAATTATGCCAAGAAAAAGGAAATCTCTAAATGGGCAAAGGCTGCCAAGAAAATGAAAATGAGCCCTAGGGACGGAGGTTACGGCTCATTTTAGAAATAGTGAGCCCTAGGGACGGAGGTTAGGGCTCATTTTAGTAGGAGGAAAATAAATGAATTCTAAAAAGCTCGCAGTAATCTTACCAGGAACAGGCTACACCAAGGATAAGCCTCTTTTATACTATGCTCAAACTATAGCTATAAAGAAGGAATACGAGATAGTTAACGTTGATTATGACAAATTCTTTGTAGGCGTTAACTATAGAAATCCTGATGAGATGAATGCTGTAGCAGACAAGGCATACGAATATGCGGCAGAGCGTCTTGATAGCATAAATTATAACGAGTACGACAAGGTTGTATTTATAGGAAAGAGCTTTGGAACAATTGTGGGTGCCAGATACGCTACTGAGCATAACATGGCTCCAACGCAGATCTGGTACACTCCTGTTATGGACGCCTATGATAAGGCAGTAGGCCATATCGTGGCATTTATGGGAGATAAGGACCCAATAGCAGACGTAAATGCAGCACGAAAGAAAGCAGAAGAGAAGGGAATTCCTCTCCATGTTTATCCTAATGCCAACCACTCTCTGGCTACAGGGGATGCACTTGTGGACATCGATGCACTTAGGGATGTCATGACTATCACTAATGAAATCTTGTAAGACAAAAATGAGCCCTAACCTCCGTCCCTAGAGCTCATTCAGGGAAAAATGAGCCCTAACCTCCGTCCCTAGAGCTCATTTTATGCTAGAATTATAGTATGAAGATAGATATAGAGAAGATCACTGCAGGGGAGGATAGCGTAACCATACGCTACAAGGACCTCACACCTGCTATCAAAAGAATAATCGGCATCCTTGAAAAGACTGAGGACAAGCTGTGGGGCAAGACAGAATCAGGAACTGTCAGCATTAGTCTCCATGACATCCTCTATCTTGAGTCTGTTGACGACAAGCTTTTTGCCTATACAGGTAGTAGCGTTGTAAGGATTGACGGAAGCCTTAATTCCTTCGTAACAGACATTGACGACGAGAGCTTTTTTAGGTGCAGTAAGTCCATGGTCATCAACGTTAACAGGGTGAAGGCCTTAAAGAGCCTGTCCTCTAACAGGATAGACGCCACCATGGAAAGCGGCGAGCATATCATAATATCCAGAAGATATGCGTCAGATTTTAGAAGACTTTTGAAAGGAGGCAGGTAATATGAAGGACAAAAAGAAATTATCACTGTGGGAACTGTATCTTACAAAAGAGATAGGTATCGAGTTTAAGTCATGCCTTTATTTCTTTGCATTCCTTTTTTTCTACTGCGTTTACAGAGTATGCCTTGGAATCTACGACGCCAGCATTCTCCACATGACAGAGCTTATATTTGCCTGCTACATAATTGGCTATATTCAGGTGTATTTTCTTTGGAACTTTGATGAAGCTGACAAGCTTGGACTCAAGGAAGCCTTTGGTATGATAGGCTGCACCGCAGTTTATTGCATTATCTCATATGTATTTAACTGGTTTGCAAAAGACCTTTTGGTAACGCTTTTATTTGCAGCGTACATTTTACTTGTTTATTTCTGCGTATATCTGATCTACAAATATAAGCGCAAGATAGATGACAAAAAACTAAACGAGGACCTTAAATTTTTCCAGACAAGTCATCAAAAAAGTGAATGATAGAGGTAATATAGTGCATCTTACGGGAACATGTATTGTTCCCGTTTTTTGTTTTTGTTATGAATAAATTACAAGAACAAAGGAGGCGCTATATGAAAGAAAATGTTATCGAGATCAGACATCTCACAAAAAGTTACGGTAAGAGCCGAGGAGTAATAGATGTATCTCTAAATGTAAAGCAGGGAGATATCTTTGGCTTCCTTGGACCAAACGGAGCGGGCAAATCTACTACGATCCGATCCATGCTTGGATTTCTTAAGATAAATGAGGGCAGTATCAATATCCTTGGAATGGACAGCGGAAGGGACCATGAAAAGATACTTAGAGAAGTAGGCTACATGCCATCTGAAGCCTGGTTTTACGATTCCATGAAGGTAAAGGATGTTATCAAATACGCAGCAGACGTAAGAGGACTTGATTGCAGTAATGAAGCAGGAATGCTCTGCGAAAGGCTTAAGGTTGATACAAACAAAAAGATAAAACAGCTGTCTCTTGGAAATAGAAAGAAGGTCAGCATTGTGTGCGCAATGCAGCATAAGCCAAAGCTCTTTATCTTTGATGAGCCTACAGGAGGTCTCGACCCTCTTATGCAAAAGAAATTCTTTGAACTCATAAATGAATATGTAGATAAAGGCGCCACATGTCTTTTATCAACACATGTATTATCTGAAGTTGATAAATACTGCAAAAATGCAGCGATCATGAGAGACGGAAGGCTCACAATGCTCGATACACCACATATTGATGATGAGACTTTCCTAAGTTTTTATGAAGATGATGAGGAGGCGTAAATATGAGATCAGTACTTAAAAGAGAATTATTACTTAATATAAAGAGCTTGTTAATATGGAGCATTTCAGTAGGACTTATGGGATTTGCATGCATACTGCTGTATCAGTCAATGGAAGGCGAGATGAAGGACATGGCAGATGCCTTTTCCAATATGGGAGCTTTTTCAGAAGCCTTTGGAATGAGTACTCTTAGTATTGCAACGCTAAAAGGATACTTTGCTACAGAAGTAGGAGCTGTTCATGGCCTTGGAAGTGCCATGTTTGCAGCTATAACAGCAATAGGCATTATTTCTAAGGAAGAGGATGCCCATACGGGAGAATTTACATTTTCTCTTCCGCTATCAAGAAGTAAGATCATTGCAGCAAAGGGAATCTGCGTAGCCATAATGCTTATAGTGTTTACAGTAATCTGTACAGCATTTTACTACATAGGATTTGAGATCCTGGGCGAAGAGATGCCAATGGATCAGTTCATGAAATTCATGGGAATGCAGCTACTGATGAATGCCGAGATTGCAGGTATCTGCTTTGGAGTGTCAGCTATTTCTGGTAAGAACAGAATGGGACTTGGCCTTGGAATAGCTCTCGTATGCTATGCCTACGACGTAATGGGAAGAGTGGTTCCAGACCTTAAGGACTATCTCTTTATAGGACCTTATTCATATTCCAACGCATCCGAGATATTTACTGGGGTAGCTACTGAAGGAAAAGCTATAGCATTGGCAGCAGCTTTTTTGATCGGAGGAGTAGCCTTTGCATTCTTAAGATTTAACAAAAGAGATCTGGCAAGCTGATAAAAAAATAAAATTTGTACTATACGAAATATAGTATTATGTGATATCATACTAAATGTTGCGGCTTACGTAACAATTACTAAAGGGAAAAATATAGAAAGAGGTATGATGTTATGAAAAAGTTTGTTTCAAGAATCCTTCTTCCACTTATGGCTTGCTTAATGCTTGTAGCTTGTGGAGCACCAAGTTCACTTGAGGAAATCCTTACATCTGATGCTGCAGTAGCAGAGACAGAGAAGGCTAAGGAAGATCTCCTTTCTCAGTACAGTGACACATATTCAGACTATGCTATGGAAGTAACTGGCAACAACCTTACTTACAAGTATTACTATGTAGAAGAGCTTTCAGCTTCAGCTGATGACCTTAAGGCAGCTCTTGAGGCTGAGTCATCTTGGTCAGATCTTATCAACCAGACAAAGGATGAGATTGAGAAGACAGCTAAGATTCGTCCAGAGACAGTTACATTTGCTTACTATACAGCAGATGGTACAGAAATCTTCAGCGTTACAGAGTAATTCTTAATACTTAAGATAATAAAGTGTTTTTTTGAATGAAATTAAGAAAGTGGATTTTTTTGTGATTTGAATTATCAAATGCAAAAAAGTCCACTTTTTCTTATTATATTCATCTGCTAAAATTTCCTTATGAATAAAGAAAGCGTGGATAAATACAAAAAGAGGATCGTACGACAATATCTGATACTGATATTTACTCTTGTTTTTGTTCTGGCAACTTTATTTGTCGGGGCATTTACCTATAGGTTCTACAAGATTGATATAGAAAACCAGGCAGATGCTAATGTATATGACAAATACTATGTAATGATCACGGATAATTATAAGGCAGATTTCTGGAAGTCAGTGTATGAGGGAGCACTTGCTACTGCCAAGGAAGATAATATCTATGTAGATCTTTTGGGAGAGAATCTTTCAGAGGGGCGTTCATGTGAGGAGCTTATGAAGATAGCCATAGCTTCCAAGGTGGACGGAATCATTGTATACGCCAACGAATCAGCAGTAATGACAAGACTTATAAACGACGCTGTATCTAATGGAATACCTGTAGTTACTCTCTATGGAGATAGCGCAAGGTCCGACAGACTCAGCTTTGTTGGTGTGGGCGGATATAGTATCGGTAAGCTCTATGGCAAGCAGATCGTCAGCATTCTTGAAAATAAATCTCAAAGTACTGAAGAAAACCTAGAGACCAAAGTATGCGTTCTTGCCAGTGCGGATACCCAAAATACCGGCCAGAACATCATAATCTCTTCTATGCAGGATACCATAAGTGAAGAGACAGGTGATGCTCAGAATATTTCAGTATCTATCGTAACAGTTGATAATACCAATACTTTTTCTGCAGAAGAATCCATCAGAGACATTTTCCTAGGAGAAGAAGTCCCTGATGTTATCGTGTGCTTAAATGAGCTAAATACTATCTGTGCCTATCAGGCAGTTGTAGACTTCAACATGGTTGGTGAGGTAGATATCCTTGGTTACTATGACTCCAAGGAAATCTTAAGTGCTATTGATAAGGGTGTTGTTTATTCAACAATCTCTATCAATACTGATCAGCTTGGAGAATATAGCGTTAGTGCCCTCTATGACTACTACGAATATGGTAACACCAGCCAGTATTACATGGCAGATATTACCCTCATTAATAAGGACAATGTAGCTGACTTTATTGATAAGGAGGGTAAAGATGAATAAGTTTCTAAATAAGCCCCTCCAATTTAAGATCATCAGCATCTGTATCTTTGCTAACGTTATCATCTTTATTGTTAATATGTTCCTTATTTTGGGAATCAACAGTATGTCCAAGGACATGGAGATGATATACGAAGACAACAGGTCTTTGAATGAGCTGTCAGATTCATTAAGTGCAGTACAGGATTCCATGACAGGCTACCTTAGTTCCAAGACCAGTGATTCTCTTGAAGAATATTACAAGAGTGCCCAGGCATATCAGGATATGGCGGAAAAGCTTGATGATAAGGTAACCGATTTCTCTTTTAACAGAATGGAGAGAAATATCAAGTACATGTCCTATAGATATCTGGAGGTTGTTGATCAGACTATCGAGGCTAAGCGTGGTCGTAACGTAGAAAAATACAGAAACTACTACGAGACAGCAACAGGACTATATGAAGATATCAGCGCATATATCACAAGCCTTAATTTGGAGCTCTTTGTAGCAAACTCAGAGAACTACGTTAAGCTTTCTAAAGGCTATAGGAACTTCGAAGCTGTGGCTGTCACTATCATGACTCTTATCATGATAGGTAACGTTGTGATCGTAACAAGCTTTGTAAGTGCTATGATCATGCCTCTTAAGAACCTTGCTGATTCAGCAGATGAAGTGGCAAAAGGTAACTTTGATGCAGACCTTCCTGAGATTGCCTATAACGATGAGATCGGAATAGTTATCGGTGCTTTTAACAAGATGGTTGTCAGCATCAAGGATTATATTGAGAAGTTAAAAGAGAGCCTTGAAAAAGAAAGATATATGCAGGAAAAAGAGCTTATGATGGAGGCACATCTTAAGGATGCCCAGCTTAAGTACCTTCAGGCTCAGATCAATCCGCATTTTCTTTTTAACACTCTTAATGCAGGAGCGCAGCTCGCCATGATGGAAGGCGCTGACAGGACCTATGAGTATGTTCAGACCGTGGCAGATTTTTTCAGATACAATGTCAAAAATCAGAAAACTTTTGTTACAATTATTGAAGAGGTTACGCTGGTTGATAACTATATTCAGATTTTGAATGTTCGCTTTTCTGGCGATATAGGTTATGAGAAGCAGGTTGACAACAGGCTCCTTGAATGTAAGATGCCAAGCATGATCCTGCAGCCAATCGTTGAGAATGCAGTCAATCATGGAATCCGCGAGATGGGTGATAAGGGTATGATCACCTTGAAGGTATATCGCGAGGATAGTAATGTCTGCATTTGCATCAAGGACAATGGTAAGGGAATCAGTCAGGAAGATATAGACAAGATCCTTAGTGGGGACTATTCTCCAAAAGAGCAGCAGTATGACAACAATGGTATTGGTATGGATAATGTCATTTCAAGGCTTCGTCTCTTTGCTGGAGAGAGGGATGTTGTAAGTATCGTAAGTCCTGGTCCTAATATGGGATGCGAAGTTATAATCAGGCTTCCACTTACAAGAAACGAATAATATTTTTGGGGTAAAAAATGTATAGAGTAATGCTAGCGGATGACGAAGGAATTGTTATCGATTCCATGAAGTTCATCATTGAAAAGGAATTTGGCAGTAAATGTACTGTAGAGTATGCCAAAACTGGAAGACAGGTTATTGAGCTTGCAGAACACTTCAGACCGGATATTGCTGTTATCGATATCCATATGCCTGGTATCAACGGAATTGATGCCATCAGAGAGATGAAGCAGTTTTGTACTAATACGGTCTTTATTGTTATGTCAGCTTATGACAAGTTTGACTACGCCAAAGAGGCCATAAAGCTTGGAGTAATGGAATACATTACCAAGCCCATGGACAGGATGAAGGTAGTAAACGTCCTTAAAAAGGCTATGGAACAGATCGATTCTGATAGGGAGAAAAGAAGTAACGAGCTCCTTATCAAGGAAAAGCTCGAGACAGTAGAGCCTATCATCGAAAACGGACTTATTTATGACATTCTTTTGCAGGAACATTTTGAAGAAGATATAGACAGCTACAGGACTATTCTTGGTATCGAGGAAAACTACGGCTATATGATGGCTATTGTCTGCGGTGATTCTCAGGAAGGTAATCGAATGACCAATGCCATCGGAAGCTCCGTCAAGGCCTCTGGCAAGTATCAGGAAATCCGTGAAGGAGTCAAGACCTTTTTTAACTGTAAGATTGGTAACGTAATGGCCAACAAGATCGCAGTGCTGGTGCCATGTTCCAAGGATAAGCTTGAGTACAACGAAAGAACTGAGCTAATTGACAGAGCTCGTGAACTTGTCAGATACCTTAGGAAAAGAAATGATATCAGCTTCAGAGTTGGTATTGGAGGTATAAGGCCCCTTAGAGAGCTGGGGGATTCCTATCGAGATGCCTTAAATGCTCTGATTGCTACAACTGGTTCAGTTGCTCACGTAGATGACCTTAATATCAACTGCGACTACGAGGAAGATTATCCAAAGGGTCTTGAGAAGCCTCTTTTTGAAGCTGTTTCCAAGGGAGACCTAAACGGAACTCAGGTCATTGCAGACAAGTACGGTGACTGGATGTGCAAAAGAGCTAAAGACGGCGATCTAATGTCCATGAGACTTAAGGTTCTTGAGTTTGCTCTTTATGCTGAACATATAGCATATCAAAACGGCGGACAGACCTATCACTATTCTAGTAGGAACAACTATCTGCCTGAGATCATGGCTCTTGATACAACTGATGGCATCAAGGATTGGTTTACAGGTAAGCTTCTTGAAGCCTGCAGAAACGTTAGCAGCAAGAGAGAAGAGCGATCAAATGATATCATCAAGACTGCCAAGAAGTATATTGATGATCATTTTGACAAGGAAATATCCCTTGATGATGTATCAAGGATAGTAAATATCTCTCCTTATTATTTCAGCAAGATATTTAAGGAAGAGAGCGGGCTTAACTTTATAGAGTATCTGACTAATATAAGGATAGACAAGGCCAAGAAACTATTAGAGAACTCAAATATGTCTATCAAGGAAATCTGTATTTCCTGTGGATATACTGATCCTAACTATTTTAGCAGGAGTTTTAAGAAGAATGTTGGGGTTACTCCGACTGAGTACAAGGATCAGCTGTAATTGGGGATGGTGAAAAAAGTTATGGGGAAAAGGTTATTAGTTTTTTGTCTTTTGGTAATGCTGACTTTGACTGGTTGCTCAAAGGTAGGCACTGAGGAAAAGACTGGTGATAGTACTGAGAGCGACAAGATTCAGATCGGTATATGTTTTGACTCTTTTGTTATTGAGAGATGGCAAAGAGACAGGGACGTATTTGTATCCACAGCCAAAGAGCTTGGGGCTGAGGTTAATGTGCAGAATGCTTACGGTGATGTGGAAAAACAGAGGAATCAGATTGATTATTTCATCAAGAAGGACATGGACGTCATTGTCATTATCAGTATTGACGGCGAAGCTATAAAGGATATGGTCAAGAAGGCTCAGGATGCAGGAATAAAGGTTGTTGCTTATGACAGACCTATTCCAGATGCAGGAGCGGACCTCTATATCTCTTTTGACAATGAAAAAGTCGGAGAGATGATGGGCCAAGCCATGGTGGATAGCGGTCTTAGAAATGGTAAGGTCGTAATGATCTGCGGATCTCTTACAGACCACAATGTGCCTATGGTAGAAGCAGGATTTAGAAAGGTGATGGCTTCAAATGGCAATCAGATCCTTGATGTTGCCTACTGCGATGGCTGGAGAGCAGAGCTTGCTGGGGATTATATCTATAATAATGTGGATAAAGTTACCGAAGCTGATGCAATAATGTGCGGAAATGATGATCTTGCAAGCAGAGTTGTGTACGCTCTTGCAGAGAAAAGAATGGCTGGTAAGAAGATAGTGGTAGGACAGGATGCAGACCTTGAAGCTTGCCAGAGAATCGTTGAGGGCACACAGCTTATGACAGTTTACAAGCCTATCGAGAAGCTTGCACAGAAGGCTGCAACGGCGGCAGTTGATCTTGCTCTTGGTAAAGAGATAGAGGGAGAGGATATATCTGATTATGACGATGGAAGCCAGATAGTTCCATATCTCAAGATAGAGCCTATCAGCGTTACGGCAAGGAACATGGATGATGTCATCATCAAGAGCGGATTCCATCTTAAGGAGGATGTTTACTTAAATGTTCCTAGCAAAAAATAAACAATTTAATAAGATAGCATTAAATTAATATTAACGGTTGTGCGTGCAAAAAAATGCTAGCACAACCGATTTTTTGTATATAACACTTTTAAAAATTTGCTATTATTCGTAAATTTTTCCTATTTTTTCTATGGTAAATTGAATTCAGTAAAGAGCGGGACGAAAGTCCTGGAGTTCAAACCAAATTGTGGGAGGAAAAAGAAATGAAGAAAAGAATTGTAAGTGCAATCCTTACAGCTGCTATGGCAGCATCTCTCATTGTAGGATGCGGCAGCACAGCTCCAGCTGAGACTCAGCCAGAGACAAAGACAGAAGAGACTACAGAAGCTCAGCCAGAAGAGAAGACAGAAGAGAAGGCAGAAGAGACAACTCAGGCTAGCGGCGGAAAAGTCGGCGTAGCAATGCCTACTAAGGATCTTCAGAGATGGAATCAGGACGGCGCAAACATGGAAGAGCAGCTCAAGGCAGCAGGCTATGAAGTTGATCTTCAGTATGCATCAAATGATATCTCAACTCAGGTTTCTCAGATCGAGAACATGATCTCTTCAGGAGCACAGGTTCTTGTTATCGCATCTATCGATGGTGATTCACTTGGAACAGTTCTTGCACAGGCTAAGGAAGCTGGTATCCCAGTTATCGCTTATGACCGTCTTATCATGAACTCAGACGCTGTTTCTTACTATGCTACATTCGATAACTACATGGTAGGAACAAAGCAGGGTCAGTACATTGAAGAGCAGCTTGACCTCAAGAATGCAGAGGGACCTTTCAATCTTGAGATCTTCACAGGTGATCCTGGTGACAACAACGCTAGATTCTTCTATCAGGGCGCATATGATGTTCTTAAAGAGTACATCGATAATGGCAAGCTCGTAGTTAAGTCTGGTCAGATTGACTTTGATAACGTTGCTACAGCTAACTGGTCAACAGAGAATGCTCAGTCAAGAATGGATGCAATCATCTCAGCTAACTATGCTGATGGAACAAAGATCGATGCAGTTCTTTGCTCAAACGATTCAACAGCTCTTGGTGTTACAAACTCTCTTGAAGCTAACTACACAGGTGAGTGGCCAATCATCACTGGTCAGGACTGTGATATTGCTAACGTTAAGAACATGATCGCTGGTAAGCAGTCAATGTCTATCTTCAATGATACTCGTGATCTTGCTAAGAAGACTGTAGAGATGGTTGACGCTATCATGAAGGGCACAGAGGCTCCTGTAAACAACACAGAGACATATGACAACGGAACAGGAATCATTCCTTCATACCTTTGCGAGCCTGTATTCGCAGACGTTAACAACTACAAAGAGCTTCTTATTGACTCTGGATACTACACAGAGGATGACCTTAAGTAATAACTTATTTTTCCTAAATGAACTAGGGCGGTCGCTTAGACCGCCTTATGTTCAGCCATAATACAGCTAAATTGCAAATAAGAAGGAGGGGCAAAGTTGAAAAAGATATTATTGGAAATGAAAAATATCACTAAGACCTTCCCCGGTGTGAAAGCGTTAGATAATGTAAATCTTCAGGTAGAAGAAGGCGAGATACACGCGCTGGTTGGGGAAAACGGCGCTGGAAAGTCCACTTTGATGAACGTACTTAGTGGTGTTTATCCGTATGGCTCCTATGAGGGTGACATTATATATGATGGAAAGGTATGTCAGTTCAACGCTATCAAGGATAGTGAAGAAAAGGGCATAGTCATAATACACCAGGAGTTGGCTCTGATTCCCTATATGACAATTGCTGAGAACATGTTTCTTGGTAATGAAAGAGGAAATAAGGTAAAGATCAATTGGGACGAGACAAATGTTCTTGCCCGTAAGTATTTGGATATTGTTGGACTTAAAGATAGTACACAAACTTTGATCAAGGATATTGGTGTTGGTAAACAGCAGCTTGTTGAAATTGCGAAGGCTCTTTCAAAGGATGCTAATCTGCTCATTCTTGATGAGCCTACATCATCACTTAATGAGACAGACTCAAGAGCTTTACTTGATCTTTTGCTCAAGCTAAAAAAAGAGAGAAATCTTACTTCTATTATTATTTCTCACAAGCTCAACGAGGTTTCATATGTAGCTGATAAGATCACAGTTATCCGTGATGGTTCAACTATTGAGACTTTGACTAAGGGCGTTGATGACTTCTCTGAGAGCAGGATCATCAAGGGAATGGTAGGAAGAGAACTTTCAGACAGATTCCCTAAGAGAGAAAGCCATGTTGGTGAGGTCAGCATGGAAGTAAAGAATTGGAATGTTTACCATCCTTTACATAAAGATAGAAAAGTAGTAGATAACGTAAACATCTACGTTAGAAAAGGAGAGGTTCTGGGTATCTCCGGACTTATGGGAGCTGGTAGAACAGAGCTTGCCATGAGTATTTTTGGAAAGAGTTATGGAGAGAATATCTCCGGTGACATCTATATAAACGGAGAGAAGGTTAATTTAAATACAGTAAGCAGTGCTATCAAGCACGGACTTGCATATGTAACTGAAGACAGAAAGGGAAATGGTCTTATTCTTTCAAATCCTATCAAGACTAATACCACGCTTGCCAATCTGGAAGCAGTTAGTAGTAAGACAGTAATCGACAAGCATAAAGAGTATTCGGTTGCTGTAGATTACAAGGATAAGTTAAAGACTAAGTGCCCAACTGTAGAACAGAACGTTGGAAACCTTAGTGGTGGAAATCAGCAGAAAGTTCTTTTAGCAAAGTGGATGTTTGCTGATCCTGAGATACTAATCCTTGATGAGCCTACAAGAGGTATCGACGTAGGTGCTAAGTATGAAATTTATTGCATTATCAACCAGCTGGTAGCAGAAGGAAAATCAGTAATCATGATTTCATCTGAGCTTCCTGAGATCCTGGGAATGTGTGACAGAATTTACGTAATGAACGAAGGCAAAATGGTTGGGGAACTTGATGCTAAGGATGCCACACAGGAAAAGATCATGACTTATATTTTACAGTCAGCTGGAAACAAGGAGGAGAATCATGAATAAAAATTCTGTATTAGGTTTTCTTAAAAAGAACACCATGATAATCGTACTTATCATAGTTGTGGCATTTTTCTCATGGAAGACAGGTGGAGCTATTCTTCTTCCTATGAATGTCAGTAACTTGATCTCACAGAACGCTTACGTATTCGTTCTTGCAACTGGTATGCTTCTGTGTATCTTAACCGGTGGTAACATCGATCTTTCAGTTGGATCAGTTGTATGTTTCGTAGGTGCTGTTGGAGCACTTCTCATGGTTAATTATGGCGTACCTGTATGGCTTGCTATTATTATCATGATCTGCATCGGAACACTCATCGGTGCATTCCAGGGCTTCTGGATCGCTTTCGTAAGAATACCACCTTTCATCGTAACACTTGCTGGTATGCTTGCATTTAGAGGACTTTCAAATGTAGCACTTAATGGTCTTACAGTTTCAATCAAGGACAAGACAACCTTTGTAAACCTCTTTGGTGGTGGAGCTGACTGTTATGTTCGTGATATCTTTGGAGGAACAAACCTTAACCTCACATGTCTCTTTGGTGGAATCCTTGCAGCATCAGTGCTGGTACTTCTTCAGATCCTTAGCCGCAGCAAAAAGAGAGCCAGCGGATATGATCTTGAACCAATCTGGGCATTTGGAGCAAAACTCATTGTACTTGCAGCAATTATCTTAGCTTTCTCATACAAGCTTGCTCAGCATAAAGGTATTCCTACAGTATTCATCTGGGTATTAGTAGTAGTAATCATCTATGGTTACATCACAAGCAATACAACAGTTGGTCGTCACTTCTATGCAGTAGGTGGTAACGAGAAGGCAACAAAGCTTTCTGGTATCGATACAAACAAGGTTTACTTCCTTGCTTACACAAACATGGGATTCCTTGCAGCACTTGCAGGTATGATCACAATTGCCAGACTTACATCAGCTCAGCCAACATATGGTCAGAACTACGAGATGGACGCTATCGGATCTTGCTTCATCGGTGGAGCATCAGCTTACGGCGGAATCGGTACAGTTCCTGGAGTTATCGTTGGTGCTGTCCTCATGGGTGTTATCAACCTTGGTATGTCACTTATGGGCGTAGATGCTAACATGCAGAAGGTAGTAAAAGGTGCCGTTCTTCTTGCAGCCGTTATCTTCGACGTAGTATCAAAGCGTGGCGGTAAATTCGTAGTAAAGAACTAATATTAAATTGTTAGAGGTTTAATAGAGAATTCAAGGCATGTCCCTTTTGGGCATGCCTTTTTTGAGCCCCAGGGACGGGGTTTGTGGCTCATTTTGGGGGCAGCGGTATGGAGTGCTCTCCCGTAGGGGTGCCCGACCACAGACCGACTGACAGCCAGCCTACAGTATATTATTTTCAAATCTCTGAGAATTTTGCCTAGTTCATGAGCTTTTATTTTTCTTTTGAAATTCTGTTTTTGAAACACTGTCTGAGTCTTTGATGCCATTTTTGCTGTAAAGTTTTGTTTTGCCCTCATCAAAAAATGAAACTTTTCTATATGCTCATGCAGCTTTTGTTTTAATGCGCATGCTCTTGCTACAGACTTGCTGGGCGGATTTTATAATAAGTGGTCATAGGAGCTGTGCTCCTATGACCACTTATTATAAATTCATATCGCCCAGCTTCAAACAACGCAAACCGCATGCGCGTCAAAAGCTGCTTATGAGCATAAGAAAATGTCATTTTTTGAAAATCGTTCAAACCCAAAACTTTACAGACAAAAATGTGCCTCAAAGACGAGTTTGTTTCAAAGAATTTCAAAAGAAAAATAAATGCCATGAACTACAAAAATCGAAGGATGAGAAAAAATATGCTGTAGGCTGGCTGTCAGTCGGTCTGTGGTCGGGCACCCCTACGGGAGAGCACTCCATACCGCCGCCCCTAAAAAAATGAGCCACAAACCCCGTCCCTAGGGCTCACTTTTCTTATTTGACTCTCCGTTGTAGAATAAAAGAGCTGCTATATTTATATAGAAGAAATGAAAAAAGAGAGGGCGACAATTATGAAATTTTCAGAGATGCCATATGAACGTGTGGATATGGATGAAGTAAAGAGCTTTTTTGAAAAGCTTATAAATGATAGTAAGAATGCTAAAAGTGGTGAGGAGCAGTTTGAGCTCCACAAGAAGTACTATAAGTTTATTGCTGATATTCGTACTAATATCATTATTGCTAGATTCCGTCATGATTGTGATACATCAGAGGAATATTATACTAAGGAAAATGATTATATTGATGAGATCACACCTGTGATATCTCAGCTTGATACAGAATACAATAAGGTTCTTTTTGAATCTCCTTACAGAGATTATCTTGAGAGCAAGATCAGTAAAGTGGCATTCAAGAACTTTGAACTTGCTAATAAGTCTATAGATGAGAAGATCCTTCCACTTATGCAGGAAGAAAATGCTCTTATCAGCAAGTATGACAAGATCATTGCATCTGCCAAGATTCCTTTCGATGGAGAGGAGTACAACATCTCACTTCTTAGAAAGTTCCTTACAGACAAGGACAGAGACACCAGAAAGCGTGCATGGAAAGCATATTCTGAGTATTTCCAGTCTGTTACAGATGAGATCGACGAGATCTTTGATAAGCTTGTCAAAAACAGAACTAAACAGGCTAAAGAGCTTGGTTATGACAATTTCGTTGAGCTTGGCTACAACAGAATGACCAGAAACGCCTACAGAAGAGCTGAGGTTGAGAACTTCAGAAAGCAGGTAAAAGAGTCTTTTGTTCCTCTTGTATCTGAGATTCAGGAAAAGAGAAGAAAGCAGATTGGCGTAGATGAACTTAAATACTACGACAATGAAGTATATTTCAATGAAGGAAACCCAGCTCCAACAGGAACACCTGAAGAGATCTTAAAGGCTGGACAGGAGATGTACAGAGAACTTTCACCTGAGACAGCAGAGTTCTTTGATTTCATGACTGAAAATGAGCTTTTTGATGTACTTGGCAGAAAGACCAAGAAGCAGGGCGGATATATGGACTTCCTTCCTAAATACAAAGCGCCAATCATCTTTGCTAACTTCAATGGTACCAGCGGAGACGTAGACGTTATCACTCACGAGTGCGGACATGCATTCCAGGGCTACGTTACAAGAGATGATGAGATCAAGGAACACAACGACATCACAATGGAGACAGCTGAGATCCATTCTATGTCAATGGAGTACTTTACATACGGCTGGATGGACAAGTTCTTTGGCAAAAGAGCTGACGAATACAGAGAGATGCATATGATGGATTCCATCACATTCGTTCCTTATGGATGTATGGTAGATGAGTTCCAGCATATTATCTATGACAAGCCTGAGCTTACACCAAAGCAGAGAAAAGAAGTATGGAAAGACCTTGAGAAGCAGTACAGACCATGGCTTGACTATGAAGATGACGCATTCTTCTCAGAGGGCGGCTTCTGGCAGAAGCAGGGCCATATCTTCTGGAATCCTTTCTATTATATTGACTATGTACTTGCAAGTGTTGTTGCAATGCAGTTTAAGGTATGGATGGATAAAGATTACAAAGAAGCGTGGAAACATTACTTAGAATTATGTAAACTTTCCGCAAAAGACTTCTATGAAACTGAACTTGAATCCGTAGGTCTCAAGAGCCCATTCAAAGATGGTACTATAGAAACGCTTTCTAGCGAAATGAAGGCAAAAATCTGATAAGTAAACTTTATCGCCAGTAATAAAATTTTTCTTAAAAATATAGCTTGCAATTCTTGGTGTGGCGATTTAAAATGTTAAAGTATTGATGTAATTTAATTATTGTATACAAGTATTACTTGATCAGATTTAAGGATGCTATTTTTTTGTAAACAGAGAATAACATCTTTATTATAAAGGAGGAGAACTATGAAGAAGTACAAGAAGATCATCGCATTTCTTGCAACAGCTACTCTCGTAGCAGGATCACTTGCAGGATGCGGCAACAAGACAACAGTTCCAACTGTTTCAGACGACACACAGTCTTCATCAGATGCATCTGCTGCTGATAGCACAGAGTCAACTGGAGAGACAGCTACAGGTGTAGCAATCTCAACACTTGTTGGTGTTGAAGAAGATACAACACCAGCTGCTGAAGGTTATTCAGCTCTTTGGGATGCTGAGAGCTATCAGGCAGAGTCATCAGAGCTCTACAACATGATTCTCGGTGATTTCTACAGCGCATATCAGAAGGCTTTAGAGGCTGAGAACGTTTCTGAGAGATATGCTCTTATGGCAGTAGCAGAAGCTAAGATGCTTGAGTCTGGTATATTCGTACCTCTTACAACTAGAGGTGGTGTTTATGCTATTACAAGATCAATTCCTGGATCAAGAACATCAACTCTTTGGGGAAATGATGATTATCGTTTCCATAACTCAATAGTTACAGAAGAGCTTGTTTCAGCTGAGGATATAGCTGCACTTAGAGCTAAGCTTGCTGAAGTTAGAGGTACAGGTGAGTATCATGAATGGGCTAAGCAGTATCTTGTAGACAAGGGCTATACACTTAAGGACAGCTACAGCTATCCTAATACTTCAGATCCTATTACTTGGGACGTACTTGCAACATCAAGTAATTCTGATACAGCAGTACTCGTTAACCTCTATGATGGTCTCTATGAGTATGATGGTGAGAACGAACAGCAGCCAGCACTCGCAGAGAGCTACACAGTATCTGATGACGGAAAGGTTTATACTTTCAAGCTCAGACAGGGTGTTAAGTGGGTTGACTCACAGGGCAGAGAAGTTGATGAAGTTAAGGCTGACGACTTCGTTGCTGGTATGCAGCACATGATGGACGCTATGGGTGGCCTTGAGTACCTCGTTGATGGCGTTATCGAAGGTGCTACTGAGTACATCAACGGTGAGACAACAGATTTCTCAACAGTTGGTGTTAAGGCACTTGATGACTACACACTTGAGTACACACTTACAGATGATATCCCATACTTCCCAACAATGATCAGCTATTCAGTATTTGCTCCACTTTCAAGATCATACTATGAAGGACAGGGCGGACAGTTTGGTCAGGGCGCAAGCGCTGGTCAGTACGGTACAGATAAGGATCACATCGCTTACTGCGGACCATTCCTTATCACAAGCTTTACTGAGAAGAACTCAATCGTATTTAAGGCTAATCCTTCATATTGGAATGCTGAGAATCAGGAACTTAAGACTCTTACATTCAACTATGAAGATCTTACAGATGCTACAAAGATCTACACAGATATTCTTGCTGGTACTGTTGATGGTGCTAATCTTGATACAGCACAGGTTGAGATGGCTAAGAAAGATGGCAATTTTGATAAGTATTGCCACATCAGCTTAACAGAGGGAACAACATTCTGCGGTTGGCTTAATGTAAACCGTAAAGCATTTGCAAACTTCAACGATGCATCAAAGGCTATTTCAGAAAAAACTGTATATGATGCTCAGAGAACAGCACTTGCTATGCAGAATAGAGATTTCAGACTTGCACTTTGCACAGCTATCGACAGAGCTTCACACAATGCTCAGAGATTCGGTGAAGATGTTAAGTACAACAATATGAGAAACTCATATACACCTGGTAACTTCGTATTCCTTGACGAGGATGTTACAATTGATATCAATGGAACTCCTACAACATTTGCAGCTGGAACATACTTCGGTGAGATCGAGCAGGCTCAGATCACAGCTGATGGTTTCCCTGTAACTGTATGGGATCCTACAAAGGAAGAGGGCGCTGGTTCATCTGATGGATTTGATGGATGGTATAACCCAGAGTTCGCTAAGGAAGAGATCACAAAGGCTGCTGAGGCACTTAAGGAAGTTGGCGTAGAAGTAACAGCAGAGAATCCTATTCAGGTTGATCTTCCATACTTCTCAGGTTCAGAGGTTTATACAAACAGAGCTAATGTTCTTAAGCAGTCTGTTGAGTCAGCTACTGATGGACTTATCCAGATCAACCTTGTTAAGTGTGAAGCTTCTGATGATTGGAGCTATGCTTCATACTATCCACAGAGTGGTTCAGACTTTAACGCTGATATTTCAGATAACTCTGGTTGGGGTCCTGACTATGGTGATCCTTCAACATACCTCAATACAATTCTTCCTGATTATGCAGGATATATGACCAAGTGCATCGGTCTTTTCTAAGATTTAATGTAATTCAGTCATTGAATTTAGGAGAGAGTGGGGTTACACCCACTTTCTCCATTTTGTGTGAAAAAGGGATATTTTTTATTCCGTAAATTTATGTTCCAAATAGTAAGGAAAAAATCTTATGGCTAAATATGTATTAAAAAGACTAATTCATGGACTTATCTCATCATTCATTGTTGTAGCGATCGTTATGATCATGATCTACTCAATGCTTGACAAGAACCTTATTTTCAAGGCTGATACAGTCTACACTAACTACGGAAACAACGAGAAGGTTGCTTATTCTTTCAGAAAATGGGAAGAGTATGGCTATCTCGATTATATTACATATAACGAGTATCTTCTTAAGCTGGTAGTAGATGGAGAACTCGATGAGGATACTCGTGCATCAGTTGCTTCTTTTGGTAAGAAACCAGAGAACGATTCTGAAAAAGTAGCAGAGTATGTTAAGAAATTTAATGATTACTGTGCAGCAAATGGCTACACTGTTGTAAGACTTAATGCCATCATGATGAATGGCAAAAAGTATGCCAGTGGTGGACAGCAGCAGCTTTTTGCTTACAAAGATCTTCCTATAACAAACAGATTGTGGACATATGTTAAGAATCTTATCCATGTTGATAATATTCACTATGTTGAGAAGTTAACAGGAACTCCTCTTGAGAATCAGGGACTTACATTTACTCTTCATGATCCAGTTTATGGCGGACAGAAGTTCTCACCTGCAATCATGGGAAATGGAACTTATTACAAGTACCTCTTTTATTGTGATAATAAGTTCCCATTTGTTCATCAGAACCTTGTTAAGCTTCAGCTGGGAACTTCATACGCAGTTAACTACGGTGTTGATGTATTTGACACTATGACTAAGACTCAGGGCTCATATATTATGAGCACAACTACATTCCCTACAGGTCTTACTGAGGAATCTGCAGATGACCTTCATAGTGCAACATTCGTTCTTGGTTCACGTGATGCCAACAAGATAAACTCAGATAGATTTACAGATGATTATACTAACGTAAGCACAATCAAGGCTGGTAAGTCCAAGATGGGCTACTCATTTACAATCGGTCTTATCGCTATGTTCCTTGCATATCTTATTGGTCTTCCTATGGGACTTTTAATGGCTAAGCACAAGGACAAGCTTATTGATAAGATTGGTACAGTTTATATCGTATTTATCATTGCTGTTCCATCTCTTGCCTATATTTTCTTATTCAAAGCAATTGGTGGTATGTGTGGACTTCCAACAACCTTTGACATGGAGTCTACAAGTAAACTTATTTATGCACTTCCAATCATTTCATTAGCACTTCCAAGAATTGGTGACAATATGAAATGGCTTCGTAGATATATGATCGATCAGATGAACTCAGATTATGTTAAGTTTGCAAGATCTGGCGGACTTACAGAGGGTGAGATCTTCAGAAAGCACATCATGAAGAATGCAGCTATTCCTATTGTTCATGGAATTCCTGGAGCAATCCTTGGAGCTTTGGTCGGCGCTATCATCACAGAGCGTGTGTACACAGTTCCTGGTGCAGGTAACCTTCTTACAATTGCTATTAACCAGTATGATAACGGTGTAATCGTAGGTGTTACATTGTTCTACGCTGTTCTTTCAGTAGTAAGCATTATTCTTGGTGATGTACTTATTTCACTTGTAGATCCTAGAATCAGCTACTCTGGTAAAGCTAGGTAAGAAATTTAGATTGGAGACATTAGTCATGGAAAACAACGAACTTTTTACTGTAGAAGGCATGACAGATGAAGAACTCTTTGCAAGAGTCGATCATAACAGCCTTGATTCAGAAAAAATTACAGCGCCTCGTTATTCATATTGGCGTTCAGTATTTAGAGTATTTTTTAAGAAAAAGATTAATATCGTAATTCTTTCAGTACTCGCTTTTGTAATCTTATTTGCTTATATCTATCCAGTTGTTACAACTTATGATAGATTCAGTAACCTTATGGATGGTTCAACCAAGCACCTTTCACCAAAGGCTGCTATTGAGAAGTTTGGATTTAGCATTAAATGGATCCTCGGAACAGGAGCATCTGGACAGTCAACATTTGATGCTATATGGAATGGTTCCAGAATATCAATCTCACTTGCATTTATCTGCGCTGCCATCAACATGACAGTAGGCGTACTTATCGGTGCTATTTGGGGATTCTCCAAGAAAATCGATATGTTCATGATGGAGGTTTACAACATTGTAGGTAATGTTCCAAATATCCTCCTTATCTCTGTACTTGTACTTATACTTTCACCAAGCTTTTGGTCAATGGTATTTGCACTTACTATTACAGGATGGCTTTTCATTGCATACTTCATCAGAACACAGGTTATCATCATCAGAGATAGAGAGTATAACCTTGCAAGTAGATGCCTTGGAACACCTATTACAAGAATTGCAACCAAGAACATTTTGCCATTTATGACATCAGTTATCGTTACACTTCTTGCTGTTGAGATTCCTTCATACATTTCATATGAGGTATTCCTTGCATATATCGGTATGGGAATGAGTGATATGTCACTTGGTAGACTTATTTATGAAGCTGAGAGTGCTATGGTTACTCCTGGTTGGCAGTTTGAGTTCTGGAGCCCAGTAGTTATCGCTTCAATTATCACAGTTTCACTTTATGTTACAGGACAGAATTTGGGTGATGCTTCAGACCCTAGAACACACATGTAAGGAATTGGTACGATGGAAGATAAGAAAGTATTATTATCAGTAAAAGATATGGAAGTAAAGTTCCGTGTAAGAGGCCGTATTCTTACAGCTATCCGCGGAATTTCGCTTGATATATATGAGAACGAGTCTATCGCTATTGTAGGTGAGTCAGGCTCAGGTAAGTCAGTATTTACCAAGACATTCGCAGGAATGCTTGAGACAAACGGCTTTATCAGTAAAGGTGATATCATCTTCAACGATGATGAACTTGCTGATACATCAGTTAAGTTAACTGGCATTGCCAAGCAGGTTATTGCTAATACAACAAATAAGCTCAACTCATATTCTTCACTTGAGTTTGGCGCTGATACATACAAAGAGATCCTTAATCTCGAGTCAGAAAGAAAGCTTAAAGAGACTCTTTCTGATGAGCAGGACCTTGAGTTTACTAAGAAGATCGAAGACCTTAAGTTCAAAAAGACTGAGCTCTTTAACTTGAAGCAGACTTACGATACAAAGTCTGAAAAGGACAAGATCAAGGAAGCTGAAAAAGAGATCGATGCATACGAAGATAAGATCAAGGCAGTAGTTGCTGAGAAGGAAGCTCTTATCAAGAAGCACAAGGAAGAGGTTAACGCTGATACAGCTTACCTTGCTGAATATGACAAGAAGCACTCAGAACTTCAGGCAAAGTATGATAAGGAAATCTCTGCTAAGTTTACAGAAGAGCAGGCAAAGAGAAACGAGATCGTTGCTAAGGAAATGTACCTTGCAACTGGTAGATTTGGATATAGAAAGAGAATTAAGTCAATCAATGGCCTTCTCAAGGCTTGTAAAGAGGCAATGAGAATGGGCGAAGACATTGGTTCTAAGGATGTTAAGATCAAACTCTTTGATAGCGTTATGTACTGCGAGCTCCTTGATGAGACACCAGAAAAGCTTCATGGTAGAAGCTATATCAACCTTGCAAGAGTTACACATCCTGGTGATTGGGGACAGATTCGTGGTAAGAAGATTGCTACAGTATTCCAGGATCCTATGACATCACTTAACCCAATCATCACAATTGGTAAGCAGATCTCATCAATCATCATGAAGCATCAGGGATGCTCAGAGGTTGAGGCTAGACAGCGTGCCATCGAGATCATGCACAAGGTAGGTATTCCTAATGCTGAAAAGCGTTATGATGATTATCCATTCCAGTATTCAGGTGGTATGAGACAGCGTATCGTTATTGCTATCGCACTTTCATGCCAGCCAAAGATCCTCATCTGTGACGAGCCTACAACAGCTCTTGATGTTACAATTCAGGCGCAGATACTTAGACTTTTAAAGGATCTTCAGAAAGAATATGGCTACACTATCGTATTCATCACACACGACCTTGGTGTAGTTGCTAATATTGCTGATAGAGTAGCAGTTATTTACGGCGGACAGATCGTTGAGCTTGGTAACGTTGAAGAAGTATTCTATGATTCAAGACATCCATATACATGGGCTCTTTTATCATCACTTCCTCAGCTTGCACAGAAGGATACAGAGCTTTACTCAATCGCAGGTACACCACCATCACT
Source organism: Butyrivibrio sp. INlla18 (assembly GCF_900103635.1). Lineage (GTDB taxonomy): Bacteria > Bacillota > Clostridia > Lachnospirales > Lachnospiraceae > Butyrivibrio. Next base: position 95,278 of record NZ_FMXK01000003.1, read on the forward strand.
TTACAACAAGATCGTGGGAGACGCCTTTGCACCACGTAATCCTTACTGCCTCAAGATTGATACAATTGAGGAACCACCTATGTTTAAGGTGACAGATACTCATTATGCCAAGACATGGCTTCTTGATCCAAGAGCACCTAAGATTGAAAAGCCGGAAATCATCCGGAATATTCATGAGAAGTTCTTGAACGTTTACAATATTACGGAGGTTTCAGAAAATGTCTAATAATTCATTTCCTGAACATGGACCAATAGATCCAGCAACAGGTAAAGAGATACTTTTGTCAGTCAAGAATGTAGACATTACATTTGGTAAGGGTGACAAAGCAGTAAGAGCAGTTAAAAACGCAAGTTTTGATATTTATAAGGGCGAGACTTTCTCACTTGTTGGAGAGTCTGGCTCAGGTAAGACAACAATTGGTAGAGCGGTTATCAGAGTTAACCCATGTGCTGCCGGTGAGATTGACTATAAGGGTGTTAAGATCTCTGGTGATATTTCTAAGTCTCTTGATAGAGAAGTTATCAGAAATATCCAGATGGTATTCCAGGATCCTGCTGCATCTCTTAACGAGAGAGCAACAGTAGACTACATCATTTCTGAAGGTCTTTATAACTTCCATCTCTTTGAGAACGAAGCAGACCGTGTTCAGAAGGTAGAGAAGATGATCGAAGAAGTTGGTCTTCTTCCTGAGCACCTTACAAGATACCCTCACGAGTTTTCTGGTGGACAGAGACAGCGTATCGGTATCGCTAGAGCGATGGTAATGGAGCCAGAACTGGTTGTAGCAGATGAGCCTATTTCAGCTCTTGACGTTTCAATTAGAGCACAGGTACTTAACCTTCTCAAGAAATTCCAGAAGGAGAGAGATGTATCTTACCTCTTCATTGCACATGACCTTTCAGTAGTAAGATTCATTTCAGATCGTATCGGTGTTATTTATAAGGGCGATATCGTGGAGATCGCAAGTACAGAGGAACTCTTTAACTTCCCTCTTCACCCATATACTAAGTCCCTTATTTCAGCTGTACCTATTCCAGATCCTAAGCTTGAAAAGAACAAGGTTCTTTACACTTATGATGCTAAGATGCATGACTATTCAGAGGACAAGCCTGAGCTTGTTAACATTGGTCATGATCACTTTGTATATGGTAACAAGAAAGAGATCGAAGAGTACAAGGCCCTTCGTGAAAAGAATGTACCTATCCAGGCTGTAACAATTGATCCAGTTGCTGCTAAGGCTGAAAAGGCTGTTAATACAGAAACTGAAGATGTTGAGAATGACAACGTAGGATTAGAGGACGATATCCTTCAGAGACCTATCCATGATACAGGTAACTTCTGGCTTGGAATCGGATCATTCCTCTTGCCTATTATTGGCCTTATCGCAGGATTTATCTTCAGAAAGGTAAATCATATCAGAAACTATAAAAAGTGCCTTAAAGGGGCAATTATTGGCCTTATCGTAAGGGCTGTTATCATAGCTTTATTCTTTATCTTCTTACTTCTTTCATTGATCTAAGAAACAGCAAAAATAAAGGTTCTTGTGAGTGATCACAAGAACCTTTTTAATACTCATATTCTTATTTAAATCTGTAGGTTATTACTTAGACTGACTGGCTTCTGCGGTAGCAGTTTCTGCTGCTGTCTCTGTGGTGCCTGTAGAAGCACTGTCATAGGTTGATACATTAGTTACAACCCAGCTGTCTGTTTCAGCGTTCTTTTCAACTGTAAGAACAATTGCATATGTTTCAGGAGAATCGTTTTGAATAAGTCCTTCATACATATCAAGGATCTCGACAATCATATCGTTATAGACGATTGCTTCAACCTCTTCGTCTGTGTGCTCTTCATATAGAGCCTGGATCTCATCAGCTTTCTCAGTTGCATAAGTCTCTGTGATGGTATTCATCTTGGAAACGGCTTCTTCATTGTCGATCACATTGATCGGGAAAGCAGTATCGATAGTAGCTGTTACAGTACCTATACCGTTCTTGTCTACTGTAACATCTTTGATCTCATAACCAGTTACCATAGAAGAGAAGAGTTCACAGAAGGAATCAACCTTGGCTGATGTTTCTGCGTCAACTTCATCAGATTTAAAGCCATCTTTAAATTTCTGAGCAAGGTATGCACTGTCAAAGGTTCTGACAAACTGACCGTTTGAAACTGAGTCATTTGCGTACTTCTCAATATTGTCTGTTGTTCCAGATACTACTACAGATAAGAAATTCTCAGAAGTCTCCTTGATAGCATTCTTATCAGCTGAAGAACAGCCTGTGAGCAGTGATATAGTCATTGAAGCGCTTAGAATAGCTGCGCATATTTTCTTATTGATCTTCATGATATAAATTTGTGTTTTTCCTTTCAAAAAAATATTACAAGTTCCGTAATACACGGATAGTATAGCATAAATCAGGTAATTATCCAAAGACTATCGTAATTGCACTTATTTAATGATAAAATATAGATGATGTTTAATCTTTAAAATAAATGCTGAATAAAAGGAGGTTTTTTTTAATGAGAGTTCTTTTTGGTGAAGGCGTTGTTAAAGAGGTCTATTCTGCAGAAGTTAAGCCTCTGGACTTTGGAGATGGGCAGATTAGCGGAACAGAGATAGATTTCGTACTTGAAGGCGGAGATACTCTTAAATATATCTACAGCCAGAATGTAGCTATTGAGGAATCCGGACAGAGAGCAATTGATTTTGTAAAAACACTTTATAATGACGGTAAGGCAGACTTTACTCGTGAGCCTGTAGAAATGCTTTAAGATAATAAAAACTCAAATAAAAAGGTCCTATGCTTTCAAATGCATAGGACCTTTAATACTGTTCGTCTTCCATGGTATTCTCCATATTATTTGTGAAGATCATCTTTTTCCAAGACAACCCTGGTTTTTAAGTTCGATCAGTAGATCAAAAACAACCCCCAATGGTAAGCCTGTGATATGAGCTACCTTTTCAGGATCTGGATAATATTCATCTTCAAAATCCTTCTTTATGCAGTCCATGACTTCCATTCTGGCATCACATGTAGCTAGCATACACATTATTCCTCCTTTCTAAATAGTCTAATAATTTGAAAGTAGATATCATCTACCTTTCTATTATTATATCGTAAATTTAATACAAAAGTTAACCTAATTGTATTAAAAAAATATGAAATTTGATGCTGCGTAATTATTCTATTCGCAAGAAAAATCCCGTATTTCGAAGAAATACGGGACCTTTGATCATACATATTGGCTTAATCGTTTTGCTGCATATCTGTAAGCTTGTTAGCCTGCTGGAATATCTGAAGAAGTATCTCTTTAAATTCTTCAAACTTAGTAACGGCTTCATCAGATTCTCTAACGCCCTCATTAGAAAGAGAAGCAACTTCCTGACTGGTAGCAGAGAGGTTTGAGATACTGTCGTTGATCTCTGTTGTGGATTCAGCGATGGACTTCATACCTTCGCCAATCTCTGTGAAGCGGCTAAGCATATCTGTTACGTTTTCATTTATGCTATCGAAGTTCTCGCCAACAGTCTCGATCATCTCATTTTGCTCAGAAACAGAAGCAACAGTTTCGTCGATACTTGCCATAGCCTTCTGAACATCTTCATTAAGCTCATTGATGATATTGGTGATCTCTGTAGAAGCGGTATTGGTCTGAGCTGCAAGCTCTCGTACGTCGTTAGCAACAACGGCAAAACCTTTACCTGCTTCACCAGCTCTTGCAGCCTCAATGCTGGCATTAAGTGCAAGAAGGTTGGTCTGTTTGGATATAGACATGATAGTTCCAACGATCTTTTGAACGTCAGAAACTTTATTGATAACTGCCTGAGTTGCGTCTACAGTAACCTGACTTTGATCAGCAACAGCAGCTGATTTTTCTTTCAGATTATCGATAACAGCTACACCTTCACGGACTGCGTTCTGAGTATTCTCAGATGCCTGTGTCATGTCTTTTCTATGCTGCTCAGTAGTAGCTGTCTCTTCCTGAATTTGCTGAACTCTTTCAGCCTGAGTTACTGCAGATTGAGCGGTTGTTTCCATGCTTGTGGCAATTTCCTGCATTCCTCTGTGCTGCGCCTCGATGATCTGCTGGAGATCATGCATATTTTCCTGAGAATTATTAAAGAGTTCAGTGATCTTATTGGCTATGTTTGCCATGTTATTTCCGGTTTCCAGACTCTTTTCGGCATCACTTGTAATACGTTCGTTGTTTTCATCATTGAACTTGGTTAAAAGAGTTACCGTAGCAAGACACGCAATGAAAGCAAGACCGAGTGTAAGGGCAGCAAGGCCATGCATCAGGTCCAGTGATCCATTGACCACGTAATATTTTATACAAGTAATGATATAAGAAATAATGATGGCACCAATGCCTGCTTTACACAGTCTGACATTAAGATAGATTATGCTGCATATAAGTATTGGAAGTCCAAAAGCAAAGAATATTATATTATCTTCAAATATCAGGAGGAAAAAGTAAAATACGGTTGATCCTCCCATGATAAGAACAGATCCGAGCTTTTCTTCTGCGTGTCTGAATTTACCAGTCATTATCATTGCATTTCCTGCCAGAACACCTACCAGGATACCTAAATTAGCAATAGTAGCACCGTTTTGCATGAATTTTGAAATAGTGACCAAAAGACCACTGACGAGAATGACTATACATACGTTAAAAGAATTATTATTTGCTCGACGATATTGTTCTGGACTCATAAACGATCCCCTCTCTTAATAGAATCTATTTAATCCATAAATAGTACATTTATCATAACATATAGAATAATACGATTAAACATATTAGCGGTTAAAAAGAAATAAAAAAACGATAAAATTCCAACTTGGGATAGAGATATAGTTAATCATTTTTTAAGAATAAAAACAGACTAAATATTGTAAAATTATATCAGAGACTGAAAATTCATTTTGTTGATTTATCCAATTAAAGGGGTGGGCTTATGAAAAAACTAAGTTTACGCGTAAAAATGCTTATGTGTATACTTCCAGTAATGGCAGCTGCTATGATCGTTTTGACATATGTGGCTTCATCTCTGCTGAGTACAAATCTTCAAGCAGCAAATACTGATAGTATGTACCAAAATGTAAACGCCAATGCTACAGCAATAGATACCAAACTGGAAATAGTAAGGACAACAACTGTAAATATTGCTGAAATGGTCTCAACTTCATATAGATTTGTTGAGATGGACAATTATAGAGGTACCATCACCAAGATCATTAGTGATAACGATAGCGTTTTAGGATCAGGTATCTGGTTCGAGCCAAATGCCTTTGATCCAGCCGAAAAATACATGGGACCATATTGGTATAAAGATGGCAGTGAGATCGTAGAAACCTGGGATTATAGTAATGCTGGATATGACTATTTTAACGAAGAGTATTACACAAATGCCAAAGCGCTTCAGAAAGGACAGGCATCCATAACTGATCCATATTATGATGAAACATCAGGTCTTGTTATGTCCAGCTGCTCAGCACCTATCTATGATGGTGACAAGTTTGTTGGCTGTGTTACCGTAGATATGAAGCTTGAAGATGTTCAGAACATGGTTTCCAATATCAAGATCGGTAAAACAGGAAAGGCTATTCTCCTTGCTTCTGATGGAACTTATATCTACACTGAGGATCTTGATAAGGTTTCAGGTTCAGTAAAGATGCAGGAAGATCCTAATTCTGCGCTAGCTGCCATGGGAACTGAAATTGTTCAGAAGGCCTCTGATTCTCCTTTGATGGGAGCTGCATTTGATCCGAATGGAACTATTCTTTTAACCTACAAAAATGTACCTCAGGTCAATTGGAAGATGATAATAGCTATGGATCTTGATGAGATAGAAGAGCCTGTAGATCTTGCAATCAGAATGCTCGTTGTTCTTGCAATAGCTTCACTTCTTATTGGTGCCATTATCATTTGGATATTTGTACTTAGCATAAGTAAGAGCATCAATAGTGTTAAAACTTTTGCAGGACTCCTTGCAAATGGTGACTTTACAGTTGATAAGATCGTTAATAAAAGAGGTGATGAACTTGGCCAGATGAGTGAATCCCTCAATAATATGTTTGAAAGTAATAGAGATGTTATCAGTAGGATTTCAGATGGTTCAGAACAGGTAAGCGAGACATCAAGCGGACTTGCAAGTATGGCAAATGAATTATCTGATCAGTTTGGTAGTATCAGAGAAAATATTTCAGGTGTAAACGATGCTATGATGGCTTCAGGTGCTGCAACTGAAGAAGTAAATGCATCAGTAGAAGAAGTAAACGCATCAGTTCAGCAGCTTGCTTCAGAAACCGAGGCTTCAAGTTCAGAAGCTGCAGATATCAAGGAAAGAGCAAAAGAAATTGAGAAAAAGAGCCATGATGCATATGAAAATGCTCTTAGTATCGCAGAACAGAGACAGGCTGATCTTGAAGATGCAAACGAAAAAGCAAAGGTAGTAGATCAGATAGGAAGTCTTGCAGATACGATCGCTGAGATTGCTGATCAGATCAATCTTCTTTCACTTAATGCCAGCATTGAGGCGGCAAGAGCAGGAGATGCAGGTAAGGGCTTTGCAGTAGTTGCTTCTGAGATCAATAAGCTTGCAAGTGGCACTTCTGAGGCAGTTGAGCAGATAAGAGATACGATCGAAGGAGTACAGGAAGCCTTTGGAACTCTTTCAGGAGCATCAGATGAACTTCTTGGATTTATCAAGGAAACAGCTATTCCTGATTATGATAACTTTGTAAATGTAGCCAAGCAGTATGGATCAGATGCAGATTCTTTTGGTGTGTCCTCTGAGAAGATTGCAGGAATGGCAGAAAATATCCGCTCTGCAATGGATGAAGTATCTAAGGCTATCCAGAATATCGCAGAATCTACCCAGGATACAGCGGATCTTTCCAGCAGAGTTAATGATTCAGTCATGGCTGCTTCGGATGTTGTAACAAATGTAAATGACATGACTACCAAGCAAGAAGACATTGCTAATACACTTGGCGAGATCGTAGGTAAGTTCAAACTTAAATGATACTTAGTTTCATATGAATAAAAAGAAAGCTTGCGGAGAGTAACATTTCCGCAAGCTTTTTCATTTTTACCTATCAGATCATCACAGAGTGTCCTGACGTTTAATATACTGAGGCTCGTTTTCTGTACCAATAATAGTCTTGGCGTGGAGTATCTTGGCCCATTTATCTACGATGGCATTTTCAATACGGATACCAGCTTCGATCTCGGCATAGGCCATGATGATGGAATTCTTGACAACTGCGCCTTTTTTGATAGTTACGCCACGGCCGATGATGGAGTTTTCTACAGTTCCTTCAATGAGACAGCCGTTACTGATAAAGGAATTATTGACCTTGGCACTCTCAAAATACTGAGTAGGGCAGGAGTCTGTGGTCCTTGTGTATATTGGCCAGTCAGACTTAAACATCTCACTTGCAGTATTGTAATCCAAAAGCTCCATAGAAGCGTGGTAGTAATCCTGAAGAGATGTAAGGCTGGCAAAATATCCTTTGTGCTGGAAAGCGCGTACATCAAGCTGCTTACACATGAGATTAAGGATATCTGCAAAGGTATAGATGGAAGACATGAAGCTTGCATCGTTTACCAGCTCAACGAAAAGATCTTTTTTGAGGCAATAGGTATCCATAAGGATATTCTTGTTATTGGCTGTTCCGAGATTCTTTTCTATGGCCTGAACGCCTTTTTGCTTATTTAGAGATAAGGTGTGGCAGTTTTTAAAATAGTCCCTTGCATTGTCAATCTTATGATAAAGAACTGTTACTTCAGCCCCTGTCTGAATATGTGTATCAAGTAGCTGCCTGAAGTCCTGCTTGTATACCATATAGCTAGGAGTGATGATAACGTACTCCTGATGAGCTCTCTGAATGTAATCAAGGTTTTCTTTGTAAGCCAATATATCGTTGTTGTAGATAGAACGTGATGAGGTATTTTCTGTGAAAAGAAGCTGAATCTTACCTCTTTTACTGTTGATGTTATAGTGTCTGCCTGAACCTACATGCTCAGCGATTGACCTAGGTCTTGAATTTAAGTAGACCTGAATACGGTTGATATCTGAGTTACTCATGTTGGATATCGGGAAGTCGATCACACGGAATCTTCCAAGGAAAGAGAATGCTCCGATAGGGCGGTAGTCCTGAAGCCCGTCAACATGGATAGTGTTATCAGCGGAGGATACAATTCCAAGTGCAGTAGCCATTATTTGTTACCTCCTTTCACGTTGGATGCCACCAGAACAATGTTTTCGCTGTTCTTCTGGCCGACTTTAGCTTTTTTACCGATCTTGACATTCTCGGCTACAAGAGCTCTCGTGACTGTAGCGCCTTCCTCGATCACAGCTCCTGGCATGATGACAGAGTCAACAACCTTGGCACCGGCACCTACTACAGCTCCTGTGAAAAGAACTGAGTTTGTAACGCTACCTTCGATCTGAACACCCTGGGTTATGTAAGCGCGCTTAACTTTGGCATCTTTGCCTATATACTGTGGAAGAGTGGAGACATCTTCTGTGTAGATGAGCCAAGATGAGTCGTTTAGGTTCAGCTCATTCTTTGGATCAAGAAGGTCCATATTTGCTTCCCAGAGAGAGTCGATAGTTCCAACATCCTTCCAGTATCCGCTAAATTCATAAGCAAAAAGATCTTTCTTTTCATTTAGCATTCTAGGGATAATGTCTTTTCCAAAGTCATGATCAGAATTAGGATTCTTCATATCGTCAACCAGCATCTTCCTAAGGAGCTTCCAGTCAAAGATGTAGATACCCATGGAAGCTAAGTTACTCTTAGGCTTTGCAGGCTTTTCTTCAAATTCAATGATGCGACCCTTGTGGTCTGTATTCATGATTCCAAAGCGGCTTGCTTCTTTCATAGGAACTCCGCGCACAGCAATAGTAGCATCCGCATTGTGTTCCTTGTGGTATGCAAGCATCTTGGAATAGTTCATTTTGTAAATGTGATCTCCAGAGAGGATTAAAAGATATTCTGGATTGTAAGCATCGATAAAATCGATGTTCTGAGAAATGGCGTCAGCAGTTCCTCTGTAGACATCAAGGCCTTCATCAGCCTTCTCACGAGGAGTCAGAACATATACGCCACTATCTTTGGAATCAAGACCCCAGCGTCCATCCTGGGCAACATAACTATTAAGAAGAACTGATTCGTACTGAGTTAGCACACCTACGACATCAATTCCGCTGTTAGCACAGTTACTTAGTGGAAAATCTATGATACGATATTTGCCGCCGTAGTATACAGCGGGCTTAGCAACTTTGGTGGTCAGATCTTTGAGTCTGCTACCACGGCCACCGGCTAAGATCATGGCCAGCATTTCATTTTGAGCCATACACACTCCCCCTTGTCCTATGGATTTATAGAAATACTACTATATTTATGATATAATACAGCGTAAAAAAAAGATAGTTTAATTATCGAAAAAGTGAGGATTTAATAGTGCTTTCAGTAGTAATACCTGCATACAATGAAGAGGAGATCATCCCAAAAACTGCTAAGACGATCGATACCATATTGAATGATGCAGGAATAGATCATGAGCTTTTGTTTATAAATGATGGTTCCAAGGATAAAACTTGGGAGAGGATCAAAGAGCAGGCTAGCCTTATTCCTAGTGTTAAGGGCGTATGCTTTTCCAGAAACTTTGGCAAGGAATCAGCGGTATTTGCTGGAATTGCAGAGGCAAAGGGAGATTGCTGCGTAGTTATCGACTGTGACCTTCAGCATCCACCAGAAAAGATAGTTGAGATGTACAGACTCTGGGAGCAGGGTTATGAGATAGTAGAAGGTGTCAAGACCAGCAGAGGTAGAGAGAGCGGCATGCATAAGTTTGCAGCCAAGACTTTCTATTCCATCATGAGCGAAGCTGTTGGCTTTGATATGTCTAGAGCATCTGATTTCAAGCTTCTTGATAGGAAAGCCATCAACGTTTTGATCAATATGAATGAAAAGAACGCATTCTTTAGAGCCCTTTCTTCATGGGTTGGTTTCAAGCAGACAGAAGTTGAATATGAAGTTAGAGAAAGAGAAGCTGGTACCTCCAAGTGGAGCACCAAGTCTCTTATTAAGTATGCAGTTACTAACATTACCTCTTTTACATCTGCTCCTATGCAGATAGTGACTATCATGGGAATGTTTGTGTTTGTATTTGGCCTGCTTGTGAGTATCGAAGCTCTTGTTCAGTACTTTAGAGGAACTGCAAGAGAAGGATTCACAACAGTTATCATCCTTCAGTGCTTTACATGTTCTGTTATCATGATGGGACTTGGTGTTATAGGATTTTATATCTCCAAGATATATGACGAAGTTAAGGGAAGACCAAGATACATTATTGATAAGACAACTGATGAAGATAATTAATATAGTGTACGCAATTTTATAAAAAAATATTGGTTTAAACGGGAATATAGAGTACAATATAGGTGGGAGTCTGTCTTTTTGTACAGGAAAGGAGACACAATAATGTTAGCAACATTAATTCCTTTGTTCGATGGTAATATGTCAGTGTGCGCCTACTCTGTTTTTGCCCGCAAAGAGAATCATTTCTTGAATCCCAATCTTGAGGGCGGCGCAAGATACGACGGAGCAGGTACTGTTCATGAGCTGGAAGTGGTCAGCAGCATGGGCGTATCCACGCTTTCAGGCGGCAAGGAAGTATTTGTCCCCATAAATCAGTTTTCTATTTTTTCAGAGATCTCACTCCAGTGTACAGTACCAGCCAATAAGGTGGTTCTTTTGATGGACAACACCATTAAACCTGAAGAGCAGTTTATTAAGAGGGTAAAAGAGCTAAAGAGTCAGGGCTACAAGCTGGCTATGAGAAAGCTCCCAATTATTCAGTTCGAGCCTTATAGAGAGATCTTAAATAAATGTGATTACATTCTCCTTAATCATTCCAAAATTGATATTCAGAAGGCCAAGATATATTTCACAGCTGTTTATCCTAACATTAAGCTCTGCGCTGTAAATGTAGATACTCAGGATGAGTACGATGAGCTTACCAAGGATGGCGGATATGACCTCTATGAAGGTAGCTTCTTCAGAATGCCGGTAAAAGAGTCTGAGACAGAAGTTAACCCTTTGAAGGTCAACTATATTGAACTCCTTAACGTGGTCAATGCTCCAGACTTTGATCTTACAGATGCAGCGGACGTAATCGGAAAGGACCCTGCTCTTGTAATTTCTCTTTTGGAGATCGTTAATAGAATGGCTCTTAATTCTGAGATCTCATCTATCAGACATGCAGCTGCTATGATGGGACAAAAAGAGCTTAAGAGATGGATCAACACAGCGGTTACCAAGGAACTTTGTGCTGATAAGCCTTCAGAGATCACAAGACTTGTTATGATCAGAGCTAAGTTTGCTGAGAACCTTGCGGAAATCTATGAGATGGCAATGCAGGGACCAGAGCTCTTTATCATGGGTCTTTTCTCAGCAATCGATATCATGCTTGAAAAGACAATGAAGGAAGCACTTGATATGGTAGTTGTGCCAAAGCTTGTAAGAGAGGCGCTTCTTGAAGGAACAGGTGACTACTACAAGATCCTTAATTTTATCAAGCGCTATGAGGATGCTGACTGGGTTGAGATATCAAGACTTATGGTAGTTGATAATATCGATATGGATAAGGTTTACGAAGCATATCTTAATGCATTAAGATGGTATAGAGATCTTATACCAGTAAGTTAAAAAGATTTAGATGGCCGCGCTGGAGGAATCTGGCGCGGCTTTTTTGGTGAAGCAAATGAATGAAGTTTATGGATTAGACATCAGAATACTAGATGATAAAGAGGTCTTTGATTCCTGGTATCAGAAAATGCCAGAATATAGGAAAGATAAGATAGACAGGATAAAACCTCTTAATGACAAGAAGCTTTCTCTTGGTGCTGGCATTGCATTACATAGAGCTCTTTTGGCAAATGGGATAAAAGAATATAAGGTTGGAGCATCTGAACATGGTAAGCCTTATATCATAGGAAAAGAGGGGATTTTTTTTAACCTATCCCACTCTGGAAATGTTGCAGTATGTGCAATATCTGACAGTGAGATTGGAGTAGATATTGAAAAAAGGCGCAGCTTTAGCGAGGGTCTTATAAAGAAAGTCTTTGACGATAGAGAAATTCAGGATGTGGAAAGAAGCGCAGAGACTATAGATGATAGAAATGAGCGTTATACAGCTCTTTGGACTATTAAGGAAAGCGTCATGAAATATTATGGCACTGGAATAGCTATGGATCCTGCCTCTATACATGTGGATCTTGGCGAGAAAATATCAGTAAAATGCCAGGCTTTTCCTGAAGAAAATCTTAACATTTTTTTTAATAATTATGATGAAATAATGTTGACAATTTGCTCCAAAAATAATAACTTTAACAAAGTGATTAATTTTTTATAACGCTTTGAAAAGGGGATAGAGTAAATGTCAATTTTAGCATTCCTTGCAGTGTTACCTGCTGCAGTATTACTTATCGTTATCTACAAATTAGATAACATTGAGAAAGAGCCAGTAAGCCTCATGGCTAAGGTATTTGGCTTTGGTGCATTATCTGTAATCTCAGCTGTTTTGATGGAGATGGCCGGTAGTGCAATCCTTTCATTATTCTTTAGAACAGAGAACGCATTATATGATGTTATTATGTACTTTTGCGTAGTTGGTTTTTCTGAGGAGATTGGTAAGTTCGTTGCTCTTAAGCTCGGAACATGGAAAAATCGTGAGTTTAACTTCTCATTTGACGGAATCGTATATGGCGCATGCGCAACACTTGGTTTTGCAACAGTAGAGAACATTATGTACTGCTTCCAGTATGGACTTTCTGTAGCAATCACAAGAGCTATCATGTCAGTTCCAGGACACTGCATCTTTGGTGTATTCATGGGTATCTACTATGGAATGGCCAAGAGATGTGAGCTTAGTGGAGATGAAGAGGGCAAAAAGAAGAACTTCTACAAGTCACTTCTTATTCCTATCTTACTTCACGGAACTTATGACTTCTGTCTTTCATACCAATATGACGGAATCATGTTAGTATTTATCGTATTCGAAATTGCTATGGTTACAGCAGCGATCAAGAGAGTTATCAAGATGTCCAAGACTGACAGCCCACTTGCTCCTGATATGCAGATGGCAGTTGGCGCAGAGGGAATGTATCAGCAGGCTCCAATGATGGGACAGATGCAGACTCCAGTAATGGGACAGCCTCAGGCTCCAGTTATGAATCAGCAGCCAGTAACTCCAGTTCAGCAGGCACCTATGCAGCAGACACCAGTAGTACCAGTTCAGCAGACACCTGTGCAGCAGACACCAGTAGCACCAGTTCAGCAGGCACCTATGCAGCAGACTCCAGTAGCACCTGCTCCAGCTCCAGTTCAGGAGCCAGTTGTAACACAGACACCTGAGCCTGGTATCTACAACCCTAACCCAGTATTTACTCCAGAAAGTATCGAGAATAAATAATTTTCTTATGCTATACATAATGAGACATGGAAAAACAGAGTGGAATAAGCTCCAGAAGCTCCAGGGACAGATCGATATTCCACTTATAGAAGAAGGAAGACAAGTAGCCATAGCTGCAAGAGAAAAGAACAAAGCTCTTCATTTTGACGTATGCTATGCGTCTCCACTTTTAAGGGCTAAGGAAACAGCAGAGCTCTTCCTTGAAGGGACAGATACTCCTATTATCTTTGACGATAGATTAAAAGAGATGTCTTTTGGCGAATATGAAGGATCACTTGGATATTTTGATGATCCAGAAAATCCTGTAAATGTGCTATTTGTAAGACCTGAAGCTTACGTGCCTACAGGTAGCGCCGAACCACTTGAAAACTTAAGTAAGAGAAGTAAGAGCTTTTTGGACGAGATCATTTATCCTCAGCTGAAAGAGAATCCAGATAAGAACATCTTGATAGTGGCTCATGGAGCACTTGGATGTAGTCTTATTTCTCACATTAAAAATACTCCACTTGAACATTTCTGGGACAATCTCATAGGAAATTGCGAATTAGTCAGACTCCTGTAAAACGCTTGTTTTACGGGAGTTTTTCATTTCCTAAATTATAAATTTTTCACCTATGTGAAATTAAATTTCATAAATTAATTAAATTGAATGAAATTTAATATTGATATTTTTTATCATCCCATGTATCATTTTTTTAACGGCAAATTATTAATATTTTAATGCTTTTATGATTTTCTTAATGGAGGGGAATATGACAAGGAATGTTTATGGAAAGCTACGCAAGATAGCTGCTTCTGCGCTTGCGTGCCTAATGGTCGTATCTTTTGCGATCGTTCCAGGGACCAGTGTTTATGCATCATCTGATGTTGATTCACTGGAACCATCAACAGCTGAAACTCCAGCTGAAGCACCAGTAGTACAAGAAATAAAGGATGAGGAAACACCAGCAGCACCAGCTCCAGAGGCTGTTACACCTGCAGCTGAGACACCTGCGCCTGAGACACCTGCTCCTGCATCAGCAGAGGTGGTTTCAGCTACTGCTCCTGCACCTGTAGAAGAGCCAAAGGGTGAAGAACCAGAGGCAAAACCTGCAGATGGGTCAGCACCAGCAGCAGAACCAGCACAGGGTGAAGAGCCAAAGGTACCAGCTAATGTATCTGCTTCTTTTGAGACTGGTGAGATCACTATTACATTAACTGAAGGTGAGACTCAGGAAAAGAAGGAGGATCAGCCTGAAGCAGAATCTAATAAAAAGGAAGATGCAGCTTCTGAGCTTAATAGTGGAAGTAACGTCAATGACTCAGAGCCCGAGACTAACGAGAACAAAGGTGAAGAACAGCCAGCGCGGTTGTTTTCGCTACGTTTAGCAGCTGCTCCTGCAGCTACAGCTAGTGCTGATGATCCTATCAGTGTAGAGACACTTGATGATGGAAGTATAGTTGAAACTTATAAGGGATATAAATACATATATAAACCTGTTAGCAGTGGATATGGAACAGAGTATTCTTTTGTAGTAGAAGTAACGGGAGATGGTCTAGACGAGATAGTTATTAATACTCCTAGACTTAAACAATCTCTTGAACCTGGGGATACTGTTTCTGTTCATTTTAAGCTGAATAACACGGATGAGACATATACTGTAGAATATACTGAAGATCCTTCAAAATATGTTCTGTATTATTCTCTTCCAGATTCAGAAAGAAACAGAGCAGCTTTAGAAAAGATGGGGTACACAATAGTCAAAGAGTCTGATGATGGAAAGATATTAGTTACTCCTAGTGGCAGCTTCTTAGGTTCTAGTACAGGTTATGTAGGAACCAGTCTTATGCATTTTTTGATAGAGACTGAAGAAGGTAGAAACATATTAAAAGAAAATAATGTGAAATTTGATTCAAGTGTTGATGAGAAAAGTCTTTACAGAAAAAATATGCGTTCTGTAACTCAATTTTTGGAAAAGCTGGAGGATGATGATCCTGACAAGATTGACGAATTGTTTATTAAAAACGCAGAGTACAGAATTAAAGAACAGACTGGGCAGGAAGTGAGTTTTGGAAATGATGTGGCTAAAGCTTGGAATGATCTATTCTTTAGTTTAGCATGGAGAACATATTTCGAATTAGATGGAAAAGAGGTAAAGGAGTTCCCAAGTGATGCAAAATGGGAGCCAGGACAGAGCATCAATATTGCTGTTATATCAGAGTTAAATGGAGAGATTAGTGATAATTTCTACGAAGACATTGCTTGGAATTATGCAGGTCGACTAGTTATCAGAAGATTTTCAGAACCAGTCCCACCACCATATGATCCACCAGAGGATCCAGACGATCCACCTTCAGATCCTCCATCAGACCCACCTTCAGATCCACCTTCAGAGCCAACTGTAGTTCCTACAGTTCTCACACAGCCAGCACCTGAAGCTCAGGTTCTCGGCGCTAGAAGAGAAAATGGACAGGCAGTTCTTGGAGCAAGAAGAGCAAAGACAGATGATACTTCCAATAATGCAGGAAGATTGTTTATAATAGTAGTTGCAGCTGGTGCTCTTGTAACAACATCAGTACTTGGCCGCAAGAAAGCTAAATAATTTTCCATGCCGGGAGGTTACATCAATATATGTCAAAGGGTACTAATCAGAAATTAAAGCTCTATTATCTGGCTAAGATCATGATATCTAAGACAGATGATGATCACTATCTGACAATGCCGCAGATCAAGGATCTGCTTGAAGACTACGGCGTAACTGCTGATAGGAAAAGTCTTTATGATGATATGGAAGCCCTTAGGACTCTTGGAATTGATGTGCTTCTAGAGCATGAAGGCAGGAATTATTATTACCATGTTGGATCCAAGCACTTTGAACTTGCTGAGCTTAAGCTCTTAGTTGATGCCATTCAGGCTTCAAAGTTCATAACTGAAAAGAAGTCTAATGCCCTCATCAAAAAGCTTACAGCTCTTGTAAGTGAGTACGAGGCAAGCCAGTTAAAAAGACAGGTTGAAGTTCAGGGCCGTATCAAGACCATGAACGAGAGTATCTACTACACCGTAGATGATATTCATAACGCCATAATCAATAATAAGGCGATAACATTTGAATATCTTAAATGGAACCTGCAAAAAGAACTGGTGCCAAGGAAAGAAGAACGCTACGAAGTAAGCCCTTGGGCTCTTACATGGGATGATGAAAACTATTACCTCATTGCCTATGATGATGAAAGTCAAAAGATAAAGCACTACAGAGTAGATAAGATCAACAAGATCAAGATCACTGATAAGAAACGCCAAGGCAAAGAGCACTTCGCAGCCTTTGATATGGCAGCCTATTCCAAGATGAACTTTGGAATGTTTGGCGGAAAAGAGACTAAGGTAAAGCTTAGGTTCAAGGGCGAAATGGTCGGAGTCTTACTTGATCGTTTTGGAAAAGACATTTCTATCAGGAAGTCAACAACTGCTGGCTGGTCCGAAACAAATGTCGATGTTGCAGTAAGTGATCAGTTCTTTGGATGGATATTTGCTCTTGGGGGCTCGGTAGTCATCGCAGGTCCTGATGAAGTAAAAATGAGATTCAAGGAAGAATTAGAGAAGGTTAAGGAATTATATAAGTAAGGTAAGAACTATCTTAGATTTAATGTCTAAGATAGTTCTTTTATATTAATTAAAAAGTAATATATTGCAGACAATGTAACAATGCCATATAATTCACTTATCTACTGCATGTAGGCACGATAGGCGGTAAATATGTAAGAAAACAAGGTGGTTATAGATTTGGCTACAGAAGTATATATGGACACGGAGGTGTTTACAGAGATAGTTGATGGCATTGCTACCAGTGGGTATCAATGTCATTTAGATAGCTCTTTTGTAAAAGACTCAGAGAAAATGGCGAAGACAGATATTACTGATTTGCTGTCAGAATATACCAGTAAATATTATGACCTTGCAGATAATTATAAGGTACATGCAAGTGAACTTCTGCCTCATGGATTGAGCACAATCAGAGATTCACTTATTATGCAAGACAAGATTATTAGTGAGGCGATAGACTGATGAGCGTTGTTGGAAAAAGTAAAGAGTACGATTCTGAGATAGTTGCTTCATTTATGTCAGATCTTTTCCAGGAGCATAAAAAATATCAAAATAGAATGCTTCAGCTTGAGTGTGAGTTTGAACGATATGAGACTAATGATACACATAGAGGAAAAGCGGCAGAAGCATCAAAAGCATATATAAGAGAGGGAGAAAAAAGATTTCAATATGAGATACTAGATGCCAATTCAATGCTTCTTCATCTGTATGATCATATGCATGACATGTTTTCAAGTAAAGTCGATTCCCATCCAAGAGCTAAGATTAAAACTAATGTTTTACTAGAAATAGAAAGGCATTATAAAAACTACTATCATGATGTCAAAGAAAGCGGGGATGATATTGAAACTAGAGCTCGTGCTATAGAAAGCAAATTTGGAAAATATGGAAAGGTTACTATTCCTGATTTTGAACCATCAAAGATGGCGTATAAAAAGTTTTGTGGTGGGGATTCAGAAAATAGTGGCTATCTATATGAGTGTATAGATAAATTTGTAAGGTTTGATAGGAATGAATGCGAATACGCTGAAAGCATGCAATTGCCAGAAAAAATTGATGAACTGGATACTAGGCTAACAGTATCAAGTAATGCTCTGTCAATGATGCATGCTGTCTTCTTTGGCATGAAACATTATAATATAAAGCTTGCAAGCGCATCTGTTGGTACTCCAAAGTACTGGTATGAAAAGGATGGTTTTACCCAAAATGGAGCTTGGGAGAAGAACTTTATCTTTGATCATAGTCCTAGTATAACTATGATTCCTGCTATAGTTTGGGATTTTAGATATGGCAAAGATGGAAATTATCACGTTGATACTCATGATAATCTTACTTTTGGTACTTGCTGGCAGCAATTCATGGGATATATGGAGTTATATGACGTTGTTTTTGATATAGGCACGAATATGCAATCAAGACAGATGACTTTTTATTATGGCGGACAAGAATATACTATTTGGTATTGGAAAGGTGATTATTTAAATTTGGGAGCTGGTGGTGAATGTGGAATTTATAGAGGAAGTGAATATGTAAAAGAGTGTGCCACAAATATGAATTTACATATGACAATTCAGGTTGATTATGCAGACGGAACAAAATCTGAAATGTGGGAAGATGACACTTGGTGGATAACTGATTTTAATCCTAAACAGATGTGGTATAGTGAAGCAGATTTAGATGCCACGTCTATCACTTATACCATAGATATGTCGTTCTTGGATGATGCTGAGTGGAATGATTTCATTTCAGCAAATCAAAGAGACTTTGACTTAAAAATTTTGGATGGAAAAATAATTGAATTTTCACTGTGAGGGGAAAATGAAAAAACATATATTTTTAATTTTGTTGGTTATTATTTTTGCTACTGCGTGTTCAAGTGATGAATATGATATTGCATATAATAGACATTTGAATAAGTTTCATTCATTTATGTGTACATATTCGTATACAGATGGTGTTTTTGAACAACTAGTTGAGATGATAAATACTAAAGATGCAGATAAATTAAGAGATTCTTATGCAGAATGCATTTCAGACATTGACATAGCAGGATTTGATACTATGGATTTTTTAGATTACTTTGATGGTAAAATTATAAGCTATGAAAAAGAAGGAAGTCGTATCGATAAGAGGAATGGTGGCTTATTCAGTAATTATTATAGTATCTATTTTATAAGATCATATAAAATTCATACTGAAGACGAAAGTTATATACTGTGCTATTCCTATTGCTTCTGCAGTGGAGATAGGACCGAAGAAGGTTTACATTCTCTAGGGGTGATGTTAGAAGATTTGGATGATAATGATGGAAGGCTTTATTATGGCATTCCAGGAATATACATTTGTACTGAAGAAAATAAGGAATACATTCAAGCATTAGCAAAGAAGTATGGAGCCGTAAATTAAATTTGCATGCTCTATGCTAGAAAGGAAAGAGATAGTTTTGGGACGAAGAGGAGCTATTTTAGCTGAGATACAGGCTCTATATGAACAGATTAATGAGTATAGGCGCGACATAGAAGAACTTGAAGAAGAAAGATTTTGTATAAGGCAGCAGTATACAACTATAGATGAAGTCAATAAGTCTGTTATTCATTACGATATGACATATGGGGATGATTGGAAGGGAAATCTTGAAACTGAAGCAGAAGAGTATAGGGAAGAAATCTATTACACGACAGATACGGCGTTAAATGAGATGTTAGAGCTTATTGATGATATCAATCGGATAATTGAAGCTATAAATGAGCTAATTGAGAAATGCTACGCAGAAATTGAGGAATTAGAAGCAGAACTTGCCTCGCTTACCGAAGAATGATGAATAATGCATTTTAAAGGGCTGTGAATTTTCACAGCCCTAGTTATGTCTTTATTTAGTTTTTACTGGCAGAAGCTGTAAGCCTTTTGTTCCAAAGAATAGGCTGTTTCTGATCATTCCAATCCTATAGAGATTTAAGATATAAAATAATGAGCACATTACTGTAATTATTCCGAATGTACTTATAAGCTCCTCTACAGTAGGTGGATAGCCACGTCTTCTGGTATAGTTACCTACATATTCTGCAATTTCAAATTCTATTCTTCCCATCTAGTCTACCTTCCCTTCTGGTTTATATAGAACGATAGGATAATGATACCTGTTTTATGTTTCATAAATGTGTAGCAAATATTAAATGAAAATAAACTTTATACCCCTATGTATTTGAAGTATAATGTGACTATTGGGGAAATTGAAAGGGGAGAGCGCATGAATAATTTAGATAATCTTGAAAAAGAAGTTGCTGAGATACAGCGCCAGATGTCTAGCATCAATTCTATGCTTGGCAAAGTAGCTCAGGAAATATCTGAAATAAGAAAATCCCAGGAAGAAGAAAAAATACAGCAGACTCAGCCGGTACAGCCGGTTCAGCCAAATGTGTACACTCAGCCTGTATACCAAAAGCCTGTGTACACGCAGCCTACACAGCCTGTACAGCAACCGGTAGAACCACAACCTGTTCAGCCAGTTCAGAAGCCTTCAGAAAGTCAGTCTGTCTTTTCACAGGTTAATATTCCTAGTGCGGTTAATGTGTCTGATGCTCAGGGAAGAGACACTTCCAAGAAAGGCATTTTCACTGAATCCTGGATCGGTTCACATCTCATGGGAATCGCAGCCAGCATACTTATATTCATTTCATTAGTTCTTTTTGCAAAGCTATTGATCCCATATCTTAGCGATGTGGTCAAGGTTGGACTTATGTTTGCAGGAAGTATCCTTCTTACGGGAATTGGATTTTACTTCCACAAAAAGAAACCTGAAAACTCCTTCTTTAGCGCGCTATTCGCCTGCGGAGAAGGATGCCTGTATCTGTCCATCATAGTTACAAGAGCAGTATTTATGTACTTTAACGATATTGAGATGTATGTGATGCTGCTTCTTTGGGGACTTATGGTTGTCTTCATCGACAAGAAAAAGAGCCTTCTGTTCCAGATCATTGCAGACATGGGCTTTTTGGTGGCAGTATTCTTTAGCGGCAATATGAGTAGCTACAAGCTCATTTTCCCTATGCTTGGATATATTATCGTAATGGCAGTGGTATATCTTTTCGTATTTAGTAAAAAGCGCCTTAGCAGAAATATCCAGATTGGTGTCAGCATGTTTGCCTTGATCATATTTGAGGGCAACATCACCAGCAACTTTGGAAGAAATACTTCAGCACTCTTTGTTCTTGGAATCCTGACGGCCATATTTACAGTATCTTACGTGATACTTCTTGGCCTTAGACTTAAGTTCCAGCAGCCAGAAAGCCTTATATGGGCGTTGGCAGCTGCTTGCATAGCACTTGTATCATTTGTTGTGACAGTTTTGGCGCATCCTTATGAAGAAGCTATGATATGCGGATTCGTAGCCCTCTTGGGCATTATTGGAGAGATTTATCTGATATTAGAGGATCAAAAGAGCCATGAACCAGACCTAAATGTTATAAACGCTATATGGACTTCGTTATTGTTCCTTGTTCTCATTACCTATGCAGGATTTGAACTTCCAAAGCTCATAGACACAGGTATCATCTACATCTTGTTCCTTGCTATGATGTGCTATGGCTTGTTCAAGCAGTTTGACATCGTTAAAGTTCAGGCAGGAGGTCTTGCAATCTGGACAATGTTTTATATGTTTGCTCCAGATGCCCCAGTTATGCTTGCATTCTGTGCCCTTTGCTTCTTTGCATTTTGCTTCATTGCCGAGACCTTTGTCCTTGGTGAAAAGAACTATATCAAGAATACAGCATATTTCATGATGCTGATCGCTCTTGCAAAGTTTAGCTATGAAATGGGACTTCGCATCGACCAAAATGAGGCAGAGCTTATTTCAATCGCAGCTTTTTCTCTTGTAAATGCACTTGCTATAGGCCTTAAGTTCTTTACCTATGGAGAAGGCGAGGAAAATAGTCCGATAAATATAGCTCTTAACGTGTTAAATGGATGTATGCTTCTTATAACACTTTTCATTATGTTTGATGTTAGCAGGACATGGATGGTTTGGGGATATATCTGTCTAGCTGTTGTTCTTGGCTGCATCAATCTTGGAAGGCATATCAGAAATGGCGGCGGAGAGCTCTTATATGCAGGAATCAAATTTGGTGTGATACTGCTATTTAGCCTTCTTGCAAATGAATGCGAGAACTATCTTGTAAGTGTGATAATACTTGCGTTTGCTATTGTTTGTATCGTTGGCGGATTTATGCTTAAGAATAAAGGAAAATGCCTTAGAATATACGGCCTTGTCCTTTCAATGATATGCGTATTCAAGTTCATTATGGTGGATATTTCCTATGAGAACAGCATTGGACACGCTATCAGCTTCCTTATAAGCGGTGTATTGTGCTTTGCAATAAGTGCTATATATAATCATTTTGAAAAACTAGATAAAATGCAGCAGGCAGGAGAGTAACATGAAGGATTTATACGGATATTTATTTGTCCACTTTACCGGGGAACACAAGGATGGAGAGCAGATCTATTTTTCTTTATCTGAAGACGGACTCCACTGGAATGATCTAAATGGCGGTATGCCGGTTCTGAAGTCAACAATTGGCGAGAAGGGCGCTAGAGACCCATTTATCATTAGATCAGTTAATGAAAAGAAATACTGGATCATTGCCACAGACTTAAGGATAGAAGCTGGTAAAGGCTGGGATGTAGCGCAGCACGGTGGCAGCAGAGATATCCTTATCTGGGAGTCAAAAGACCTTGTGAATTGGGACGGCCCAAGAGCAGTAACAGTGGGAGTGACCGGGGCAGGTTGTGTATGGGCTCCAGAAGTTATTTATGACAAGGAAAAAGAGATGTATATGATCTTCTTTGCTTCTATGACAGATAATAAGCAAAAGATCTATAGAACCTTTACTAAGGACTTTGTTTCTTTTACCGAAACAGAGCTCTATACAGAGAGTGGCAATCACATCATTGATTCTACGATCATCAGTACTGATGAGGGCTACTACAGATATACCAAGGATGAGACCACTAAAAGGGTCAAGGCTGAATTTGGAAAAGACCTTGAGAACAGTAGTTTCAAGCTTATAGATTCAAAGACACTTGGAGAGATGGTAGGAGTTGAAGGCCCTGAGATATTTAAGTTCAACGATAGAGATGAGTATTGCCTCATAGTTGATAGATACGCTGAAGGCAAGGGATATCTTCCAATGGTGACAAGTGACCTATCTAGCGGAGAATTCAGAGTTCTTGATGAATCTGAATTTGATCTTGGAGAAAGCAAGAAGCGTCACGGCGGAATCATGACAATTACAAAAGATGAATATGATGCATTAAAAAAACTTCTGGTTCAAAGCAATTAAGCTTTGAATCAGAAGTTTTATTTTGATCTAAAACTATTAGTCTTCTAACCAACCCTTACGAGACAGTGATATTGACTCGATAGTGTTTTCTTTGCTGTCTACATAGATTCTGTAGCCGTTATGATAGTCTGTATTTTCAGTATCTGGATCAAGGTTGATTCTGTAGTATTCATATTCGTCTTTGTACTCATATTTGATGCCCTTAGAATCAAGCATTGCCTTAAAGTCTGAGTTAGAACTTTTTGTTGAAAGACCAGGAACTTCAAAGTCTGACTCTCTATAAGGTGAAATATAGACAGAGATTTCTATGATCATTGAGTTCTTAACAAGTGTAGCGTTGTTGCCTTTGTTGTAGATCGTTGCGTATACACTCTGGTCGCCATTTGAGAGAGAAACGCTGATCTGCTCTTCAGCTCCAATAGGAGAGTCTACAGTTACGTTGTTTCCGTTAAGCTTCCATCCATCATCAAGGAGCTTCTGAAGTGGAACAGGAAGGTTATAAACCTTACCGCCAAGCTGGAAGTTTCCTGAAAGGAAATCGTCTCCAAGAGATGAAGGGTCTTTGTACTGACTTACATAAGAAGGAACTTCGTCACTAACTTCACCCTTGTCGAAATCTTCAGGGATTTCTTCATTTGTGATAGTGAGGTTTTCAAGAACACCTGTTGAATCATCAAATGAGAATGTGATGGTATTGAATGCATTCATATCATCGTGATCTTTGTAGTAAGTAATAGTTCCGCTATACTCATGATCTGGATTACCAAGAACAGCTGTGACATCCTCTGTTTTGCTCTTTCCAACTACAATCTGACCATTCTGGATTGATGCTTCAAAGCCGCTCTTTTCAAGAGATCTTGAATAAAGAGAAACTTCTGTTACGTAGCAATCCTTAGCTTCGAGCGCATTGTATGAGTAGTTTGTGATCGCAACAGAGAAGTATGTGTTTTTTCCCTTGTAATCAAGTGAGGTGTAGGTCATGGAATTTGTGCCAAGTAGTTCATTTGCGTCTGCTTCATCGTGGAAAGTCCAGCCATGCTCAAGGAAGTATGAAACTGGAAGAGGTAATGAATATGTCTCTCCATCAACTGTGAAAGCAAACATGCTTGATGCATCTACATTTGCAGGAGCATTTGCTGCTGGCTTTTTGTTTTCGTCTGATGACTTATCCTCTGCTGAATCATCTGTTTTTTTGCCATCAGGTGTGTTTGCATCTTCGTCTGAAGATTTTGTTGATGCGATGTCTATTGGATCATTTGGCTTTTTATCTGAGCCTGAACTGAAAGCAATGATAGCAACGATCAAGATAAAAGCAGCTACTATACCGCCTCCGATGAGCATAAGCTTTTTCTTGTCTGCAGGATTCTTAGGGGAATATGTTCCGCTATAAGAAGCTATTGTAGTCATACCAGGAACTACTGGCTGACCAGCATTTGCTGCCTGATGAGCACCAGGAATAACTGGCTGTACTGGAGTAGCGCCTGCGTTTGGCTGAGCACCAGGAATAACTGGCTGTACTGGTGTAGCACTTGCGTTTGGATTTGTAAATACTGGCTGTGCTGGTTGAACTGGTGTAGGATTTGGATTAACTACCGGCTGAACTGGCACTGGATTAACAGGTCTTGCACCTGCGTTTCCTACAGGCTGCGCTCCAGGAATGTTGATTGGCTGCGCACCTGGGATATTAAAAGGCTGTGCACCTGGAATTGTAGTGTTTGGTGCACTATTAGTTGCGTCTTGTGGTGTGATTGGCTGACCTGTAATAGGGTCAAATTGTTGTCCACTCATTGAAAATAACTCCTTCCCCAAAAATACAAAATACACTATATCAAATATTAGCTTTTTAAGGAAGATAAATATACAATTCATTGTGAAAATTGATTGACAGTATTTTGCTAAATAGTGAGGTTATGCCGTATAATCAGGATATGAAGAAAAAGGGACTATTACTGATAAGTTTAATATTTGTTTTATCAGGTTGTGGACAGGAAATTACACTATCTGATATAGGTGAAATAGAAGAGGGAATTGAGGCAGGAACTGAAGCGGCATCAGAAGCTCTTTCTACTGCTATGCAGGAAGCAAGAGAAAAGATGGAAGAAATTGCAGCGGCAGATTCGTCGGACAGCGCAGAAGAGGAAAGTAGCCGCGGAATCTTAACTTCCAAAGAAGAAATACAACTCACCGCAGTAGACAGCAAAGGAACCTACTCCTTCATCTACGCTGGCGAAACCTTCACCGCCATCTACACTACCGACAATTGGAAAATAAAAGATTCCTACAAGATCACCAGCTACTCAGACATAACCATAATCTGCGAAGCTCTTTCAGACGAGCACCAGATCCATGGCCTAGATAGAGAGTCCTACAGAACTCCTGACGACATGGCCTTTGAGTGGCAACAGCACAACATCGCCTACGAACTTCTCCCTGAAGATAGCGACTGGAAGAAACACGCCAAAGACGTAGACCTCGACCCCAAAGACCAAGGCAAGACCTTCTTCGAAATGTACGAGGAACGAACTGGAAATTAATCATACTTTACATATCAGAACATCTGTTCTATAATTACAATACGAACAGGAGTTTGGGATATGAGTAGGGTAATTGATAAAGTGGATGTGATCTGTGAACATAAGGCAGATGGCAATATTATCCCTATGAGATTTAGGCTGATGAATGATGATGGAGTCTATGAAGCTTATACAATTAAGGGATATCGGCAGATATTGAGGAAAGATGTTTATACGACGCCGGATGGTCTGACGGTATGTAGTAGGGATAAGGTATATGAGTGCAGAGTGTTGATACTTGATATGTATAGGACTGTGAGGCTGTATTTCAATACTGCTAACGGAACTTGGAGAATTGCTATCTGAAGTGGTATACTCTTTTACGTTGGCTTTTGACAACTTGGAGAGGATATTATGAAAGCACGTGATGCTAGATTTGATAATATCAAGGCTATCTTGATATTTCTTGTGGTGCTAGGCCACACTATAGAATATTTATATGGAAATAAAGGCATGTATGGAGCAGCTAGGGCAGTGATCTACTCATTCCATATGCCAGCCTTTGTTTTTATCTCAGGGTACTTCGCAAGAAAGTCTAAGAGTTCTCTTCCTGATATTACAATTAAATATCTTGGAACTTATCTTATATTTAATACTCTTTTTGCACTTTCACCTTGGCATGTGACTTCACCTACGAATTTTTTATACCCACAGCTTATTTATTGGTATCTGTTATGCCTTTGCTTTTGGAGAGTTAGTATTGGTGCACTATCCAAGATAAGATTCATCGTTCCAGTATCATTACTGTTTACTTTGTATATTGGAACCTGCGTCAAGGCTGACAGATTCATGTCCATATCAAGAGCTATATGCTTTTTCTCATTCTTCCTTATAGGATACAAGTTTGACCTAAAGCTTATTAAGAAGCTCCCTAAGTGGCTCATGGCACTTACTCTCGTAGCCTGCCTCAGCGCAGTAGTGTATGCTCATTACACAGGACTTATCCCTGTTAAGATGTACGAATACATTCAATCCTATGAAGCTACAGAAGTTACCAACATGGCCGGAATCAAGATGCGAATCTTTATGATAACCATCGCCCTTATTATCACACTTTGCCTCATAGGTCTTGCGCCATCACGTAAGTTTGGCTTTACGATCTTTGGCCGCAACAGCCTTAGCATATATTTGTTACACATCTTCATCATCAAAGCTATCGCTGGTTCCAAGATCGTAAACTTTGGAAATGAACTTACAAACATACTATTTAGCTTGGTACTTTCATTATTGATTTGCTTAGTTCTTTCCATTCCATTTATAACTAGTGTATATAATAAGTTCATAAATAGAGTAGTAAAGGCCTCTGTGGTTTATGAATAATCCTACGAAAAAAGGGTTGCCGCCCTGAAGTATTTAATTTATGAATCTCTAAGTATTTTTAGTTGTTCATGAGCTTTAGATTTCATACTTAAAATCCTGTTTTTGAAACACTGTTTGAGCCATTTATGGCGAGTTTGTTTCAAAGGATTTTAAGTGTGAAATCTAATGCCATGAACACAAAAATACGAAGGATGAATAAATAAATACTTCAGGGCGGCAACCCCCTTCTCGGGAAGCCAAAAACCACCCGGCATCACCAACAACCTTCCGGTATCACCGACCTTCCGGGAGGCCAACAACTTACCGTCTTCGATCCTTTCCTGTTTCTTTGTAGTAGCGTTCTTTGTCGTTGTACATCATGTGCTCGGCCTTATTTACAATCTCAAGGATCTTTTCACCCTTGCCAACTGAGAATCCGTAAGATGCGATCCGATCGTTGTCTCTAAGGATTGAGGCAAGTGCAACCATTCTGTCAGCAAATGCATTATCCACCACATCTTCTATGATGCAAACAAATTCATCTCCACTTATTCTGCAGACATTTCCGTCTGGAAATTCCTCTTTTAGTATATTGGCAAGCTTCTTGATAAGCTTGTCCCCAGCCTCGTGACCATAGGTATCGTTTACAGCCTTTAGGGAGTTTGCATCACAAAATACAACTCCAACTGTCTCATCCTTTGAAAGGTTATTTACAACCTCCATATAGCCTCTGCGGTTCTTTAGGCCAGTGAGAGCGTCGTTTATAGACATTTCATTATAAAGGGATGCATCTATGTCAGCTTCCGTTATGATCTTGATCTGAATGATAACGTATATTATAGCTAGAGCAAGAGAAGCTCCAATAAATCCCTGTCTGATAGAAGCGTGCATGACATAGAAAAATGCGATAGAAGCTACAGGGATAGCTATGACAAGAAATACTGGCCATTTTTCTTTTACTCCCCAGAAATTACAAATGTGCTTGGATATAGGTAAGATGCATATAAATGAAATTGATGGCAAAATTGATACATAATAAATCCAAGGGCCAGTTACAATGGAATCATTTACTACACTATACAGATATCCTGTTACAACTCCAACAATGATAAAAAGAAATTCAAGTATACAGATTGGAATGTTTATGCGCTGGAATTTTTGAGCGACGCTTTTGAAACTTTCTTCAGAAATCGATAGAACGTAGAAACCATAAAGTACAACCAGAAGTGGGAGCATTATATATGCAAAAAAGCAGAAGATTCCTGCAATATATCCTTTTCCAGGCTGACCATCAAAAGCATAAGATAAAGCTTCACTTAAAAGCCCTATTATGGTTACCCAAAGGCAATATCTAAAGTATTTGGTCTTTTGGAAAACTAAGTTTTTTAGCTGATAGAAACTGCAGACAATTATCAAAAGAAAAAGTGAACTTACAACATTTGATGCGATCAGAATTGAGTTCATATTTACAATCTCCCAATTGTGGTAAACAGTTACCTTCTTGAATAGACGAAATTCATTTCTAATATTATACAATAATATTGATAATTTATGTACTGAATGTGGTATCATAACAGATAAATACATATAGCAATGGGGGCTAGATATGTTTTGGGGAAAAATACGGAAAAGGGCATTGCTGCCGCTTTTCTTGGTGGCCACAGCTCTTTTGACAGGATGTGGACAAAAGGAAGAGGAGAAGCACAGTCCAGAGCTACTATTGGGGTTTAGTCAGCTCGGAACGGAAAGTGCCTGGAGAAGTGGGAACACCAGCGATATCGAGAAAAAAGCTGCTGAGTCTGGCGTAAGTTTGATGCTGGAAATAGCAAACAGAAAGCAGGAGGATCAGATCGCAGCTATCAGGAGATTTATCGCTTATCAGGTAGATGTAATTGCTTTTTCACCAATAGTTGAGGAAGGCTGGGACAATGTCCTTTTGGAGGCAAAAGAGGCAGGGATCCCGGTTATTTTGGTGGATAGAGATATCAGTACCAAGAGCGAAGGTCTTATCAGCTGCCATATAGGCGCAGACTTCTATAATGAAGGCGTTATGGCTGGTGAGTATCTCATCAGAAAAGCTGACAGCCTTGAAATGGATGAGGTCCATATCGTTGAGATAACAGGTACTGAGGATTCAACGCCTATGCGTCAGAGACAGGCTGGATTTATGGATACTATAAGCTCAGATCCCAGAATGCAGGTTGTAGAGAGCGTAAATGGAGACTTTTTAAAAAGTAGAGGCGCTGAGTGCATGCGCTACCTCATGGAAAAGTATGGGGATGATATTGATGTGGTGTTTAGCCACAATGATGAGATGACTCTTGGGGCGCTTCCTGAAATTGAGAATGCAGGGGTGGTTCCAGGTAAGGATATAATAATAATTTCTATTGATGGCGGTCAGGAAGCCATCGATGTTCTTAAAGAGGGCAAAATAAACTGCGTCGTTGAGTGCACACCGATGCTGGGACAGGAACTGATGGATACAGCCAAGAAGCTCAAAAATGGCGAAGAAGTAGAAAAAGTTATCCATCCAAATGAACTTTTCTTTAGTGACGAGCAGGATCTCTCTGATCTAGCTCCAAGAGGATATTAGTATGGAGCAGGTCAAGAAAGAAAAGAGTATCATCGGTCAGATCAACGACATGAGCCACAAAATTGTGCTCATGCTTGTTATGCCTATTTTCTTAAGCCTTGTTTTGATGCTTGTCTATGCTGGCAAGTACAGTATGGCTATTTCCAGAATGGAGACAATTGCAAGCCTAAAGCCGATCGTTGCGGAAGAGATTCCAGAGACAGCTTGGAATATCATAAGTGGTAGGGATACCATCGAAAAGAGCAAGATCTATGGAAGACTCCACACTGTGGATGAGATCATAGATGATGTTACAGGTAAGACCGGTCAGGAGAACAGGCTATCTCTTATTGTGGCCGGAAGGACCATGAAGACTTTAGAAAAGTATGTGGACCAGATAAGGGATAACATAAATGCTGAAGTCCCAGTTGTGGAAAACGAGGCAGTTCTTGAGGAAATAAGGGAAGTATCTACCCTTGTGGATTCCATGTTAAATGACTATATCGCTGCAGAGATAGCTTCTACAGGCCGCATGAGTGGCACCTTAAAGGGAGTCATCATCGCAACGGCAATACTAGAGGCAGTCATTGTTATTGCAGCTCTTTGGATCAGAAATCGTTCCATGAAAAAAACTGCTGCCTTCGTAAGGACGCCTATCGAAAACCTCGAGAAGGTTGCAGCGTCTCTTGCAGAAGGAACGTTGGATGCCAGGATCAGGGCAACGGAGGTTACGGAGCTTAGGAATCTTACGACTCAGGTTAACACCATGGCTGACAGACTTGAGACCATGATGAAAAAAAGCGTTGAAGATGAGAGAAACTTAAGAAAAGCCGAGCTTCGTACTCTTCAGGCGCAGATAAATCCTCACTTTTTGTATAACACTTTGGATGCCATTGTCTGGAAAGCTGAAGCTGAGGACAAGGACGAAGTAATTTCTCTAACAAGCGCCCTTAGTGATTTCTTTAGAATAAGTCTTTCATCAGGCGCTGACTGGATTCCAATAAGTCAGGAGAAAAAGCACATTGAAGGTTATCTCAAGATCCAGCAGACAAGATATCGCGATATCTTAAGATACGAGATCGATATCCCGGACGAGATTGGAAATTATTATATCTTGAAGCTTCTTTTGCAGCCCCTTGTTGAGAACGCCATATACCACGGCATTAAGAGTAAAAGAGGTGGCGGAACCATTAGGGTATCAGCAAGACTTCTGGGAGAAGAGCTTGTCTTTTCCGTAAAGGACGATGGCGCCGGCATGACGCAGTACCAGATGGAGCAGTTAAAGGAGCGCATGAAAAAAAGTCAGCCAAACTCAGTAAGCGAGTCGTCTGGCGGCTTTGGCCTTGTAAATGTGAATCTGAGGATCAGACTTTATTACAATCAGCCAAAGGGACTGAATATAGAAAGTGATAGCAGCGGTACTAAGGTGAGCTTTAAAGTTCCTTGCCGTACCAGAGAAGGGATCTTAGAAAATGAAAGTATTTCTAGTTGATGATGAGATAGTAGTAAGAGAGGGAATCAGAGAGTCTTTTCCCTGGGACGATAGTCCATATACTCTGGTGGGAGAAGCGCCAGACGGGGAAATGGCAATTCCTATGATAAGGGACACAAACCCGGATATTGTCATTACTGATATCAAGATGCCGTTTATGGACGGAATTGAGCTGTGCAACATACTTCGAAGCCAGATGCCATGGGTCAGCATCATAGTCCTTAGTGGATACGACGAGTTTGAGTATGCCAGAAAGTGTATACAGCTTGGGGTAAAAGAGTATCTGCTAAAGCCTATAAATGCTGAGGATCTGCGCCAGGCTCTTGATAGAGTTAGCGACCACATCAAGGAAGAGAGAAAGAGCAGGGAACATGCAGAGAGTCTTCGCGCCCGCATGGAGACTGGCAACCGCTTTGTAAAAGAAAAGCTCATAGGCTCTTTATATTCAGAGGAGTCCATGGAAGAGGATGCAGCCAATGCCCTTGAAGAGTTAAGAGGTATGGGATGCCCTATAAATGCGCCTTATTATGTAGTAATAGATTCAGCCTTTGAGCCTGTAAATAAGGGACAGGAGATAGCTTCAGACCTGGCAGATAGAAGCTTTGGAAGAGTTCATGCTTCTCCAAGTAGGACTGGCACAAGGCTTCTTGTTCTTGGAGATACTCAGGAGGATGCTGAGGAGAGAGTTTATTCCACTGCCACAGCTCTTTTGCAGGAGCTTGAAAGAGCAGGCTGCAGCGGTATCTGGACGGGAATAGGCGATATCGTTGGAACTCCTAGGCA
This sequence comes from Butyrivibrio sp. INlla18, assembly GCF_900103635.1. Lineage (GTDB taxonomy): Bacteria > Bacillota > Clostridia > Lachnospirales > Lachnospiraceae > Butyrivibrio. The sequence continues at coordinate 127,401 of NZ_FMXK01000003.1, forward strand.
GATCCTTAAGAGCTTCAAGACAGCAAGGCATATTAGGCATCTTTTGGTAGAAAGAGATGACGAAAAGATAAGGATCCTTGGAACAAGAGAAATGGGGGATTCCGCCAGCGACAAGAAATCTTCAGCTGTTATAAATGATGCTAAGCTCTTTATGACTCAGCACTTTACTGACTCAAATCTTATGCTTCAGGATGTTGCCAGGGCTGTTGGCATGAGTAACAGCAGATTCTCCACTGTCTTTTCACAGCAAAATGGTCAGACCTTTACGGAGTATCTGATCTCACTGCGACTTAATAAGGCCAAAGAGCTCCTTAGGACCACAGACCACAGAAGCTCACAGATAGCCTTTGATGTGGGATACAATGACGCCCACTATTTTAGCTATATTTTCAAAAAGAATATGAAAATGACACCTTCGGAATATCGCACACGATATCAAAATCAACCTGAGTAAAAAAATTTTTAACTTCCTTGTGTAAAATGAAATAATATTTAACCACGCCAAAATGAATATTGATTTACTAAAAAACCTCAATTTTGTACCCTTTTATTAGTAAATGGCCAGGGGGCCCAATATAATAGGAGGAGAACTATATGAGAAGGTTTTCTAAAGTATTATCAATGGTAATGGTACTTGCAATGGTTCTTTCACTTTGCGCATGCGGCGCATCTTCAGGTGGAAGTACTGGTGGATCAGCTGGTGGAACTATCACCGTAGGTGTAGTTAACAACCCACCTTCAGAGTCTGGTTACCGTGAAGCTAACGTTAAGGACATGGAAGCAGTTTTCTCAAAGGAGAACGGCTATGAACTTAAGGCATTCTACAGCTTAAAGAATGACGAGCAGCTTCAGGCAGCACAGGGCTTCATCACAGAGGGTGTTGATTACCTCCTTATCTCTGCAGCTGAGACAACTGGTTGGGACGAAGTTCTTCAGTCAGCTAAGGAAGCCGGCATCAAGGTTTATCTCTTCGACCGTATGATCGATGTAGATGAGAGCCTTTATGAGGCAGCAGTTGTTTCTGACATGGCAAAAGAAGGTGAGACAGCAGTTAACTGGCTTCTTGATCAGAAGCTCTCTGAGTACAACGTAATCCATATCCAGGGTGCTATGGGTTCTGATGCACAGATCGGCCGTACAGGCGCTCTTGATGCTCAGTTCGCAGCAGGCACAATGAACAAGGTTGTACAGCAGACAGCTACTTGGGACGAGGCAGAGGCTAAGAAGATTGTTGAATCAGTTATCAACAGTGGTGAGAAGTTCAACGTTATCTACGCTGAGAACGATGGTATGGCTAAGGGTGCTGTAGCAGCACTTGATGAAGCAGGTATCACACATGGTGTTGATGGTGATGTAGTAGTTATGGGATTTGACTGCAACAAGTGGGCACTTAGAGAGCTCCTTGCAGGTTCTTGGAACTATGATGGACAGTGTTCTCCATTCCAGGCTCAGATCATCAGCGACCTCATTAAGAGCGGCAAGGCTCCTTCTTCAAAGGTTATCATCAATGAAGAGAAGGGATTTGATGCTAAGACTCTTACTCAGGGCGACATCGACACATACGGTTTAGGTGAATAATCCTATTTAGAAAGACCTGATGGCGCAGCCTTGTTGCTAAATAATGACAACCGGGCTGCGCTTTTATTACACAAGGAGGAAGCGGTATGCAGGAAGAATGCTTACTGAAGCTGCGCGGAATCGATAAAAGTTTTCCGGGGGTAAGAGCACTTCACAATGTAGATTTTACGCTGCGTAGCGGCGAGATACATGCTCTCATGGGGGAAAATGGCGCAGGTAAATCTACTCTTATTAAGATCTTAACAGGCGTTTATCAGATGGACGCCGGAAGCATTTTCGTAGACGGAGATGCTGTCAGCATTCACTCCCCACAGGATGCACAAAATAAAGGAATAAGTACGGTTTATCAGGAGATCACGCTCTGTCCTAATCTTACGGTTGCAGAGAATATGTTCATCGGAAGAGAAAAGAGTGCGTGGATCAAACAGAGGGATTATGAAAAAAAGGCAGACGAACAGCTAAAGAGCCTTGGAATTCCAGCAAGAAGTACTCAGCAGCTTGGAAACTGTTCTTTGGCAGTTCAGCAGATGGTGGCAATTGCCCGTGCAGTTGATATGCAGTGCAAGGTTTTGATACTTGATGAGCCTACATCCTCTCTTGATGACAAAGAGGTTAACATGCTTTTTGGTCTTATGAGAGACCTTAAGGCTAAGGGTGTTGGAATCATATTTGTAACCCATTTCCTTGAGCAGGTATATGAAGTCAGCGACAGGATTACAGTTCTTAGAAACGGTGAGCTTGTTGGTGAGTATCTGACCAAAGAGCTTCCACAGGTACAGCTCGTTGCCAAGATGATGGGAAAAGAACTTGATGAATTAGAAGATTTCACAGGAGACGATACAAAAGAAGCTGTAGAAGGTCCTGTTTTTTATGAAGCAACTGATCTTTCAAGTGATGCGACAAATCCATTTGATTTCACCATCAGAAAGGGTGAAGTAAACGGCTTTACTGGACTTCTTGGTTCTGGCAGAAGTGAGAGCGTAAGAGCTATCTTTGGTGCAGATAAGGTTAGCTCAGGTAAGGTCAAGATCGCAGGAAAAGAAGTTAAGATATCCCGTCCTATCGACGCCATGAAAAATGGTATCGGATATCTTGCTGAAGATAGAAAAAGAGATGGTATCATTCCAGAACTTAGTGTTCGTGAGAATATCATTCTGGCACTTCAGGTAATGAACGGCTTCTTTAAGCCTATCAGCAGAAGCGAATCAGAAGCCTTTGCTGATGAATATATCAAAGCACTTAATATTAAGACAGCAAGCAGCGAGACACCGGTTGGTTCACTTAGTGGTGGTAATCAGCAGAAGGTAATCCTTGCAAGATGGCTTTTGACACATCCTGATTATCTGATACTTGATGAACCTACAAGAGGTATTGACGTAGGAACCAAGCTTGAGATCCAGAAGCTCGTACTAAAGCTTGCAAAAGAGGGCGTAAGCGTAACCTTCATCTCATCAGAAGTTGAAGAGATGCTTCGTACCTGCTCTCGCCTTATCGTAATGCGTGACAGACACATCGTAGGCGAATTAAAGGGTCAGGATCTTAATCAGGCTCAGGTTATGAAGACTATCGCAGGAGGTGAGGCATAATGAAAAGTGATTCAAGGAAATTCCTAAAAGGTGGCCTTGGACAGCTGGCAATCCCTATTATTGCTGTAGCTCTCCTTGTGATATTTAACCTTATAAGAGACCCAGGATTTTTTAGTATAACAATAACTCATAACAACTATGGAAATGCAGTTCTTGCTGGTAACCTCATAAGTATCATCAACGGAGCAAGTGAACTTGCAATCCTTGCAATAGGAATGACACTTGTTACTGCTGCTACAAAGGGACAGGATATTTCTGTTGGTGCGGCAGCAGCTATTGCAGGTTCAGTATTCGTAAAGGTACTTAAGTCAGGCTCTACTATTAACGGCGGAACAGTACTTCTTGCATTCCTTTGTTCATGTCTTGTAGCAATGCTCTTTGGAGCATTTAACGGCTCACTGGTTGCATTTTTCAAGATTCAGCCAATGATCGCAACACTTATTCTCTATACCTGCGGTCGTTCAATTGCTTACTGGATAAATGGTGGTGCAACACCTACAGTTACAAGCCAGATCCTTTCTTCAATCGGTTCTTTTGCACCTGGAATACCAATTCCGATGCCAGTTATCATAGTTATAGTAGTGACCATTTTGTTCAAGCTTCTTTTCCACTTTACATCCCTTGAACTTCTGACTCAGTCAGTAGGTATCAACCAGGATGCAGCCAAGCTAAATGGTATCAACACAACATTTATAAAGCTCCTTTCATTTATCCTCCTGGGCGCATGCGTTTCAGTTGCAGGATGTATCGGAGTTTGTAGACTTGGACTTATTAACCATGAGACACTTCTTTTGGACGTTGAGATGGATGCCATCCTTGCAGTTGCGATCGGTGGTAACAGCCTTGGCGGTGGCAAGTTTAAGATAAGCGGCAGTATCATCGGAGCATATGTTATCCAGATGCTTACTATAACTCTTTATGCTATGAAGGTTTCATCAACAGACGTTAAGGCATACAAGGCTATCGTTATCGTACTCCTTGTAGTTATTGGTTCGCCTGTTGTAAAAGAGAAGTTCAGAAAGCTTTTGCAAAAGAGAAATTCTCAGAAAAAGGAGGCTAGCGCAGCATGAAGAACTTATTTAAGAAAAGAAGAGAGCCTCTTACAGATACGCAGCTCCTCATGACTATCACCATCAGTATCTTTATCGTGATGTACATTTTAGCAATGGCAATCCTTCAGGGAGGATTTTTGCATGCTCAGCAGATATTCGACCTTTTAAATGATAATGCCAGTCTTATAATCGTATCCTGCGGTCTTACTATCGTCATGATAGGAGGGGGAATTGATATTAGCGTAGGCGGCGTTACATCTTTAGTAGTCATGAGCTGTATCCTTTACCTCAATCAGGGCGGAAATGTTCTGGTAGCAGCACTTTTAGCTCTTGGAATAGGACTTGCCTTTGGCGTAGTTCACGGAGCACTTATAAGCTACCTTGAGATCCAGCCATTTATCGTAACCCTTGCAGGAATGTTCTTTGCAAGAGGTATGACAACGATTCTTTCAGTTAACCCTCAGAAGGTTGACAACGCAGCCTTCGAGAGCCTTAGAAATACCAAGATCGAGATTCCTTGGCTTGGATACGTTGCCAAGAACGGAAACCTTGTTCCAGCTAGAATGGAGCTTGGCGTTGTTATTGCCTTGTTGTGCGTAATAACTGTATTTGTGATCCTTATGTTCAACCGCCTTGGTAGAAACTTCTACGCAATGGGCGGCAATCAGCAGAGCGCACTGATGCTTGGAATCAATGTTAAAAAGACACGCTTTATGAGTTATCTCATAAGCGGAGTTTTAAGCGGTATCTCAGGATTTGTTCTTATGATGCATACAGGTGCAGGAAATGCCACAAATGCAGCAGGAATGGAGATGAACGCAATCGCTTCATCTATCATCGGCGGAACACTTCTTACTGGTGGTGTTGGTAATATAATTGGAACTTTCTTTGGAACCATGACCCTTACAACTATCAAGAAGATCGTTGTATCAAGTGGACTTAAAGATCCATGGTGGCAGAGTATCACAACCGGAGGTATGTTGTGCTTCTTTATCCTCCTCCAGAGTATAGTACTTAGTAAGAGACAAAAACAAAAATGAGCCCTAGGGACGGAGGTTGTGGCTCATTTTTATGAAAAAAAGAAAAGATACAGCCTGGGGAAAACCCAGGCTGTATCTTATTGTGTGCAAAATGAGCCCCAACCTCCGTCCCTAGGGCTCATTTTTGTTTACATGATTGAATTAACTTCAATGATTGAGATCAGTGAGTCTTTTACCTTGCTGACTCCTGTTACATTTGATTCTTCTTTCTTAAGGAAAGGAGATGGCTTTTCTATTTCATCTTCAGAAATAGTAAGTACCTCTTTTACGTTATCTACGATCACACCGACCTGCTTGTCTTCATCAACGTTAAGGATGATGATCTTGGAGTTTGGAGTGATATTGTCATCACCAAGATTGAACTTGGTGTGTAGGCTCATTACAGGAATAATCTCGCCTCTTAAATTGATAACGCCCTTATAACATTTTGGCGCACATGGAACAGGTCTTATCTTTTCCATCTGCACGATGTTATTAACGTTTGAAATATCAAAAGCAAACTTCTCGTTTTTTACGCCAAAAACAAGGTAGCGCTTCTCGTTTTCTGTTATGTTCTCATAAATTGCAAGTTCAGCCATTGCGCACCTCCTCTGTTACAAATGAAGGGATATTGAGAATAAGGGCAACCTCATCATCAAGGATTGATGCCCCTGTAAAAAAGTCATTGTCATCAAGAACGCCAAGAGACTTAGTCTCAATCTCTTTTTGACCGTTTAATGAATCTACTACAAAACCAAAGTAGGAGTGGTTGTACATGCAAACAACTACTGAGAGATTCTCTTTTTTAGGAGATGGCTCCATGTTGAATACTCTGTCGAGATAAACAAGAGGAATGACCTTGCCTCTTAAATAGATAACATCGTCGTTGTCTACCTGGCTAAGTTCAGATACAGCCACATTTTCTATAGATAAAATAGTTGATAACGGGATTGCAAAGAGTTCATTGCTGATGCTTACAATAAGTGCCTGGTAAGTTCCTGTCTGCTCGCCTAGAACCATAAGCTGATTTGTGTCCATTTTAAACCTCGCTATTATTTCAATTATTTTTTAATCCCTCTTAAATACGATATAATAGAGCTATATAGCAAGTTAAGAGGTTTAATATGATAAATACAAAATACTCCACTAAAAACATGTGCCAGATCTTTGGCATTACCAGAGAAACTCTAAGACACTATGAGCGTCTTGGATTATTAAATCCGCGCTTCAATCCGGATAATGGGTATAGGGAGTATAGCTATTGGGATGTAAGTTCCCTTATAGACATCTTGAAATACAGATCACTTGGGTTTTCCCTATCTGATACCAAAGATGCTATTTTTGAATTAACCTATCCTCAGATTAAAGAAAGCCTTGAGGACCACATAGAAATATATTCTAACAAATTAATACAATATGACTTATTGCTAAAAAAGGCAACAAGAGATTTAAGTTATTTTCGTCATGCACAGGAACAACTTGGAGAGATCATCGAAGCAGAAACAGAAGAGCTCTTCTATGTTCCTTATACCACTAATCCTAAAAATCCAGATTATATGCCTATGCAGAAGGCTTTTGAGAACCTTCAGTTTTTTACAACAGGCCTTGTGATCAACGGTGAAAATCATGATCTTGACTGCTACGTTCTCATAACTGAAAAGCAGTATTCTGATTTCCTGAAACTTCACGATGGAGTAGTAATACCAAAGTTTAAAGCTGTCTGCCAGATGATCGACATAGTAGGTAGAAATCCTATAGATGAAACCATAGTAGATGACTTTAGGGAAAAGATATCCAAAAAGTATTCTAGGAACTTTGATACCATCTATGCTCTTTTAGTGACTAGATTTTATGACGAAGAAAAGAGGTATCATCAATACTTTTTTGTCTTTACAAAGCTTTAATGATACCTCGGGTCTTATTATTTAAAGAATGCTATCTCTTCGTTAAGCTTTTCTGCAATCTCTTTTAAGCTTGTTGCTGAATCTGCAAGTGTTGTAACTGTAGCTGAAAGCTCCTCTACAGAAGCACCTGTAGTTTCTGTAGCTGCTGCATTCTCCTCAGATATAGCTGAAAGAGAAGACATTGAGTGAGAAACGTTCTTGTTTGATGTTACGCAAGTATCAGTCTCACCAGAGATTCTCTCTACGCTAGTTACAGTCTTTTCGATGTCTCCGATCATTCCGTTAACTGAATCGATAGTCTTAGCAAGTGCAAACTGCTGATTCTTGTTGTCTTCGATGATCTCGTTGGCAGCCTTAACTGCTGACTGTGACTCTGTTAAAAGAGTCTCCATAACTTCGTGAATCTGCTTAGCAAGTGACTCTGAATCGTCAGCAAGCTTTCTGATCTCTTCAGCAACTACGGCAAATCCCTTACCTGCATCCCCGGCTCTTGCAGCCTCGATAGAAGCGTTAAGTGAAAGAAGGTTTGTCTGAGCTGCGATTCCAGAGATACCCTCAACACGCTCGTTGATCTCTGCAACAGCACTCTGAGTTGCTGTAATCTTTTCTGCAATATCCTCGATCTTAGTAGCCATAACAGCACTTGAATCGTGGAAGTTTGTAAGAGAGTCACTTGATGACTCTGAAGCTTCTTTCATGCGTTTTGCAAGGTCGTTAAGGTCGTTTGTTGAGCTCTGAACGCCTTCGATAGCTACTGTGATCTGGCCAGCATTCTCTACTGAATCCTGTACCTCTTTTGCCTGCTCAGAAGCACCAGTTGCGATCTCCTGAACTGCCTCTGCTACATTCTCAGTAGTTGCAGCAATCTGATTAGCCATTACTGAAAGCTCCTCAGAAGAGTTGTTAACTGTGTTAGATGACTCTTTGATGTTACCAACGATTCTCTTAAGCTTCTCAACAACAGAGTTTGAGTTATTGATCATCTGACCAAACTCATCTGCACGCTTTGTGTACTTATCTATAGTAATAAACTCACCGTTTGCAAGTGCTGATAATAAGCCATTTACCTCAAGAAGTGGGTTAGTAAAGCTGTTTGCTACAAAAAGTGAAAGAACAAGAACAATGATAACGAGGAAAAGACCTACGATAACGATGAGCATGGCACCATTTCTTGCCTCAGCCACAACTTCTGTCTCTGCCTTACCTGCGCATACTGTATATCCTGAAGCTTCGTTCTTTACATAGCTTACATAAACAGGGTAGCCCTTAGCTGTACTTATATAGAAACCTGTTCTTTCGTTTGATGTCATATATGGTGAAGAAGCAAAGTTTTGAGGCTCATCATCTGCTGCGATCTCAAACTGTGAGTGAGCAACCATTGTAGCTTCCTGGTCTACAAGGAAAGCTTCGTCAGCTTCTGCAGCAAGAAGAGTGTGGATCTCATTTGGATCAAAAGTTTTGTGAACTACACCAAGAACAGTCTTTTTATCTGTATCAAAAACAGGAACTGCGATACAGATGTTTCTTGAATTTGTAACTGAGCTTACGAATATTGATGAAATGAATGTCTTACCCTGAACAGCATTCTGGAAATAGTCTCTCTCTGCGATGCTCTTTAATGCGCCGTCATCAGAACGCAGTACCATCATACCCTGAGTATTTGACATTACGATAGTGTTGTCATCACCAAAAGACTCGTTGATTGAGATCATCTGATTCTTTACAACAGATGAATCTGTGAGCTCGCCCTTAAGGAAAGCGATAGTCTGTGGAGATGAAGCAAAACTTGTAAGCGCTGTCTGGCTCTTTGTAAACATCTTGTCAATCTCAGACTCGATATATTTTGCCTGCCAGTCGAGATTTCTCTTTGCATTCTCTTTGGCATTGTTTGTTGAACTTACATAACTGATCATTACTGCGATCGTTAATGGTATTATTGCTATTAAAAGCATGATAGCAATAAGCTTAGTCTTAACACTATTAGTTGAAAACTTCCTTTTCTTCATTAAAAAAATCCTTTCTAACATCCATGTTTCTTTTTCAATAGTTTTTAAACGCATGCTCGTCTGTTATAAACCCGGTGGTAGCCACCAGGTCAACAACTTCTTTATTTCACTTTTGTGGCAGAATCTAGTATTATTATTTCAATGGGTGAGCCCTAGGGACGGAGGTTGGAGCTAAGTGAGCTCTAACCTCCGTCCCCAGGGCTCACTTAGCTCCAACCTCCGTCCCTAGGGCTCAAAAGGAGAGACAGGAATGACATTACAGCAACTTACATATTTAGTTACAGTGGCAGATTGTGGGAATATTACTGGCGCTGCAGAAAAGCTCTTTATATCACAGCCAAGTCTTAGCGCAGCCATACAGAACCTTGAAAAAGAGATGGGCGTTAAGGCTTTTGTGCGCTCAAATAAAGGCGTTGTAGTCACAAGGGAAGGAGAAGAGCTTCTTTCTTTTGCCAGAATGCTTCTTGAACAAGCAGATAATATGAAGGAACATTTCGGAGTTGATAACGTCAGGACGCCCAAGTTTTCTGTATCATGTCAGCATTATTCTTTTGCTGTTAATGCCTTTGTTGACCTTATTAAAAAATACGACGCTGATCAGTACAGCTTCATAATAAGAGAGACTCAGACCGGCGAGATCATCGATGATGTAGCTAGCGGCAAGAGTGAAGTGGGAGTCATATATCTTTCTAAAAATAATGAAGATATTTTAAGTAAATTAATTAAGAAGAGTGGGCTTGTATTTGAAGAACTAAAAGTTGCAAAGCCCCACGTATTTATCAGTAATAAGCACCCTCTTTCAGGAAAAGAGCTGGTAACTTTTGATGATCTTAAGCCTTATCCGTATCTTGTTTTTGAACAGGGGGAAAAGAACTCTTTTTATTACGCAGAAGAACTTGTGAGCATGCTTGATTTCCCAAAGAGCATACAGGTCAGGGATAGAGCGACTCTTTTTAACCTGGTGATTGGACTTAACGGATTTACTGTTAGTAGCGGTGTGATAGATCAGAAATTAAACGGAAAGGCCATAATCGCAAGGCCTCTTCAGATGGACGCTGAGATGAGGATTGGCATTGTTACCAAGAAGAACATGATATTAAGTAGATATGGTGAAACATATGTTGAAGCTTTGAAAAAACATTTGTCTATAGGTTAAAACTATGGAGATATAAGGATTAAATGTATTATATTTCCAAAAAGGCTGTTGATAGAATATCCTAAAAAGTTTTGTTTGGAGGATATTCACATGGGAAAGATCAGTACACCACAGAGATTTGATTTCGTTGGGAGTTTTTTAAGACCACAGCCTCTTAAAGATGCTAAGGTTGCCTATAAAAATGGAATGATCAGCAAGGAGCAGTATGATCTTGTTGTAGAAGATGAAATCAGAAAAGTTGTTGCCAAGCAGAAGGAACTTGGCTTTCACGTAATCACAGATGGAGAGTTTAGAAGGAGCTTTTGGCATCTTGATTTCATGTGGGGATTTGAGGGCGTTGAGCACAAAGAAACAGGAAACGGCGTTCAGTTTAATGGAGAGCTTGCAGTTCTTGATGACACCTATCTTGTAGGTAAGATCAAGGCAAAGGCCCATCCTTTTGTTGAATATTATAAGTTCCTTAAGCAGTTTGAGGATGAGAATACAGTTGCTAAGTATACAATTCCTGCACCAGCTCAGACATTCCAGCAGATGATCGTTCCTGCAAACTATGACAAGACCAGAAAGTTTTATGCTACAAATAAAGAGCTCATTCATGATATCGGCGTAGCTTATCAGGATGTTATTAAGCAGTTCTATGAGGCAGGATGTCGCAATCTTCAGTTTGATGATTGTACTTGGGGAGCTATTGTTGGTGATGCTGCCAAGCAGCGTTATCAGGCTCTTGGAATTGATATTGAAGAAGTTAAGGCTCAGCTTCTTGAGGTAAATAATCTTGCTCTTGAAGGTAAGCCTTCAGATATGGTAATTACTTCTCACATCTGCAGAGGCAATTACCATTCTACATATTTTACAAGTGGTCCTTACGATACAGTTGCGGACTACGTATTTGCCAAGGAAAATGTAGATGCTCTTTTCCTTGAATATGACGATGAGAGATCTGGCGGATTCGCTCCGCTTCACAAAGTGTCCGATGACAAGAAGGTTGTCCTTGGACTTATAACTACCAAGTCACCTAAGCTCGAGGACAAAAAGGCTGTCATTGAAAGAATCCATGAAGCAGCCCAGTATGTGCCTCTTGAGAGACTATGCCTTAGCCCACAGTGCGGCTTTGCATCCTGCGAAATTGGCAACAAGCTCACTGAAGAAGAGCAGTGGGCTAAGCTTAAGCTCGTAAAGGAAATCGCTGACGAAGTGTGGGGATGAGTGCCACCGAAATGAGCCCTAGGGACGGAGGTTAGGGCTCATTTTTTTCCGTTCCAGCTAGTGATTCTTTTTACGGTTGCTTGAGAAATGTCCATTATTCGTGAAACTTGTTTTACTGTGAGCCCTTTATCCCGGAGAAGCCGAATATAGACATTTCTTTCTAGCTTATTTAGTTTGTTAACGTCTGATGTAGAAGACAGATTAGTGACATCTTTAAAGATGTCTAAAGCTTTTTTATCAGAGACGAAGCATTTTTTCTTTTCATCGATATCATCAAATAGATAGCTGCTAGATGAGATATTTTCATTAGCAAAAAATTTGTGTAGAGAATCCTTTGAACCAGCAACATTACATGCAAAAGATGTGTTGGTCAAAGGATTTTTTGCATCATAATAGGCGTTGAAGCTACTCCATCTATATTCGGATGGATGTCGACAGACGTTTGCATTAACAGGATTGTTGTGGATATAGGCGAGCACAGAAAGGAAATATTGATCACTTTCTATTATTGTGCTGTAGAAACGGTCCTGAAATAAATGACCGCTACGTGAATATTTTTTGTTGTACCAGATGGCAAATCTTGTGCCTAGACTTTGAAAGAAAACTGATAATTTGTCCGGTTGTGAATAAAGTAGTAGGTGTACATGATTGTCCATTAAGCAATAGGCATATATATCGATATTATATTTCTCTTTGCAATCTGATAAAATATAGATAAATTTGCGATAATCAGATTCATCTTCGAAAATGATATGCTGATTAACAGAACGAAGTATAACATGATATATGCCAGTGGAACTCATGATTCGTGGTTTTCTTGGCATATAATTCTCCTATGAACATAAGATTGAAAAAGTATTTAATTAAGCTTTTTGAATTATATATGGAACAAAAAAGAAATGCAATATGAATTTGAAAAATGAGCCCCAACCTCCGTCCCTAGGGCTCATTTTCGAAAAGAGGAAAATCTATGCCAAATGAAAATGGAACGTGGATAATGTATGGAGTAGCGTGGGAAGATCCGGAATGCCTGCATACAGTGGATGATGCAATTGCATATATTAATAAAGTGGGGTTCCTGCCACTTTTTAAAAATGATATTCCTGGCTTTTCACTTGAAGAAAGAACTGTACCTGAGTACTGGTGGTGCGGTGATCCTAAGGTTGATCCATGGGAGTGGAGAGAAATAATAGCTAGTCGCGGTGAAATCGCATATGGCAAATTTTTTGATAAAAAAGCTGGATTCATATCAAAAGAATGGCTTCCCTACTTTGTAAATTATAGAAGAGATGGCTATGATTTTGATGCACTTTGGGAAGATGGCAAAGCATCCATGAGACAAAAGAAGATCATGGACTTATTTGCAGAAGAGCATATTGATGAAGAGATTTATTCAAATGAGATGAAAATACAAGCTGGCTTTGGTAAGGGCGGGGAAAAAGGCTTTGATGGCGTTCTCACAAACTTGCAGATGCAGACTTATCTGTGTGTTCGAGACTTCCGCCAGCGTAGAAACAAGAAAGGCGAAGCCTATGGCTGGCCAGTAGCGGTGTACTGTACACCGGAGCATTTGTGGGGATATGAATATGTGACTTCAGCGTATAAAGAAGCACCAAAGGAGTCAGCAAAGAGGATAGAGGGGCACGTTAAGGAAGTATATCCGATAGCAACAAGTAAGCAGATCAAAAAAGTGCTTTCTATATGAAATGAGCCCTAGGGACGGAGGTTTAGGCTCACTATTGCAAAAAATGAGCCTAAACCTCCGTCCCTAGGGCTCAAAAGGAGTAAAGCTATGACACGAGAAGAGGCTAAAAGAATATATCTTAAAAACGGTTGCTCAGCATTTTTCTTGGCGCGAGGAGAAGATAGATACGAAGAGTTTAGAGAAATGCATATTCCGAAGGAAAAGCTTGAAGAGTGGGCAGCAGAGTATCTAAAAGACTGTATAGACAAAATATCAATTAAGGAAACAAGAGATAACTATTCTTCTGCAAATTTAGTCATAGCTGAGCATCATAGTAGAGGCAATCTAAAGGCATTTATCGATATGCTTCAGAAACTTAAGTTTGGCGATGAAATAACACCATATGCCACATGCTACAGCATATTAGGAATGCGAAATCTAAAAGTTAATTGTGGAATTCTAGATTATGCCAAGGAATCCAAGGATGAAGAACTCTATAGATCTTTACTGAAATTCACTAGAACACTTGTAGAAAAAATACAGGTAGAGGATGATAAAAAGCAAGCGGTTGACGAGATGAAGGAACTGCTCAGCTACTACAAATGAGCTCTAACCTCCGTCCCTAGAGCTCATTCGTCCCTAGGGCTCATTGATTTGAATATAAGTGTAGAACAGCCCCATAAGTGTAAATTTGGGGCTGTTATTTATTTTTGTGGTATTTTTAGTTTTATGAAAATAAAATAAGCAGATCATTAGGTACTGAAAATATAAATAGAGGTTTTATTATTGATATAAAAACGTACTCTGTTTGACTAGAATTAGATTATCAAATAGGAGGGAGAATGGTAATGAGAAAAAAAATCTTATCACTAATTTTATCTACAGCTATGGCGGTATCTGTACTTACAGCATGCGGTTCATCATCTACAGGAACTGTAGAAGAAAATGCACCATCGGACAATAGTGACGAATCTTCTGAGGCACCTAAGGAGATTGAGAAAATTAAAGTATTTGTTCCAACTGGTGGAAAGGCAGATGACATTGAAGAAGTAATGGCAGCTGTAAATGAGATTACAATTCCGGAGATTGGTGTTGAAGTTGAGTTTAAGGCTTATGAGTTTGGACAGTGGTTCCAACAGTACTCGCTATTTCTCAGCGGAACGGAAGACGTCGACATTCTTGCAAACTACGGGGGCTATCTTAATGCGGTTTCACAGGGGGCAGCTTATGACATGACAGATCTGATCCAGGAATATGGTCAAGACATAATTGCAAGAGAAGGCGATTACTTGAAGAGTGGAGAAATTGATGGACATCAGTACGCCATTCCTATCTACGCAGGTTATTCATGGACAATGGGCATGATCTATAGAAAAGACATTGTGGATGAACTTGGACTTACAGAAGCTGCAGAGAAAGCTACAAAGCTTGAGGACTGGGAACCAATCCTTGCTGCAGTTAAGAAAGCTTATCCTGACATGACGCCTTATGTTTTGAACAATGGAACTACAGCTTCTAACTTCAAATATGGCACATGGGATGACCTTGGAAACTTTTACGGAGTCCTTATGGATCCAATAAAAGACAAAGAGGTGAAAGATGTTTTTGAGACAGATGAATATGCTCATCTTTGCGAAGTAATGCATGATTGGTATCAGAAGGGGTATTGTGATAAAGACATCCAGACTCAGACGGATTCATTTACTGTATTAACCAAAAATGACGCGGCATTTTGTACTTTAGGTCAGGCTGATTTCAACACAGCATTTTATCAGTCAACAACATGCAACAAGCCAATGGGAGTGACACTTTTTGATGACCAGATTGCAAGAACTTATAACAATGTCTGCTACACAATAATGTCAAACACCGAGCACCCTGAAGCTGCTATGAAATTTATGAACCTTTGGATGTCCAACGAGAAAGTTGGAACCCTGATCAGTTATGGTATTGAGGGTAAGCATTATGTTCTTGATGAAAATGGTATGGGTAAATACCCTGATGGCGTAGATGCAACATCAACAACCTATCATCTAGGTTCAAATCTTTCTAATATCAATCGTATTCTTTGGGAAACAGAAAACCCCGAGTATCCGGAGCTTCTTGTAGAACATAACACAAACGATAAGAAATCCATTGCACTCGGATTTTCATTTGACACAACAAATGTAACTAATGAGATTACTCAGCTTGATAATGTTTGCAGTAAATATCAGGCTGGACTTGAGACTGGTACTCTTGATCCTGAGCAGTATCTTCCAGAGTTTGTGCAGGCACTTAAGGATGCAGGACTTGAAAAAGTGATCGCTGAAAAGCAGGCACAGCTAGATGCGTTTCTTGCAGAGTAATTATGTTGTATAAATAAATGCTAATTAGAAGATGCGGTGCTAGGGCTAAAAAACTTTGCACCGCGTCTTTTTTCGAGAGGTAATGAAATGTCAAAGACTAATGCTTTTGTAAAAATCAAGAAATATTTTCCTTTTTACCTTATGGCACTTCCAGGGATAATATACTTTTTTATTAATAGCTATATACCGATGGGTGGGCTGATTCTTGCTTTTGAAAAATATACCGTAAAGGGAGGTATATTTAGGAGCCCTAAGGTGGGGTTATCAAATTTTAAATTTTTGTTTTCTAGTGCAGATGCCTGGCTCATGACTAGAAATACAATTGCTTACAACTTAGTGTTCATCGTACTTGGAACAGTCGTAGCAATAGTAGTTGCATATCTGTTGCATGAGCTTAAAGGAAATCTTCCAAGAAAAATCTATCAGACAATTATTCTTTTCCCAAGTTTATTATCAATAATCATTGTTTCATATCTTGTCAACGCGGTTCTTGCAGGTGATACAGGTTTTATCAACAATTATATACTGATTCCTTTAGGAATTGATCCTATATCATTTTATAGTGAGCCAAAGTTCTGGCCTTTTATATTAATATTTGTACATTTATGGCAGATGACAGGAACAAGCTGTATCCTTTATTTGGCAAACATGTCAGCGATAGATTCTGGATTATATGAGGCGGCCAGCCTTGATGGAGCAAGTCGATGGCATGCTTTTATTAATATAACTATTCCATGCCTCGTTCCAACTATCATAACGCTTACAATTCTTGCTGTAGGAAAGATCTTTAATTCCGACTTTGGTCTCTTTTATCAGGTACCGATGAATAGTGGTGCATTGATCGATGTGACTCAGACAATCGATACATATGTATACAGAGGATTGATGAATACAGCGAATTTGGGCATGAGCGCAGCTGCTTGCTTCTATCAGTCTGTAGTGGGCTTTATTCTGGTCATGATTACTAACCATCTGGTAAAAAAGCTTAGCAAAGAGAACGCAATGTTTTAAGGGGGATCTAAAAATGGTAAAAAATGATAGAGGATTTCAGATCCTTGCTCATGTTCTTTTGATTTTGATGGGGGTATTGGTTGTCTTTCCGATATTACTCCTAGTTATGGCATCAATTTCAGCTGAATCTGACATTATAAAATATGGATATTCGTTGTTTCCAAAGCATATTGATTTTACATCCTATAATTTTATTTTCTCTGAAGGAAGCATTTATCACGCGTATTTGATAACAGTTATAGTTACTGTGATTGGAACTG
The DNA here is from genome assembly GCF_900103635.1 of Butyrivibrio sp. INlla18. Classification (GTDB taxonomy): domain Bacteria; phylum Bacillota; class Clostridia; order Lachnospirales; family Lachnospiraceae; genus Butyrivibrio. Next base: position 144,211 of record NZ_FMXK01000003.1, read on the forward strand.
TAGCAAGTGTTATTGTCACAACAATGATTTCGTATACGCTTACAGTTCCTGGGCTTCCGGGAAAACAGATTCTTAGTTTCTATGTTTTGTTTACAATGCTTTTTAGTGGAGGACTTGTTCCAAGCTATATGAGCTGGTGCAATCTCTTTCACATCAAAAATACGATCTGGGCGTTGCTATTTCCTTTTATTTTTGTCAGCGCATTTCATATCATGATAACAAGAACATATTTCCAAAATAATATTCCGCAGGAAATTTTGGAAAGTGCAAGAATGGATGGATTATCTGAATTTGGTATTTTCTTTAGAATGGTGCTTCCTCTTAGTAAACCGATAATCGCAACAATTGGTTTTATGAAAGCATTGATGTACTGGAATGATTGGAAGAATAGTCTCTATTTTGTTACGGATAAACAGTATGTAAGTGTTCAGGCACTTCTTAATAATATGCTTACTAATGTTCAGTATCTTTCCCAGTCTATGGATGCTTCGTTGGGAGCGACTGATATGGTTAATATACCTACATTGGGGATTCGTATGGCTATTGCTGTAGTAGGAATGCTTCCTATGATCGTGTTGTATCCTTTCTTCCAGAAATATTATATGGAAGGACTTACTGTAGGTGCTGTTAAGGGATGATGAATAAGGAGTAGTAGAAATGCTGGTTAATACCAAATATGGAAAAATCGAAGGAATAACAGAAGGTGAATGCCTTGTCTTTAAAGGCGTTCCATTTGCTCAGCCTCCCATTGGAGAAAACAGATTTAAAAAGCCACTTCCGTTAAAGCCTTGGGAGGGAATTTACAAAGCAGATAAGTATTCTGCACATGCTATGCAGGGGCCAAAAAGAGGCGGCTTTTACGATAAAGAGTTTTATTCAGATCCAAGATTCGACACACCAGAAAGCGAGGATTGTCTATATCTAAATATTTGGATTCCCAAAGGTAGATGTAAGACAGGAGAGAACTTGCCAGTTGCTGTATATGTGCATGGTGGAGCATTTTTAGGTGGCGCAGGGTCAAATCTTCCCTTTGTGTGCAGTAGAATATGTGAAAGGGGAATCATAATTGTAACAATCAATTATCGCCTTGGTGCACTAGGATTTCTCTGTCATCCATTGATAAGAGCGGAAGGAGAGAATGCTGCTGGAGGCAATTTTGGATTATGGGATCAGCTTGAAGCCTTTAAATGGGTAAAAGAGAATATAAGAGAATTTGGTGGAGACTCTTCCAATATTACGGTATTTGGACAGTCAGCTGGAGCTATGAGCCTGCAGGCTTTGGCTCTGACAGAGCAGATGCAGGGGCTCTGTAACAAGATGATCCTTCAAAGTGGTGGAGGGTACAAGAATCCTCTTGGGAAACTTAGGACGATAAAAGAGGCACAGGAAATAGGTGAACTATTTTTTGAGGAGTTGGAAATTGATACTAAGAGATGTATGACTGATAAGTCCTATGAAAAAAATGCTCTTAAAAAGCTGTATACTATACCTGAAGATTTATTGATGATGAAAGTAGGAAAAGTTATTGGGAGAAGTTTTAATGAAAAGAAATGTATGCCTTTTGTACCAGTAATTGACGGAGAATTATTTAAGGAAAGCATGGATATGCTTATGGATAAAGGAAAACAGCTAAAGATTCCTTATATCCTAGGGTGTAACGGAGATGATCTGACCACTGAAGCAATCTCAGAAAAAGCACCGGAAAATAATCCAATGCATCTCGCTAACATAGAATATGCCAAAAGAACTGGCGGATATGTTTATTATTTTGACCGAAAGTTACCTGGGGATGAAGCTGGAGCATTTCATTCTGCTGAACTATGGTATGTATTTGGAAGTTTAGATTACTGTTGGCGACCTTTCGAAAAGAGTGATTATGAACTTTCTGATAAAATAATAACTTATTGGACAAATTTCATGAAAAGTGGAAATCCAAATGAGCCTTATGGTGGCGAGGACGTTTGGGAAGAATGTGGGAAGACCGGTAACTATATTACATTTAAGTGATGCATTGATCGTGTATGGTTGAGGAATGGATGAGAAAGTTTAATTTTTTACTTACTGATGATGAAGAAATGGCTCTTCTGGGACTTGAAGAGGGAGTAGATTGGGAGAAACTAAACGCTGATAAGATATTCAAATGTCACAGCAAAGATACTGCTATTAGGATGCTGAAGACTTATGATATCGATATTATTATAACGGATATTGAAATGCCAGGTGGGAATGGGATTGAGCTTATCAGGTGGGTTCATGACAATAAACCTGATATAAAATCAGTGTTCTATACAGGGCATGCCGAATTTGTGTATGCTCAGGAGGCATTGAGGCTTGGGGTAGAAGATTATCTACTTAAGCCAGTACCTTATGATGAACTCGAGAACATAATTGAAAAGATAGAGAATAGGATTCTTCTTGAAGATAAACAGATTGTTTTTTCTGAATTGGTAGATGACAGCTTATGTGAATCGTCGGATAGAATTGTAGATCGTGTAAAAAAACTTATAGCGGATAATCTTTCTATTGGAAGCTTACAAAGAGATGAGCTGGCAGCTATGGTACATGTGAGTTCGGGGTATCTAGGTAGGATATTTAAGAAAGAAACAGGATTTGCAATCAGTGACTATATTGTTAAGAAAAGAGTTTCAGTGGCAAAGCAGCTTCTTTCAAAAACTTCTCTTTCTATTACAGATGTCTCTAGTAGGGTGGGCTTTTCATACTCATCTTATTTCACAAAGACATTTAAAGAACAAACGGGGATGACTCCCCAGGAATATAGGCAAAAAAATAAATTATAACTGGAGGTAGTGGTGAAAAAGACTGCACTGCAAAAATGGCTAAAAAGGTATTGGGAATTGACGGCGCTTTTTTTTGCTGTGCTTTTTTTATTTCTTCATGTCTCTCTTGTGAGGAGTATTACACATAGAACTGAAGAAAATATAAGAAATAGTATATCGGTTTCTTCAAAAGAAATTGAAAAATCCCTACAGATGGTAGATGGTTTTGTAAATGAAGGTTTGTATAACAATACAACTCAGCAAGCATCCCATCTTTATTATGAGCTGAAAAATGAGACTGATCCACTGTCTTTAATGAGTGCAAGAACTTCCGTACTTAACTCGCTTCAAAGCATTGTCACATGGTCACCGATGATAGATTATATTTTGCTTTATACGGACAGACAGGATGACTTCAAATGGCTGGAGACTGGTAGCGGAGACAGTATCCTGGTAAGAGACCGTATTATGACCAGTTGGACTGACAGCTTTGAAAAAGGTGATAGTAACAGCATTCGTAGGTATATGATATGGCATGACAGTGAAGGAAACCAGATGCTTAGAGTTCTTAAGGTCAGTGGCAGCTATCTGATCGTGGGAGTTTCAAGAAAAGAAATATTATCGACTCTAAAGGCAGCATCATTTAATGACAAGAGCATAGTATTTGCTGCGGATAAGGATGGAAACCTTATATTTTCTTCACAACCTGTTGAATGTGCTTTAGTCCCCGACAATGAAGGAAAATACATAACAATAAATGGAAGTAATTATCTGCAGACTGGTTATTTTTCTGATCAAAGTGGTTATTACTTTGGAACATTGACTAAGCAAACGGAAATATTAAAGGATACTTTTTCTTTTGATATTATCTTTGCTTTTGTTTCTCTCATAATCATTGGCCTTACGCCAATATCGATGGTACTTATCAGGAAAAATATCGAAGAACCCATAGAAAAGATTGCAGACACAATGAACATAATTTCTGAGGGCGATTTGGATGTACAGGTGGATGATGAATTCAAGATAAAAGAACTTGATGTTTTGGTACAGTCATTTAATCAAATGATAAGTAAGATAGGGGCATTAAAGATTGAAAAATACGAAATGGAAATTGAAGTTCAAAAAGCTACGATGCAGTATCTACAACAACAGACAAAGCCTCACTTTTTTGCTAATGTCTTGAATATCATATATTCGTTAGCAGAAAGAAAGGATTATGAAACGATTCAAAGAATGTCCAAGGCTATAGTCAACTATTCTAGGTATATGTTCAAGGATACAAGGGAACTTGTTGAGTTGGAAAAAGAGCTTGAGCATCTAAATTACTATATGGAGATTCAGGAGATAAGGTATATGAAGCAGATAGCTGTTACTTTGGATATACCAGAGAATCTTAAGAGCTGTCTCGTTCCGCCATTTATAATCCTTACATTTGTTGAGAACAGTGTGAAGTATGCCTTTTCTACTCAAAAAAGTTGCCAAATTTTTGTAACTGGCTACGCTGATGACAAAAAAGAATATTTAACACTAACGATAAAGGATAATGGGGCAGGCTATCCGGAAAGAATACTAAATAGTTCTTTTGATGAGCTCTCTGAAAATGGACACGTGGGGCTCAATAATATAAAACAGAGGCTTAAGATTATCTTTGATGACAAAGCTTGCGTAGAGATGAAAAATGATGGCGGAGCGGTTACCAATATAAAGATTCCGTGCATTGTGATTGAGGATAGCTTTGAGGATGACTTTTAAACTAGACAAATATTATAGGCATCCTAAAGGAGGAGATAGTGAGAAGAGTAATTGATTTTAATATGGATTGGCAATTTCATAAGGGGGATATTTCGCCAGAAGATATAAAAAATGCTAAATGGGATGAAATCAAAATTCCTCATACATGGAATAACCTGGACGGACAGGATGGCGGAAATGACTATTATCAGGGTAAGAGCTGGTACAGAAAGAACTTGGGAAAAGAGCTTATTCCTTCAGGTTTTGATAAGGATGTATATATCAGGTTTGGTGCCGCAAGTAAGAGGGCAGAAGTTTACCTTAACGGCGAGATGGTTGGATGTCATGATGGAGGATTTGCTTCATTTACAATAAGATTGACAGACAAGTTGACGTACGTTAATGATGAGATTTTGGTAATGGTGGATAACAGCAGGGATTTGCCAATTTATCCAATGCAGGCAGATTTTACTTTTTTTGGAGGCCTCTACAGAGAGATATCTCTTATATGTTTTGATACAACAAAGCATTTTAGGGTGGATGAGTATGGAGTTGACTCTTTATTTGTTACGCCAAAGGTGGATGGAACTTTAAATATAGAAACAGAACTTCAAAACATGGAAAAAGATGTCACTTTTTCAGCAAAAATCTATGAGCTAAATGGCGATAGTAAAGAACTTGTCAAAGAAATCGACGAACTATCATTGAATAGGGCTAGTACAGGATTATTAGAGGGAAGCATATTACTAGATGATGTGGCTTTGTGGAATGGAAGTCAGGATTCCAATCTCTATATTTTGGAAATTGGCCTAGGGGACAGAAATTGTAGCTTTCTTTTGGATGAGCTATCTACAACTTTCGGTTTTCGAAGCTTCAACGTAGACCCTGACAAGGGCTTTTTTCTTAACGGCAGGTCCTATCCCCTTCATGGAGTATGCAGGCATCAAGATAGAGAGAACATGGGATGGGCCATAACGAAAAAAGAGCATGATGAAGATATGGAACTGATAAAGGATATTGGTGCAAATACTGTAAGACTTGCCCATTATCAGCAAGCACCTTACTTTTATGACTTATGCGATAAAAATGGTATTGTAGTTTGGGCAGAGATTCCATTTATAAGTGTCTATGATTCCCGGAAAGAAGCTGATGAGAACCTTCTTCTTCAGATAAAAGAACTTGTCATGCAGAATTACAATCACCCCTCAATCTGTTTTTGGGGAATAGCTAATGAGACGGGAATCGGCGGTGAGAGTAAGGCACAGTACGATATTCTTAAGAAACTGAATGCTTTGGTAAAAGAGCTTGATGTTACAAGGCTTACTACAATGGCAAACTTTGGGGGGACAAATCCGGATAGTGTGCTTTTCCATTCTACGGATGTTGCATCCTACAATATATACAAGGGCTGGTATGAGGGAGTCGCCGAGGATATTGGTACCTTTTGTGATGAAATGCATAGAAAACTAGAGGGAATTCCACTGGGAATAAGTGAATATGGTGCAGATGCAGTTTTGAAATGGCACTCTTCAGATCCCAAAGTTAAGGATTATACAGAGGAGTATCAGGCATTTGTTCATGAAACAGCCCTTAAGGCATTTAAAGACAGATCATATCTTTTTGGAACCTGGCTTTGGAATATGTTCGATTTTGCCGCAGACGGAAGAGACGAAGGGGGCTGCAAAGGAAGAAACAATAAGGGACTAGTGACTTATGACAGAAAAATCAAGAAAGATGCTTTCTATATTTACAAAGCACTTTGGAGTAAGGATCCCTTCGTATACATTTGTGGAAAGAGATTTATTAAGAGATGTAAAGATAAGATAGTCGTCAAGGTTTATAGCAACAGTGACGCTGTACAGCTCTACGTAAACGAAAAGTATTTTGGTGAGAGAAAAGATGGAGAAGGTAGTTTTGTATTTGAGAATGTACCGTTATCAGAGGGAGTAAACAAGATTGAGGCACGAGCTTTTTGGACAGAAGCAGACTTTGAAAGATCCACTATTAATGATGCTGACAGAAGAGGCATTATGTTCAGTGATACTTTGATAGTAGAAAAGGTTGATAGCGAACCTCAGGAATATATCTATAAGGAAGACAAGAATCTTTCAGAAGCTGTGACTCAGTGGTTTGCAGGTATCACTGGAAGTGACGAAGTTCAGGTAAAAGAAATCATCTTAAATGAGGGATATCTTTCAGTAAATGATCCTCTTGAAGTGATATACAAATATAAAGAGGGATATGAAACAATCCAAGAACTTGTTATAAAACCTATGGCTCTAGTAAATCCAAGTATGGCAGAACGTATGAAGACAGGGGGTGCCATGAGTTTTAGCAGCATTTGGAATCACATTTCTAAGATGTTTCCTGATGACCTTATCTATGTGGTCAACGAGAGGCTCAACAAGATAAAGAAGTAGTCTTATTTTCAAAGCAAATCTGCAAATAAAGTGTATTAAAAGAGGAAAAATCACATATGAAAAATAAAGTAATGAACCCATATTTACCATTGTATGAATATATACCTGATGGAGAACCAAGGATATTTGGCGACAGACTTTATGTTTACGGATCTCATGACTATGCGGGAGGAGAACTCGGATTCTGTCCCGGGGATTATATGGTTTATTCTACATCGGTTTCTGATCTAAGTGCATGGCGTTGTGATGGCGTAGCATTTTCACGTAAAGACTGTCCACTTCTTGATATGGAGCCAGGTAAGGATGCTATGGCTGCTCCTGATGTGGTTCAGGGAGTTGATGGACGTTACTATATGTATTTTAATCTGAACAAGCAGCTGTGCTGTCAGATAGCAGTAAGCGATAAGCCTGAGGGCCCATTTTTGTACTATGGAGAAGTGGTAAAGCAGGATGGAACAAGATATGAGGACTTTAAGATGTTTGATCCTGGAGTTCTTGTAGATGATGGAAGGGTATATTTGTTTACCGGCTTTAATATGCCGGGGCCTGTACCTGAGAAATTTAAGAATCATTTTCCTCCTCTTCCAGAGAGCAGTCTTGGTTTTGAACTTGCTACTGATATGAAGACCATTATCAGAGGACCTGTTTCAATAATACAGGGATCAAACAAAGCAATGGGCACAAGTTTTGAGGGACACGGATATTATGAAGCATCCAGTCCCAGAAAGATTAATGGTAAATACGTTATGGTCTATTCATCTGAGCTTAGCCATGAACTAGCTTATGCGGTTTCAAATGCTCCTCTTGGCGTGTATGAGTACAAAGGGGTGCTTGTCAGCAATGGGGATTTTGGAATAAATGGCAATAAGGAGCAGGTGATGCCCTATGGAAACACCCATGGTGGGCTGGTTGAACTTGATGGTAGATGGTATGTTTTTTACCATAGGCAGACCCATGGCATTGAGTGTTCGAGGCAGGGGTGCGCAGAGCAACTACCAATTCTAGAGGACGGATGGTTTGGACAGGCCGAAATTACCAGTTGTGGCCTTAACCAAGAACCGCTTCCTGCAGATGGTACATATAATGCCTGTTATTGTTGCTATCTTACTTCACCTCATATCAGTAAAAAAAGGCTGAATATACGTGAGTGCAGAAGGGATACAGAGCCTCATATCTACGAGGAAAAAATTAGTGATGATGAGAGTAAATCACTCCACTATATAGCAAACATGAAGGATGAAGTTATTGTCGGTTTTAAATATTTTGAATTTAGAGAGCCTTCGGGATTTTCTCTGAGACTTAGAGGTACAGGTGCAGTTAGAGTAAAGGCTATCATTGATGAGCCAGAAGGACAGATTGTCGGAAGGGGTGAAATATGCTTAAGGGGCAGTGACTGGAACGAGCTATATATTGTAGCAGATAAGGTTAGCGGAACACATGCGCTATATTTTGTTTTTGAGAGTCAGGAGCCTGTGCAGTTTGAGAGTTTTACGATTTTGAATGATTGAGGTGAGAGATGGTAGATTTAAAAGTTAGTCCTTTTTTTCTTAATGATAGGCAGGTTAAATGGGTTGAAGATACAATAAAAGACATGACGCTGGATGAAAAGTTTGGTCAACTTTTTGTATTACTGAAGGCGACTCCCGGTATCAATGAAGAGAATATAAGAGCTGAAGTTGGACGAATTAATCAGGGCGGACACAGATGGCAGGGAGCAGGTAAAAAGGATGCTTACAGGCAGAATAAGCTTTTTCAGAGCAGTAGCAAATATCCTCTTTTGATTGCGGCTAATTGTGATGACGGAGGGATTGGAGCAGTTCCTGAAGGCACATTCGTAGCAACAGCGGCCGAGTGTGGAGCTGGTAAGGATACACAGAACGCTTACAACCTTGGATATGTATCAGGCAAAGAAGCTTCAGCGGTGGGATGTAACTGGATGTTTAATCCTGTTGTGGATATCTATATGAACTGGAGAAATACTATCGTAAATACAAGGAGTTTTGGATCAGACCGCGAGAAAGTTTTGCAGAATGCAAGAGCCTATATCAAGGGAGTTAAGGATGCTAATCTCAACATGGCATGTACTGCCAAGCACTTCCCTGGAGATGGCGTTGAGGAACTGGATCAGCATCTGGCTATGGGCGTCAACAATCTTTCCGTTGATGAGTGGGAAAAGAGCTTTGGATATGTATATAGAACCCTTATTGACGAAGGACTTGAAGCAATAATGGTGGGGCACATTGCACTTCCGGAAATGAGCCGTAAGCTCTGCCCTGGCATACGAGATCAGGATATAAAACCTGCTACAATGGCAAAAGAGCTTTTGACAGATCTTCTTCGTGATGACATGGGCTTTAATGGTCTTGTGATAACAGATGCAACACATATGGTGGGATTTTCGGCTACAAGTAAAAGGAGTGAAGCTATCCCAAAAGCCATCATTGCGGGATGCGATATGATCCTGTTTGCAAATGATATTGAGGAAGATATCTCTTTTTTAAAAAAAGCATATGAAAGTGGTGAATTGACGGATGAAAGGCTCACGGATGCTCTCAGAAGGATTTTGGGTATGAAGGCGCATCTTAATATGAGCACAGAGCAACGAAATTTTCCTGATGAGAAGGGGCTTGAAATAATAGGGTGCTGGCAGCATCTTGAGTATGCAAAGCAAGCTGCGGATCAGTGTATAACTCTGGTGAAGGATACTAGGAATTATTTACCATGGGATATTTCCAAGGGGAATAGGTTGTTTCTTGTGTATGTGGGGTCTACGCCTACAACACTTGGTTATAGAAAGGATCCGGTAAAGCAGGTGGTAATTGACGAGTTGACAGATGCTGGATTTGAGGTGGATGTTTGCCCCAACTACTTTGACCTGGAGCTTGACAATGGAATATCTCCTATGAATTTTGTAAGAATGCTTAGCCATGAGAAAAGAGAAGACTTTGTAAAAAAACACGACTTGGCGCTGGTGGTCATCAATGTTAAAGGCTATGCTCAGGAAAATAATGTACGTTTGAGATGGAGTGTCAACCACAGCGTTGAGCTACCATGGTACAACGAAGAAATACCAACAATAGGAATGAGCCTCAATTATACTAACCATCTTATCGATGTTCCTCAGATTCACACTTTTATCAATGCCTATGCGCCAAGGAGGGAACATATAAGAGCAGCCATTGATAAGATGATGGGTAAAAGCTCTTTTAATGGAACTGCGGATGAATCTGTGTTCTGCGGAAGGTGGGACACAAGGTTATAAAGATAACTATATAATAGTCAGGTAAACTTGCTTTTTTGTAACGTAAGAAAATGTTGCAAAATGGCAAAAGTGTGTAATGTGGAAGGTAAAAGGATGGCAGGATTTGATCAATTTGAAAAAAAACGCGATATGATAGTGTGCATCGATTCAGACGGCTGTGCAATGGACACCATGAATATAAAGCACATTAGATGCTTTGGACCTTGCATGGTTGATGAGTGGAATCTGGGACAGTGGAATGGCAAGATATTGGAAAGATGGAATGAGATAAACCTCTTTTCCAAGACCAGAGGTATCAACAGGTTCAAGGGACTAGCGCTGATGCTCTCTGAAGTAAATGAGAAATACTGCCAGATAGATGGAATAAATGCATTAAATGAATGGGCTAATGAGGCACCTGAGTTGTCAAATGCCGCATTGGAGAAGATGATACCTAAGGGAGAAATTTTTTCAAAGGCACTTAGCTGGAGCAAGGCCGTAAACAGGTCGATAGAGGAGCTTCCTCAGGATGAGATTAAGCCTTTTGACGGCGTAATCGAAACTTTAAAAAAAATCCATAAGACTTGTGATATTGCAGTTGTTTCCAGCGCCAATCCAGAAGCTGTGAAGGTGGAGTGGGAGAGATTCGGTCTTCTTGATCATGTGGATCTTATATGTTCTCAGGATGTGGGAAGCAAATCTTTTTGCATAGGTGAGATTATTAAGAAAGGATATAAACTGGAGCATATACTTATGTGCGGAGATGCACCAGGGGATGAACTGGCCGCTAAGGAAAATGGCGTACTGTTTTATCCTATACTTGTTGGAATGGAGAGTGAGTCCTGGACTGAGCTCAGGGAAGACGCACTTACTTTTTTTCTGGAAGGTACCTATGATGGTGAATATCAGGATAACGTGCGAAGACGTTTTAATGATACCCTTGGGGAACGGGGTTAGAGGAACTTTTGCAACATTATGCCACTTTCAGATGAGTTTCGATATTTCTTTTTCCTTTCAATAATGGGAATCACATATTGTACTAGAGAAGATCATGCTCAAGCTATTTAATGGTTTTTTTATGAATGAATTATCGTTATAATGATATACTTTATATTAGAAAAAAGTATATTCAAGGAGCGGCTTTTATGTTCATGACCATGGAGGGAGCCAAAGCATTAGCTTGGGCATGGCAGTTTGTTTTTTACTAATCCATACACTTGCAGGAAACCGTAGTGAAAAGAACTACTGGTTAAACTAGGTTCATATGGAATATAGAGACGAGGTTCTAAATGAGTCAAGGATTAGTAGAAAGCAGGGAAGAATATTTACTTGCAAATTTCGAGCGAGCAATTGATAATGGTTGGATTGAGATATATTCGCAGCCTGTAATTCGCGCGTCTAATGGCAGAGTATGCGAGGAAGAGTTGTTTGCACGATGGGATGATCCTGTACTCGGAGTTCTCAATCCAGATGAATTCATACCAGTATTGGAAAAAAATGGCGTTGTTGGACGTCTGGATCTGTATATTCTTGAAAAAACTCTTGCTAATATTCAGCAGCAATCCAGTGTCGGAGTTAATTTCGCGATTACATCCATCAATATTTCATTGGTGGATTTTCAGAATAAAAATTTTGTAAAAGAAATAGAAAATAGAGTCTTAGCTTCAGGTGTTTCCAGGAAGCAAATTGCTTTTGAGCTGTCTGAAAACACGGCTTTAGTAGAAAATCATAAAATAGCTGTTCAGTTAGCAAAGCTCAAGAAATTAGGTTATAGATTGGAAATAGATGATTTTGGCTATAACTGTATTCCACTTATGCTATCCCCGTTATTCCATTTTGATGCATTAAAACTGAATATGGAGTTGATAAGATATATTCCAACTAGTCAGAAAGCTGTCGCAATCGTGGATGGTCTCATCAAAATGTCCAGAAAACTCGGCATGGATATCATTGCAAAAGGAGTAGAAAATCAAGACCAGGTAGATTTTTTGTATGGAATCGGCTGTGCCAAGCTTCAGGGCTTTTATTATAGTAGACCTGTAGCTGTTACAGATCTTTATAACTTTGCCAAAAAAATAAACAGTTCTTGACAGTTGAAGATGCCCGAGAAGGAGATTATTATACTCAGGTTGATAAGGTAAATATCCACGAATTTTTTTATTCCAAAGAGAGCAGTGGAAAACAAGATAGTAAAGAAAATGAGGCCCCTATTGCAGTATTAGAGATAAGCGAAGATGAAATACGCGTTATTAGGGCAAATGATACGTTCTCTAGCTTTATTAGAGATAATTTCCCTAGAAAAGAAGATATTAGAAATTTTAAATATAGTTCTTTGGATGATTCTCTGAGCAGTTATGTGATTTCTGCAATTAGGAAGTGTGCATATTCTGATGAAAAATCTATTATTGAAGATAAAACTCCAACTGGCAATACGGTGCATATGGTGATTCAAAAAATGGCAGAAAACCCGGTTACAGGCCGCATTGCTGTCATCTTTTCAGTAATTTTTGTTGAGAATTCTAAAAAAGATGCAATGTCTTTATCGTACAATTACGTTGCCAGGGCGCTATCAGAGGACTATGTCGCGCTTTATATTGTTGATATTGAGACCAATAATTATGTTGAATATCATTTAGATGGGCATAATCGTAATATTACTAGAGAAACGACTGGTAAAGACTTTTTTTATGACGCCCGCAATGATGTAGAAAACAAGACCTATCCCGAAGACAGAAAAATGTTCAAGGAGCTTTGCACCAAAGAAAATGTACTGCAGCAAATAGCTGAGCAGGGCACTTTTTCCATGACTTATAGAGCTAGTGATGAGATGGGAGTGCGATATGTGAATTTCAAGGCAGTAATTGATAAAAGTGATGATAAGCATATTATTATCGGGGTAAATAGCGTTGACAGGCAGATCAAACTGCAGCAGGCATTTAAGTTACTTCAGGAAGAAAAAAATATTTTTTCCAGAATAGCAGCTCTTTCAGGCGATTACTTTGCTATATATACGATAAATCCTGATGATAATTCTTACTCTGTTTATAAGACCGTTCAAGGAGAGCGTTTTATAGGAAAAAAAGATAGCGGAGATGACTTCTTTAGCGAGACGCTGGTACGCATTAATAAAGTAATACATCCAGATGACTTAAAGGGCTTTATGAAAAATTTCAGTAAGGCCAATATTTTAAAAAAGATAGCGGAAGATGGCTTTTTTGAATGTCAATATAGATTGATCGTAGGTTCAAAACCCACATATTTTATGCAAAAAGGTGTCCTGATCACAGAAAATGATGAGAAGAAGATCATCATTGGGCTCATCAATGTTGATGAAGTTGTTAAAAAAGATAAAGAATACGCTGAGAACCTTTCTGTTGCTGAGACTATGGCTTTGAAGGATGAACTTACAGGAGTAAAGAATAAGCATGCCTATACAATGGCGGAAAAGGAAATGGCTGAATTACTTAAATCAGGTACGTGCAAAAAATTTGCCATAGTAGTTTTTGATATCAATGGCCTAAAGTATATAAACGATAATTTCGGACATGTAAAGGGGGATGAGTTTATCAAAGAAGGTTGCAGGATGCTTTGCGAGACTTATGCACATAGTCCTGTATACAGGATTGGCGGAGATGAGTTTGTGGTCATTATACAGGGACGGGATTATGATGATCGTAACTACTTGATGGAAATAATTGAAAAGAAAAACAATGAAAATAAAGTGCGTGGTGAAGTAACTATGGCTGCTGGCATGGCCACTGGAACAAGAAAATCAAATATAAATGATGTTTTCATGAAGGCAGATGCCAAGATGTATGAGAAAAAGAAGAAAATGAAAGAAGAGATGTAGACTAGTAATTCTTATGGAGAGTACGATACCTTAATGGAGATGCTAGAAGCGTATCTGAAAGAGGGATACGAAAACGGTTGGAATAACTAATAGTGTGAATGAAAAGGCAGCAGTATGCTGTCTTTTTTATTTTGTTGACAGAAAAAGAAATTGGTCTCATAATATATCAAAATGATATATATCATTTTGATATATTACTTTGACAAGAGGAGTATAAAATCATGAGACAAAAAGTAAGAAAGTGCCTATTACTTATTTCTTTTCTGTTATTTCCTATTACCATTTGGTATTTTTCTCCATATCTGATCATCAATGCAGCTATGGAGCATATCATAAATGGTAGCTTTATTGTTTTTTGCTTGATGCTTGTGCTATCAATGTTTTTGGGAAGGGCATGGTGCGGATATTTTTGTCCAGCTGGAGGACTTCAAGAATGCGCCATGAGAGTAAATGACAACCCAGCCAAGCAAAAAAATAGAGACAAGATAAAATATGTTATCTGGACAGTGTGGATAATTGCAGTGATCGCATCATTTATCTGTGGGAAAAATGATGTTAGAATTAATCCATTCTATATGACAGATCATGGTATTTCTGTTTCGGGCATAACTAATTATGTTGTGTACTACGCGGTGATCATGCTGCTAGTTATGCCATCAATTATTCATGGACGAAGGGCGGCTTGCCACTATATTTGCTGGATGGCGCCGTTTATGGTGATCGGAAGTACAGTCGGCAGGTGGCTGCACCTTCCTCAGCTTCATATAGAGGCTGACACAGAAAAATGTGTCAAATGTGGCCTTTGCAATAAGGCTTGTTCTATGGGACTTGATGTTAGAGAAATGGTCCAAGCTAACAGCATCTCAAAGAATACGGAATGCATACAGTGCGGAGCCTGCGTTGATGGATGCCCCAAAAAGGCTCTAAAGTATAAATGGACATGGAAAAGGTGAAAAGATGGCAAAAGATAGAAAGATAGACGTTGTGATACTGGGTCTTTTAGCACACGAAGATCTGACAGGGTACGATATTAAAAAACAGATCGATGGCGCAATCTCTTTTTTCTGGAAAGGGAGCTTTGGAAGCATTTATCCAGCTCTTGGCGAAATGGAAAAACAGGGACTTGTAAAGCGAAAGACATCGGATAAGAGTAGCGGCCGCGAAAAAATAGTTTATCAGATCACCAAGGATGGAAAAGAGACCCTCAAGGCGTGGATAAATGATGAAAAGGCCACGAACGACCTTAAATACGAGACTCTTTTAAAAATGTATTTCGGCGGCATACAAGATAGAAGCGTGACGATTCGAAATATTGAGATTTTTGAGCAACAGGTAAAAGAGAATCTGGAAGTCCTTAAGTTTTATAAGGGAAATCTGGAGAAGGTTCTTGATAAGGAGGACCATGTTCATTACTATTTGACAGTTTTGTTTGGAATTGAGACTTATGAGGCCTATTTAAAATGGTGCAGTAAGGCCAAAAAGATCATGAAGGAGAAATGATATGAGTACAGCGGTTGTTTATTATTCAATGCTTGGAAATAGTGAGATGGTAGCTGAGCACATAGCTAAAAAGCTTGGCGCAGATGTTATACGAATTGAGCCCGACAAGGCTTATCCTGACAAGGGCGCAAAGAAATTCCTGTGGGGTGGAAAAAGTGCAGTGATGGGCGAGATGCCAGTACTTAAGTCTTACGAATTTGATGCCTCCAAGTATGATGAGGTCATTATTGGCTTTCCTGTTTGGGCTAGCCGACCTGCACCTCCAATCTGGACATTTATAAACGAGCAAAAAGATGTGCTAAGAGAAAAGAAGATTGCAGTGTTTGCCTGCCAGAGTGGAAACGGCGCAGAAAAGGCTTTTGACAGGATCAAAAAGCAGGTTGGGGGGGAAAAGTTTGAAGCCGAGCTCATACTTATTGATCCAAAGACCAGGGTTAATGCGGATAATGATGGGAAGATAGATTCTTTTTGTGATAAACTTCATTATTGAAAGACAATGATAAGGTGAAATATATGGACAGACAGCAGAAAATAAAAGGTCTGTTTTTTGATTTTGATGGTGTCATCACAATTGAAAAGCAGGGCTCACCAACAATAATTTCTTATATTTCAAAAGAGGCAAATATTCCAATTGAAGTTGTTGAAAATGCGTATTACAAGCATAATGATGATTTGCTCTATGGCAATATTACCCATAGAGATATGTGGGAACAGTTTTGCGCTGATATAGGTAAGACGATAGATTATCATGTGCTTGAAGAGGCATTTATGAATGTTACTATCGATGAGAAATTGCTTGATTATATAAAAGAAAAGCATAGTGATTATCTCATTGGAATGATAACTGACAATAAGGCCGACAGAATAAATACCATTGTCAATAACACGGTACTTAAGGAATTGTTTGATGTTGTTATAATTTCAGCAGATGTTCATAGCAGAAAATCTGAAAGAAAAATCTTTGAGGAAGCCTTAAAGCAGTCAGGACTAAAAGCTGAAGAATGCGTGTTTGTTGATAATACAGCATCCAATTTGAAGATTCCATCTGAAATGGGATTTACCACAATTTTCTTTGATGATGACAATAGGGATTTTAATGCTCTCTATTAATGTTCACCAATACTCACCCCTTTACGATGGTCTTTTCAAATAGTACCCTTGGAAAAAATCTGCTCCTAATTCCTTCATTGTTTCAAACTCGCCTTCGGTCTCGATTCCTTCTGCCACCACGCTAATTTTTCTTGCATGAAATGTATCGATCATTTCGCGCAATTGTTCCTGTCTGTACGTATCTTTATCAATACCGGTCAGTAATGTCCGATCTATCTTTACAATATCAGGGTTAGCAGCATCGATCACATCAAAATTATTAATGCCTGTACCAAAATCATCTATGGCAATCAGGTTATTATTAATATCTGCATATTTTCTTTTTATCTGCGCAATTTCTACTGATAAATAAGGGTATTCCAGTGACTCCAAAATCATTGCATTCTTATGTCCACCATAGTACGAAATAAAAGCATCAACTTCCTCTTTACTAAACAATTCACTGGGAAATTTATTAATCGATAAGTATTCCTTATATCCCCTGATAAAATATGCTTGAGTTGCACCAAATAAAGTAGCAACCTCTAATACATGTAATTTGTCCTGCTTTTCATATTCCGATATAAGTTCAGTTACATCCATATCGTGGGGCCTCATAAGTGCTTCCCACGCATAGACAGTCTTTCCATCTGGGAAAAATATGGGCTGAAAGACATAATCTATTTTCAATTCATTTAAAGCAGCTAAGATATCTTTGGATAATGGTAGATCATCAAAATGAATCATAATACTTCCTTGTCTTTACAATTGACCTATTTTTCGCTACTCTCATAACAATATAGTATCATTATAACGATCAATAAATAAATGAAATATGGATAAATAATTGATAAAATGGAAAATCTGCCGTACTACTTTTTTACTACTTTTGACGTATGAGAGATAATAAGGAGCCATTTTCTATGATAAATATACTTTTCGTCTGCCACGGCAGGATTTAATGCCAAAGCAAAGAATGGCGGAAATAAGCCATTTATGGGCAGAGTGGTATCTGATTTATACCTTGCTTACACCTTTTGAAGGTGGACTACCTGATGAATGATAAGAGCACTCTGCGTGATGCAGGGTGCTTTTTGGTAGTGACTTGGAAGAAACGGTACTAAAAGCAGAAATAAATCTTGAAGAAACGGAATAACGACCTTGAAATATTGAAGAAATGGTACTATAATCCATTTATGAGTTTGAAGAAATGGAACCATGTTGTTTTGAGGAGATAGTATGTTTAAGAGAAAAGCTTTAGAAAAGCTAAAATATTGGAAAGAAAAAAAGGCACCAAAGTATTCTGTGCTTCTGGAAGGGGCCAGGCGTGTTGGAAAATCGACAATTGCCGAAGAATTTGCAAAGCAAGAGTATAGGTCATATATAAAAGTGGATTTTGCTAACATAACGCAGGATGTTCTTGATGTGTTCGATGACATAGCAAATTTGGATATTTTTTTTCTTAGATTGCAAACTGCAACAGGGATAACGTTGTATAAAAGAGAATCCGTTATTATATTTGACGAGATCCAGCTTATGCCTAAAGTGCGCCAAGCTATAAAGTACCTGGTTGCGGACGGAAGATATGACTATATTGAGACCGGTTCTCTAATTAGTATAAAAAAGAATGTCAAGGATATAGTGCTTCCATCTGAGGAGATGAAAATACAGATATATCCGATGGACTATGAAGAATTTATGTGGGCCATCGGAAATGATACCTATGGCGTATTGCGGGATTTATATAAGCTTGGGAAACCGGTTGGAAATTCTTTAAACAGAAAGCTGATGCGGGATTTTAGAATCTATATGGCGGTAGGTGGAATGCCTCAGGCTGTAGAAGCTTATGTGGAAGGCAGGAATTTTACAGAAATCGATGAAGTAAAGAGAGAAATCATAGATTTGTATAAAGACGATTTCTTTAAGATTGATGATACTGGACTGATTGGAAGAATGTATGATTCTGTTCCGACGCAGTTGGCAACGGATAAAAGAAGCTATGTTATTTCGGCAGCTACAGGCAAAAAAAAGATCGATAAAGATTTAGAGCGTTTACATGATTTGCTGGATTCAAAGACGGTATTATCATGCCATAATGTCCTTAATCCGAGCGTTGCTTTACCTCAAACGAGAGATGATGATACCTTCAAACTCTATTTGGCTGATACAGGGTTATTTACTACCATGATTTTCAGATCATCGGGAAAGACAGATGAAAATATTTATACGAAATTGTTGAGCGATTCACTTCCTGCAGATTTGGGATATTTATACGAAAATGCAGTTGCTCAGATAATTGTCGGATCGGATATAGACCTTTATTATCACACATGGGAGAAAGAAAACAGTTCCCACTACTATGAGGTTGACTTTTTGCTTGCTTCGAAAACAAAGATAGTTTCGATTGAAGTTAAGTCATCTGGAATCGGTAAGCATGAATCAATCACAGAATTTCAGAAAAAATATTCTAAGCATGTTTCGAAGGAAATATTGTTATCACAAAAAGATTTAGGCAATAGTGAAATGCTGAAATTATATCCAATATACATGTTGCCATTTTTAATTGAAGACCTATGAAAGGATGAGAAAAAGATAGGAGAATACAGGGATGATAAGAATTTTATTCGTCTGCCACGGCAGGATGCTAACCGAAGGCTGAAGCTTCAGTATTTGCAAGGTATTATGGGAACAGTAATATCGTTTTTACCACTGATTTACCACTTTTGATATTGAGAGTCCGGATTCAAATATAGGTCACCGAGGTGTTCCCCGGTGACCTATACATAGTTACTATTCATTTGTTTTCTGTTTCCGGAGAAGTAGCCATAACTGTCTCATACCCGATGAGTTCACCGCTGTCTTTGTCGTAAACAGGATAGTCTTTGAGTTTGAGAATGTCGTTTCCGTTATCATCTTGATAAACACATGTTCCGTCTGCAAGTATTTCTGGCTTTTGCATTTTCTTCACCTCCGCATAGTTGTGTTTGCAGTTCAATAAACTTATTTTCCTTCCTGCTTTCTTATAGCTTCTATCTCTGACTGAATTCTGGGGTCGGTTTCCGCAGCGTAATTTGATTCTTCTGTCATGTCAAGAAGACCTGCATTAGGAAGTATTGTAATAGCCAAAGAATCGAAGATATCAAACGCCCTGGAATTCGTTTTGGTGTCAACTCTATAGTAGAGGTAGGCTATGAAGTGAACAGGATCAGGTATATATCTGTCGTGGGCATAATCAAAGAAATGTAAGGCAAAATTCACAACAGACCAATCGTCCTTGCAATTCTTGTGAAGATATTCGCACCATGCCTGATAAACATCGTTCCACCCATACTTGGTAATGAGGTCTTCGACAAGCTGATCCAGATC
Organism: Butyrivibrio sp. INlla18; assembly: GCF_900103635.1. Lineage (GTDB taxonomy): Bacteria > Bacillota > Clostridia > Lachnospirales > Lachnospiraceae > Butyrivibrio. The sequence goes on from NZ_FMXK01000003.1 coordinate 164,185, forward strand.
ATCCAATTCCTTGTCGGTAAAGTCTTTGTCCCAGTCCAGGGAAAATATGTATTCAGTTGTTTTCTTCAAGTCTAAATCTTTGTTCATTGATTTTCATACAATTATTTCTTTTTTGATTGTTTTTATTGATTGCATATCTGACTTTTGAATTTTTTAATTTCATCAATAACTCTTGGATCATCCTTGGCTCTGTAAAAAGGGTCTTCCGTAAGATCAGCCAGACCTGCTTTCGTCATTATTTCGCATGATAAGCTGTCAAATGTTTCACCTGCCTTATCCCAGTATTTATCCATATCAACCATGGAATAAAGATATCCGATAAATGCCAAAGGGTCAGGAATGAAATTATCTGCACCATCGTAATACATGAAGAGATTTGCGAAGTTTATGACCGCCTCCGGCGTTTTGCATTCTTCATGTAAATAGCGGCGCCATTCTGCGTAAATATCTTTCCATGGATAATCATGGAGTAATTTTTCGGCAGTTTCAAGGTGCTCTTCATTTCCATCCGGATCGAATTCATCGGAGAAGAAGTCGCAGTCCATCAGATATTTTGTTATTGAAGATATCGTATTTTCCATCGTTAATGCCCTTTCTTTTTGAATAATCTCGGTGAAAGTTTTCCAAAGGCTTCATCAGCAACAGTCATCGATTTTGAGTTAGGCTTGAAGTGACCGCTAATATTGTCATAAGAGGCAATTTTGCCTCCATGAATGTGCAGCATACCTGCCATTTGCACTTCAGGGTCTTTTCCGCCAATCAATGTGGGGTGTGGCGTAGCAAGACCGTTTTTTCCATTGCCATTTCTTGACCCAATGATTATGTTTCCATGCATGTCAATTACATAAGGCATATCAACGTTTGTGTTCTTGTTGCCAATATAATTTCCGTTGATCATTTCATTGAGATTTTTTGCGGTCGGATTCTTATCGTATTTACCGTCATGGTAGATTCCTTTATCAATATCACTCTGATGCATCTTAGGTTCTACATGATAAGAGGGCGCATATGGCTGTGACTGACTGCTTGTTCCGGTATATTTTCCACTTGCTCCGCTTCCCATCAGTCTGTACCTCCCTTCTTACGAGAGGTCCAGTCATCAAACTGAACAAATCTGGTTGCTTTGAGATATGGTTCGAAAATCTTTAAAGGCATTGGACCATAGACAATTACAACCTGAGGCTCAAGCTCTGAAAGCATTGCTTCGAGACCGGCTTCAAAGTAGAATTTGTTTTCCTTGCCGCTTATGCAGCCATAAGTGCCGATTGCAACGATGCTGTGTTTCTCTGCTCCAAGAAAAGCAACTTTTTCCGGGAGTACCTTTGTTGTATAAGTCAGCTCATTGCCCCAGCGAATCTGTGGAATGACATAGAGACCGCGCCGCTGATAAAAGCTACCGATTGCCCTGTTGCGATACACATTTGCTATCTGTACAGCCAGTGGAGCGTCTCTGTATAGCGAGGCATCCGGAGAAAACAATCCGTCAAAACGTCCGAAGTCATCAACATACCCTTCCGGATTGATCAGAACTTCAGCGAAATTTACATCCATCTCGTTGAAACCAAGGAATTCACTATAATTGATTCCTGTATGATTTCTTGCTGAAAATGGTGTGATACCTTGCGGAATTACGATGTGCCTGGGAGCTTCAATGATCGGAATTTCCAGTAGTCCATCAAATTTTGCTCCGCGGACAAGCTCCGGGTTCATGCCGTCATCTATAATTGCTTTGCGCTTTACTTTTTTCATTATATCACCTCCTCGTTTAGAATTTTGATATGAAGATTGCTGTTATGCTTCTTACTGTTCGTCTGTCTAAGAACCGGTTCTTGATTTTAGTTTATGTTTGCGAGGGATAATGCTACAGAAAACACAGTAAGAAAAAAGTGGTAAAATTCTGGGCAGAAATAAGCGAACGCTTACTTTTTATCTATATATGTTGAATTTTATAGGGCGAAACGGTAAAATATACATGATGCGTGACCTATAGTCATGACATATGGGGCTACAGAGATGCTCGTGCTGTAGGAGGACAAAATGCTCTTCAGTTATAACAAGTTATGGAAGATACTGATTGATAAAAACATGAACAGAAAAAAACTTATGGAACTTACGCAGATTACAGGAACTACTATGGCTAAAATGAGCAAAGGAAGACCGGTCAGTATGGAAGTCCTGGGACGCATATGTAAGGCACTGGATGTTAATATTGGGGATTTAGTCGATTACGTGAGTGATGAAATGGACGGTGATAGGTGATGGAATTATGTGCCGGTACATTACTGACAGTACTGAAGCGGTGTAAATCGTCCAGGATACTTCAGAAAGAATTTGGAACCGAGGTTTTTAAAGCTATTCAGCCTGATTTTGATATGAATGATGATGATTCTGCAATTTCTGCCGTTTTTAGGGGAGCCAGAAATCTTGATACTTTCATACGAATTAATTATGACGAGATGACTCCGACTGAGGTTGCACTTCGCTTTAATGAGCATGTTGTTCCAATGTTGGACAGAAATAAGTGGAACGGAATAGTTTGTGCCTTAAAGCAGATAATTAAAGACTCCGACATTGATAAAGACACTGTTATAGAATTTATAAACGGACTGAAATGTGGGGAAATACTTGAAAAGACAGATATTGTATTCTCGGAGTTTCTGGCAGGAATTCTTTTGTATGTTGTACGTCATACGGATAACCTTAACAGGCAGAGCATTGTGAAGGAAATTACATCCGGTTATGTAGACGAAGCAGAGAAAAAATGGCCACGGATTAACTTTGTTGAAACATATTCACTGGATTGCCTTGATGCGATCGGCCAGGTAATAAATGATGCTGAGGCAGTCAATATGATTGTTCAGGAAGGCGGAAACTGTGTTGTGTGTGGCAAGCCTCTTGAAAAGGATAATATCACTAAAGCGGTCTGTTCAGATGGTACTTCATTTCTTGTTTGTATAGGCTGTTCTGTAAAAATCATGAATGCATCAAAAACACAGATTGAGGAATACAAGAATATAAAACAACAGCTTAAGACAAATATGGTAACGCGCAGCAGAATGTCGGAAAATCATCTTGGTGACGACGTAAGACTTGTCATTCGCGCTGTCAGTAAGATGGATATGAGTACACTTACTCCCAGTAGGATGAATCCGATTACAGTCGAACAGAAAGTGTCGGATGCACAGCTGCGACGAAGCATACTTCACGATGTAAATGATTGCTATAGCGATGTTGATGCAATTATTGCAGCTGAAGCTGCTGCAGGGAGATTGAATGTCAGGACTTTTGAAAAAGTGATTAAAAGAATGTATGAGGACAGGGATGAAACTGCATCGCAAAGCGATGTTTATAATACGCTTGTAGAACTGATTTATGAACAGACTGGAAGAATCAGCCGTGAGGCAAGCAGAATTCTTGTTTCCTATTTTGTTCAGCGATGTGAGGTGTTCGGATGAATCTGCCGGGTAAGTCAGTAATGTATTCAAAGAGTATTTTCCCGTTGTTTCCGAAGATACTGAATATCCTTCAGGAAAAGAGTATGACAGTAAACGATCTTTATCAGGAGATGAATATAGATTGTAATTTTGAGAACTTTATAAGTGCCTTGGATTCTCTGTATGCGCTTGGACGAATTGAGATAGATGAGGAGGAGAAAAAACTTTATTATGTTGACGGAAATCAAATGTGACGTATTGGATGCGGAATTCCATACTGTTAAATTTCGTCAGGGACTTAATATCGTTTTGGGTACATCTAATGGGAGCAGCGCACTGGGAAAGACGATATTTTTACAGCTGATAGAATTCTGCTTCGGCGGTGAAATATATATGGCTTCCGACACTGATATCAGGAATCATGTCCAGGATCATGTGGTGTATTTTACCTTTCATTGGGATGACGATTACTATTTTTACAGAGATACTTCGAGGCTTAATTATGTCTGCCGATGTGATATAAAAGGCAATCTGATTGAAGAAATGCCCATTCGAAAATATAGACAGTTGATTTCTGAAAAGTATGGGCTTGTATCCGATGGAGCAGATATAGTGGCTTGTATGGAGCATCATTTCAGAATCTATGGTAAAGATAATGTTCAGGAACGCTACCCGCATTTGTCAAAATCCAAAGGTAAGGATGATGAGGCGGTCGATTTTCTGCTAAGGCTTTTTGGTGATAACAACATACTGAACAATGTGCATGCCATGGAACAGGCACTTGGAGTCAAGGAGTCAGAATTTAAGAAAACTGAGACGAAGACAATATCAGAGGCAGATATTGATAGTTTGAACGAAGCGATAACGACCTTGAAAAAGCGACAGAAGAGGCTTATGCAGAATAAAGATGATGAGAGGCTTGTTCTTTTGGGACTTAACACATCATCTGCTGAGAAAGCAGCAAGGCTTCAGAAAGAACTCCGTCAGCTTGTTCAAAAAAGAAATGAATATGTAGCAAAGAAGGAAGCTATCCTTGCAGGAAATGAGCAGTTTTGTAATGAGGTAGTAGAGCAGGATCTGGAAGATTTAAAAGAATTCTTTCCAGGTGTTAATGTTAAGGCTCTTGATGATATCCAGCATTTCCATATCAGAATCCGTGAAATCCTTGCTGATGAAGCGAGCCAAGAAGCAGATAAATTGCAGCAACTCATTGATCAGTGTGATAAAGAGATAGCGGATTTACAGCGAAGGATTGATGAAGCCGGTTATACTACCGAAATGGCAGGCAAGATTATCTCGCAGGCAGTCAGCATTTCCAGAGAAATCGATAAAAAACAGGATGAACTTGATAAGCTGCAAAACGCTAAGGCTCAACAGGAAGAAGTAGAACAAGCTGAAGACAAAATGGCAGAATTGATTGAACGCGAATGGAAGCTGATAAGGAAAATGCAGAAAATTATCAATTCTGCAATGGAAAGCTATAATATGCTTGTGACCGAAGATAATGAAAATGCACCTACGATGGGAATTGGAAAAGACAAGACGATTTATTTCGGCACATATGGCAACACCAGTGAGAGCGCAGCTTTCAAAGGATTGGTTCTATATGATCTTGCTATACTCAAGAATTCCATGCTTCCGGTTCTCGTACATGATTCCAATATCATCAGGCGCATTAACAGAGCATATTATGAAAAGCTCTTCCAACTTTATGAAACATCAAAAAAGCAAGCGTTTATAGTACTTGACAGTACAGATGGCTTATCAGACGCTTTGGAACAAATCATAGAACATGCCAGAGTAATCACTTTGTCGGAGTCTCACAGGCTCTTTGGCAAGTCCTGGGCAAATATGAAGGATAAAAAAGAGGGAAAATAATGGCTGCAATACATGAATTAATAAGACAGGTAAATGATCCGGCACTTAGAGCAAGACTTGAACAGGAAGTTGAACGACTTACAGAACATAAAAAATTTGGACTTGTATTTGAAGAACACTTACCGGAATGCACGCCTCTTTACGGTCTGCCAATTAAACGTGGCAGCACGGTTGCCAGAAAGGGTAGTATCGGAGATACATACGTCGTTTTGAAAAAAACTGATACAGAGGCAGTATGCAGAAATAAGATCAGTGGTGAGAATGAGGTGATCAATCTTGATGAGCTTGTTGTTACTGCTGAATTTGGTGAACCCATTTTTCCTACGTTGACTCCGATTGACAGGGTTGAGAATGCTCCGGAAAATAGCCTGTGGCATACCCTCATTCAGGCAGATAATTATCATGCACTTCAGCTATTAGAGTATGTCTGTGCTAATCAGGTTGACTGTATCTATATTGATCCGCCATATAATACAGATCATGATGAATGGAAATACAATGATGCCTTTGTTGATTCCAATGATCGATGGGCACATAGTATGTGGTTGTCCATGATGAAGAAAAGATTGGTTCTGGCACAGAGATTATTGACGAATGCTGGAGTTCTTATAATTAGTATTGGATATCAGGAATTAAACCGATTAGTGCTTCTCTGTGAAGAACTATTTCCAGAAAGGCAGATAGTCACTGTCACAGTACAGACTTCTGGCGGTAAACCATCCGGGGGATTTAATTATTTGCAGGAATATCTTGTGTTTGTTACTCCATTAAATTTTAGTGGTAAGGCAATGGATTTTGTTGGTGGAAAGAAAAACGCACCTTTTCATGGCATGACGTTGGCGACTTTTTCTCAAGAGGAACGACCTAATCAGGTTTATCCCATCTTTGTCGAGAAAAAAACAGGAAAAATAATAGGATGTGGGAAATCTTTACAAGAGTTAGTGGAAGATGGAACTTACAAAGGTGATTTGGCAGATTTTGTCTATCACACGGATGAAGTTCCTGATGGTGCCACGGCAGTGTGGCCGATCAGTCAAAAAGGATTACAATGCGTATGGAGGCTTATTCCTACAAGGTTTCTTGGTGATGTTAAAAAGGGGCATATTAATGTTATAAAACAGACTCCGGGTAAAAACTCAAATGAGTTTGGGATTCAATATTTATCAGCAGGAATAATAAAGAAGATTAACAGCGGAGAGATTGTACCCAAAGGACGTGATAAGATAAACGGCACCTATATATTGGATGCATATGAAAGCGAAGGAAGTGATATTCCTACTATATGGAATGAGAAGGAGTTTTACACGACTAAAGGCTCAGGTCAGATTGATTCTATTTTTGGGAGCAAAGAATTTCCATATCCTAAGCCATTAACTCTGATTACTGAAGTGCTTAGAGCTTGCACTGATGAAAATTCACTGATTCTGGATTTTTTTGCAGGAAGCGGGACTACGCTTAATGCTGTGAACTTGCTTAATGATCAGGATGGCGGTAATAGAAGGTGCATTATTGTTACCAATAATGAAATCTCAAAGAAGCAATATAGGGCATTTACAAAAGCAGGTATGGTTCCGGGAAGTATAGAATGGGAAAAACATGGCATATGTCGCTCTGTAACATGGCCTCGTACTGTAGCTACTATAACCGGAAAACGTCCTGATGGTTCAGATATTCCGGGCAAATATTTTGCATTTGATGAAGAAAATAACAATCGTCCTATGGCACAAGGCTTTAAGAGTAATTGCGAGTATTTTAAACTGGACTTCCTCGACCGTGATCAAGTGTCGCTTGGAACGCAGTTTAAGGAAATACTTCCTATGCTTTGGATGAAAGCAGGTGCAATAGGCAAGCGTCCTGAAGTGGTAACTGAAGAGCCGGATATGCTTATACTTCCCGAGAATTGCTTCGCAGTACTGGTCAAGGAATCTGCATACGCTGCATTTGCCAGTGAAGTAAAAAAGTATGATTCTATTGAAATGGTATTTTTTGTCACAAATTCAGAAAGCGCATTTCATGATATGTCAGAGGATATCGGGATAAAGAATACATATCAGCTTTATCGGGATTATATTGATAATTTCGTTATTGGAGGCAGGAGAGCAAGAACATGAGAGTAGAATTATTTCCATTTCAGGAACAGGCTTTGGATGAGCTGAATAGAAAAATTGACAAGGCACACATGATGTGGAGCGATTCGGATCCGCAGGCTATTTCTTTTTCTGCACCAACAGGTGCCGGAAAGACAGTTATTATGACTGCGCTGTTTGAAGAAATATTATATGGCAATGCAGACAGAACAGCGGAACCTGATTCGATTTTTATATGGCTTTCTGATTCCCCGGAGCTGAATGTGCAGACAAGGCTTAAGATTGAGAGCCAGTCAGATAAACTCAAAGTGCGTGACCTTGTTACAATTGATGCAAATTTCAGTGCCGAAAGTCTCGAGGCAGGACATATTTATTTTTTGAATACTCAAAAGCTTGGTTCGGATAAATTACTTACTGCTGTCTCAGATAAAAGGTCATATTCCATTTGGGAGACGATTACCAATACTGCAAAAAGGTTTCCGGATAAGCTCTATATGATCATAGATGAGGCACATCGCGGGACCCAGACCAGTGAACGTGAAAATAAAAAAGCTCAGACAATCATGCAGAAATTTATAAAAGGAAGTCCTGAAGATGGTCTGTGTGTGATGCCACTTGTAATAGGCGTTACGGCTACCCCGCAAAGGTTTAATACCTTGATTGAAGGAATGGATTCTACTACAATCCAGAAGGTAGTTGTTTCGGCAGAGGATGTCAGGGAGTCAGGACTTTTGAAGGATAAGATTATTATCCATTATCCTGAGATGGAACTGCTTGCTAATATGTCAGTACTTAAAAGTGCAATAGAGAATTGGAAGCAAAAGTGCGAACATTGGGAGAATTACTGTGCTCAGGAAGGAGAAAATGCGGTCAATCCTATTCTTGTAATTCAGGTCGAAGATGGAAATGATCGTGAAGTGACTCAGACCGATATGGATGCCTGTGTCGGCTATGTATGCGATGCTCTCGGACGCCAGATGCTTCCGGGAGAGATAGTGCATACATTTAATGACAGAGGCACATTGAATTATCATGGCGTTGAAATCAGGCAGATAGATGCATCAAGAATTGAAGATGATCATGATATCAAGGTTGTATTCTTCAAAATGAATCTTTCGACTGGATGGGACTGTCCACGTGCTGAGACAATGATGTCATTTCGCTCTGCGCAGGATTATACCTATATTGCACAGCTTCTTGGTCGTATGATCAGAACACCTCTCGCCCGTAGAATAATGAATGATGCTGAGCTTAATAATGTCAGTCTCTTCCTTCCTTACTTTAACGAGAATACCGTAAAGGAAGTTATAAAGGCACTTCGTGAAAATGATTCTGCTGGTTCTACAGAAGTAGGGACACAAAGGGAATTTGTAACATTGCAGAGAAATACTGAATATGAAGATGTTTTTTCTGCAATGAAAGATCTGATTACCTACAATATTGATTCTGTCCGCAAACAACCTCCGCTTAAACTGGCGGTGCAGCTTTCCAGAGCATTGACTATGGATGGAGTGGATCTGAATGCTCTGGACAATACGCAGAATGCCATTGTGTCAAAAATGTCTGAGGAAATTCAGGATTTGAAAGCTTCAGGAGATTTTGATAAGAAGGCTGAGGCTATTACCGGATTCTCTATGGGAACATTTACTTTTGACTATGGAGATAATGCATATACGTATGATGATGCTACAGAGCAGGTGCAGGTTACAGATTTTGACATTCAAAGGCATTTTGATCAGGCAGGTAAGATGCTTGGCGAAGGCTTGAATACTGTCTATTGGGTAAAAAATGCTCAAAAAGAAAAGAATGATGTACAGATAGAAGTTATAGTTCTGGCACAATCAACTGATTTCAGGGAAAGAATATCTGCATATGCAGATAAACTCTTTGTTGATATGTATGAAGCCAAGAAAAGGAAAATATCCGCTCTCCCGGAAAATCGTAAACAGGTATATTCAAGACTTACTTCTTCTTCAGCAAATCCGATTGCTATACCGTGGCAATTGCCCCAGTCCATAGACTTTTCGAAAACAGATGATGCTGTCAGGTATGATAGACATATGTATATAGGACATGATGGGGTATTCGAGACATCATTGAATAACTGGGAGGACGGCGTTATTCGGGAAGAGCTTGAAAACGGAATTATATGCTGGCTGAGAAATGTAGACCGTAAGAAATGGGCACTTGAGATACCATATAAAGCAGATGGTGTTTATAGGCCAATGTATCCGGATATTATAGCGGTCAGAGCTGATGAAAACGGATATGTTTTTGATATACTGGAGCCTCATGATGACAGCCGCAAGGATAACTGCCCTAAAGCAGTGGGATTGGCAGAGTTTGCCGAGAAACATTGGGATAAGTTCGGACGAATACAGCTGATCAGAAAAAAGACAGGTGTAGATGGAAAAAATCATTTTTACAGGCTGGACTTGTCAAAACTTGAAATCAGGAATAAAGTCCGCGCAATAACGAGCAATGGCGAGCTTGATCGCATATTTGATGAGGATTCAGTGCGCGAAGACTGAAATGAATAAGGATATGATATGAGCGAAAAAGAGACAAGCAAATTTATAAGTCTGATCTTAAGGCACAAGCCGGAAGTAGTTGGAATTACACTTGATGAGCATGGATGGGCGGATGTAAAGGAATTACTTGATGGTATGAATCATGCCGGGACTGCCATTGATATGCAGCTATTGCAGAAAATTGTGGCAGATGACGAGAAGCAGAGATATTCTTTCAATGAAGACAAGACCCTGATCAGAGCAAATCAGGGACACTCCATTCCGGTGGACGTGGAACTTGAGAAAAAAGAGCCACCTGAAATCCTGTACCATGGAACCGGTGAAAAGTATGTGGATTCTATTATGAATCAGGGACTGGTTCCAAAATCCAGGCTTTATGTCCATCTCTCAAAGGACTATGATACCGCGGTCAAAGTCGGAAGCAGACATGGTAAGCCGGTGGTATTCCAGATTCGTGCTGGGGAGATGGCTCAGGCGGGAACGGAATTTTATCTGTCGGTAAATGGAGTATGGCTTACGAAGCATGTTCCGGTGGAGTATCTGGAAATTATAGGCAGGGAGTAGTGTATATATCACGAGACGTCATTTTGACGTCAATGTGAAAGCTAAGGTGGCGTCGTTTTGACGTCACTTTTGTTTTGTGACGAATTGCTATAAAGTCGGTGTGGATTTGCAGTCTGAGATAAATGATATTTGAAATGCCACTTTGTTGTGAATCCGGGTTATAGGGCAGAGCCCTAACCCATGCATTAAGAATGCATGGTAATGGCGGAAAGTGACCTGCAACTTTCCGCGTATCCTGTTATCTTTTTTCTCTGGTTTTTCCAAATTTGGAAAAAATTCCAGATTTTGGAAAAGTCTCTGTTTTCAAGACCTCCGGCGTTCCAAAATTGGAAAAAATCGAAATCCTCCCCTGTGGAAATTTTACACTCATTTTTGGCTGATTTTTGAAAATTCCAAAGTTTGGAAAAAACAGTAATATCAAGGCTTTTGGCGTTCCAAATTCTGGAAAAACGCGTATTTTCGTTGGAGTATTTTTTAGTTCTGTTCCAAAATTTGGAACAGTATTTTTTTGCTCAAAAGTTTCAGATTATGCTTTTATGTGTCCCACATAACGTATGAAGAAAGAAATCCATCTGTGATACTGCAGATTACAGGTGACAAAGAAAGGGAAAACACATGGAAACGGATTTTATCTATAAGGACACGAAGGTAGGAGCTTATATTCCTGTTCCGTTATGCCTGCTGAATAGCAGTCTTGGAAGTACGGAACTGTTGATATACGGAATGCTGCTAAACAGGGCTTTGCTTTCACAGAAGAATGGCTGGGGCGATTCTGATGGCAGGATATTTGAGCGTTATACATGGGATGATCTTGCAGAATTAATCGGCAGAGGCAGGACGACAATAGGAACAGCACTTAAGAAGCTGGAGCATGAAGAGCTGATTATAAGGGAATACAGCGGCAGGGATGGATATTGCATATATGTAAAGATTCCATCGGAGTTTCGGAAATACAATCAGGCTATTTCAGAAATCCGTTCTCAACCAGTTCAGAAAAGCGGCAATGGAGTATTCAGAAAACTGCACACTAATAACTATACAGAGATACATGATCAAATAACTGATAAATATACGTTCAAGGAGGGAGAGAGCTTGTGATGGGTAAAGAGCAGGATTTTTATATTGGTGAGGATGGATTGGAATATTGCAGCAAGTGTCATACTCCCCGGCAGGGAAGATTTCTTTTCATGGGAAGAGAGATAACAGTACACGTCCTGTGTTCATGTGAACAGGAGCGTCAGCAGAGAGTCAGGAAAGAGCATGAAGAACAGGAATTCAGAAATCAGGTTCTTCGAAATCGTGCCATCTGTTTTCATGATAAGAGTATGAATGACTGGACATTTGATGCTGATGATGGGAGTAATCCATCGATGGAAAAAGGAAAAGCATATATTTCGGCGTGGAATAAAATGAGGGAGAAAGGTGCAGGACTTCTTTTATGGGGCAGTGTCGGAAGCGGTAAGACTTATATGGCTGCCTGTATTGCGAATGCCCTGCTTGACAAAGGGAAAAGTGTCCTTATGAGGGATTTTGCTGAAATAAGCAATATCTCGGTGTTTGATTCAGCAGAGTTCGTGAAAACAATTTCAGTGTATGATTTACTGATCCTGGACGATCTCGGTGCGGAGAGAAAAAGCGAGTTTGCTCTTCAGAATGTATTTCAGGTAATCAACAGAAGATGGGAATCCGGGAAACCTCTCATCATCACGACCAACCTGACAATTGAGCAGATCAGAAAAATGGCATCGTCGGATGATTTACAGTATCAGAGGATTTATGACCGCATTCTCGGGATGTGTACGCCTGTTATGGTAACAGGTAAAAGCAAAAGGACAATTACTGCAGCTAAGAATATGGAGCTTGTAAAACGTGTAATTGCAGATGGGGAGGATACCGGAAATGAATGAGATACCAACCTGGAAACGCTATACTCTGACCATTGAAGAAGCTGCAAGCTACTACCATATCGGAGAGGCAAAACTGCGAAGACTTGTAGATGAACATTCGAATTCTGATTTTGCAATCATGAATGGAAACAGGGTGCTGATTAAAAGACGGAAGTTCGAAGAATTTCTGGATATGGCGACTACGCTGTAACCGTACAAATATGCGCTGCTTTTATAGAAGAGAGCTGTATTTCATGGTAAAATATCCTCATGAATCCGGGCTCTCTTCTTTATACAGAAAGGAGAGAACATGAGCGAGAAGCGAAGAGATAATAAGAATCGCATTCTCCACAATGGAGAGAGCCAGAGATCAGACGGAAGATATCGTTTTAAATACATCGATGTGAATGGTCAGGAAAGGAATCTTTACAGCTGGAGGCTGGATCATAATGATCCCACACCCAAAGGTAAGAAATATGACCTGTCACTGAGGGAGAAAGAAAAACAGGTCACGCAGGATCTGTTTGATGCAATTGTTCCCAAGGGCGGCAATTATACAGTTCTGACACTCTGTGAGAAGTATGTATCATTAAAGACCGGTGTACGAAGCAGTACCGCAGCCGGATATAAGACAGTGCTTAATATACTTCGTAAGGAATCCTTTGCTATTCAGAGAATTGACAAGGTGAAGACTTCGGATGCAAAGGCATGGCTAATAAAACTGCAGCAGTCGGATAAGAAGAGCTACAGCACTATCCATACAATTCGAGGAGTTGTGCGTCCGGCATTTCGTATGGCTCTGAATGATGATCTGATTCGTAAAAATCCGTTTGATTTCGAGCTTGCTTCGGTGATTGTTAATGACAGTGTTACAAGGGAAGCAATCACAAGAAAGCAGGAAAGAGACTTATTAAAATTTGTTCAGGATGACATGCATTTTTGCAGGTATTATGATGGGATTTATATTCTCTTCAAAACAGGACTTCGCATTTCGGAATTCTGCGGTCTGACAACTCATGACATTGATTTTGAAAACATGAGGATAGGCGTGGATCATCAGCTCCTGCGTACCAGTGATATGAAATATATCATTGAAAAGCCCAAGACTGAAAGCGGCAGTCGTTATGTACCGATGACAGAAGAGGTGGCGGAATGCTTTCGCAGAATTATAAGGAACAGGAAATCACCGAAGGTTGAACCGATGGTGGATGGTTGTACAGGTTTTCTTTTCCTTGATAAGAACGATATGCCGATGGTAGCCCTACACTGGGAGAAATACTTTGAGCATATCTGTGCGAAGTATAACAGCATCTATAAGGTTCAGATGCCGAAGGTTACACCTCATGTCTGCAGGCACACGTTCTGCTCCAATATGGCAAAATCGGGAATGAACCCTAAGACATTGCAATATATAATGGGACATTCTGATATTTCTGTGACGATGAATACCTACACCCATATCGGATTTGATGACGCTATGGAAGAGATGAATCGTATTTCCGGAATGCAGGAAATGAGATCCGCTGCAAATGAGTGAATCCATGAAAGCCCTGTAAAACAGGTGAAAAACTTAAGTGGTAAGGCTGTATATATTTACCACTTTTTTTACCACTTTTGCCTGAAAAGATATGAGAAGAATTGCGAAAATACGGGATTTTATTACAGGGATATAATCCTGAATGCACGATGCTGTGCAATCCTGAAACACTGATAAATACTGAGGTTAAAGCTTATGATAAAAGTACTTTTCGTCTGCCACGGCAACATATGCCGTTCTACAATGGCGGAGTTCATAATGAAGGACATTGTGAGTAAACAAGGCCTTTGGGACAAGTTTCACATTGAATCTTCAGCCACACATACAGATGAGATCTGGAATGGAGTTGGAAGTCCGGTATATCCTCCGGCAAGGGCTAAACTTCGTGAGCATGGCATAGGGACAGATGATAATGAACTTGGAGTGGCAGAGAAGAGAGCAAGACTTACTTCCAGAACTGATTATGACAAGTTTGATTATATAATCGGCATGGATAGTGCTAATATCAGAGATCTTAATCGTATCTTTAGCGGTGATCCAGATCACAAGGTATTCAAAATGCTTGATTTTACTGATAGAGACGGTGATGTGGCAGATCCTTGGTATACAGGTAATTTTGATGCTACTTGGAGAGACTGTTCTGACGGATGCCATGGACTTTTTAGACATATCTTAGTGGACAAGAGATTTGCAAAAGAACTAGCAGAAGATGAAGAAAATGAAATGATAAACAATGATGATCTTGGACTTATTCACGACGATTTTCCTAGAGGCTAATGTAAAACCACAGCTATATAGCACCTAGTAGGAGTTGTAACTAAAAAGTTGCAACTCCTATTTTTTTATGTTATTCTTCAACTTATGTTTACGGAAACTACAAATGTGACTAATGGTCATAAAATGAGAGAAATGCATATAGTAACGGAAACTATATGTGATTGTTTCCGAGAAGAGGTAGGAAAATGGCAGTAAGGATAATTACAGATTCAGCAAGTGATATACCACAGGAAAAGGCGAAAGAATGGGGCATAACAGTACTTCCATTAAAGGTAAGATTTGGAGATGAAGAATTCCTTGATGGTGTAACTCTTTCAAGTACTGATTTTTATAAAAAGCTTGTTGAGACAGATGAGATACCAAAAACAAGTCAGATATCTCCATATGATTATTCAGAGGAATTCAGAAAAGCAGATGAAGCGGGAGAGGAACTCATATATTTTAGCCTTTCTTCGGGGGTATCTGGATCTTATCAGAGTGCATGCATAGCAGCGGAGGATTTCTCTGATAACATTCATATAGTTGATACCAAGCAGTTCTGCATTTCAGAATATGTAATAGTTCAAAGAGCAGTTCAGCTTAGAGACCAGGGGCTTTCAGCCAAAGAGATCCTAGAGACCATCACACCGGAGCTCAAAAAGGCTCATGTTATCGCAGTATTTGACACCCTTGAATACTTAAAGCTTGGCGGAAGAATATCTTCTGCTGCGGCTTTTGCGGGCAACATTCTTATGATCAAGCCGGTCATAACCATAGAAGAGGGTGTTGTTAAAGTAATTGGCAAGGCCAGAGGTTCCAAGAACGGTCATAATATGCTCATGGAATTTGTCAAAAAAACTGGTGGCATAGACTACGACAAACCAACATGCCTTGCTTATTCTGGCTTTTCAGATGAGATGTTAAGGAAATATGTGGAAGATTCTAAGGCCTTATATGAAGGTCATGAAAATGACATTCAGTATGCCGTTGCAGGAGCTACCATAGGCACATATACAGGCCCTGGAGCTATCGCTTTTGCATATTTTGAAAAGTAATATTATTAAGTATAATTGCTGACGCATATATGTTAAAATTATTAGTGAACTTACTGCGTTATTTTGCAGGCAAACTCGGTTTTTGTCAGGAGGTTTCGCTATGAAATTTTACAGATGTGAGCATTGCGGCAATATTATTACCAAGCTAAATGATTCAGGTGTTCCTGTAGTTTGCTGTGGAGAGCCTATGAAAGAGCTCGTTCCAGGAGCTACTGATGGTGCATTTGAAAAGCACGTTCCTAAGGTTACTGTGGATGGCAGCAAAGTAATCGTGGAAGTCGGCGAAGTTGAGCATCCTATGATGCCAGAACATTATATCCAGTTTGTATGTCTTGAGACGGACAAGGGATGTATGATCAAGAACTTGAAGCCAGGCGAGAAGCCATGCGCAGAATTTGTTCTTGCAAGCGGCGAGAAGGCGGTAGCTGCATACGAGTACTGCAATCTCCACGGACTTTGGGTAAAAGAAATTTGATCATTCAAAAGTAACGTCTAATATATCATCAAAGGATATTTTGGTATTAACGATCTGAAGTATCCTCGCTACTTCATCAAGTCTTGCGACCATACCTGTAACTTTCAGGTATTCGCCCTTGTGAAAGTAGACGCAGCTGATGATGCTGCCTTTTCTAATATCGTGCATCTTTTTATCGAGCTCTTCGAACATTTCCTCGGAGAGCTCGATTTTTGGTACTGTGATCTTTTCTTTTGCTCTCAGAGCCTCGTCTAGCCCTTTGACAGCCTGGAAAGGGAGGAATTGAGCAGCTCTTTTGTCGGGTGACATTTTCTGTCTAGCCATATTACGCTTTGTGTCCTCCAATCTGATTGTTTCTATCTCTGGTGGTGGCGCCAGGTTCAAAGTTAAGACCCTTTAAAATGGCATTTTTGCCGAATTTATTTTTGATCTCCAGAACAGCCTTCTGAACCTTTTTGTCCCTTTCTATATCTTCAGGAGACACAAAGAAAGAGTACTGCATGAACTCTTCAGGAACCACATTGTTGCTGACAATGTACATGCGCCTTATGAGATAGTCCTTATTTACAAGCTGGCTGTACAGCTTAGCAATCTCAGGAATCAGGATAAATGAGGCGTTAGTCTCAGTATCCAGTGAAAAAGAACCGTGAACTCCCGGAACAGGAGTATTCTTGGCGTAGCCTACAGACAGGGTAAAAGACTTGCTGACAAGCTCTTTGTCTACCATATCAAGGCACATTACATCCATCATCTCCTTGGCAATGACAAGGCCTTCTTCAAAGGAGTAGTCCTTCATAAGGACCTGACCTTGAGTAAGAGAGCGGGACTGTGAACTATAGTTCCTAATATCTGCAATAGTAGTAGACTCACGGCCCCATGCGTGATCAATCAAAAGCTCAGCATTGACGCCAAAGAGCTTATATAGAAGATCCTCGTTGCCATGGGCTATATCCTTCATAGTCATCATGCCGTAGGTGGCAAGACGCTTAGAAATTCCAGGACCTACGCGCCAAAAATCAGTAAGGGGGCGATGTTCCCATAGAGTCTCCCTGTAGCTCTTTTCATCAAGTTCTCCAATGAAATCAGGAGAGTGCTTGGCAGTAATATCAAGGGCAACCTTGGTAAGAAAAAGATTGGTGCCTATGCCACAGGTGGCACGAAGACCAAGGGTTGCGAATATATCATCAATAATGGTCTGCCCAAGTTCTCTTGCAGTCATGTGATACAAAGACAGATACTCCGTTACATCCATAAAGGCCTCATCCACTGAATAGACGTGAATATCGTCCTTGGAAATATATTTAAGATAGATGGCATACACCTCTGCTGAGTAGTCGAGATACTTCTGCATGCGGGGCGGAGCCATGATGTAATCGATTCCCTTTGGAATCTCAAAGACTCTGCATCTACCTGGTATGCCAAGAGCCTTGAGGGCAGGAGAGACAGCAAGACAAATAGTCTTGTCGGATCTCTCGGGATCAGCTACGACAAGACGTGTAGTCATAACATCAAGCCCTCTTTCGACACATTCAACAGAAGCGTAGAAGGACTTAAGGTCTATACATATATAGTTTCTTTCTTTTTCTGCTGCCATGGTTTTATTATATCGAACAGAAGTTCGAGATGTCAAATTCTCTTTACCCATGGGAATTTGTGATACAATATTTGAAGGGAATTTAGTATTCGTGTTGGAGGAGGACAAAATGCTTAAAGACGGTAAAGTTTGGGTAGCAAATAACGAAAAGGGTGAGAATGTATTTCTTTTATCTAAAATGGCAAATCGCCATGGCCTCATAGCTGGTGCAACCGGTACTGGTAAGACTGTAACACTTAAGGTGCTGGCTGAGAGCTTCAGTGACATGGGAGTACCTGTATTTCTTGCAGATGTTAAGGGGGATCTTTCTGGTATGGTTACAGAAGGCCTTGATTCTGAAGATATGCAGAAGAGAATACAGAAGTTTGGCCTTGATGAGGCTGGCTTTAAATTCCAGAAATATCCTGCAACATTTTGGGATGTATTTGGCAAAAATGGTATTCCTCTTAGAACAACTGTATCTGAGATGGGACCACTTCTTTTAAGTAGGATTCTTGGTCTTAACGACCTTCAAAGGGATATTCTTTCGATCGCATTTAAGATTGCAGATGACAATAGTCTTCTCCTTGTTGATACCAAGGACTTAAAGGCTATGCTCAATTATATTTCCGAAAATAAAAACGAATTTGCAGCAGATTATGGCAACATCAGCCCTGTATCTGTAGCTGCTATCGTAAGAGCTATTGTTTCTCTTGAGATTGCCGGAGGAGATAAGTTCTTTTTTGAACCAGCTCTTAATATCAGAGACTGGTTTACAACTGGCGAGGGCGGAAAGGGTATGATCAATATCCTTGATAGCACAAGCCTTATCAACAACGGAACACTTTATGCTACATTCCTTTTGTGGATGATGTCAGAGCTTTTTGAGACTCTTCCTGAAGTTGGCGACCTTGATAAGCCAAAGATGGTATTCTTCTTTGATGAGGCGCATCTTCTTTTTGACGATACACCAAAGCTTCTCATGGACAAGATCGAGCAGGTTGTTAAGCTCATCAGATCAAAGGGCGTTGGCATTTATTTTGTAACCCAGAATCCAAGGGATATTCCAGATGGAGTCCTTGCTCAGCTTGGAAACAAGATCCAGCATGCACTTCACGCATACACTCCTTCAGATATGAAAGCTGTTAAGGCAGCTGCTGATTCCTTTAGAACTAATCCAGAGTTCAAGACAGCAGACGTTATCCAGGAGCTTGGAACTGGCGAAGCCGTTTGCTCATTCCTTGATGAGACTGGAACACCTACAGTTTGTGAGAGGGTATTCATCCTGCCTCCTCAGTCCAAGATGGGCGGAATCGATGAAGCTCTTAGGGACAAAGAGATAAAGGGAAGCGTTCTGTATAGCAAGTACTACGAGCCAGAAGATCCTGACTCAGCTTATGAATTCCTGGAGAGAAAGGGCCTAGCTGATGCAGAAGCTGCCAAGAAGGCAAAAGAGGAAGAGGCTGCAGCCAAGGCTAAGGCAAAAGAAGAAGCTGCCGCTTTAAAGGAAAAAGAAAAAGCAGAGGCCGCTGAAGCAAGAAAGAAAAAGCAGGCAATAAAGAGTGTTGGTAACTCTGTAGCAGGCACAGTTGGACGTGAAGTTGGAAAGACTGTAGGCGGTAAATTTGGTAAGTTTGGAAAGACACTTGGCGGAAACTTTGGTTCAAGTCTTGGTAGAGGACTTTTATCTACACTATTTAAATCATAATATATTCACACAAAAAACCAGCTTCTATATTACTATAGAAGCTGGTGTGTTTTTGGGAGGAGGGGTTGCCTAGTGGGGAACCAGACAACCCGTGTATGAAAAAAAGTATTGTTGGGGGTTCAGAAGTTGTCCTTCTGATAGGTACTATATTACAATGTAACTGTTGCTAAATTGTGACTGAACTATAAAAGAAATATAACCATTTCTAAAATAAATATGGGAGCATTAGAAAATATGTCAAAAAATAATCGCAAAAAAGTAAATAAGAAAAAGAAGGAATACGATCCAAATGGAGCATTTGGCCGCTTTATGCTGGCAATGATAATTCTTGGAATCGTAATCTTGTTATTCATAAATGTGGCACTTCCAATTGTAAAAGAGAAGTTTAAGAAGGCTGCAGCAGAAAAAACTGTTGATATCTTAAGTGAGAATATCGAGAAGATTGCTGGCGATAGCCCAGAAGCTCAAAAGCTTACAGAGACTCTTGAAAATATGTCTGAAGAGGATAGAGAGACTGTTACTGAGATAGTAGCTGAACATATGGATGCAGAAACTGTTTCGGAAGTTATGGAATACGTAACTGATGGAGATCAGCAGGGACTTGTTGAATACGCTACAGAAAATCTTTCACCAGAAGAAGTTATGGAGCTTATGGAAATCTACGGAAAATATGCTGACTAAAGTATGAAAAATGAATGATTATAAGAATTAATCCTTTAACGCAAAAACACCCACGGGGGGACGTGAGTGCCTGCGATTTTCTTATGAGGGGGAGATAGTGATTATCTCTAAACGGCTTAGAGAATTATTGCATCACTAACCTTGTCTAATACTATAAACAGAAAATGTGTACAAAAAGTGAAAAAAATGTGGAAAAAATAGTATAAATATAATTTCTTTTCTTTATTTCATTCACTCGAATGTAATTTCCTTTCAAAATTGATTAAAAAACATAAATTTGGGGCTAGCACTTCTTAATTATGATGCTATTATGACCTTATAAGGCGTAGTTTTGTTTTTAAGAAAAGGAGGGCAAAATGAGCGGCATTTCATCAGTTGGTGGATACTCTAGTTACTCACCATACTCCACCATAACTGCTGGCGGAACATACACTAGTGCTTCTCAGGGTGCTTCAGAGCTAGCTATTCAGGAAAAGACAGAGTCTCAGGTTCGCGGACTTGATGCAGGAAGTGAAAATCTTACTTCTGCAAAATCTGTTCTTAATATTGAAGATGGTGCGCTGGATGGTATTACCGATTATCTGCAGTCAATAAGAGAGCTTTCAGTAAAAGCTATGAATGGAACAATGTCAGATGATGACAAGCAGTACATTCAGGATCAGATAGAGCAGTATAAGCAGGGAATTGAAGACATAGCTAATGGCACAACATACAATGAAAAGCAGCTGTTAAACGGTAAGACACAGGATATGTCAGTAGCTACAGACAACAATGGTTCAGAAGAGACTGTTTCTACTTACAATACAACATTAAAGGCTCTTGGAATTGAAGATTACAATGTTACAGGCGACTTCGATGTAAACGACATCGACAAAGCTCTTGAGAAAGTAACAGGAAGCAGATCAAATGCTGGTGCACAGACAAACGGTGTTGAGCATGCACTTACTTACAATTCACATGCAGCTATGGAACTTAACGGATACCAGATGGACAAGGAAGAGGACAATGCGACTAAGGCTCTTCAACAGCTGAAGACTCAGCAGGCGCTCAATTCCTATCAGACTCTTTTACAGAAGAAAGAGCAGGAAAACAACGAAAGACAGTCACTTATGGTATTTGCTTGATCTAAAAAACTGAACACTATAACATAAGAAGAATCTACGAAAATGTGATATAATTTTCGTAGATTCTTTTTTATGTGTCTAAATAATCGAAAAAACAATTTGACAAAATGTGTACGCCACAGACGGACATATGTATTTTAGTCAAAGAATCTTGATCTATTTTAATTAGATAGAGCGATTTTAACCCCATATACTTGACATAAAGTAATCATTTCGTTAACATTAGTGTTGTTGCATGATTATATGCGTGTATACAATCTTGAATTATTAGTGCAATGACGCACATTTACTGGCTGTCATTGCAATTTTTTTATAGGGTTTAGCGCGTTGAAGTTATGCAACTTTGAACCACGACAATGGTTCAAAAAAGATCAAAAAAATGGGTGGAGAAACTAGGGTATGAACACAAAGACACTAATGTACATTGTCAAAAGAATCTTTTTGGCAATAGTTACGATCTGGGTAGTCATCACGGTTACCTTTTTTGTAATGCACGCTGTACCAGGAGGACCATTCACTGGTGAGAAGGCAGTCACTGAATCCGTTAAAGCGGCTATGGAAGCTAAGTATGGTCTGGACAAGCCTCTTGGAATACAGTATTTAACTTATCTTAAGGATGTAGTGACCAAATTTGAATTTGGCCCATCACTTAAACAACGAGGCAGAACAGTTAACGATATCATCGCTGATGGTATGAAGACATCTGCTAAGATTGGTCTCATTGCTGCGGTCATCGCACTTGTTTGCGGTGTAGTCCTTGGTTCTATTGCAGCACTTCGCAGAAACAAGTTAATAGACAGGATCATCATGATCATCACAACGGCTTTTGTATCAATGCCATCATTCATTATGGGATCTCTTTTCCTGATCTTGTTTGCTATCAAGCTTGGAATCTTCCCAGCTAACGGAGCAGCAAGGAACGGACTGGTACTTCCTGTAATAACACTTTCGCTTTATCCGATGGCTTATATCACAAGGCTTACAAGATCATCAATGCTTGAAGTTCTTGGTCAGGACTATATCAGAACAGCTAAGGCAAAGGGTGTTTCAGGAATGAAGATAATTTTCGGACATGCTCTCAAGAATTCACTTATTCCTGTTATCACATACTTTGGACCTATGCTTGCAGGTATCACAACAGGATCTCTGGTAGTTGAGCAGATCTTTGCTGTACCTGGAATAGGAAGAGCGTTTGTTAACAGTATCACTGGACGTGACTATCCACTTGTAATGGGCACAACCATTGTACTTGCAACACTTATCGTAATCATGAACCTTATTGGTGACATTTTGTATAAGGTTGTTGACCCAAGGATCACATTAGAGTAAGGAAGAGGAGACGATTACAGATGGATATCACAAAGTTAAGCGCGCAGGTTAATCTTGAAGATTTCAACCCTGCAACAGATGAAGAAAAAGAATATATGGTCCAGATGCGTCCTTCATCTACATTCTTTAAGGACAGCGTCAAGAGACTTCTTAAAAATAGAGTAGCAACAGTTTGCTTCTTTATCATAATACTTATTACTTTAGCAGCTATTTTTGTTCCAATGTTTTGGCCATATTCATATGACCAGATGCTTGGAATGACACCTGGTAAGCCAGTTGATAACACTTTTAATGATCTTAAGCCTTTTGAGTACGGCAGATCAGAGTTAAGGAGAATGGAAGCTGGAGAGTCAGTTATTCCACATATCTTTGGAACAGACTCACAGGGTAGAGACTACTTCATAAGAGTAGTATATGGAACACGTATTTCACTGGCAGTTGGATTCTTTGCCAGCATCATCGTTCTTATTATCGGTATGACCATCGGTTCCATCGCAGGTTATGCGGGAGGCAAGGTTGACCTTATCATAATGAGAATCGTAGATATCATCTATTCATTACCTGACATGCTGATGGTTATTCTTTTATCCTCAGTACTTAAGGTAGTAATGGAGGGAGCACTGGACGGAACGGTCCTTGCCAAGATCGGATCAAATATCATCAGTTTGTTCATTGTATTCGGTGTTCTGTACTGGGTTTCAATGGCAAGACTTATAAGAGGTCAGATCTTGTCACTTAGAGAGCAGGAATATGTACTTGCTTCACAGGCTGCAGGTGCTAAGGGCAAATGGATCATCCTAAAGCACCTTATTCCTAACTGCTTCTCAGTGATCATCATTTCAACAGCGCTTCAGATTCCTAGTGCAATCTTTACTGAGAGTTACCTTTCATTCCTGGGACTTGGTGTTAATGCTCCTATGCCATCACTTGGCTCACTTGCTTCTGATGCACTTAATGGTATTTCATCATATCCATACAGACTGGTTATTCCAGCGCTTGTTATTTCACTTATAGTTCTTTCACTTAACCTCTTTGGTGACGGACTTAGAGATGCGTTCGATCCAAAGCTGGATACATAAAGTAATCACTTGGCGAGGTTTTTTCGAGCCTAGTGTACTACTTTGTTCTGGCGAGTGCAGAGCACGAGAGCAGAACTACATTAAGAATGTATGGGAGATTAAAAAGATGAATTTATTAGAAGTAAGAGATCTGCATACCTCATTCTTTACTGATGCAGGAGAGGTTAAGGCAGTTAATGGAATATCTTTTGACCTGGATAGGGGAAAAGTACTTGGAATAGTAGGAGAGTCTGGCTCTGGTAAGTCAGTTACTGCATATTCGATCATGCAGATTTTGGCTGGAGCAGGCAAGATCGTATCAGGATCAATAAAGCTTGATGGACAGGAACTCGTTGGAGCTGGCGAGAAGGTTATGAAGACCGTTCGCGGCAACAAGGTGTCTATCATCTTCCAGGATCCTATGACATCACTCAATCCTACTTATACAATTGGACATCAGCTTATGGAGGCAATCTTGCTCCATACAGATAGAAATAAAGAACAGGCTAGAGAAAGAGCTATCGAGATGTTAAAGCTCGTTAATGTAAATGAGCCTGAAAAGAGAATGAATCAGTATCCATACGAGTTCTCAGGCGGTATGAGACAGCGTGTAATGATCGCTATGGCTCTTGCCTGCGAACCAGATATCCTGATAGCTGACGAGCCTACAACTGCTCTTGACGTTACAATTCAGGCACAGATCCTTGACCTTATGAAGTCACTTCAGGAAGAGCTTGGAATGGCTATTATCATGATCACACATGACCTTGGTGTTGTAGCTCAGATGTGTGACGAAGTTATTGTTATGTACGCAGGTTCGATCTGCGAGCAGGGAACAGCAGATGAGATATTCTACAATCCTTGCCACGAGTATACAAAAGGTCTTCTTCGTTCTATCCCTACTGAGGGAAAAGAGGGTAAGAAGTTAGAGCCTATTGCAGGTACACCTATAGATCTTTTGAACATGCCAAAGGGATGCCCTTTTGCACCTAGATGCGACGCAGCTATGAAGATATGCCTCAGAGAAAGATGTGAGCGTATGCAGATCAATGATTTTCATGCTGCAGGCTGCTGGATGAATGTTAAAAAGCTTATGGAAGGCGGTGCAAAGTAATGGGTGATTCAAACGAAAAGAACCTCGTTGAGATCAAGCATCTCAAGGAATATTTCAATGTAAATGTTGGATTTTTTAAGACCAGACCACTTAAGGCAGTAGACGATGTGTCTTTTACCATCAAAAAAGGTGAGACCTTAGGACTTGTAGGAGAGTCAGGCTGCGGTAAGACAACCGTTGGACGTACCATCCTTAATCTCTACAAGCCAACAGCTGGTGAGATCTGGTATGACGGCAAGCTTATAAAGACAAATGAAGATATCAAGGAATTTAGAAAGAAAGCCACTATGGTCTTTCAGGATCCTTATTCTTCACTCAATCCTAGAATGACTGTATCTGATATCATCGGAGAACCTCTCGATATCCACAACATGTACAAGACCAAGGAAGAGAGAAGGGAGCGAATCCTTGAACTTATGAGTTATGTAGGACTTAACTCAGAGCATGCTTCAAGATATGCTCATGAATTCTCAGGTGGACAGAGACAGCGTATCGGAATTGCAAGATCTCTTGCAGTTAATCCGGAGTTTATTGTGTGTGATGAGCCTGTATCTGCTCTTGATGTATCAATTCAGGCACAGGTTATCAATATGTTTGATGAGCTTCAGGACAAACTTGGACTTACATATTTGTTCATTGCTCATGATCTTTTGGTGGTGAGGCATATCAGTGACAGAATTGCTGTTATGTACCTCGGTAAAATGGTAGAGCTCGCAGATGCAGAAGAGATTTACAAAAACCCACTTCACCCATACAGTAAATCGCTTCTCTCTGCAGTTCCAGTTCCTGATCCAAAGATTGCAAGAGCAAATAAGCGAATTGTGTTATCAGGTGATATACCAAGTCCTTTAAATGCACCATCTGGATGCCCATTCAGAACAAGATGCCCATATGCAGACGAGCAGTGCTCATGCTCAATGCCAGAGTTCAAAGAGGTATCAAAGGGACATTTTGTAGCATGTCATCATATGGAAAAAGCTAACTAAATCGTTAAAAGATGCAAGAGCATTTTTTATAAAAAACACTTTATTATCTTATAAGGAGGATAATTATGAAAAAGAAGTTATTATCAGTATTACTTGCTTCATGCATGGTCTTAAGCCTTGCTGCATGTGGTGCTTCTTCTGAGACACCTGCATCAGATGGCACAGATAATGCACAGCAGACAACAGAGTCAACAGAATCTGATGCAACTGCAACAGACAGCGCAACAGCTGGAACAAACACAGGTGTTATCAATGTTTGTCTTGCTTCTGAGCCAGCTACTCTTGATCCAGCACTTAACTCAGCTGTTGATGGTGCTACAATGATCAACCACCTTTTCTCAGGTCTTGCTAAGTGGGGACTTGATGCTAGTGGTAATCTTGAACTTCAGCCAGATTGCGCTGAGGAACTTGTAGAAGGTGTAGAGAATGAGGACGGAACAGTTACTTATACTTATACACTTAAGGATGGCCTTACATGGTCAGACGGACAGCCTGTAACAGCAGGTGATTTCGTATTTGCTTGGAACCGTGCAGCAGGACAGGCTCTTGCAGCTGACTACGGTTACATGTTCGAAGTAGTTGACGGATACGCTGATATCTGGGCTGATGATGCTAAGGGTGATGAGACTCTTAACGTTAAGGCTATTGATGACAAGACTCTTGAAGTTACTCTTGTTAACCAGGTTGCATATTGGAATGAGCTTCTTGCATTCCCTACATACATGCCAGTTCGTGAGGATGTAGTTGCTAACGAGTCATGGGCAACAGATCCTTCAACATATGTTAACAACGGTGCATATGTAATGTCTTCTTGGGAGCACAACTCAGTTATCACTCTTACAAAGAATGATAAGTTCGTTGATGCTGACAAGGTTACAATGAACGAGATCAACTTCTACCTTTCAGATGATGCTAACAACCAGCTTGCTAACTTTGAGAATGGTGACTGGGAGTTCATCGATGACGTTCCTACAAACGAGATCGCATCTCTTAAGGATAAGTATCCTACACAGTTTGTAACAGCTGGACAGCTTGGTACATACTATGTATGCTGGAACATCAACGAAGAGATCCTTCCTTCATCAAGCACACTTACAGGTGTTGAGAAGGCTAACGCTGAGAACGAGATCCGTAACGCACTTGCACTTCTTATCGATAGAAACTACATTGTTAACGATATTGCACAGGGTGGACAGGTTCCTGCTTCTTCATTCGTAGCTATGGGTCTTACAGACGCTGATGGATCACAGTTCTACCAGAATGCTGGTCCTGACAAGAGCATTACAGGTTACTATGATGTAACAGATGCTGCTTATGAAGCTAACTGGACAGCAGCTATTGAGACACTCAAGAAGTACTACACATTTGATGAAGCAACTCAGCAGTTCACAGACTTCCCAACACTTACATACCTCTATAACACATCAGAGGGACACAAGGCAATTGGTGAGGCTATTCAGTCAACATTTGCTGGTATCGGTATCACAATGAACCTTGAGAACCAGGAGTGGGCTACATTCCTTGATACAAGAAAAGCTGGTAACTATTCAATCGCTCGTAATGGTTGGCTTGGTGACTACAACGATCCTATTTCATTCCTTGATATGTGGACAACAGCATCAGGTAACAACGATGTTCAGTTTGGTAAGGGCGACAACGCTAAGGTTGCAGCATACTCACTTGATCTTACAGATCTTGGATATGACACAAAGGTAGAGAACGGAACATGGGCTGAGACATACGATGTACTTATCGGCGACATTAAGACATGCACAGATACAAAGACACGTTATGAGCTTATGCACAGAGCAGAAGACCTTCTTATGTCAACAGGTTGCATCTGCCCAATCTACTACTACACAGACCTCTACATGATCTCTGACAAGGTATCAGGCTTCTTCTCAAGCCCACTTGGATACAAGTACTTCATGTACTGCTCAGTAGCAGAATAATATAATAAGATAATTATTTAAAGAGCTATGACTTTTCATAAAGTCATAGCTCTTTTTGTGATATACTATATAACGTTTGGGGAAACGTACTATTAATAGGAAAAGGGAAGAGTTAATGAGTACACATTATAACGCGTTTATTTCGTATAAGCATGCGGACCTGGATAATAAGGTGGCAGCGCTTATTGAAAAGGATTTAGAGCGCTATCATATTCCGAAGAAATTACAGAAAAAAACGGGATATAAGAAGATTGAGAGAATCTTTAGGGATACGGATGAGCTTCCTATCACTAGTGACCTTAGTAGCACTATTGAGGAGGCACTTGCTAATTCTGAGTATCTGATCGTTTTGTGTTCAACTAATACACATCTTTCAACATGGGTTGAGAGGGAAATTGAGATCTTTTTAAGAAATCATACAAGAGATCAGATATTTACTGTAATTGCAGATGGTGAGCCCCATGATGTAATGCCAAAGGTATTGCAGACAAGGGAAGTTATAAGAACTACAACTGATGGCGAGATGGAGACAGTTATTGAGGATGTTGAGCCTCTTGCCTGTGATTACAGACTTAGCAGAAAAGAGGTTAAGTCCACTGAAGTTCCAAGGCTTGTTTCTGCCATGATCGGCTGCAATTACAACGAGCTTATGGACAGACAGCGTCAGTACAAGATGAAGAGGCTTACTGCGGCTGCAGCAGCTGTTATGATGCTTTCTCTTGGCTTTGGTGGATATATGTTATATAGCAACCAGAGAATCAATGAGAACTACAGGCAGGCCCTTATCAATCAGTCCAGATATCTTGCTAAGGAGTCAGCATCTCTTTTAAACGATGAGCAGAGAATTCCAGCTTTGCAGCTTGCACTGGCGGCTCTACCAAGTGAAGATTATCCGGATAGACCGGTTATTCCTGAGGCTGTAAGTGCTCTTTGTGATGCATCAGTTGCATACCTTCCAAGAACAAGCTCAAATATCCTTTCAGGTTGGGTGTATAACATGCCAGATACTGTGGAAAAGTTTGTTGTGGATCCTGATGGAACATCACTTGTTGCAATTGATTTTAATGACAATGTAAGAGTGTGGAATAAGGATGACCATAAACTGGTCTATGAGTTTGCATCCAATGATTATGAAACGGAAATTGATGATTTTATATATCTTGCAGATAATACGCTTCTTTTAAGAGGATCACATTATCTTAGATGTATAAATTCAAAGACTGGTGAAGAGCTTTGGTACAATGACAGTATAACTGATGAGTTACTTACCAGTAGAATAGTTGTTATTGATGACGAGCATTTTATAATACAGGATTACAACCATACTATTTATAAGATATCTACTTTAACTGGTCAGGTTGAAAAAAACTATGAAATAATTGTTGATGAAGAAAAGCAAGAAAATGTGCTTCTTACTGGACCAGTTATTTCGCCATCAAAAGAAAGAATAGCATTTCTTGCAAAGCTTGGTGAAGAAGAGAAAAGAGTCATTGTTATCTGGAATTATGAAGGTGGGGATTTCTCTGTTTTTGATATGACAGAAATTGATAAATTTGATGAAGACGACTACCTTAATAATCTTTATTGGGTTGATGATGAACATCTTTGCGTTTCTTGTGACAAATATGATGATTCAGTAAGTAATCAAAGATTTCTTAACATGTATACCTATGCTACAAATAGCACTACTTTGTACTGTATAAATGCTACAGATATGTCACTTCTTTGGAAAAATGAATTTGAGTATTCTGATCTAGTGATCGATGATGGTTTTGTTAAGGTTCCGTATTGTCATGGTGTTGCTTACTACGAAGGAAACATCTGCGAAATAATGGATATTGATACTGGAGAAATTCTCTTTTCACATAACGTTAACGAGCCATTCGTTTGTATGAGAGGCTCTGACACTTATCCTTATGGCATTACAGCAAACGGTGGAATGACAGATGTAAGTGCTACTAAAGGAAATGATGTTGTTACGGTTATGAACTATTTTACAGACAATATCAGACTAGCAGCGTTTAATAGAGGGGCCTATACTTGTCAGTACAATAGTAGCGAGATTGTCTACTATGATGTGTCTGTATATGATGATAACTGGCTAAGATACGAGGATGCACCTGTTACGACAGGAACACACAAGGACTTCTTGTATGATGATAAAATTCTGAGTTTGGTAAAAGAAAACGGAATCCACCTAATGGTATATGATCCAAATAGTAAAAAGCTCATTAATGATATAGATGTAAATGATGATGAAGAAAAATACTATAATATAGAGATTCTTGGTACTAAGGGTGATTATGCTTATGTTGGTAGCTGGATCGATAAAACATACAATGTGTATACAGTTAATGTTTATACTGGTGAAGCTACAGGAAACACCCTTATAAGTGGTGGACAAGCTTATTCAGCGCCTCTTGTGTCTTATTCTGATGGAAAACTTGCTGTATACTATATAAATTCAGGGGATAAGGTCCACATATATGACATTGCTAAAGATGAGGTCATTGGAGAGTATCCTTTTGTGGAAGAAGGCTCTTTGATACACAGTACAAAGAATCTCTTAAAATATGATGCTGAAAATGGTTACGTATATGTTGGTGGAACAAAGGATCATCTTATCAATCTTGAAACAAGTGAAGCAAAAGAAGTATCATTACCTGATAACTGGGATGTAACAGATGGAATAGTATTTGATTTCAAGAACAACAGAGTGATGACTACGGATGAAGATACAGTTCTTGTCAGAGATCTAGATGGAAATACTGTTTTCATGATAGATGGAATAAAGGTTAAGTTCTTTGAACCATTTGTTTATGATCCAACTGGAAATGTAGAGGATGCATATCTTTTATTAGCTCTTTCTGATGGAAGACTTAATAGATATAGTTATGCAGATGGAAGCTACATTGGATACAACGATATCTATGAAGTATCCATGTATTCAGGGGATAAGCAAAAAGCAAGTTGGTATGTTGATTCTGAAAATAGCTCTTTGTATGTAACTACAAAGAATTTGACAGATATAATTGATACATCTGAATGGATCAACATCAGAACGATTCCTTACAGTATTGGTTATCATGAAGGATCTGATAGCTTTGTGGTTTATTCAAAAAGTGAGGAATGGGACATGAGCCTTGGCTGTTTCAAGCGATATACTCTTGAAGAACTTATTGAGAGAGGACGCAAGATGCTTGATGGTATTGAGATGTCTGAGGATTTTAAAGCTACCTATGGAATAGGTTAATATAAAAGCTTTATGTGGAGGAAATTATGGAAAACGAAAGATTGAAACCGATGTTATTTACTGTACTTAAAGGGTACAATGGCAAGCAGTTTGTTACTGACCTGATCTCAGGTATCATTGTAGCGATCATTGCACTGCCTCTTTCAATTGCCCTTGCCCTTGCTTCTGGCGTTGGTCCGCAGGAAGGTCTTTACACAGCAATCGTTGCTGGTTTTATCATCTCTTTCCTTGGTGGTAGTAGAGTACAGATTGCAGGTCCTACAGCGGCTTTTGCAACTATAGTTGCAGGAATTGTTGCTACTAAGGGCATGGAGGGACTTGCACTTGCAACTATCTTTGCTGGTATTTTGCTGATACTTATGGGCGTGTTCAAGCTTGGTTCACTTATCAAGTTCATCCCATACACTATTACAACTGGCTTTACTGCAGGTATTGCTGTTACTATTGCAATTGGTCAGGTAAAAGACTTCCTTGGCCTCACATACCCAGCTGGAACTACAACAATTGAGACAGTTGATAAGGTGAAGGCTATTGCTTCAAATATTGGAACTCTTAATATCTGGGCTTTAGTTGTCGGACTTGTTTGTCTTGCAATCCAGATCGTATGGCCAAAGATAAACCAGAAGATTCCTGGTTCACTTATTGCAGTAATAGTTGGAATCCTTATGGTTAAGTTCCTTGGACTAAATGTGAATACAATTGGTGATCTTTATGAGATAAGTGGAAAACTTCCTACTCCTCATATTCCATCATTTGATTTTAAGACTATCCAGTCTGTAGCAGGAGATGGCTTTACAATTGCAATCCTTGCGGCTATTGAATCTCTTTTGTCTTGCGTAGTTGCAGACAGCATGATCGATTCCAAGCACAGATCAAACATGGAGCTTGTAGCTCAGGGTGTTGGTAATATCGGTTCAGCGTTGTTTGGTGGTATCCCGGCAACAGGCGCTATTGCCCGTACAGCAGCTAACATCAAGAATGGTGGTAGAACACCTATCGCAGGTATGATCCATTCAATCTGCCTTGTGCTTGTACTTGTTGTACTTATGCCTTTTGCAGCACTTATTCCTATGCCAACTATTGCATCAATTCTTTTCATGGTTGCATATAACATGTGCCAGTATAAGGTATTTACTCATCTTGTTAAGACAGCTCCAAAGAGCGATATCATTGTACTTGTAACTACATTTATCCTTACTGTAGTATTCGACCTTGTAGTTGCTATCGAGATCGGTATGGTTCTTGCTTGCCTTCTCTTCATGAAGAGAATGAGCGAGGAATCAAGAGTTCGCGGATGGAAGTACTATGATCCAGAAGATGATCCAGACGGACTTGGACTTAAGGATATTCCTAAGCACGTAAGAGTTTACGAGATCAGCGGACCTATGTTCTTTGGTGATGCAGAGCAGATCGCTGAAATCAGTTTTAAAGAGTTCACAAGAGCTCTTGTAATCCGTATGCGTGGTGTACCAGCTATCGATGCAACAGCTATGCATTCATTCGAGCAGCTCTACGAGAAGTGCAAAAAGAACAACGTTCAGCTTGTATTTTCTCACGTAAACGAGCAGCCTATGAACACCATGGAAAAAGATGGTTTCGTAGACCTTGTTGGCCGTGAAAACTTCCAGCCACACATCGACGATGCATTAAAGAGAGCAGCTGAGATTTAATCTCAATATATATGATGAAAATGGTTCATAAATGGTTTATTATCGTTTATGAACCGTTTTTTATTAAACTATATGGATAGACAGCGAGGGACAGACATGAATAAGATTGAGTTACTTTCGGATTATCCTTATTTGTATGAGACACATATGCACACTTCAGAGGGAAGTAAGTGCGGCATGTGTCCGGCAGAAGAAATGGTGAGAGCTTATAAGGAAGCAGGATATGCCGGAGTTATGGTAACTGACCATAACTGGGAAGGCAATACTGCAGTAGACAGGAATCTTCCTTGGGAAGAGTGGCTTGATAAGTTCTTTATGGGGTATCATAATGCCAAGGCGGAAGGCGATAGGATCGGACTTCCTGTATTCCTTGGATATGAGGCTACGCAGGGCTGTGGTCATGATTTCCTTATTTATGGATTTACTATTGATTGGATGAAAAAACATCCAGAACTAAGAGAAGCTGGAATTCCTGAGCAGTATGAACTTATTCACTCAGTTGGCGGAATGGTGATAAATGCTCATCCATATCGTGAAGCTGATTATATTGATGAAGTACTTACTTTTGAACAGTACGCAGATGGTATAGAGATGTTTAATGCAGGGCACCTTTCTCACAGAGAAGGAGCAGTTGATCACAGCATCTGGAATGAGAAGGCTGTTAAACTTGCTAACGACAATAATCTTCCTGGAACTGCAGGCTCTGATCAGCACAGCACAAGTCTATTTGGTGGAGGAACAGCGTTTAGAACACCGCTTAGATCAATAGAAGATTATATGAATAGGATAAAGAATCACGAAGATTACGTTCTTACTGATGGCAGACATTGGTACGATAATCGTGGACATATGATAAAGTGAAAATAAAGGCTAATGTGATTTTAAATCACATTAGCCTTTTTATTATGCGTTCTGTTGTTTGTATTGTTCGTTCTTGTTTTCTAGCATCTGGATGTAATTAGGACTACTCCAGATGTTCTCAATATCTTTTTTGTATAAGACATCTGTATGCCAGATATCTGAGCCGCAAACCTTACATGTGTTTGTAACTTCTACTTCGTTGCCACATTTTGGACAGCTGATGTAAAGGCAGCGACCATCGATACGTGTAGGAGAGATGCTGATATCTCTTACAGGACCTCTTGCTAATATGATTTTCTTGGCTTTGCCAGTAGCTAGGTAATCAGCAAGCTTTTTAATCGCAAAGCCTAATGCTAATCCGACAATACCTGCGACAGTGATATATGTAGCGTCATTTTTATCTCTGGTTGATGCTGAAGTAATTAGATAGAAGACACCAAGAATAGTACATGGAATTCCGATGGCAACTAAAAAGCCTCCTATCCAGCTAAGAAAAGTGCAGGCTGGTGCGTGTGCGTACTTTTTGTAACGCATGACAGTATACATATTTTTTCCTCCCAATATAAGCGTTTTTGTTATTGAAAAATTCCCAAGTGATATTGTAACTGAATGAGGGCAAATTTGATAGTGCTTTAACTTACTGATTAAGAAAAATACAAACGGTTAATCGATGGCATTTATGAGTTTTCATAACTATTTGGAGCAAAAGAAAATTATGAAAAGATAATACTTTTTTGCTTTATCACAAAAAAGTGATTGACACTACTAAGTGGTGGTCTGTATAATTCAATTTAATATAAGACTAAAAACCGATGAGACGGGAAGATGCGAAAGGGGCACTCACAGAGAGTCCGGGTAGGTGCGAGCCGGGCAGAACGCTGATTTGCAAATGGTCCGTTGAGGGCATAGCGAAAGGTCTTTTACCAAGTAGCCTATGACGGTTTGGCTGCCGTTACCAGCCGGGGATATGTTGGTATCCTTAAGAGCGTGTGTACGACACAAATAGAGGTGGCACCACGGGTATACTTTAATTACTCGCCCTCAGTAGAACATTTAGTTCTACTGGGGGCTTCTTTGCGTGTGTCTGCAATAGTACCAAAAGGCAAAGAGAAAAGGAGGCATGTATGATCCAGACATCATTAGAGGAAGTAAAGAAAATAGCTGAAGGCGGCGAATACAGACTGATCCCAGTCATCAGAGAGATCTTATCTGACGTGGCAACGCCTGTGCAGGTCCTAAGGAAGTTAAAGAACGTAAGTGACCATGTGTTTTTGCTTGAAAGTGTTGAGGATTCAAGGCAGTGGGGCAGATATTCATTTCTTGGCTACAATCCTACACTTGAGATTTCCAGCAAGGGAAAAGAGCTTTTGATAACTGATGAAAATGGAGCACAGACCTCCATGGATACAGAAAATCCAAGTACCTATATCAGGAAGCTTGTTGAAGAAAATAGGGCTCCAAAATTACAGGACGCACCTACATTCACAGGCGGTCTTGTAGGTTACTTTTCCTATGACTACATGCAGTATGCAGAGAAGTCCCTTCATTTCAAGGCTCGAAATGACTATGACTTTAATGATATGGATCTCATGCTCTTTGATAGCCTTATCTGCTTTGATAACTTCAAGCAAAAGATACTTCTGATAGCCAATGTAAAGGTGCCACCAGTAGTTTCAGGTGGAGACGCCCTTGAAAAAGCCTATAACAAAGCGATTAAAAGAATAGATGAAATGCAGGACCTTATCTTAAATGGTGAGATGAAGGACGTAGAAAAAGGAAAGCTTCTTAGCGAAATGAAGCATGTCTTTTCAAAGGAAGAGTATTGTAAGAAGGTTCTAAAGGTAAAGGAACACATCGTAGAAGGCGATATCTTCCAGCTTGTTTTATCAAATCCCATGGAAGCAGATTTTGAGGGAAGTCTTTTTGATACCTACAGGATCTTAAGGACCACAAACCCTTCTCCTTACATGTTCTATTTTTCTGGCAATACAGAGATCGCAGGAGCATCACCTGAGACCCTTGTTAAGGTACAGGACGGAGAGATCAGAACCTTCCCACTTGCTGGAACAAGGCCAAGGGGAGCAACCTTTGAAGAGGACCAGGCTTTAGAAAAAGAGCTTCTTGCAGACGAAAAGGAAAAGGCTGAGCACAACATGCTTGTGGATCTTGGAAGAAATGATCTGGGGAAACTTTGTGAATTTGGTACTGTGGAAGTGGAAAAGTATATGGAAATTGAAAGATACTCCCATGTTATGCACATTGGATCATCTGTTAAGGGTAAGCTTTCAGATAAATTCACAGCAATAGATGCTATAGATAGCGTGCTTCCAGCTGGTACCCTATCAGGAGCTCCCAAGATCAGAGCCTGCGAGATCATTGATGAGCTTGAAGGCATCAAGAGAGGAATCTATGGCGGAGCCATTGGCTACGTGGACTTTACAGGAAACCTTGATACCTGCATTGCCATCAGACTTGCCTACAAGAAAAACGGCAAAGTATTTGTAAGGAGCGGAGCTGGACTAGTTGCTGATTCTGTTCCGGAAAAAGAGTTTGAAGAGTGCGTAAATAAGGCAAAGGCAGTGGTAAATGCCATAAAAGAAGCCTGTGATACCAACGAATAAAGAAAGGGAGAGCGACTATGATCTTGATAATTGATAACTACGATAGCTTTACATACAACCTTTTTCAGCTGATCGGAACCATAACTCCTGATATCAAGGCAGTTCGTAATGACGCCTATACAGTAGATGAGATAAGGGATATGAATCCGGATGCGATAGTTCTTTCTCCTGGACCGGGCAAGCCTTCTGAAGCCGGTATCTGCGAGGATATTGTAAAAGAGCTGGGAAAAGAGATACCGATCCTTGGGGTGTGCCTTGGTCATCAGGCTATCTGCGAAGCCTTTGGCGGAACAGTTGCTCATGCAAAAGAGCTGATGCATGGCAAACAGTCAGAGACAGACCTTGATACAGAGTCTGCTATGTTTAAAGGGCTTCCAAAGAGGGCCAAAGTTGCTAGATATCATTCACTGGCTCTTTTGCCAGAGACTCTTCCAGAGTGCCTCAAAGTCACAGCTACTGCTGATGATGGCGAGATCATGGCGGTGGAACACAAGGGATATCCAATATACGGACTTCAGTTTCATCCTGAATCAATTATGACTCCTGATGGTCTTCTCATGTTAAAGAACTTTGTGCTAAAATCTAAAATAGTTTAAATTTTAGTATTGGAAGGTATTTTTAATAATCAGATCTTACGGGGAAATCAAGATTATTGGGGACGAATACCAGGGTAACTACACTGGTGGTATGTCCATGATTGGAAGCGGAACTGCAGACAGGCTAAAGATTGTCATGGATGAAGAGGATATGACAGTTTATGAGACTGAGGATGGGCTCTCTCTTAAGGTTTCGCATACACAGAGTGAATTGTCTGATGTGACAGAAGTTGAGACCACTGTTATCAATGATTCAGACAAAGATATCACGCTTGAATTCATGACTTCTTTTATGTTAAAGAAGTTAGAAGCAGACAAGATTTATAGACTTATGTCCTTTTGGAGCGCAGAGGGTAAGCTTCGCGTAGATAGTATCAAGAGTCTTAACATGGAGCATTCCTGGAGCGACCACGGATATAGAATCGAGAAGTTTGGAAATGTAGGCTCAATGCCTATCAGAAAGTATTTCCCATTTGTTGCACTTGAAAACAGCAAGACTGGTAAGTTTACAGCGGCTTTGCTATATTCACCATGTTCTTGGCAGATCGAGGTACTTGTTAAGTCTGGAGATGTGGTTACTGTCCACGGCGGTATTGCAGATAGAGATTTTGGCCACTGGACAAAGGTTATTGCAAAAGGCAGCTCTTTTACCGCGCCAAAGGCACTTATTGCAGAGGGAGACTCCCTTGAAGATGTATGCGACAAGCTGGTAAAGGCTCAGAGCCCTAACATCAGCCCTGTTGACGACAAGATGGGAATCACATTCAATGAATACTGCACAACCTGGGGCAATCCTACTATAGATAATCTCAAGAAGATTGCTGACCGCCTTGAGGGAAAGGGCATACAGTACCTTGTGATGGATTCAGGGTGGTATGCTGATGACAATGGAGAGTGGTACGAAAACCGTGGCAACTGGGAGACTAATTTAGACAGATTCCCAGGAGGACTCAAGGAACTTGCGGATTATGTAAGAGACAAGGGCATGATTCCTGGAATATGGTTTGAGCCTGAGGTAGTAAGCCCAAAGACCAAGTACTATGAGACCGAAACAGACCACATGGTCAAAAAAGACGGCTATCCGCTTACTGTTGCATCAACGAGATTCTGGGATATGGAAGATCCTTGGGTTAAGGAATACTTAAAGACTAATGTTATCGATACATTGAAGGATAACGGCTTTGGATATATCAAGGTTGACTACAACGACACCATGGGAATGGGCTGTGATGGCGACGAGTCCATGGGAGAGAATATCAGGAAAAAAGTTCTTGGAACTCTTGAATTCTTTGACAAGATGAA
The DNA here is from genome assembly GCF_900103635.1 of Butyrivibrio sp. INlla18. Taxonomy (GTDB): domain Bacteria; phylum Bacillota; class Clostridia; order Lachnospirales; family Lachnospiraceae; genus Butyrivibrio. Next base: position 202,216 of record NZ_FMXK01000003.1, read on the forward strand.
AGAGGAGATTCCTGAGCTTGTAATAGAGAACTGTTCAAGCGGCGGACACAGACTAGAGCCTACATTTATGAGCAAGGCTTCCATGGCAAGCTTTTCAGATGCTCATGAGACTAAGTCACTTCCTATTATTGCAGCAAATGTTCAGAGAGTTATTAAGCCAGAGCAGAGCCAGATCTGGGCTGTAATGAGGAAAGATGATTCTGATGAAAGACTCTTTTACTCATTCTGCGCAACATTCCTAGGCAGGATGGGACTTAGCGGCGACATCTATGATCTAAGTGACCATCAGTGGCAGATCGTAGATGATGCTATAGCCTTTTATAAGCAGGTTTCTCATATTATTAAGGATGGAAAGACTACTGTTCTCAAGCAGGAAACAGAGAGCTATAACGCTCCAACTAGCGCTCAGCTTGTGATCAGAACCCTTGGGGATGAGAGCCTTGTGGTATATCACAGATTTGAGAATTCAGAGAGCCTTGAAGACTTTGCAAAACGTAATGGAATCCAGATTCCAACAGGTGAAAAAGTAGTATTTGGTAGTGCTGACAAGGACTTCTCAGCAAAAGCTTTCCTTATTAAGTGACATTTGATAAATTGAATATTTATGCTTGCTGTACCACAATATGTGGTATAATAAGATAACAAGTCATACAAATAGAGGGGGACCTACGCATGAAGAAGATCTACGTACTGGACACCAACGTTTTGATTCAGGCACCACACGCCTTGAAGTGCTTTGATGATAACGAGGTCGTTCTTCCGCTGGTAGTCTTGGAAGAGTTGGACGCCCACAAGAGAGATGAGGGCGAGAGAGGAGCGAATGTACGTGAGGCGATCAGAATCCTCGATCAACTAAGGGGAGCAGGCGATCTGGTTGCAGGGGTTAAGCTTGACAATGGAGGAATTCTTAGAGTTGAAAAGAACTTTAAGGATGTGGAGCTTCCCAAGGATATGGCAGACTACAAGTCTGATAACCGTATCTTGAAAGTGTGTAAGGGTCTAAGTGACAAGTCCAAGGAACAGGTAATTCTTGTTACCAAGGACATTCTGATGAGGATTAAGGCACAGCTCCTTAATATCAGGTCAGAAGATTTTACCACAGAGCAGGTGGCAGATCACGGAGAGCAGTACAGCGGACGTATTGATGTCTTTGCTCCCGAAGATGTCTTCAAGGATTTTAAGAAAAAGGGAATTCCTGTGGACAAGGTTTATTGCTGTGATGAAAATGGCAATCAATATGCACCTGAACTCTATGAGAATGAGTTTGTAATTGTAAGAGCGGATCAGTCTACCAATAAGACTCAGATGGGCCGTGTTTGCAAAGGCTTTATCAAGAAGCTGGAATTTGAAAAGAGTCAGCCCTACGGTGTTAAGCCAAGAAATGCAGGACAGTACTTTCTTCAGGAAGCGCTTATGCAGCCAGCTGATGTGGCACCGCTTGTAATCGTAAAGGGAATGGCTGGTACAGCCAAGACATTCTATTCTCTGGCAGTTGGTCTTGAGAAGATGATCAACAGACCTACTGGAGAGTACAGAAGGATCTTGGTCTGCAGACCAAATTCCCAGTTTGATGATGATATCGGATTTTTACCTGGTGATGAGCAGGAAAAGATATCTCCTCTTATGAGGCCTATCATCGACAACCTTGAGCAGCTCATTGATTCCAATGAGGAAGAACGCTACAAGGATGAAAAAGAGCTTCAGGACAAGACTGACGAAGTCTTTGAAAGAGGAATAGTTCAGTGCGAAGCCTTGAACTTCATTCGAGGAAGATCGATCCTTAAAACTTACCTCATCATTGATGAAGCCCAGAACATGACGCCTACTCAGGCTAAGGGTATCATCACAAGAGCAGGTAAGGATACCAAGATCATCCTTCTTGGTGATCCAAATCAGATAGACAGGCCTTTCCTTGATGAGAGGACTAACGGTCTTTCCTATGCCGCTGAGCACATGAAGGGAAGTCCACTTGCATGGCAGATATCTCTTTCAGCTGCAGAATGTGAGAGAAGTAGACTTGCAATGGATGCTATCGAGAGAATGAAGGATAAAAAATACTTCTAATATAATATGTAGATTAAATGGCTTACGCAGTAAAATGCGTAAGCCATTTTTTGAGCCATGGGGACGGGGTAGTGGCTCATTTTTTTTGTAAATATTAAGAAAAATGCAATTGACATTTATTATCAAAAAGAATATTCTATACATGAGTTAGCAAAGGGTAACAAGCGAATATAGATTTAAAGGCGTTTTATCGAATGTTAGTTATATCTAACTACGAAATATAGTTAGCAATTACTAACGCGTGCGGGTTAGCTAAGCCTAACTTATGAATATGAAAAGGGGTGAATATGATGCCTATAACAATGGCTGATATTGGACAACTAGTTACTATCAAAAAGATCACAGGAACAGATGAAGTCAAGCAGCACCTTGCTGTCCTTGGATTTGTTGCTGGTGAGAAGGTTAACGTTGTGAATAAGAATGGTGGAAATATGATTGTTAATGTTAAAGACAGTCGTATAGCTCTTGATAAGAGCCTTGCAAACCGCATTTTTATCTAAATACATATTTGAAGGGAGAATTGAGATTCAATGAAGACATTAAAAGATGTTGAAATTGGAAAAACAGCTACAGTTGTAAAGCTGCATGGGGAAGGACCTACAAGACGCCGTATCATGGATATGGGTCTTACTAAGGGCGCAGAAGTTTATGTGAGAAAGGTAGCACCTCTTGGTGATCCTATCGAGCTTACTGTACGCGGCTATGAGCTGTCTGTTCGTAAAGCTGATGCTGAGTTTGTTGAGGTTGAGTAAGATTTTTTGCACACATGTAAGCGTGGGCTAACAAGAAAAAGTTTATTTTAGGAGGCAGAAATGGAAATCAAGATTGCTTTAGCGGGTAATCCTAACAGTGGTAAGACCACTTTATTTAATGATTTGACAGGTAGCAGGCAGTATGTTGGTAACTGGCCAGGTGTTACAGTAGAAAAGAAGGAAGGTAAGCTTAAGGGTGCCGAGTACAAGGATGTAGTTATTCAGGATCTTCCTGGTATCTATTCTCTTTCACCATATACACTTGAGGAAGTTGTTTCTCGTACATATCTTGTAACTGAGAAGCCAGACGCTATCATCAATATCGTTGATGGTACTAATATCGAGCGTAACCTTTATCTTACAACACAGCTCCTTGAGCTTAACATCCCTATGGTAGTTGCTCTTAATATGATGGACCTTGTTCGTAAGAATGGTGACCAGATCGATGTAAAGGCTCTTTCAGATGCTCTTGGATGCGAGGTTGTTGAGCTTTCAGCACTTAAGAGCGAGGGTACAGATGCTCTTGTTAAAAAAGCTGTTGACCTAGCAAAGAACAAGAAAAAGGCTGAAGCCAAGGAAGTGATTACTGGCGAAGCTAAGGCAGCTGTAGAAAAGATTGAAGAGATCTTAAAGGGTTCAGTTGATGATAACTTCCTTAGATGGAATGCAATCAAGGCTTTTGAGCGTGATGAGAAGGCTATGGAAGCTCTTGAGCTCTCTGCAGCTAGAAAGTCTGAGATCGAAGAAGTTATCAAGGCTTGCGAGAAATCACTTGATGATGATTCTGAGTCTATCATTACTAATGAGAGATATACATATATTACAGGCGTAACATCAAAGGCAGTTAAAAAAGGACGTGCAAAGGGCGAACTTTCTGTATCAGATAAGATCGATAAGATTGTAACTAACAGAATCCTTGGCCTCCCAATCTTTGCTCTTGTTATGTTCCTTATCTACGCAATTGCAATGGGTGGTTGGAGCGTATCAATTGGTACAAGAGCTACTGATTTTACAAATGACGTTATCTTTGGCGAGTGGGTTCCAGGATTCTTTGATACTCTTCTTGGTGCTCTTCACGTAGAAGAGGGAACAGTTCTTTACGGACTGATTCAGGATGGTATCGTAGCAGGTGTTGGAGCTGTTATTGGTTTCGTACCTCAGATGTTAGTTCTTTTCCTCCTCCTCTCAATCCTTGAGGATATCGGATATATGGCTCGTGTAGCATTCGTTATGGACCGTATCTTCCGTCAGTTTGGTCTTTCAGGTAAGTCATTTATCCCTTGCCTTGTTGCAACAGGATGTGGTGTTCCTGGTGTTATGGCCAGCCGTACAATTGAGAATGAGCGTGATCGTAAGATGACTCTTATGACAACAACATTTATGCCATGCGGAGCTAAGCTTCCTATCATTGGACTTATTGCAGGTGCCGTATTTGGTGGATCACCACTTATCGCTGCATCAGCTTACTTCATTGGTATTGGCTCAATCATTCTTTCAGGTATCATCCTTAAGAAATTCAAGGCATTTGCTGGAATGCCAGCACCATTTGTTATGGAACTTCCTGCATACCATGTTCCTTCATGTGTAGGTGTTCTCAGAGCTACATGGGAGCGTGGATGGTCATTCATTAAGAGAGCTGGATCAGTTATCGTTATTTCTTCAATCATTATCTGGTTCTTATCAGCATTTGGTACAGTAAATGGACACTTTGGACTTGTTGATAATCTCTTTGAAGATGAGACAGTAATTACAGATGAGTATGTGGCAGAGCTTGCAGACAAGATGGACATTCCAGAAGAAGATGTAAACGCTATGGATGCTTCACTTCTTGCAAGCGTTGGTAATGCAGTATCTTTTGTATTTAAGCCACTTGGATTTGGCAATTGGAAGCCTACAGTAGCAACAGTTACTGGTCTGGTAGCAAAAGAGGAAGTTGTAGGAACTTTCGGTGTTCTTTATGCTTATGATGATGCAGAAGAGGAACTTGGCGAAGAAGGTGAGCAGATCTGGGAGAGAGTAGCAGCAGATTACACACCAATCGCAGCATTCTCATTTATGATCTTTAACCTCCTTTGTGCTCCATGCTTTGCAGCAATCGGTGCTATCAAGCGTGAGATGAACAATGCAAAGTGGACATGGGCAGCAATTGGTTACATGACAGTTTGGGCATATGTACTTGCACTTATCGTTTATAATTTAGGTGGACTTATTGTTGGAGAAGTTGCATTCGGTTTTGGAACTATCGTAGCAGTGATCCTTCTTGGAACACTTCTTTACCTCCTTTTCAGAAAGGGCTATGTAGCTTCAGAAAACGAAGGCAGAGAAATGGCTGTAAAGGCTAATGCATAAAGGCTATGAATGATTTTTGCGGAATACATATTCCACTTGGATGACGCTTTCGCTTGGTAAAAAACGTAACGGACACTAAGGCACTAAAAAACAGTGCCTAAGTGCCGACGTTTTTTAACACATCCTCGTGAAATATGTATTTCCTGCAAAATTGTATATAAGTCTTAGATTTGCTAATAAGAATTACTGCTTATATATAATGAAAACCAGAAAATAGGCAGAAATGATAAGCTTTAATAAGAACAAGATTAAGAAATGAAAGTGTAATATATTTAAAGCTCTGGGATGTACTAGAAAGGAGCGAATATGGCGACAATTATAGGAAATGCAGTAGCAATACTGTTCGTAGGTGTACTTGTATATATTTGTGGAAAGAATGTTTTAGGCCAGATCAAATCTGGTGGATGTGCAGGATGTTCTGGTGGATGTAATGGTCACTGTTCAGGATGTAGTAGTTGCGGTACAGAGCATAGAACCAAGAAGTAAGCAGTTCGAAAAAGTATAAGGACAAAGCTTATGTATAAGACGACAGTTAAGATAGATGGCATGATGTGCTCCATGTGTGAGACACATATCAAAGAAACAATTAGAAAGACATTTCCATCTGCAAAGAAGGTTACAGCTAGTTGCAAAAAGAAAGAAGCAACCTTTATTACAGATGATGTGATAGATTTAAGTATTTTGGGAGATTCTATAGATAGAACCGGTTATCATTATCTGGATTCTGAGACTATACCTTATGACAAGAAGGGCGTATTTGATTTTTGGCAGCACAGATAAGGGGAGTAAAGTATGAGTAGTGAACAGGTAATCGACAGACTTAAAGATAACGGCTGCCGTATCACCAAGCAGCGAAGACTTATAGTTGATGTGATAATGGGCAATGACCACAGCTCCTGTAAGGACATTTATTATCAGGTAATGGCCAAGGACAAGACTGTAGGAATGGCCACAGTTTACAGGATGATCAGAGTTCTTGAGGACATCGGAGTAGTTAACAGGATCGATATGATCGAGATCAATAATGAATAAAGCATCACGAAGGGCATGGACTAGGCACCATGTCCTTTTCTTTGACTTTTTTTAGCATCATCATTTATTATTTGTTTTATGAATAGCGATTATAGAGAACTTTTTTATACAGTTACAACTGAAGATGGACCAATGCTAGCCCGTGATATCATGCAGCAAAGGATGAAGTTATCAAGTAGAGAGATCACTCGCTGTAAGCTTTTTGAGGATGGCGTTATGTGTCATGATGCAGGAAATTCTGATCCTTTGGGGAAAAGAGCTATCTTTTTAAAAGATGAGCTTATGGTGGGCGATACGTTATATGTGCGAATCTATGAAGATATAGATAATGGTTCAGAGATCATTCCAAGCGATCATCCTCTTGACATTGTTTATGAGGATGAAGACCTTATTGTGATCAACAAGCCAGGAAATATGGTGGTTCATCCATCCTATTGCCACTACACTGATTCACTTAGTAATTACCTTGCGGGCTACTACAAAAAGACTGGGCAGAACCACGTCATGAGAGTCATAGGCCGCCTTGATAGAGAGACCTCAGGGCTTCTAATATTTGCCAAGAACAGGCATAGTGCAGCTCTTTTATCTGATCAGTGCATGAACATGTCCAGGAGAAAAGAGTATGTGGCTCTCTGTGAGGGCATGTTTGCGGAAAAAGAAGGCACGGTAAATGAGCCAATCTGGGAAAATCCAAAAGAGAAAATGATAAGAGAAGTACGTCCTGATGGGAAAGAAGCCATTACTCATTATAGAGTGGTTCAGCAATTTGATGACTTTGCCATGGTAAGGCTGGTTCTTGATACTGGAAGAACCCATCAGATCAGAGTTCATATGTCTTATCTTGGACATCCTCTTTTGGGTGATAGTCTTTATGGAAAAGAGATATCAAATAACCACGGGATGGAGCGTGCAGCCCTTCATGCTGCACATTTGGAATTCTTACAGCCAATAACAAATGAGGCTCTTTCCTTTGAAGCTGAGCTTCCTGAAGATATGAAAAATGCAATATCACTTGTATCGAACTAATGTTTGTAATATTATGTTTATATGAATCAAGTTGATGCAAGTAAGTACGACAACATCATATTTCATGTGGACGTCAACTCTGCATTTTTGTCCTGGTCTGCTCTAAAAAAGCTAGAGGAAGAGCCAGGAAGCGTTGATCTGCGCACAATTCCATCGGCTGTTGGAGGAGATGTTAAGACTAGGCATGGCATCATAACAGCTAAGTCTATACCTGCCAAGAAGTACGGCATTGTTACAGGTGAGCCTGTTGTTAAGGCACTTCAGAAGTGTCCAAAGCTTGTTATGGTTAGGGGAGACTTTGCTACTTATCGCAGATTTTCACATGCTTTCATCGAGATACTTAGGAAATATGCACCTACTATCCAGCAGGTATCTATAGATGAGGCATTTATGGATATGACAGGTACTAGGTCTGTTTACAAAGACCTTGAGACGCCAGAAGAGCCTTTCCCTATCTGCGTAGCCAGAAAGCTCAAGGACGAGATCAGAGATACTCTTGGCTTTACTGTAAATGTAGGCATTTCCTGCAATAAGCTCCTTGCCAAGATGGCAAGTGATTTTACCAAGCCAGACAGGATACATACTCTTTTTCCAGAGGAAATACCTGAGAAGATGTGGCCACTTCCTATAGGAGATCTCTTTGGCTGCGGCAAGGCAACAGCAGAGAGACTTAAAAGTGTTGGCATCAAGACAATTGGGGACGCAGCCGGGGCTGATCCCATATTTATCACAAATATCCTTGGTGAAAATGGCGGAGCCTATATCTACGCCAGTGCCAACGGCATAGGTAGTACCAATGTCTCAGGAGAGTACGATGATGCCAAGAGCTATTCCAATGAGACCACAATTTCTTTTGACCTTAATTCTGATAATTATGATTCAGAGATCATACCTATACTAAGGCATCTTTCAGAAAGCGTATCAAACCGCCTAAAAAGAGATGAAGTCTATGGCAGAACAGTTACCGTTTCTGTTAAGACAACAGATTTTAAACGCCATTCTTGCCAGATGCAGATTGAAAGTTCCATTAACGATACAGACAAGATCCTTCGCTACGCAAAGGAACTATCAGACAAGCTCCTTCTTGGGGATGACGGCCTTTTTATCAAAGGCTATGCTGTTCGTCTTGTAGGCGTAGGCGTCACCAAACTCGATGACGGTTCCTATCGTCAGATGAATCTTTTTGATGACTTTAAGGAAATAAAAGATGTTTCATCTGCAATCAAATCTACAGCTATTTCCGATGAAAAGCGCAAGAAGCTTGATGAAATGACAAGAAAGTTAAATGATGCCTTCGGAAAAGATACTATTCACAAGGGAATATAGGAAAGTTGTGAGCAGCATTTTACGTCTATAATACTTGTCTATTAGATATTGACATAGTGTATTTGAGAGGGATTACGCTTAATTCGAGCTTATTCTTGATAAGACGTAAAGTAATTTGATGATTTAAGTCTATAGTGATTGTTCTACTGATGAGACGTAAAATAAATTGATGATTTAAGTCTATAGTGATTGTTTTACTGAAAAGACGTAATATATTTTCATTTTTTACGTCAGGATAGTGTGTTATTGGTAGAGAGACGTAAATGAATATTTGAAAATACGCCATCAACTAGAAAATATAGCAAACAGGCGTAAAAATATAATTCAGATTACATCTCACACATTATTATGTATTTTAAAAGACATCTTTCATAAATACAGAAAGATGTCTTTTTGATTTTGCGGAATGTTATTAATCACAGTCAGTATAAGCTTGGTGAAACTTAGCCGCCGCGATTTATTTTTTGTAGTTATTGCGTAGAGCATACGTTTTCTTAAGCCTATCCCCTACAAAAAATATCGGAGCGGAGGATGAGTTTTACCAACTTATACGTCCGTAATCAACAACCTACCGGGAAGCCATTCAACCTACCGGGAAGCCATTCAACCTACCGGGAAACCAATTACTCTGCCCAGATGTCTGTAGGCTTTTTGTGGTTCTTTTCTCCCCACCAGATTGTGAGTACGCAGCAGATGATAAGTACGATGCAAGCTACGATAGTTGACTCAACGCCGAAACCTACGTTGTATGCAAAACTGTCCTTAGCTGTTGCTGCGTCAAGCTTGAAGATTGAAAATGGTGAAACAATTCCACTATTTGGAAGTCCAAATAAAATGTTCTGTGTAAAGTTCCATGCAGCATGTGCAGCCATTGGAAGCCAAATGCTGTCGCAGTAGTAAACAAAAAGCGCATAGCTTATTCCAACTAATACAATGTTTGCGATAGCAAGAGGAGTAACACCACTGTTGAAGATATGAAGGAAACCAAATAAAACGGCATTTCCTATGATGGCAACAGCAGGATGTCTGTAGCTCTTTCTAAGACGCTGATAGAGGAATCCTCTACACATAAGCTCTTCGGCTGATGACTGAATGAAGATGCATACAAAGATAAGAAGGACTCTAAGTGGCTGGAATGAATCATAATAGATGAAGATATCTTTATGAAGTACAGCTACTAATATGCAGATAGCGTTTGTTCCAAATCCGATCAAAAGACCAAGTACAAGATGGAAGATATTATTTCCTTTGCACTTTGTCCAAAGAGCCTTGTAAATAGGTCTGTTCCATTTGCACAAGAAATAAAGAAGGAATGCAGCCCAAATTCCCCAAAATGAGAAGTACTGAGCTGTGATCATAATATAATCATAGTTTTCTTTAGTTATAAAAGGAGCAAAGATAAGTGTTCCAAACTGACCTATCAGCTGACCTGCTATTAAAAGGACAAGAGAAATAAGTGTTGGGAAGATAAAAATATCATTCCATTTAAAGTTATCATTGTGAATCTTCTGTAAGATATTAGGATTCTGATTTTCTGGCATATATCCACCTCCAATTTTTTTCATAACACTTTCCAATATAATACATTTGTTTGAACCTTGTAAATAGATTATAATTAAGGAAACAAGCCATTCGGAGGGGGAATTTATGAATTTTAAAGTAATTCGTAACATTATTATAGTAATATGTCTTGTTGTTATTGCTTATGAAGTGGCCATGATCGGTATCAACAAAATGGAGTATAAAGAGGCTGCTGATGAATATCAGGATCTCGAAAATATCGCTGTTACTTATGTTCCCAAGGAAGATACACCAGAGATAATTGATTATCCGCTGCTTAACGTAGATTTTGATAAGCTATCAAGGATCAACGGCGATATCGTTGCGTGGATATATTTTCCATGCCTTGATATCAGTTATCCTGTGGTAAAAGAAAATGAGATAGACGAGTACCTCTATCTAACATTTGATAAAAATGAGAATAAAGCTGGCTGCATTTTTGAAGATGTGCTTAGTGATGCCAAGTTTTGCGGCTTTCATGATATTGTTTTTGGACATAATATGAAAGATGGCTCAATGTTTGGAAAACTTAAGAAGTTATATCAAAATGATGGAGCAGCTCTTTTGGAAGAGGATCCTTATGTATATGTATATACAAGGGATTATGTGTATCAGTACAGAGTATTTGCGTACGCAATAACTGGTGTTGGAAGTGATGCATATTCAGTAGTTAACAGCACAGATGAGTACAGATCATTTACAGACTATATAAAAACTCATACGTCCTATCCAGTACCTGATGATATCGATCTGACACAGGGAAACAGCATTCTTACCCTTTCTACTTGTAGCGGAGCAGCAGGAAGTAACAAGAGATTTGTTGTACATACAATTAAAGTTTCAGCCTGGGAAATGAATAAGTGAAAATAAAATTTCAATTTAGACTAATTAAGTTTGAAATAAATAAGTGCTTTTTATAAAAAAGTAATGATTACGTTATTGCATAGAAAAAACCATTAAAGTAACATATAGCTAGAAATATGGTTAAACGGATGAACTATGTTCATTTCTTAAACAGGAGAGATAAAAAATGAAAAAGTTTAAGAGTATAGTAGCCGTTATGGTTGCCAGCGTTTTAGCTCTTACATTTGTTGCTTGTGGAGCTGTTAAGGACGGTGCAATCGATGATCAGGCTGCAACAAGAGGTATTCACGAAGGTGAAGGCGAAATATGGATTGATGATGAGGCCATTGCTCTTGCAGGATCTGCTTCATCTAGCCAGGCTTGTCTTGATGCTTGCACTGCTGTATTTAATCTTATGAATCAGCAGAGGACAGCTCAGGGACTTTCAGCTTTGGTTTGGAGCGATGCTCTTACAAACGCAGCTCAGGTTCGTGCAAACGAGATCACAACTTCATTCTCACATACAAGACCTAATGGTTCAGCTTTCTGGACTGTTGATAGTAATGTTCAGTACGGTGAGAACCTTGCTAAGTTGTATCAGTCAGCTGACAGCGTATATGCAGCTTGGATGAATTCTCCAACACACGCAGCTAATATCATGGATGGCGGATACAAAACAGTAGGTATCGCTATTTGCCAGACTGGTGATGGAAGTTGGTATTGGGCTCAGGAATTCGGATACTAATTTGAACTTTGTAGCACAGCGATTAGTTTTTTGTCGCTGTGCTATTTTTTTCTTTATATGAAAAACCGTGATATAATGTATGTACAGAGTAAGTGTTTGCTTTTATCAGGAGGTGCTTTTTATGTTTGGAAAATCATCAAAAGATATCTATGTAAACAAGGAAACAACACCTATTTCTGTTTCTGGAGCTAATGACAATCCTTATATGCAGGAATTGCTCAGAGGCGAAGAGAAACGCCGTGTTAAACATGGTGATGATGTTTACTATCGTCAGAACGGCTACATCAAATAATTGAATACGGGGGCTAGTATGGAAGAAAGAAGAAAAGGAAGAAGACTTGATCTTACTGGTGAGATCATCATTAAGGAGCTTGGTGGTGACGCAGAAGCTGTAGATATCAAGATTACAGATGCTTCTACAGAAGGGCTTGGTTTTATTTCTGACAAACAGCTTGTTATTGGGGATAATTATGAAGCTAATCTGACAATATGGACCAAAGAAGTTCTCCATGTGTTTGTTCAGATAGTTCGTGCTGAAAAGCGTGATGATGGATTCCACTATGGCGGAATGTTTGTTGGTATGCCTGAAGACGTAAAGGTTAGGATCAAGGTCTTTGAAACAGTAGAAGAAGAAAAGGCAAAACAGAACTAACTATAATTTGATTATAAGGGCTTCTATGCGCTTATGAAGGTAGTGCATAGAAGCTTTTTTTGTGGTAGAATTTCTTTATTATTTTGATTTCAAGAGGTATATAAAAAATGAAAATTGCAGTTGTTGGAACAGGCTACGTAGGTCTTTCCAATTCAATATTGTTATCACAGTTTAACGATGTTACAGCAGTTGACGTTATCCAGGAGAAGGTTGACATGGTCAACGACAAGATTTCGCCTATCGTTGACAAAGAAATAGAGGAGTACCTCAAAAAGGACAATCTCAGATTATATGCTACAACAGATGCTTCATCTGCCTATGCTGATGCTGATTTTGTTATCGTTTCAACTCCTACAAACTATGATGAGAAGCTTAACTATTTTGATACATCATCAGTTCTGAGCGTTGTAGATCAGGTTAGAAAAGAGAATCCTGACGCATATATCGTTATCAAGTCAACAATCCCTGTAGGATATACAGAAGAACTTATGGAGGAGTATCATACAGATCACATCATGTTCTCACCAGAGTTTTTAAGAGAAGGACATGCTCTTTATGATAACCTTTATCCATCAAGAATCATTGTTGGTTACAATACTGATAGTGAAGAGGCAAGCGAGAAGGCAAGACTTTTTGCAGGCTTATTGAAGCAGGGAGCAATAAAAGAAGACGTACAGACTCTTTTCATGAATACTACAGAGGCAGAGTGCGTTAAGCTCTTTGCTAATACATATCTTGCTCTTAGAGTATCATACTTCAACGAACTTGATACCTATGCTGAGGTTAGAGGCCTTAACACCAAGAATATCATTGAAGGTGTTTGCCTTGACCCTAGAATTGGCGACTTCTATAACAATCCATCCTTTGGATATGGCGGATATTGCCTTCCTAAGGATACCAAGCAGCTTCTTGCAAATTATGAGGATGTTCCAAATAACCTTATTACTGCGATCGTTGATGCTAACAGAACTAGAAAAGACTTTATCGCTGACAGAATCTGGGCTCTTAAGCCAAAGAAAGTCGGCGTATACAGACTTACAATGAAGGCTGGTTCAGACAACTTCAGACAGTCAGCCATTCAGGGTATCATGAAGAGGATCAAATCAAGGGGAATCGAGTGCGTAGTATACGAGCCAACCCTCAAGGATGATGATTTCTTTAATTCTAAGGTTGAAAGAGATATCGAAAAGTTCAAGAAGGAGTGCGACTACATCATTGCAAACCGCCTCACACCAGAACTTGAAGATGTTGTAGACAAAGTATATACAAGAGATCTTTTTGGTAACGAATAATTACTATGAATTCTAAAGATAAAGTTCTTGAAATCTTAAATTCAAATAAGGACAGATATATATCAGGAGAGAGCATTGCCTCTCTCCTTGGTATTTCTAGAAATGCCATTTGGAAAGCTATAAATGAGCTTAGGAAAAGTGGCTATGAGATAGAAGCTGTCAGCAATAAAGGGTACAGACTTGCTCTTGAAAAAGATATTTTATCTGCAGGGGGCATCCTGTCTTATCTAAATGAAGATATTGCCGCTATCTATCAGGATGGCAGCAATATGATCCATATCTTCGATACCACAACTTCTACCAATAGAATAGCAAAAGAGCTGGCTATTGCCGGTAACTGTCATGGAACACTGGTAGTTTCGGCTAGACAAACTAGCGGCAAAGGAAGAAGAAATCACAGCTTCTTTTCGCCAGAAGGAGGTCTGTACTTCAGTGTGATATTGTCACCTGACAGGATCTCTTACAAGACCCCTGATGAGATCACAACCTTTATTGGTAATTCAGTTTGTGACGCTATCGAGAATACCTGTAGTATCAGACCTAGGCTAAAGCCCATAAATGATCTTTTTATTGGGGATAAAAAAGTCTGCGGTATTCTTACAGAGGCTGGAACAGAATTTGAAACGGGCCTTGTTCAGTGGATAGTAGTAGGTATAGGTATTAACTTTGACTCTGATATAGACTCTTTTCCCGATGATATAAAAGATAAGGCAATAAGCCTATTTGAGCCAGGTAAAGCTACTATAACCAAAAATCAGCTGGTTGCTGCTATAGTTAATAAGATAATTTGAAGTCATGGCTATTCAAGCATGACTTTTTTCTTGGATTAATCGTCAACTAAAAGAATTAATAAGTTGACAATCTGGGTTGTGAGTGATAATAATATACAAGACTAATAAATTTAGGAGACTAGATGAGACATGGAAAAAGAAAAAATCGTAACAAGACAGACAACTAATGTTAAGGATATCTGTTATATTGCCATTTTTACAGCTATCATTGCAATCATGGCGCAGATATCTATACCACTTCCTGCAGGTGTTCCACTTACACTTCAGACCCTTGCTGTACCTCTTGCAGGTATCATATTAGGAGCCAAAAGAGGAACATTATCTACTCTTGTATATATCCTTCTTGCAATGGTTGGTGTTCCTGTCCTTGCGGGACTTTCTGGCGGCATTGGAGTGGTTTTTGGAATGACAGGTGGATTCATTCTTTCATTCCCAATTATGGCTCTTATTTCAGGGCTTGTTTCAGATAAAGGAGTTAAGAGTCCTATTTACTGGCTTGGACTTCTTGCTGGCGTTATCATCAACTATATTATTGGTACTGTATGGTTTGTGATCGTTGCAGATTCAACATTTGCAGTAGCTTTCGCAGCCTGCGTCCTTCCATTTATTCCAACAGCAGTACTCAAATTCATACTTTCAGGAATCTTGGGAGATACTCTCAAAAAAGCAATGCGTAAGGCAAATCTCTTATGAGTAAAGATATGATAAGACTCCGCCCACATCACCTTCTTTGTACTCAAGGTTATAGCGGAAAAGGCTATTCAGATAACTTCGTATCAAACATGAGCGAAGTAGTAGAGCGCCTTAGAACTAACAAGGATGAGCAGATAGAAATAGTATTTACTACAGATAACCTTTGCAAAAGCTGTCCATCCAAGCTTTCCGACGGCGTATGTGACTCAGACTCCAAAGTCCTTCACTTCGATAAAGGCGTCATCGATGCCCTGAACCTCACAGAAGGAACTTACCTCTACCAAGAACTCATCTCCAAACTAGACACCTACCTAACCTCCGGCCAGGACGATGAGCTCCTTAGGAACATATGCGGCGACTGCAACTGGTACCCCGTCAGCGCCTGCTGGAAAAACATCAAATCTAGAAAATACATATTATAAAAACAATTATTAAAAAAACATTTTCAAACAAAAAAGAACCGCCATTGTCTATCTTAAATTAAAAGTAAACATTGGCGGTTTTATTCTTTTATACTATTTATTTTTTATCACTCAACAATAGCATTTATTTAATTAGTTATTTAGACTAAGACATCCCTTTTTCTATTTACAGTATCATCTTAGCTAATCTAAGCATTTTCTTTATTACTAATTATTGCTTTATCAGAAAGATTATCATCCCAGAACAGTAAGATAAGTGAAAAGTCATATCTATGCTGGTTTTGGGAGTGTGAAGTTTTGGATTTGCACGATTTCAAAAAACGCTCTACGAAATACGTTTTAGTAGCATTTGAAGCGTTTTTTGACGAGGGCAAACCAAAACTTCACACCCCAAAATCTCAACGACAATGAAACTTTTCCCCTTATCTTACGTCCGGTATCACAACCTTCCGGGAAACCAATACCTTCCGGTATCACAACCTCTCGGCTTATCTACAAACAACCTCTACCGGGATGCCAAGAATCTTGGCTACCTTAAGGATGGTGTCAGTGTGACGTCCTACTGCTGCAGCCATGTGGTGAGTTGGGCCTGCTTCACTCCAACGATTTACAAATTCACGAGCGCTGATAGAGAACTTTGTACGCATGTTTGTGTCTCCAAAAGTGAAGATAGGTCCTGGCTGGTTCTCACCCTCAGCTACGATAAATTTGAAGTTTCCATCCTTGTCCTGTGTGATAGCAAGATATGTGATATCACCTGTAGGAGGATAGAACTGTGTAAGATATCCACCACCAACTTTGCCGTGGAATACCTTTACGATCTTCATTGTTGGCTTGTGAGCAAGAGAGATGTCTGCATCACCTGATCCTGAATGTCCGATTATGCAAATATCCTCATTAAAGTCGATTGAGTACATCTCTGAGAGCTGACCAGTTCCAGCGATGGTCTTAAGGATAGACATTGCCATAGCAACCTTCATGTCACCCTCTACAGCACAAGCTGTACCCTGTTTGATGAGCATTGAGAATGCTGGGATAAGCATTGAATCAAGGACACCTGCCTGGCCCTGAGCTTTACCTGCATAGTGGGAAGCAACAAGGGCGATATCCTCATCCTTTACCCACTGCTCAAAGGCAAGTACATACTTAGCCATTTCCCAAACTTCTTCGATAGAACCACCACCTTCGATCTCGAAGGTATCAAGGATATCTTGAGCCTTAGCGCGGATAGCAGCTTCATCAGTGATGTTATCAGCAATACACCACATATCCTCCCAGTCAAATTGCTTGGTATAAAGACCCATTCTGTTGTAGAGGTTTGTTTCATCAATATAAAGGTCCATCATTCCAGGGTATGGACGACCAACCTGAGCGATGTTTGTCTGGCGGAATCTTCTTCTTACCTGTGCAGCTTTGCACCAGTCCTCGATCTCGTGAGCAACACCTTCATCGCCGCCTTCAACAACGCCTGTGATAACAGCATGTCTTTTACCAGCTCTTTCAAGGTCAGCTACAGCCTCACCTACAGCGCCGCAGGCATAGAGCTCACCAAGCCATGTAGCGATATCTGTGTTCTCATAATCTGGAGCAAGCTTCTTCTGAACGTTAACAACAACTACAGGAACGTCAAGGTCTCTGATAGCTGGAAGAACATTGTAAGAAGTAGCGTATGTGAGCATCTGAAGGAAAACAAGGTCAACGTCAGCTGCTCTGAACTTGTCACCAGCTGCCATAGCCTGTTCCTTAGTTGTAACAAGACCTCCGTCAATGATCTCTACTGTATCTGGAAGAGTCTTTTTGAAAGCGTCGTACTGAGCGTTAAACTCAGGTACTAACTGTGGAAACTGTGGAAGATATGCACCAAGTGCAATTGAAAATACCCCAACTTTAGCTTTTGTATTTACTAACATAAGTAGTCCTTTCTTCCGCTTATGGCGGAAATGATTTTATTTAAATGTTTTTACCCCAAAAGAATCAAATACGCAGGACCTAAAATCCTTAAGATCCTTAAATTCACCGGCTGCGATCATCTGGGCACCGAGATTGCCGATAGCAGTAGCTTCGCCAGGGCCAGCAAGAACTGTCTTGCCAGTTGTCTTAGCAGTTAATTCATTGAGCCACTTAGCATTTGATCCGCCACCAACTATGTTGATGGTGTCAAAGTGCTTGCCAGTTAACTGTTCGATCTCTATAGCAGCGTTTTTGTAGCATTCAGCAAGAGATCTGTATATGACTCTTGCAATCTGCCAAGGAGTTTCTGGAACTTCAAGGTTCTTTTCCCAGCATGCGTCCTTGACTTCTCTGATCATGGACTCAGGAGCAAGGAATCTTGAATCGTTGGCATCAACTAGAGAATCAATTGTTTCAAAAGAAGCTTTTTCACACAGGTGAGCGAAACTAAAGTCTTCATCACTTCCTCTTCCTGCAAACTGATAGCCTTCTTCAAGCTCTTTTTTGACAGACTGTATCATCCAAAGCCCCATGATGTTCTTAAGGAAGCGATAACGATGGTCATAGCCGCCTTCATTTGTGAAATTGGCTTTCTCTGCGTCAGGAGTAGTGTTGGCCTTTATAAGTTCGCACCCCATAAGAGACCAGGTACCGGATGAGATGTAAAGCACGTCTTCTGAGTTTGAAGGAACACTCATTACTGCTGAACCTGTATCGTGGGTTGCTGGCAGTACAACCTTTGTATCAAAGCCTACCTGTTCTTTGATGGCAGGAAGGAGACCACCTACAAACGTGCCAGGCATATTCAGCTTATTAAAGAGCTTTTTAGGAAAGCCTAACTTTTCAATTAGTTCATAGTCCCACTCATTTGTTTTAGGATTTACAAGCTGAGTAGTAGAAGCATTTGTGTATTCCTGAAGTTTGTTTCCTGTAAGAAGGAAGTGCAGGTAATCAGGGACCATCAAAAGAGTCTCTGCCTTATCAAGGACTTCAGGCTCTTGACGCTTCATAGCCATGAGCTGATAAATAGTGTTAAATATAGCTTTCTGTATACCAGTTCTAGAATAGAGCTCATTTTGAGGGATGATCTTATATACTTCTTCATCCATCTTTTCAGTTCTTGAGTCTCTGTAGGCATAGCAAGGACCAAGTCTTTGACCATTCTTATCAAGGAGAACGTAGTCAACACCCCAGGTGTCTATACCCATGGACACAGGAATTCTGCCAAGGTCACTGCATTTTTTCATACCCTTTACAACTTCACTAAAGAGCCTTTCTGTATCCCAAACGCGGTGACCATCCTTAATGTCATTTTCATTTGAGAAGCGATAGATCTCTTCTAGAACGATCTTGCCGTTTTCCATATGTGAGAGGATGTGACGGCCTGAAGAAGCACCAATATCAACAGCCAGATAATAATTATTTTCCATTATTATTTATCCTCCTGAAAAGTATTAGTCCTGTGGCATCTCGCCAATCTTGAAGGTATGTCTCTCATAGAGGAACTTCTCATTGATGTTTACTCCAAATGGAGCATTGAGTTCTCTGAACTGCTCAGGAGTTATTGTATTAACCTTTGTATCTGTCATTGATCTTACTTTAACCAAGATCTCAGCAGCCTTTTCTACTGTGTGCATGAGACCAAATGTAAGGTCAAAGTCGTAGCCGCAGCAGAATGCACCGTGGTGAGCCCAAACTGCAATGTCCTTGGTCTTCATGATCTCTGATGTGGCATCACCGATGAGCTTGCCGCCACAGAGCATCCAAGGCACGATGCCGATTCCTTCTGGGAATACGATAGGGCACTCAGTTGCCATCTCGTAGATCTCTCTTGTGAATACTCTTTCATCAAGTGGAAGAACGTAAGTAAGAGCTACCGTGTTAGTAGGGTGGCAGTGATATACCACGCGGATGTTCTCATCTCTGTTCTTTAATACTTCAAGGTTTGCAAGGTGAGTTGGAAGCTCAGATGTTGGGCGTCCACCGTTTACAAGGCCCCAAACCTTCTTGAATCTGTTTCCTTCTTCATTGAGCTGAATGATGCAAACATTAGCTGCAGGGTCAAGTTCGATGTTTCTGAAATATTTGCCAGAACCACTTACCATAAAGAATTCGCCAGCAAGACCTGGGAAGGCAGACTCATCATTTTTCTGCCAACCGATCTCCTGCCAGTCTCCAGAAAAGTTAAAGTCATCCTTTAAAAGATCAACTTCTTCTGCCTTTAAGCGATAGCTTAAGTTTCCGCCGTTTCTTTCGTGCCAGCCCTGATTAAAGCCGTTCATTGCCATTCTTGCATAGCCCTTTAATAGCTCAGAATCTAAAACCTTCATACTTTTTCTCCTATTTATTTCATTAGATATTTCTTTTGATCATAGGGTTATTGTAAAGTGCCTTAATTTGCAGTTATAGGTCTCTATTTGAGAAAATTAACGTCCTTATTTGCAAATCTGTGATAGAATGGGAGCATGGATAAGAAATTACTTAAACAACTTTCTTTAATTACAGATGAGGAAAAAGAGATATTAGCTGGAAGTCAGGATATCAACAGAAGCCTTTATTACAAGAGTGAGGGCTCCATGTCCAAGCAAAATGAGGTTGACGCGTCGCTTCTTTTGGCAAGGGGCAAACTCATCGATATAAGGCCTCATACCAGGTTTATTCATTTTCCAGAGCATACCCATAACTTCGTTGAATTTGTATATATGTGCAGTGGTTCAACCAAGCACATCATAGATGGACAGCGTCTTACTTTGCATGAAGGAGATCTTCTTTTTATGAACCAGCATGCAAGACAGGAGATCCTGCCTGCAGATAAGGATGATATAGCAGTCAACTTTATTATTTTGCCGCAGTTTTTTGACTCCATATTAAATAAGCTTGAGGGGACCTCTAGTGCGCTACTTGACTTTATCATCAGCTGCCTTACAGACAAGGATATGGGCGGTAATTACCTGTATTTTGATGTATCTGGCGTACTTCCTATTCAGAATCTTATGGAAAACCTTATCTGGATCATGCTTACAAGTCCAGGAAACAAACGTACTTTGAGCCAGTCTACTATGGAGCTTTTGTTTCAGAACCTTTTGGACTACGCAGATAGGATACAGGTATCAGGAAGTTCTTATGAGCAAAATCTTATGATCCAGCTACTTAATTACATGGAGAGTGAGTACAAAGACGCTTCGTTATCGGATTTTTCTGAAAGAAACCATATTGACATCTACACAATGAGTCGTATGATCAAGCGAAGAGCAGGTAAAACCTTTAAGGAGCTTTTAATAGAAAAGAAGATGAGTCAGGCCTGTTATCTTTTAAAGAACACTAGCCTTGCAGTAACTGACATTGCGTACTCTGTTGGGTATGAGAATACAAGCTATTTTCACAGGACCTTTAGGGCAATGTATGGAGTAAGCCCAAGGGACTACCGTTTTAACAAGATGAAGGAGACATAAGATGATACAGGACATTAAGCCATACCATTTACATAACGAGTTTATAGCAGGTAAAGAGCCATCAAGTGAAGATATTGTCCTTGTGTTTAGGGACTTTGACGGGGGCAAAGAGATTCTTTTGACCATAAATGATGCTGATAAGGGCATAGCCTTTCCAAGGGTAAAAGATATTGCAGATCTAGAAAAGGATAACCTAAAATACGTGTTCAACGTTGGTGAGGAAGACTTTTATCTATATCAGCCAAATGAACTAACTGACCATATTGCAGATGGATTTTCATTTTGTGCCATGAAGGATGTGAGAAAAGAGTTTCTTTATCCAAGGCACTATGTATATGCCATATTTACAGCTTTTCAGCTTGACGAGTGGTATAAGGTCACAAACTATTGCGGAAAATGCGGAAGCAAAAATGAGGATCATCCAAAAGAAAGAGCTAGAATCTGCCCTAAGTGTGGTAACATCATTTATCCAAGGATCAATCCTGCAGTTATCATAGGTGTTACTGATAAGGAAAAAAATAGGATAGTTCTTACAAAGTATAGAAGGGGATTTGCGTTAAATGCCCTTGTGGCAGGCTTTACTGAGATAGGTGAGACCTTAGAAGAGACAGTTCAGCGCGAAGTAATGGAAGAGATAGGTCTTAAGGTTACAAATGTAAGATACTATAAGTCGCAGCCCTGGGGCATTGCCAGTGACATCTTAGTTGGCTTTTACTGTGATGTTACAGGTGATAGGACTATTACAATGGACGAGTCTGAGCTAAAATACGCAGAGTGGGTAAGCCCTTCTGATATTGAGCTTCAGCCCCTTGATTATAGCCTTACCAATGAAATGATGAGTCTTTTCAAGGAAAAAGGGTACGAGGGCACGATTATTAAAAAAGTATAACTAAAAAGTTCACGTAAAAATGTATGATATAATGTAAATAGTTTCACGAAGTATTGCACGGCGTTTGTCTCGTAGGAGGAAAAACTATGAGGGAAGAATTCTTTGATACTAAGGTGTGCGGCTTGCTTCCAACTAATCTGCCAGGTGGCTTTTTTGTCTATGAGGCTGAAGGAGACGAGCATATCGTCTTTGCAGATTTTAATGTCATAGATCTATTTGGTTGCAATACTTTTGAAGAATTCATGGAGTATGTTGGCGGCTCTTTTACCGGAATGGTCCTTGAAGAGGACATCCAGAAGATAGAGACCCTTATCAAGGCACAGACTATTTTTGGTGAAAAGAGGCACGACTACGTAAGATACAGAATAAGGACAAAGTCTGGTGATATCAGATTTATTGAGGATTTTGGACATTTACTCCATTCTATTAATGGAAAGAGTTATTTTTATGTTTATATTGTAGACGTTGATCAAAACGAATACTTTAACACCAGTAGGAATTCTTTTGCTGAGGCAGAGCTTTTGTATAGAAATAAAGAGACGGATAAGTTAACTGGTCTCTTTACCATGTCCTTCTTTTACCATATTGTTCAGAATATGATGTCTTCACCAGAAGGACGGAGAAAAGACGTAGCCTTTGTCTATTTTGATATCCCTAATTTTAAATTATATAACGAGCGCCTCGGATTTAAGATGGGTGATGAGCTTTTGTGCGATCTAGCAAAAAACATTAAGGATACCTTTAATGGAGCTACTGTTGCCAGGTTTTCAGATGATCACTTTATGGTATGTGCAACAGGCAGTAGGGACGAGATACTGTCAAAGGTAGAGCTTGTGTTTAAAAAGATGCTTCTTTCTGAGGATGTGAACAAGAAGGTAAGGATCAAAGCGGGAATCTATTTTCTTGATGATGTTAGGGCAGAAGTGGGCCTTGCTTGTGATCACGCAAGACTTGCCTGCAATAGCATAAAGGGAAGACATGACCTTAATTACTGCGTTTATGATGATGTTTTGAGAGAAAAACTAAGAAGGCAGCAGTATGTAGTAGATCATATTGAAGAAGCAATACAGAAGGAATATATAAAGGTCTTTTACCAGCCAGTAATAAGAGTAAAGACTGGTGAGATCTGCGGATATGAAGCCCTCGTAAGATGGATAGATCCAAATATTGGAATGCTTAATCCTGGAGATTTCATTGAAACGTTGGAGCAGTTCCACTTGATACATCTTGTGGATACCTTTGTTATGAAGAAGGTCTGCGAGGATTACAAGAAGCTTAAAGATGCCGGGGAGAGCTTGGTTCCTGTTTCTATCAATGTCTCAAGACATGACTTTGAGATATGTGATGTTTTTGAAGCCCTTGAGCAAGCTCGTATTCCATGTGAAATGCCTAGAAATATGCTGGATATAGAGATCACAGAGAGCGCATTCAACGATACTTCAGGACTTGTTAAGAATGAGTGTAAGAGAATAAGAGATAAGGGATATCATATCTGGATAGATGATTTTGGAAGTGGCTATTCATCACTTAATACCATAGCAGACTATGAGTTTGATGTATTAAAGCTTGATCTGGTGTTCCTTAGAAGCTATGACAATAGCCCAAGAACCGGTCAGCTCATGAGCTTTATCTTTAAAGGTGCGGTGGCCCTTGGAGTATCTCCTCTGTGTGAAGGTGTTGAAACAGAGGAACACTACGAGTTCCTTAAAAGTTCTGGATGCGAAAGAGCACAGGGATTTTACTTTGGGAAGCCAATGCCTATGGATGAGACTAGAGAATTTACCAGACAAAAGGGCATAGCTTGGGAAAAAATAGAATAAGAAAACTAAGCATAATAAAAGGACATGGCCAAATGGTCATGTCCTTGTTTTTATTCATTAAACAATGTGTTATTTTCAGCTTCCTTACGGATAGTCTCCATAACTCTTGGATTCTGCATCATCTTGATGGATTCAGAGGCGCATCTGTAGATCATGGCCATCTGTCTTGAATTAGGATCATCGAGATCGCATTTCTTTTCAAGTACTTCAAAATGCTTGATGGCCTTTTCGGCTACACTTCCTGAAATAGCCATACCTTTGCAATAAAGGGTGCCAGTCTCTGGATCATAACGAGACTCTTCATATTTTGTTTGTGCAAAATCGCCTGCGCCCATAGATGCAGCAAGCTGGTTAATTAAATCTGATCTATCAGCCATTTGATACATCCCTTCTTTCTGCTTTTTGTATTTTCAATGACAAATATATTTTATCAAAAAAATATTAATTATGGCGCCGAAAAAAGGAATTTAATAATTAATTTATCAATATAAAAAATACTTAGATAAGGCTTAGCAGGTCGTTAAAAAATGAAGGGTAGGAGATGTTTACGCAGCTCTCATCAAGGATCCTTGTGGTGCCATTTGCAGCAAGAGAAGCAATTGCAAAGCTCATGGCAAGACGGTGGTCGTTGTAGGAGTTGATATCTGCTCCCTGTAAAGGTTTGCCACCGTGGATCACCATTCCGTCATCAGTTGCCTCGATATCGCAGCCCATGGCCTTTAAATTCTCTACAACTGAATTTATTCTGTTAGATTCTTTTACCTTTAATTCTGCGGCATCTTTGATAATGGTCTCAAAGTTTCCGGTAGCAGCAACTACGGCAATTACTGGAATCTCATCTATGAGAGTAGGTATGTCTTTGCCACCAATCTCAAAGATTCCATTTTGATTTCCGTGAAGCTCACTGTATCTTACGACGATGTCTGCTGTAGGCTCGCCGTCTTTTTGGATGTTCTCAAGAGTGATATCAGCACCCATCTGCTTGAAGATAGTGATGATGCCTGACCTTGTTTCATTTATACCAACATGCTTTATAACAAGCTCTGATCCAGGAACTACAAGGGCAGCAGCAATGAAGAAGGCTGCAGATGAGATGTCGCCTGGAACATTTATGCTCATGCCTCTAAGCTCTGTGCCTGGATGCAGGATAGCAGCAGCGCTTCCATCTCTTGCAACTTCATTGTGGATATCTGCACCAAAAGCAGAGAGCATGATCTCTGAGTGATTTCTGGAAAGAGCTGGTTCGTATACAACAGTGTCACCTTCTGCGTAGAGACCAGCAAGTAGAATACAGGATTTTACCTGAGCAGAAGCAACTTTACTTCTGTAGTTTATGCCGTGAAGCTTCTTGCCGCCATTAATGTGAAGAGGAGCACAGTCATTACCCATGATCGAACTGATATCAGAACCCATCTGTGTAAGGGGCTCGATGATTCTTTTCATAGGTCTTTTCTCAATAGATGAATCACCTGTGATATTGCAGTCGAAGGACTGTGCAGCCAGTATACCTGACATAAGTCTTGTGGTAGTTCCGCTGTTTCCAGTAAAAAGAGTTCTAGATGGAGCGGAAAGGCCGTGAAGACCATTTCCATGAACGGTGATCTTGGGCACGCCGTTTGTAGGCCTTATGGTGTGGTCGATGTGGACACCAAGCCTTCTAAAACAGTCAATTGTGGACAGACAGTCCGCACTTTCAAGAAAGCCTGTTATCTCTGTTGTGCCCTTGGCAAGAGCACCAAACATTATACTTCTGTGAGATATAGATTTATCTCCTGGAACATAGACATTACCCTTAAGTGGGTGATGTGCTTTTTCTAATGAAATCATGATATCCTCCGGTATTAGCTGTTTTGAATAGTGTAACCGTTGTCTGTCAGTACTTGGCGTGCATCTGCCTTACCCTGACTGTTGTGGAATTCTATGCGAAGTGTGCCTCGTTCGTATTCTCGATTGTGCACGATTCCAATGTTCTTGATGTTTATAGAATGGTCTGATAAAAGTGTTGCTACCTTAGCGAGATTACCTGGCTTATCTGCAATGTCCACATGAATAGTGAATTGCTGAGGAATAGGACCACTTGAAGTCTCTACAAAGGACTCACGGTAATTCCTGGCATTTCCAAAGAAATCAAGGAGCTTAGCTTCATCATGCTCATCTATAGCAAGCTTGATGTCATAGAGTGAATCTATGTATTTGCTAAGGAGTTCTGAAATGTTAAAAGAGTTAGTGGTGCATATCTGTTGCCACATAACAGGTGAAGAGGAGGAAATTCTGGTAATATCCTTAAATCCGCCTGCCGCAATGGTCTTCATAAGCTGATCCTCTGAGTCGTTGTCGTGAACCAGATTAACTAGTGAAGCTGAGATCACGTGAGGTACGTGGCTTATGGCTGCAGTAATGTAATCATGCTGCAAAAATGGAACAATGATAGGAATTGCACCAATGCTCTTAACAAGGTCTGCGTATTCTGAAAGCTTGTTTTCATCAGTGGCTTCAGTCTTAGTGAGAATGTAGTAGGCATTTTCCAAAAGACTAGCCTTTGAATTGTTAAAACCGATGCGCTCTGTTCCAGCCATTGGATGTCCGCCTATGAACTGTTTTTCAAGTCCTAGCTCTTTTACCTTCTCATGAATGCCGTTCTTGACGCTGCCAATATCAGTGATAAGGGTATCAGCGCCAATAAATGGCCTTAACTTTTCGAGATTATCGTTGTTTATCTCAACAGGAGCGCACAAAAAGATGATGTCGCAGCTGCCAAAGTCACTTCCAATCTCGTAAAGAGGCTTATCGACAATACCTGCTTCATGAGCTGTGTCTACAGTCTCTTTATGAGGTGTATATGCAAGAATATAGGAATCAGGCTGAATATCTTTGATAGCTCTTGCGATGGAACCACCAATAAGCCCAAGGCCTATAAATCCAAATCTTTTAAAAGACATTTTTAAAGACCCCCCTAAAAATCTTATGTTCTAGATATTCACTATAACACTTTAATGTACGAAAATCAATATCGGCACAGGAAACAAAGTGTTCACAATTGTTTGTGCAAAATAAACTATAATACTTGTTTTGATACATGTATTTTAGTAAAATGTACTTATAAGTTTTTTGGGGACCTGTATCATATCTCATACATTTTACCCAAATTAAAGCGACTGGAGGACAAGATATGAACGTTTACACAACTGACAAGATTAGAAACGTGGTACTGCTTGGACATGGTGGCGCTGGTAAGACTACATTAGCAGAGGCGATGGCTTATCTTGCCGGACTTACATCAAGAATGGGGAAGGTAGAAGATGGTAATACTATAAGTGACTTCGACAAAGAAGAGCAGAAACGCCAGTTTTCTATCAGCACCTCTTCAATCCCTCTCGAGTGGGATGGTCACAAGATCAATATTCTGGATACTCCTGGATTCTTTGATTTTGTAGGTGAAGTAGAAGAAGCAATAAGTGTTGCAGATGCAGCTATTATCGTTGTTTCAGGTAAGGCTGGTATCGAGGTTGGAACAGAGAAGGCTTGGGAGCTTTGCGAAAAGTATAAGATTCCTCGCATGGTATTTGTTTCTGATATGGATATTGATACTGTTTCATACAGACAGGTTGTACAGGATATGACCGACAAGTATGGAAAGAAGATGGCTCCTTTCAATTTGCCTATCCGTGAGAACGAGAAGTTCGTTGGATACGTAAATGTTATTCAGGAAAAGGGCTTTAAGTGGGAAGGAAAAGAGGTTGTGGAATGTGAGGTTCCTGATTACAACCAGGCAAACCTTAAGCTTTTCCGTGATACTCTTTTAGAATCAGTAGCTGAGACATCAGAAGAATTTATGGACAGATACTTCAATGGTGATACATTCTCAGAAGCTGAGATAAGAGCTGCAGTACGTGGTAACGTTTGTGACGGAACCATCGTACCTATCGAGATGGGTTCTAGTACTCTTTGTCAGGGTATTTATACACTTCTTGATGATATCGTTAAGTATATGCCTAGCCCAGAAAACCGCAAGATGGCTGGTATCAATACTAATACGAATGAAATCTTCGAAGCTGACTTTGATTTCTCCAAGCCAAAGACAGCCTTCGTATTCAAGACAATGATCGATCCATTCATTGGTAAGTACTCACTTATAAAGGTTCGTTCAGGTGTCTTAAAGCCAGATGATATGATGTTTGTTGCAGGAAAAGACATGGAGGTAAAGATCGGTAAACTCTATGTGCTCCAGGGTAACAAGACAACTGAAGTTCCCGAGCTTCACGCTGGAGACCTGGGCGCTCTTCAGAAGCTTGATGTGGCTACAGGTGATACTCTTTCAACAAAGGCTACACCTATCCAATACGCTAAGATGGACATCTCACAGCCATACACAGCAATGAGATATCATGCACAGAATAAGAGTGATATCGACAAGATCGCGCAGTCACTTGCCAAGATAGCAGCTGAGGATCAGACCATTAGAGTTGTCAATGATTCTGAAAACCGTCAGACACTTCTTTATGGCATGGGCGATATGCATCTTGAAGTTGTTCAGAGTAAGCTTCAGAACGTATACAAAGTTGCGATCGATCTTACAAAGCCAAAGGTAGCATTCAGGGAGACTATCAGAAAGAACTCTGATGTAGAATACAAGTACAAGAAGCAGACTGGTGGACATGGTCAGTATGGACACGTTAAGATGCGTTTCGAACCATCAGGTGATCCAACAACTCCTTATATATTTGATCAGGAAGTAGTAGGAGGAGCTGTTCCAAAGAACTTCTTCCCTGCTGTAGAAAAAGGTATTGCAGAGTCGGTTCTTAGAGGTCCTCTTGCAGCTTATCCTGTAGTTGGTGTTAAGGCAGTTCTTTATGACGGATCTTACCATCCGGTTGATTCTTCAGAAATGGCCTTCAAGGTTGCAGCATCCAACGCCTTCAAGAAGGGCTTCATGGATGCAACGCCAGTACTTCTTGAACCTATAGCTTCACTGAAAGTTACAGTTCCAGATAGCTACACTGGTGACGTAATGGGTGATCTCAATAAGAGAAGGGGACGAGTTCTTGGAATGAATCCTTCCCTCACAGGCAAACAGGTCATCGAGGCAGAAATTCCTATGATGGAACTTTACGGCTACAACACACAGCTTCGTTCCATGACAGGTGGTAGCGGCGAATACGAATATGAATTCATCAGATATGAGCAGGCACCATCCGATGTCCAGAACAAAGAAGTTGCAGAAAGAGCTGAAAAGGTTGCAGCAGCAAACGCAGAAGAATAATTCAAAACCCTCCGGTAAAACGGAGGGTTTTTTATGGCATTTTCATCCCATCCCCGCCCACAGCCTAGGTCCCCACGGGACGCCACCCTATGGCATATTTTTGTTCATCCTTCGGATTTTTATGTTCATGGGGCCTGATTTCATCCTTGAAATTCCTTGAAACAAACTCGTCTTTGAGGCACATTTTTGTCTGTAAAGTTTTGGGTTTGAACGATTTTCAAGGAAACGCCATTTTCTTATGCTCATAAGCAGTTTTTGACACGCATGCGGTTTGCGTTGTTTGAAGCAGGGCGTTAAGAATTTATAATAAGTGGTCACGCCCGCTTTTTGCGGGCTTTGTTAACAGAATAAAGAGACGATCTCTCAAGCTAGCTTGGAGAGTCGTCTCTTTTTCTGTTATTGGAGCGTAGCTCCTATGACCACTTATTATAAATTCCGCCCTGCAAGTTTGCAGCAAGAGCATGCGTATTAAACAAAAACTGCATGAGCATATAGAAAAGTATCGTTTTCTTGATGAGGGCAAAACAAAACTTTACAGCAAAAATGGCATCAAAGACTCAGACAGTGTTTCAAAAACGGAATTTCAAGGATGAAATCAGACCCTCATGAACAAAGAAAAATCCTCAGAGATTCACAAATAATATGCCATAGGGTGGCACCCCGTGGGGCTTAGGCTGTGGGCGGGATGGGATGAAAATTGTTTTTACAAATATTTGTGTATGATTTTCTCTCTTTTGTGTTAAGATAAAAATATGATTGAGGGATTTGTACAATATAATTATATAGGTGAGATAGCAGGACTTCTGATGGCAGAGCTCCTGCTTTTTGTGATGTTTTATACGGAACCTAAGAAGACTTATGGATATAGGTATATTTTGGGTGGCACGGTGTTATCTATAATTGCGTCGATGTTGCAGATGACGATCTTGATGGTAGCTAATAATCCGGCAGCTTTTTATAATAAGATAGTTTTTGCATTTTTGCTGATCGGATTTTTGATCACGTATAATGGCATTTTGTTCTGCATATTTGCCTATGTGAACATGATGTCTATTGTAAGGCGCAGTCAGAGGAAAGAATTCATTATTCTTTATGTAGTTCTTTCTATAATCTATGTTTTAGGTATTATTTTTGAGATAGCTGCCAGTGGACTATATACCTTTGAACTTGATGGAATAGATATCACGCATTTTGTGAGGTACTATATCGCAGCAGGTATGGTCTGTGCTGTGGCCTGCTTTATTGCTACAGTCAACAACAAGAAGGATATCAGCAGACTGATCTGGCACTCAGTATGTCTTTTTGTTCCTTTAGACATGGTGATCCTCATAACTCAGTTTATTACAGTAGGTACCAGTCATTTTGTCTTTTCATCGACAACTTATGTGCCGGTACTAGCTATTGGATTCCTCCTGTTTCACTGTATTCCATATGATGAGCTCACAGGTTGCCAGAGTAAATACGCACTTGATGTTCATCTTGATAAGTATCTTGGAAAAAGGAATATCTATGTGGCATGTGCATATCTTAAAATGCCTGACATTGAGAATATCATCAGCATTGATAATGGTATGATCTACAGAGGCACCTCAATCTTTAGAAAAATCGAAGCCATAAGTGACAAGATAAGGATCTACAAGATAGATGATGAAAAGTATATAAATGTCATTGAAGATGTGGATGACAAGACTGCGCTTGAGTATATAGACAGGCTTCGCGGCGTATTTGAGGCAGCCAAGGTCAATATGGACATTCCATTCAATTATTCTCTGGTTTCAGGTAAGGTAATACCTGAACTGGACAATGTATTAAAGGTCAGACAGTTCTTTGGATTTATAGGGCACAGATTTGAAGAGCAGAACAGCAGTCATTTCTATGTGACTGGGCCTCAGGACTATGATGATTTTGCAGAGCATTATGAGATATCTAAGGTATTAAAGGATATCAAAGCAAGACAGGACATGGAAGATGAGAGAGTTGTTGTTTATGCTCAGCCAATCTACAGCGTAGGAACAGGAACTTTTAGAGTTGCTGAAGCTCTTATGAGACTTAAAGTTGGAGACAGGCTAATTTATCCAGACAGCTTTATATCTATCGCAGAGCAGATGGGTACTATACATGTTCTGACCTGCATTATGCTAACGAAGGTATGCAAAGAGATCAGCATCATCGAGAACTACTATGATTTTGATGCTATTTCTATAAATGTTTCATCAAAAGAACTGTCTCAGGCTAACATGTTTGACGACCTAATGGATATTGTGGGACAGTATGATTTTGATCCTTCAAAGATAAGGCTGGAAGTTACTGAATCAGCAATGTTTGAAGATTTTGATATAGCTACCAAGAACATGAGGGCGCTTACAGATCAGGGAATTCAGTTCTACTTGGACGATTTTGGCACAGGCTATTCATCATTAGAAAGAGTTATGAATTGTCCCTTCAAGACTATCAAGTTTGATAAGACTCTTTTGTATAAAGCTCTTGATGATGACAAGATGGACGATATCGTTACTTATATGATAGAAGTTTTCAAAAAGAACGGCTTTATTACGTTGGTTGAAGGCGTAGAAGATGAATGCCAGAATCAGTATAGCGTTGATCATGGATTTGAGTATGTTCAGGGTTATCATTACGCTAAACCAGAGCCAATAGAAGAGATAAAGAAGTATTTTACAAGGAAGAGCAGTTTCTAAGAGTGAGTTTTGCGACTCATTCTTTTTATGGTCTAGGCTCTTTATCACTTTAACCAATTAGCTTATTAAATTTTATTCCTTGACTTTGTTGGTATGATTGTATACAATTATACGCAAAGTCATTGTTATTGTAGGTGAGGAAATAATTATGAGCGAAGTATCGGCATTTCAGAATCGACCTGTAACCATGAACAACAAGAATAATCTGCTACAGATCGAAGAGCATATGTATATTCTTGATGACGTCAAAAAACCCAACGTATTCAGAAATATGTTTCCCTATGAGGAAGTTCCTAAGATTCCTTTTAACGACAGAATCGTTCCACATAACATGCCAAAGGATATCTGGATAACAGATACCACTTTCAGAGATGGACAGCAGTCTAGAGCACCATATACTACCAAACAGATAGTTGATATTTTTGACATGCTCCATAAGCTTGGCGGCCCAAATGGCATGATCAGGCAGAGTGAGTTCTTTCTTTATAGTAAGAGCGATAGAGATGCAGTTTATAAATGTATGGAGAGGGGATATGAATTCCCTGAGGTTACCAGCTGGATCCGCGCAAGTGAAGAGGATTTCAAACTGGTAAAAGAGATAGGAATGAAGGAAACAGGAATCCTGGTATCCTGCTCTGATTATCACATTTTCTTGAAACTTAAGATGACTAGAAAACAGGCACTTGAGCATTATCTTAGTATTGTTCGTTCATGCCTTGAGGAAGGAATCAGCCCAAGATGCCATCTTGAGGATATTACTAGAGCGGATATCTACGGCTTTGTAGTTCCATTCTGTGTAGAACTTATGAAGCTCAAAGATGAATATGGTATTCCGGTCAAAATTCGTGCTTGCGATACTATGGGATATGGAGTAAACTTCTCAGGTGCAGTTATTCCACGAAGTGTTCAGGGTATCATCTATGCGATCAACACAAACGCAGGTGTACCAAGTGAACTCATAGAGTGGCACGGTCATAATGATTTTTATAAGGCTGTTACAAATTCGACAACAGCGTGGCTTTATGGATGTTCTTCCGTTAATACTTCATTATTTGGTATTGGAGAGAGGACAGGTAATACGCCACTTGAAGCTATGGTATTTGAATATGCCCAGCTCAAAGGTACTTTGGATGGTATGGAAACCACTGTTATTACAGATCTTGCAGAGTACTACGAGAAAGAGATTGGCTTTACAGTACCAGCTAACACACCATTTGTAGGCAAGAATTTCAATGTTACAAGAGCTGGAATTCATGCAGATGGTCTTTTGAAAAATGAAGAGATTTACAACATTTTTGATACAGACAAATTCCTTAGAAGGCCACCAGTAAGTGCGGTATCTAATACATCAGGACTTGCAGGTATAGCTCATTGGATCAATATCCATTACAAGCTTAGGGATGAGCATGCTCTTTCTAAGTCATCACCACTTGTAGTCAAGATAAAAGAGTGGGTTGACAATGAATATGCTAACGGAAGAGTTACAGTAATGACTGATAAAGAGCTTATAAGCGAGATCAAAAGTGTCGGCAAAGAACTTGGAATTGTTGTCAAAGAGGGCGAGATTGTAGCAGTTTCTTAAAGACTGAAGGAGAGACATGGAAAATCAGGATTTAAAACAGGAAGTTACAGACAAGTATTCTCTGAGGGGGCGTGTATTCCACAGAATCAGAGAAGACATATTGAACGGCAAATACAAGGACCATGAAGAGCTCAAAGAAGTAGCTATCGGTCAGGAACTTGGAGTCAGCAGAACTCCTGTAAGAGAGGCTTTCAGACAGCTTGAGCTTGAAGGTCTTATTCAGATAATTCCTAACAGAGGAGCTTATGTTACTGGAATCAAGGTCAAGGACATCGAAGATATCTACATGATCAGATCCAAGCTCGAAGGTCTGTGCGCGAGATGGGCTTGCGACAATATCACAGAGGAACAGCTTGAGGAGATGGAAGAGAATATCTATCTTGCTGAGTTCCATGCTGCCAGAGGACATATGGAGCAGATGGCTGAGCTTGATAACAGATTCCACAACATCTTATATGAATCATGTAATTCCAAGATGCTTGAGCACCTTCTCAAGGATTATCATCAGTACGTTTGGAGAGTTAGACAAAAGACTCTTTCTAGCAGCAGAGGAGCAGTTTCCAACGTAGAGCACAAATTCATCATGGAAGCGATCAAGGAAAAGAATCCAGATAAGGCAGAAGAGCTTGCTAATCAGCATATGATCAATGCCTATGAGAATATGGTGGATAAGGGACTCTTGGAAATGTTCGACTAATCATTTTTTTACAAAGGAGCCTTGGAGTATGAGTAAGATCAACATGACAACCCCTATCGTCGAGATGGATGGCGATGAGATGACCAGAGTTTTATGGCAGATGATCAAGGACAAGCTTATCCTGCCATATATCGACCTTAAGAGCGAGTATTATGATCTTGGTCTCAAGCATAGAGACGAGACAGATGATCAGGTAACTGTAGACAGTGCCAATGCTACTCTCAAATATGGAGTTGCTGTTAAGTGCGCAACCATAACTCCTAACAATGAAAGAGTTAAGGAATATGGACTCAAGAAGATGTGGAAGAGTCCAAATGGTACTATCAGAGCTATTCTTGATGGAACTGTTTTCCGTACTCCTATCATGGTAAAGGGAATAGAGCCAAATGTCCGCACATGGACAAGCCCTATTACACTTGCTCGTCACGCTTATGGCGATGTTTACAAGAACGTTGAGATTAGAGTTCCAGGACCTGGTAAGGCAGGGCTTGTATTTACAGGAGCTGATGGAACTGAAGTAAGAGAGACTATTCATGAATTTGATGAGCCTGGTATCATCCAGGGTATTCACAATAAAGATTCATCAATAAAGAGCTTTGCAAGAGCCTGCTTCAAATATGCTCTTTCTGAGAAAAAAGAGCTTTGGCTTGGAACAAAGGATACTATCAGTAAGACATACGATAGAAGATTTAGAGAGATCTTTGATGAAGTATTTGAGACAGAGTTCAAAGAAGAATTTGAAAAAGCTGGTATCACATACTTCTATACACTTATAGATGATGCAGTTGCAAGAGTAATGAAGTCAAAGGGCGGATTTATCTGGGCTTGCAAGAACTACGACGGTGATGTTATGAGTGATATGGTATCATCAGCCTTCGGTTCACTTGCTATGATGACATCAGTACTTGTTTCACCAACAGGTGTTTACGAGTATGAAGCTGCTCACGGTACCGTCCAGAGGCATTATTACAAGTACCTCAAGGGAGAGCCAACATCCACCAATCCAGTAGCTACGATCTTTGCTTGGACTGGAGCCCTCAGAAAGAGAGGAGAGCTTGATGGAATAAAAGAGCTTTGCTCATGGGCAGACAAGATGGAGAAGGCAACATTATCAGTCATCGAGTCAGGTCGCATGACTGGAGATCTTGCTCTTATCACAACACTTCCAGATCCAGTTAAGCTTGGAAGTGAAGAGTTCCTTGATGCAATAGCAGAAGAGTTTAATAAGTAATATAAAAGGAGTAGCCAATTGGCTACTCCATTTTTTTACATTGATAATTCTTCCCACTCATCATAGAGGGCTGCTAATCTGTCTTGTATTTCTGCCTGTTCATCTGAGAGCTTACGAAGTTTGGCAAGGTCTGTTCCAATTGAAGGATCAGCCAGAAGTTCATTTATCTCCGAGTCTCTAGCTTCAAGCTTTGAAATCTCCTCTTCACACTTTTTAAGAGCAGCTTCCTGTTTACGCTTTCTTGCTTGTTCTTCTTTCTGAGCTTTCCAGTCTGCGGCACCTGCATTTGTAGTAGTAACGGTAGGAACAGGAGTAGCTGCAGCATTAGATGACTCGTACTTAAAGCTTCCAGAAGCTAGGGTAGATCCGCTTAGGTCTGCACTTTCACCAAAGAGCCTGTTATTCTGCTCATCAGCGTGCTCCATATAGTAATCGTAGTTTCCAATATAGTTAACAACAGTTCCGTGGGTGAGATCAAGGATCCTTGTAGCGGTCTTGTTGATGAAGTATCGGTCATGGCTTACATAAAGGACAGTTCCTTCATAGCCAGAGATTGCTGTTTCCAAGATTTCCTTACTTGTGATATCAAGGTGGTTTGTGGGCTCATCCAGGATCAGGAAGTTAGCGTCTGAAAGCATTAACTTGGCAAGGCTGACTCTGCCTTTTTCTCCACCTGAGAGATCACCAATCCTCTTGAATACGTCGTCTCCTGTAAATAGGAAAGCAGCAAGAGTATTTCGGATCTCTGTGTTGTTAAGTGTTGGATAAGCATCTGAAATTTCTTCAAAAAGTGTCTTTTCATCATGAAGAACGTGGTGCTCCTGATCGTAGTAGCCGATGTGAACTTTAACGCCAAGCTCGATCTTGCCACCATCAAGGGATTCTACGCCATTGATCATCTTGAGCATTGTAGTCTTGCCAGTTCCGTTGTCACCGATTATAGCTACGTGTTCGCCCTTTTTGATCTCAAAGCTTATTTCTGAAAAGAGCTTTTCGTTGCCAAATGACTTGCTGATTCCTTCAACACTTAGAACGTCATTGGCACTTTCGCAGTTAGGCTTAAGAGATATCTTCATCCTGTCATCAATAGTGATAGGCTTATCAAGAACCTCAATCTTATCA
This sequence comes from Butyrivibrio sp. INlla18, assembly GCF_900103635.1. GTDB lineage: Bacteria > Bacillota > Clostridia > Lachnospirales > Lachnospiraceae > Butyrivibrio. Next base: position 238,462 of record NZ_FMXK01000003.1, read on the forward strand.
AGCATCTTTTCGCGGCTCTCAGCTCGCTTAATGGACTTTTCTCTGTTGAAGCTCTTGAGCTTAGCAATAACCTCTTCCTGGTGCTTTATTTCCTGCTGCTGTTTCATGTAAGCGTGCCACTGTGTGGCGCGTACCTGCTCCTTTTTAACTGCGTAGGTGCTGTAATTGCCGGTAAAAGAGCTGACCTTTGTATTTTCAACTTCAATGATCTTACCAGCTATCTTATCAAGGAAGTATCTGTCGTGAGATACGATAAGAACAGCGCCCTTGTAGTTGAGAAGATAGTTCTCAAGCCATCTGATAGAGTTCATATCAAGGTGGTTGGTAGGCTCATCGAGGATGATAAGATCAGGCTTTTGAAGTAGGAGCTTACCAAGGCAAACTCTGGTTTTTTGTCCGCCGGAGAGGTTACTTATCTTTTTGTCAAATTCCTCTTCGGTAAAGCCAAGACCCTTAGCTACGCCGAGAACCTCACTTTTCCAAGCGTATCCAGACTCTCTTTGGAACTTCTCGTTCATTTGGGTATATTTGTTCATAAGGTCTGTTAGCTCATCGCCTGATACGTGTTTCATGGCTTCTTCAGCTTCGCGGATATTTTCTTCAAGCTCTATGATGTCTCTTTTGACCTCTGTAAGTTCGTCCATAATAGAGTTTGTAGTATCGATATTCTGATTCTGAGCAAGATATCCCCAAGTGATGCCTTTTGAGAAGGTGATCTCTCCATCGTCAGGAGTTAGCTCACCGATTATCATCTTGATAAGAGTTGTCTTTCCTGCACCGTTGATACCTACGATCGCTGCTTTTTCGTTATTTTCCATATGGAAAGAAGCATTCTTTAAAATGTCTTTTCCATCGAATGATTTACATAGATTATGTACTGATAAGATCATAATATAACTCCGTTTTTCTTTGTCTGACAAAACATTTTAGCATGATACATTTAATATGTAAAAGAGGATTGACCTTGATAACGCATATATTTATAATAAATGGAGTATTTCTTTAATAAACAGAGGAGAGTGCCTTGAAACGTTTATATTTACCATTTATATGGGAATTGGCTTTTGTTATAGCGACATTTATACTGCCTAAACAGGCCTTTCACTTATTCTTTGGGTTTTATTTAGGATTACTGATATACTTCTACTTCATTTACAAACAATTCTCATTCAGAAAACTATATAAAAATTTTGGAAGATTAGTACAGTTTTGGATTCCTGTTTTACTTACTTTTGCAGGTCTTTTTTTTGTAAGTAAGCTCAGAGTTTATTTATCTATGAACTTTTCCTATTACGTGGAAGAGGATACAGTTAGTATTATTGTTCACAACGATATTATCCCTACATTTTTTTATGCACTTATGATGATAGTTATGAAGCCTGTCGCTGAAGAGTTCTTCTTCAGAAAGGCTCTTATATCTTTTGATAGTAAGTCACAGACAGTTATATTTACGATCATTAGTTTGATATTATGCGCCCTCACAAGAGCACATGGACCTTTGGGAATCTTAGAGTGGATCATTATGGCTCTTCCAGTAACCATCGCATATATTGTTACCAAGAATATCTATATATCTGTCATGGCGCATGTGTTGTTTGAGTTTTATGACAATATTTATGAGGTTGTATACACTGTAGGACGTATTCTCAACAGATAAGTCTCAAGTGTAATAACAATATAATTGTTTTTTTTCAAAGGAGAGGAAAAAAGATGTTGGAGAAGTGTTTCAAACTCAAAGAGCATGGCACTACTGTTAAACAGGAGGTGCTGGCTGGACTTACTACGTTCCTTACTATGGCTTACATTCTTGCCGTAAACCCAAATATTCTGGGAACAGTAATGAACGCAAGTGGTGTATTTGTTGCTACAGCCCTTGCATCAGCAATAGCAACTTTCGTAATGGCTTTTCTTGCAAACTATCCTATCGGTCTTTCAGCAGGCCTTGGACTTAACGCTTACTTTGCATACACAGTATGCCTTGGCGAGCTTGCAAATGAAGCAAACCCATTTACAATTGCTCTTACAGCAGTATTTGTAGAGGGTATCATTTTCATTATTCTTTCATTCTTCAAGTTCCGTGAGCAGATCATCAACAGCATTCCACAGAACCTTAAGTATGGTATATCAGCTGGTATCGGTCTTTTCATCGCATTTATCGGAATGCAGAACGCTCACATTATCGTAGCAAACGATGCTACTATCGTAGGACTTGGCAGTTTCGCAGATCTTGATATGGATCTTGCACTTATCGGACTTATCATCATTGCTGTTCTTGTTCACTACAATGTAACTGGTGGTGTTCTTATCGGTATCATCAGCATCTGGATCATTGGTATGATCCTTCAGGCATGTGGTGCATATAATACAGCAAATCTTTTCCCAGATTTCTCAAATGGACTTCAGCTTGGTGGAATTACTGAGACAGCATTCAAGCTTAATTTTGGTTGGGCATTCTCACACCTTATTCAGTTTATTGCTATTACCTTTAGCTTCCTGTATGTAGATCTATTTGATACAGTTGGAACTGTTGTAGGTGTAGCTGACAAGGCTGGCCTTCTTGACAAAGATGGAAATCTTCCAAGAGTTGGTCAGGTATTCATTGCAGACGCTGTTGGTACAACAGCAGGTGCTCTTCTTGGTACTTCAACAGTAACAAGTTTCGTAGAGTCAAGTGCAGGTGTTGCAGCAGGTGGTAGAACAGGTCTTACAGCTTTCACAACAGGTTGCATGTTCCTTGTTTCAATCGTACTTAGCCCTATCTTCCTTGCAATTCCTTCATTTGCTACAGCTCCAGCTCTTATCTATGTTGGTATGCTTATGCTCATGAGTATCTCTAAGGTTAAGTTTGATGGAGATATTGCAGATGCAGTTGGTGCTTACCTTGCAGTAGTTATGATGCCTCTTGCATACTCAATCGCTACAGGTATCATGTTTGCAGTACTTGCGTGGGTACTTCTTAAGGTTGCTACAAAGAAGGCTAAGGATGTTAGTCCTATCATGTGGGGAGTATTTGTTCTCTTCGTAGCAAGGATCGTTGTTCTTATTACAAACTTCCAGTAATTTCAGATTGGATTTATCAAAAAACTTAATGAGAACATAATGATAATCGCCCTATGGATATTTACTATCCATAGGGCGATTATGTATAATAGAAAAAGTGTTATTTGTGTAACAATATATTTCTTATGAAAGTAGAGAGGTTATATGTTAGGGAACAAGAAAAACAAGCAATTTTATGCTAACGAAGTAAAAAAGAAGTTTAGTTTTAAAAGTGTGCTTATAGTCATTGCTATCATTTTTGCTATAAGTATTGTCAGTGGTAGCTTTTACTCTGTAAAAGAACAGGAGCAGGCTATCCTTACTATGTTTGGTAAGGTTGTTAGAGTAGATACCGCTGGCCTTTATTTTAAGGTGCCATTCATTCAGCAGGTTCATCTTGTTGATATGACTACTCATGGTATTGGAATCGGCTATGTTATCAAGGATGGTCAGAATATTACAGTAGATGATGAAGGTGTGATGATCACTTCTGATTTCAACTTTGTTGATATAGACTTTTACCTTGAATACAAAGTAAGTGATCCTGTTGCATCATATTACAACAGCGAGAACCCAGAAACCATCATGAAGAACATGGCCCTTGCCTGCATCAGAAATACAGTAGTCAAATACGCTGTAGATGATGTTCTTACAACAGCTAAGGGTCAGATCCAGTCAGAGGTAAAAGAGACACTTCAGAAGGAACTTGCAGACAAGAACATTGGACTTATGGTAGTTAACATTTCCGTTCAGGATGCTGAGCCACCAACAGAAGAGATCGTTCAGGCATTTAAGTCAGTTGAGACTGCTAAGCAGGGCAAAGAGACTGCAGTAAATAACGCCAAGAAATATCAGAACGAGGAACTTCCTAAGGCAGAAGCTGCTGCTGATAAGATCGTTCAGGATGCAGAAGCAGCCAAGCAGGCCAGAATCGCAGAAGCTGAAGGACAGGTAGCAAGATTTAATGAAATGTATGAGCAGTACAAGCTTCAGCCATACATAACCAAGAAGAGACTTTTCTACGAGACAATGGAAGATCTTCTTCCAGATCTCAAGGTTATTATTACTGATGGAACTACTCAGCAGATGTTACCACTTGATAGCTTTAATGATTAAGGAGTTAATATGGAAAAGAAAAAAGGCGGATTTGTTAGTTATATAATAATCGGATTGATCATAGTTTTTGCAATCATACTAGGATCATCAACATACATCGTTCATCAGAATGAGTATGTTACAGTTAGAAGATTTGGTAAGATCGTTGCAATTGCCAAGGAGCCAGGTCTTCATTTTAAGACACCTTTTATTGACAGTACACAGTCAATCACTGCAAAGGTAATACTTTATGATATTCCAGCATCTGATGTTATCACCAAGGACAAAAAGTCCATGATCACAGATACATATGTAATCTGGAAAGTAGAAGATCCTCTTAAGTATGTTCAGACACTTAATGCTATTGAGGCTAGAGCAGAAGAGAGAATCGAAGCATCTGTTTATAATGCTACCAAGAATGCTATCTCATCTATGTCTCAGGACGAAGTCATCGAGGCAAGAGGTGAGCAGCTTACACAGCTCATTACACAGGAAGCTAACTCAGATATGGAAGGCTACGGAATCTCTGTAGTGCAGGCTCAGATCAAGGCCCTTGACCTTCCAGATGACAACAAGCAGGCTGTATATGAGAGAATGATCTCAGAGAGAAATAATATCGCAGCTTCTTATACAGCTCAGGGTGATGCTGAGGCTCAGAAGATCCACAACGAAACAGACAAGCAGGTTGCTATCATCAAGGCTGAGGCTGAAAAGAATGCGGCAGTTCTTGAAGCAGAAGGTGAGTCAGCCTACATGGAGACATTGTCAAAGGCATATGACACAGAAGATAAGGCAGAGTTCTATAGCTACATCAGAGGTCTTGATGCTCTCAAGAAATCTCTTGTAGGTGAAAAGACATTGGTTCTTGATAAAAACTCTGAACTTGCAAAGATTCTTTATGGAAATTTTAATTAATTGAAAATTCCGATCATTAGAGAGGTTACAGTTTTCTGTAGCCTCTTATTTTTTTACTTTTTCAAAAAAGTAAATGAAATAGTTGATTTTTTTATTTATATGTTGTATTTTACTACTATAAAATAAAGTAAAAATTTTTCTAGTGTTTTATTTAAATGCATCTTTTGGTGCAGTCATTTATATTTCCCAGAAAAAATTATGACCTGAATATAGAGGACTGAGAGTTTATGATAACGGACTTTTCCGTAGATTGGAGATTGATTTGAGAGAAAAGTATGAGACTTTAAAATTAAGTGACCTTCGTGAGATTGCAAAGAGAAGGGGAATAAAGGGAGCAACAACACTTAAGAAGTCAGAGATAATCGACCTTATGTGCGAGATGGATGAAAAGGAGGCTGCAAGCGCAGCAAAAGAGTCAGAAAAGAAGACTGAGGCTCCTGAAGCAGATGAAAAGAAAGCTCCTGTTCGTCACAAGAATGTGGTAGTTAAGACTATCAAAAGAGATGAAGAAGCTGACAAGAGTGAGAGACCTAGAACTGAAAAGGTTGAGAAGTCTGAGCCTAGAGAGGAAGAGTTCGATGAGGCTGATGGCGATAGCGCTGATGGTATCCTTGAAGTTATGCAGGATGGATACGGCTTTATCAGATGTGAGAACTACCTTCCTGGTGAGAATGACGTATATGTAGCTCCTAGTATCATCAGAAAGTTTAACTTAAAGACTGGTGATATCTTAAGAGGTAGATGCAGAGCCAAAAAAGAGACAGATAAGTTTGCTGCTCTTTCAAGACTCGATACAGTAAATGGTTACAAACCAGAAGTTGCCAGCGGCAGATGGGATTTTGAGAAGATGACACCTATCTTCCCTAATTCAAGGATCAAGCTTGAACAGCCAGGTTCATCAGTAGCAATGAGGATCATGGATCTTATCAGCCCAATCGGTAAAGGACAGAGAGGTATGATCGTATCTCCTCCTAAGGCAGGTAAGACAACACTTCTCAAAGAGGTTGCTAAGTCAATTCTTAAGTATAGCCCAGATATGCACCTTATCATTCTTCTGATCGATGAAAGACCAGAGGAAGTAACAGATATCAAGGAAGAAGTTGAGGGACCAAACGCAGAAGTTATCTACTCTACATTTGATGAGCTTCCTGAGCATCACAAGAGAGTAGCTGAGATGGTCATGGAAAGAGCTAAGAGACTTGTTGAGCATGGACAGGATGTTGTTATCCTTCTTGACTCTATCACAAGACTTACAAGAGCTTACAACATTGTAGTTCCTCCATCAGGAAGAACTCTCTCAGGTGGTCTTGATCCAGCAGCACTTCATATGCCAAAGAAATTCTTTGGTGCTGCCAGAAACATGAGAGAAGGCGGAAGCCTTACAGTTCTTGCAACTGCTCTTATTGAGACAGGCTCCAAGATGGATGATGTTATCTACGAGGAATTCAAGGGAACAGGTAACATGGAAATGGTTCTTGATAGAAAGCTTCAGGAAAAGAGAATCTTCCCTGCTATCAATATTCCAAAGTCCAGCACCAGAAGAGAGGATCTTCTTCTTACACCAGAGGAGCTCTCAGCTATCAACGGCCTGAGAAAGGGCTTCAATGGTATGAAGGCAGACGATGCAGTTGATCAGTGCATCAACCTCTTCTCCAAGACTAGAAACAACGTTGAGTTTGTTCATATGGTAGAAAAGCAGATCAGATTCTGATATTAAGTATTAAAAAGTAAGGGTTGTCGTAATTTACGACAACCCTTTTTTATACGTCTCTAAGATCTAATAGACTCTCAATTTCTTTTGCCTGCTTCTCCATGTGCTCTTCACGTTTCTTTTGACGAAGAGTTTTGTCAGTGATGTGCTCCAAGTTTGCAGGATCAAGAGGATTAGTGCCCTGAGATGAAATATTGAGAGCAGATTTCTTTTCTGGGATCATCTTCTTGGCAAGGTCTTCTTCAACCTCCATGATCTGCTGCTGCTTTGGAATATCAGGATTGAGATCAGTTGCAGGTACTTCGTCAAGCTTAGTGTATTTTTCATGCTTCTTTTGGGATAAAAGACCTATAAGATCAACGCTTACATTAGAGATACTGCATCCAACGGCTTTTTTCTGGTCCACGAAAAAGTTCCTTACAACTACAGTGTTGATCTCATAGTTGTGTAAAGAAGCACCATATCTGAACATGACGGCAAGCTTGTCGCCAGGCTTAAGGACGGTGTCTCTATCAATGATAAGCGAAATGCCTCTCATGGAAAGGTCATGAACTATGCAGTTCTTGAGGTCCAAGTTGTTGCCGTTTATAGACATGAGACCAAGCTTTTCGATGTAGAATCTCTCAGCCCTTCTGGAGTTCTCGGGCTCTAACTTGGATGAACATCTGATGAGATGGAAATTGCCATATCTTGTCTTAACGGGGGTAATAGTAGTAGACATGAACTTATATACGCGGCCATCTCTTTTGTTACGGATCTGAACCTGAGAAGGCTCAAGTAGCTGCATGTATTTACCAAAGTATTCCATTGGTTTAACAATGAGTCCGGCAGAGACGCCAAAGATAGCCTCAGTCATTAGCACAATGCTGTGGCCGTTTATGGCTGCATATATTTTGACTATTGAGCCATTGGAAATGTCATTGACATTCATGATATTAACCCCTCATACTAATACTTTCTTATCATAAATATGATATAATAAGCCAAACAAAAAATAAAGAAAAACAAAGAGCTTTTTGACAGCTAGGGAGTGCAGATGATTCGAGAAAATCTAGATCTTGTTGAAGAAAATATCAAAAAGGCCTGTGACAGAGCAGGTAGAGATAGAAGTGAAGTAACACTTATTGCAGTTAGTAAGACCAAGCCTGTTTCGGATATTAGAGAAGCTATGGCATATGGTATAAAGACTTTTGGTGAAAATAAAGTTCAGGAAATAAGGGATAAGACAGAAGAGATAACTGAGCCACTTAACTGGCATATGATAGGTCATCTTCAGGCCAATAAGGTCAAGTATCTTCCAGGAAAGGTCTGCATGATCCATTCAGTTGATAATGTTAAGCTTGCAGATGAGATTGAGAAGCAGTTCGCCAAGCATGATCTTATAGCAGATATCTTGATCGAAGTAAATATGGCCCATGAAGATACTAAATTTGGTCTTTCTCCAGAGGAGGCACTAGGTTTTGTTAAGGAGATATGTGGTAGAGAGCATATACGCATCAGAGGGCTTATGACTATTGCTCCATATACAGAAGATCCTGAGAGTAACAGAGTATATTTTAAGGGCCTCAGAGAACTTATGAATAAGATCAATGCAGAGAACATACCTGGCGTCAAGATGGATACTCTTTCCATGGGAATGACTGGGGATTATCAGGTGGCAATCGAGGAAGGTGCTACATTTGTGAGGGTTGGAACAGGCATCTTTGGAGAAAGAGACTATACCAAATCTTAAATAAATATAAACGAATTTACACGCAACACACCAGAGAGTATAATAATTTTATACTCGCTGGTGTTTCTTTTTTATGGAGATTTGAATCTTGAGAACAATGCCATTATCTAAAGATCTATCCTTAGATCAAATAAATCATTTAATAGAGACTGGCCACGTTTTTGTCACTCCATTTGGCCTTAATCGAACGGCGTACATCGTTGTTAATCATAAGCCGTTCATGGTGATCGCGACGGATATCTCAATCAGAGGAGTGCAGCTTAGCGGGGCTTGGTACACATGGGAAGATCTTGAGGCAATGGGTGGTGTATACGAATCAGAATTTGATGCTTTGAAAGCAATTGCAGATGGGGTATAAAAGTGAAGTCCTTGGGACTTCACTTTTTTTAATTCTTAAGAATGTATAAAAACTGCCGATTTTTTATTACAACTTAAACGTTTTATGTTAGAATTTATACTATGCCGGTGGTTGGAGGTTTTAAGCTTTGGGGTATGTTTTTTATTATGTAGAAGCTCATATTGCCTGCATGTTTTTGCTGACAATATTACTATATAAGATTGCAAAAGGCGTAAATAAACAGCTTTCTCAAGTATATCTTGGAGACATCATCTTTGTATTGATGCTCTATTTTCTTGCGGAGATTTTCTGGGCGCTTGTGGATGGCGGAGTGATCACCAGTAATAAACCGCTTCTATACTTATCCAACATATTTACTTATATGCTACTAAGTGTGGCGTCGTATATATGGTTTATTTTATCTGAAACTCTTCAGCAGGATACTATTGTTGAAAAGTTTGTTAATAGAGTGCTTCTTAGTATTCCTGTATGGATAGCTGGAGCTTTTTGTCTTACTGCTTACAAGACAGGACTTGTGTTTTACGTAGATGAGAACAACAAGCTCGTTGGTGGCAAACTCTATCTCATACTGATAGTAGTTCCTTTTGGCTATATGCTTGCTGCTTCTATAAAGGCTTTTGTCAGAGCTTTGAATAAAGATAGATACGCTGACAGGAGCATTTATTTCATGATAGGTGTATTCCCTATAACGCCTATTTTACTTGGTGTATTACAGGCAATGTTCTGGAGAGTACCTCTTTTATGCTATGGAGCAGTTGCGGCTGTGCTCTATGTTTACATTACTTCAACAGACAACCTGATCTCACTAGATCCACTTACTCAGCTCAATAACAGAAATCAGATGTTTAAGTATCTTGCTCAGAAGATGAGATCAGAAGAGCCTGGAACTTCACTATTTCTTTTGATAGTTGATATTGATAAGCTCAAGAATATTAATGATGTCTATGGACATTTAGAAGGTGATAGAACCCTTGTAAGAGTGGCAAACGCTATTAAAGAAACCTGCCAGGGACCACGAAGCAGATTTTTTGTGGCCAGATATGGCGGAGATGAGTATGCGATAATCGCAGAGATGTCATATAGAGCAGAAGCCTCATGGCTTGCTGATCAGATCAAACACAACGTAAAGAGATTGTCAGAAACCTTTGGAACGGCTTATGACATTTCTGTTAGTGTAGGTATTGCTCAGTACGACTATCAGGCACCAATATCTCTTCAGGCCTTTATAGCAAGAGCGGATTCTGATCTATACAAACAAAAGAAAATGGGCATTTATTGATCAGAACAAAGAAGTAATAAAATTGATCAAAAGACCTGCCAAAATAAAGGCAGAAAGTATTGCTATAGCGTAGATAAATTTCATTCGTGCCATGGTAATCTCCAATCTCTAATGCTTTAAACATGATATAATTATATAGTATACAGAGGTTTTTTGCATGTTGCAGTAGTTGTTACTTGCAGATTGGAGGGGTGTATGCAGATATATGTTGCTGGAAACGTCCTTAGAAGTGGAGATGGCTCCATCTCACATCCTTTTAAAACTATTTCTGAAGCAGCGGATATAGCTAAGGCGGGAGATGTAGTCCTCGTAGCACCTGGCGTATACAGAGAGTGGGTCAGGCCTAAATTTTCAGGGCTTGATGACAATAGAATAGTCTATAAGAGCACCACCAAAGGAGAGGCTATTATTACCGGTTCAGAAGAGATAAGGGACTGGGAAGCCTTTGAAAATGTTTGGCGTGTGCGAATTCCAAATAGCTTCTTTGGTTCATATAATCCATATACCACAGAAATATCAGGAGACTGGTATCAGGAAGAAGCAGATCCACATCACACAGGAGAATTATATCTAAACGGAAGATCAATGCATGAGGTGTTTGATCTTTCTCTTTGCATGCATCCAGTTAGGGATAAGAGATCCTGGGAACCTGAGATGACGGAATATGTCTGGTTCACGGCTCAGGAAGATAACTGCACCATAATCTATGCCAATTTCGGCTCAAAGGATCCAAATACTGAAAATGTAGAGCTTAGTGTTAGGAGAGCGTGCTTTTTCCCTACAGATATGGGAATAAACAATATAACTTTAAGTGGATTCACCATTAGAAACGCTGCCACTAACTGGGCACCTCCTACAGCAATGCAGGAAGGTATGGTAGGACCAGGCTGGGCTAAGGGCTGGATAATCGAGGACTGCGAGATCTACGAGTCAAAGTGCTGTGGTATTAGTCTGGGCAAGTACTATCAGAGCGGCAACAACAATAAGTGGACAACGCACTTCCTAAAGGATGGAACTCAGACACAGAGGGAATGTGTATGTCAGGCTGTTAATGATGGCTGGGATAAAGAAACAGTAGGATCGCATATTATCAGACGATGCGATATCCACGACTGCGGACAGGCAGGTATTGTGGGACATTTAGGAGGAGCCTTTGCTGTTATAGAGGATAACCATATTCATAGGATCAATAACAAGCATGACATTGAGGGAGCTGAAATTGCTGGTATCAAGCTGCATGCAGCAATAGATACTCAGATAAGGAGAAACCATATAGATCATTGTACAAGAGGTATATGGCTTGATTGGGAAGCACAGGGCACAAGAGTTAGTCAGAACTTCCTTCATGATAATGTTCCTCCAGCAGGAACTATAATAGATTCTGAGCTTTCACTTGGAGAAGATATCTTTATCGAAGTATCCCATGGCCCAACACTTGTTGATCACAATCTGCTTTTGTCAGATATTGCGGCTAGGCTCAGCACTCAAGGAATAGCATTTGTACATAATCTTATCGCTGGCTCTTTTACCTATGTAGGACAAGGAGCGGATAATGGAACTAAGAGGCTAGCATCTGACAGATACACGCCATATCATGTTCCACATTCTACGATGATAGCTGGATTTATGACTATACTCCATGGAGATGCAAGGTTCTATAACAATGTCTTTGTACAAAAGACTGTTAGACAGGACCTTATGGAATACTGCGTAGGAAAGAGCATAGATACTATAGATAAAAACAATTTTATCTGCGGTACTTTGCCATATAATAACTTCCCAGGACCATCAGAGTATTTTGGAAAGTTTAGTAAAAATACAACTAAGAGCAGGGCATATAGAGACCAGTATTATGATCATCTTCCTGTATATCTTGGAGGTAATGCGTATTTTAACGGCGCAAGACCTTGTGACCATGAGGTGGCTTCTCATGTTGATAAGGACCACAAGATAAGTCTTTATATTGATGAAAATGAAGGTAATTACACTCTTCACACTAATCTTTATGAGTTTTTGCCAAGGAATTTCACAATGCCTGTTAATTCTGACTTTTTGGGATTTGCATTTGAACCTGAGCAGAGATTTGAAAATACTGATGGCAGCAGCATCATGCTAGATGTTGACTACTTTGGTAGAAAGAGGGGAATACACCCTGTTTCTGGACCATTTGAAGAATGTGGTACAGACAGGTTTAACGTTCAGAGCCCTTCTTCATATGCTTATAAGATAGAACACCAGGAAAGTGAAAGAATTGAGGATAAGCAGGTTTACGACGAGGAATATGTGGCTGAGATAAATGCCAATGTTATGCTGACAGGCTGCGCCGATGCAGGAATCAAATTCCCGTTTGATGGAGGTCTTTTCATAGTAAGTGATATGTTCGTCAAGGGCAATGAAGTGTGGCTCTATGATGCCATGAATGAAAAGCTTGTAGAACTTGACTGTGAATATGGTATATATCACAATATAAAGAAGTGGTCTGTTGGGGCTTTGCAGTCAATTGATGTAAGCTTTGACCCAAACATAGAGGGATTTGTAAGAACTGCGGGGACACTACTTTGCATCCTGAATAAGAGCCTTGCTCATGATCCTGAGGATACCTGCAATACCATTCAGGAAAAGGTTAACCTAGGAATTGAGCCAAGAGGTATCAAGATGAGATTTACTCCAAAGTACCTCAAGTTTATAAGGGGCAAGAAGTTCATATCCCTTGAGGATGTGATCTATAGGATCAGTAAGGCGTCTATGGACGTAGTAACTGACAGAATTGAACATTTTTAAAAGATAAGGATTTATTAGATAGTATGAGTAACAATAAGAACTGGTATAAGCTTGATAATGCGGCCAAGATAGTGCCATCTACTGCAAAGGGGGCTAACACTAGAGTGTTCAGACTTACCTGCGAGCTTAATGAAGAAGTAGATGGGAATATTTTGCAGGCAGCTGTAGATGAGACTATAGAGGAATTTCCATTCTTTAACTGTGTTCTTCACAGGGGAATCTTCTGGTATTACTTGGAAGATAGTGACCTTAAGCCGGTGGTAGAAGAGGAACATTCACCAGCCTGCCTTCCTCTGTACATTCCAGGTCACAAGAACCTTTTGTACAGAGTCAACTTTTTTGAAAAGAGGATAAACCTTGAGATGTTCCATGTTCTTGCTGATGGAACCGGAGCATTCATGTTCTTTAAGAGCCTTATTATCAGGTATCTTCAGAAGGTGCATAACCTAAATGAAGATATTAAGCCGATAGATGAGTTTTCAATCGAGGAAAAGAATGTGGACGCCTTTACTGATAACTACAGTAAGGGAAAGGGATTAAAGCAGCTTAAAGAGATGTCATCTGTTAAGGCTTATCAGTTAACAGGAGAGCTTGATGACAACCTTTTACCACATCTTTTAGAGGGTACAGTTTCAAGCAGTAAATTCCTTGGACTTGCCCATGAATACGATACAACAGTAGGAGTTCTCTGCGTTGCCTTATATATCAAGGCTGTTATCCAGACCATGAACAGATCTCAGAGAAAAAAACATGTTGTTGTGAGCGTACCTGTTAACCTTCGTCAGTTCTACGAAAGTGGCACAGCCAGAAACTTTTTTGGCGTAATAAATATCGATTACAACCCTGCAGATTATGATGGAAATTTAAAGAGCATCATAGATCCTGTAGATAGAGACTTTAAAGAAAAGCTCTCTTCAGAGAACATTGAAAAGACAATGAATTCATATTCAGCTCTTGAGCATAACCTTGCAATCAAAATGGTTCCGCTTCCTATCAAGGATTTCACCATTGGCAGGTTTGACAGAGCGGCCAAGAAGGGCGTCACAACTTCTATGTCTAATCTTGGAAGGATCAGTATGCCAAAAGAGGTTGAGGAATATATAGACAGATTCAGTGCCTTTATGACAGCTGCTTCCCAGCAGGTCTGCGTCTGCTCATTTAAAGATAAGATGACCTTTGGCGAAGTATCACCATACAAGACCCACAGAGTAATGCTCAACTTCTTTAGATGCCTTTCAGAAGTGGGAATTGAGGTTGAACTTGGATCAAATGATTATGACGAGGAGATTTAATAAGTAATATGCAGATTTGTCCTAAATGTAAAGTTAATATAAGAGGTAAAAAGAGCTGTTGTCCACTGTGTCAGGGCCAGCTCAAGGAAGTACAGGGTGAGGTTGGTGCTTCTTTTCCTAGCCTCAAAAAGAAAAAGATCAGTAATATAACCTTTATCAAGATGTGCACATTTATTTGCGCATCCTTAGAGATAATATTTGCTGCTATCAATATCATGACCAATAGAGAGTATGCCCCAATAGGTCTTATCATGCTTGGAATACTAGCAGGTTGGGTTACACTTCTTACAACCATGTATCTTAGAAACAACCTCCTTAAGGTCATAACCTGGGAAGTTATCGTAGCTATAATCGTTGATATCTATATTGATGTTAAGACGGGATTTTTGGGATGGTCGATATCCTGGATGGTTCCACTTACACTTATTGGCCTTGCCTTTGCAACTATCATAATTGCCAAGGTCATGAAACTTAGACTTGATGAGTATATTTTGTATATCATCTTTGACCTTTTCATGGCTCTTTTGCAGATCATCTTTATCAGAAATGGCAAGATAGGTCAGCCATGGCCAGCAGCTATCAGTATTGTGGTTTATCTTATCATATTTGTTGGGGTTCTTATCTTTAGGTTCAGAGACCTTAAGGTTGCCTCAGAAAAAATGTTCAATATGTGACGGTTACTATGAGTCTTAAAAACAGATTAAACAGAAAAAACTTAAAACGAGGAATCGTATTTGCCTCCAAGGTTGGAGATTTTGTGGAAAACTCCATTGGAAAAGTGATGGAGGACAAAAATAAGCTTGCAGATGAGATCCCAGAAAAGCCAGAGAACATGAAGTGGTACAGAGTATCCCTTGATAAGGGCTTATCTGGTGACGGTTCTGAGTATTATATCTATGTCAAAAAAGCTGATCCCAAAAAGCTTTGCATCTTCTTTTCAGGCGGCGGTGTAGCCTGGAATGAGTATACTGCTGCAAGGCCTGTTACAGGCGGCAAAGTGGCAGCAGGTCTTCCAAACTACTATTGGAATAATCTAAGACCCTTTACCCAGCTCATGAACATCAATATCGGTATAACTGATATTGCTTCGGACAAGAATCCATTCAAGGACTGGAGCTT
Source organism: Butyrivibrio sp. INlla18 (assembly GCF_900103635.1). Lineage (GTDB taxonomy): Bacteria > Bacillota > Clostridia > Lachnospirales > Lachnospiraceae > Butyrivibrio. The sequence goes on from NZ_FMXK01000003.1 coordinate 253,783, forward strand.
TGTGGTCATCACTTATGCCACTGGAGACTTCCATGTTGGCAACAATGATTATCCTTACAAAACTGAAGATGGCAAGGATGATATCCTTCATTTCCATGGCTATGTCAATTTTCTTGAGAGTATGAAGGTGGCAAAAGAGCTGATCCCTGCTCCTGACAAGCTTTTGATAGCAGGTAATTCTGCTGGAGCTTTTGCTGTTCCTGCTCTTGCTGGAGAGATAATAGATGATTATTATCCAAACGCAAGGAGCATAACAGTATTTTCAGATAGTGGCCAGCTCCTATACAAAAACTGGAGAAAAACAGCTAAGAATATATGGCGTTCAAAGGATAGCATTTGGAGATCCATCCATTCAGATAATATTACTTTGGATTGGTACAAAGAACTTTTTAGGAAATATGGAGACAAAATCAGGTATTTATATTCCAGTTCGGACAGAGACTATTTATTAAGTGCCTACTATAATGATATTATCAACAAGAAGTATGAAACTGATCAGGATGTACAGGAAGATTATTATAACCAGTTGATAGAGATGGTACATGAGTTAAAAGAGATAACTCCAGCCTTTGGTATCTTTATTAACAACTGGAAGATACCGCTTATAACCATGGGCGGCACTGTACACACCAGCGTCAGAGAGCTTCACTTTACAGCATTTACCCAGGATGGAATATCCATGGCGAAATGGCTATCAGATGCGGTTGATGGGAAGGTCTACGATGTGGGAATGGATCTTCTTAGCAATAGCAAAAACAAAACTAAAAAGAGAAGGAATTTAGGAAAGAAATGAGTTACACAGCAGATTGGGAATCATTATCAAAGTACACTGTACCACAGTGGTACTCATCATCAAGATTTGGAATCTTTATTCATTTCGGAATCTATAGCGTTCCAGCATTTGGAAACGAGTGGTATTCCAGAAATATGTATATCAAGGATTCAAAAGAGTACGAGCACCATATCAAGACATATGGACCGCACAAGGATTTTGGATACAAGGATTTTATCCCTATGTTCAAGGCAGAGAAATTCAATGCTGACGAGTGGATAGATCTTTTTGTTAAAGCTGGAGCAAAATATGTAGTGCCTGTAGCAGAGCACCATGACGGCTTCCAGATGTATAAGAGTAAGCTTTCTAAGTGGAATGCTTATGAGATGGGACCAAAGGTGGATTACCTTGGAGAGCTCAAAAAGAGCGCTGAGAAGAGAGGTATGCACTTTGGTGCTTCTTCACACAGGATCGAGCACTGGTTCTTTATGAGCAAAGGCCGCGAATTTGAGAGCGATATCAACGACAGCATGACTAAGGATAGCCTCTACTATCCAGCTATGAAGGAGCCTGAAGATCACTATGATCTTTACGCTGAGCCAACACCTACAGCTGAGTTCATGCAGGACTGGCTTGATAGAACAAAGGAGATCATTGATCAGTATCATCCTGAGGTTCTTTACTTTGACTGGTGGATCCAGGAAGCTTGCCTTAAGCCATATCTTAGAGAGATGGCAGCGTATTACTACAATGAGATGGAGAAGATCGGCAAGGTTGGTGTTATCAACTACAAGCACGATGCATTCCCATTTGGTGTTGCTGTACCTGACGTTGAGAGAGGTCAGCTTGCAACTGCTCAGCCATTTGTATGGCAGACAGATACTGCTATCGGCAGAAGATCATGGTGCTACATTGAAGACAACGATTACAAGGGACCAGAGGAGATCATCTGCAACCTTTGCGACGCTGTAGCCAAGAACGGTAATATGCTTCTTAACGTTGGACCTAAATCTGATGGAACAATTTCAGAAGAAGACAAAAAGACTCTTCTTGGAATTGGTGAGTGGCTTTCAAAGAACGGCGATGCTATCTATGAGAGTAAGCCATTTAGATTTGCTGAAGAGGGACCTACAAAGGCAGCAGGCGGACAGTTCACTGACAAGAAAAAGATCGAGTATACACCAGAAGACTTTAGATTTACAGTGGCTAAGGGAAATCTCTATGTTACAGCACTTAAGTGCTCAGACAGTGGAGAATATGTTGTAAGATCTCTTGGAATTGAAAAAGAAGCCGCTAGTTCAAACGGCTTCTCAGGAATTATCAAGAATATTAGTGTACTGGCTGATGGCTCATCAGTAGCTTTCGAAAGAAAGGAAGATGGCCTTCATATGAAGACTGACTTTAGAAGTGATATGCCAGTAGTATTCAAGCTTGAAATGCTTTAATACTTAATCTACAAAACAGGCTTCGATCTGCGCTTCGTAGTCTTCACGAAGGAACTCTGGAATATCATATTCATCAAGAGCTTCCTGAACAGACCAATGCTCATTAGCCATGGAACGAAGAATGCTGCGGATGATTCGTAGATCTGAAGCCTCCAAAGTTGCAACACTGTTCATATACACACCCTCCTCAATACTAAATACAGATAATTCTTTAACTACAATATATTGTAGTATAAAAAAATATTGATACAAGTATTGACATTTTAGAGTGAATTGTTTTTGTAAATTATGCACAGAAAACGAGGGGTATTCTATGCAGATGCTTGTAGTAGCAATTGTGCTTTCTATTTGCGGACTTTTATCATCTTTTATATTGATCGGTATATTTCCATCGATCATATCTTTTGCACTGAGTATTTATTGCCTTTCAAAGGAAAAGACTATAAATACAGTCAGAGCTCTTTTGATGTCCCTTGTGGGCATCTTAGTTCCAATAATAATGTATCTAAATACTTTTGGCCTTCACCTTCCATATGACAAGGGTGAAGGCTATGGAGCTTTCAAGCAGATCCTCTATGACAACTATAGCAATTTCGGTTTCGATATGTCTTTTATGGTAAAAGACTATAAGACTATAGATGAGCAGGTGGCGGTAACTGCAGCTACATCTAATGATGGAATCTATTATGTAAGTGACGGCGTAGTTCAGGATGAACCTGGGTATAACGAGATCGTAACTACAGAAGCTGATAGTAGCGAGTCTTCTCTTGATAACAGTAAATACCCTGAATCAATATTCGAGAGCTTTGAAGATATAGAAAAAGAATATGAAACTACTGCAAAAAGTACAGAGATAGGAGCTTCTGACGATGATATGCCATCTTACGGTGGTCTTCCAGTGGGAACTCTTATCGTGGCTCAGTACTTTAGAGAAGATGATCACAACTGCAATCCAGTGCTGGTCCTTCAAAATAAGACAGGGGACCTTTGCAGATACGAGTGCATATTTACAGCTCGTGACAAAGACGGTAACGAAATTGCTACTTCAGAACGAACTTCAGAGGTAGTACCTGACGGAGCCAAGTTCGTAATAGAAGGTCGCTTTGACAAATCAGAACTTGGCGGCATCTTACCTTCAATGTACGAATTTACCATCAGCAAGCGAACCCCTTACGAAAAGGATGTAACCGAAGATGTTTACGTCTACACCAAAATTGATGGTAATTCCGTCATCCTTGCAGCGGAAAACCCAACTTCCCTCAAAGTTAAAGTTGATGCCTACGTCCTTTTCTTTGACGGAGACGAACTAGTTGATTGCATCTGGCTCATCCCCAGCAACAAAGACGAAGTATGCATCACCCCTGGTTCCATAGGCACCATAAAAGGAGATGCCTACTATCGTTTCGACCGCATCGAAACTTATTACACCGCCTACGAAGCCGTCGAAACCCGTTAATAATAAAGGGGTAAAAAGACGTGGATTTATGGTGTGAAAAGGGGGTATAATGAGAGGGAGAGATGGTAGTTTTTTAGGAGGGTGCTATGACGATAGGTAGAGAGGACCTTATACATTCACTTGCTAAATCTATGGGAGTTGGGGAAGCGCAGAAGTCTAAGTATACTTCTGGCAAATATAATGTGGACAGTGGTACTATTTTTACCAATGGTCATGTTATTACTAGAGTAACTATTGATCAGGCCAAGCAGTACTTTACAACTCAGTATAGAAAGCTTGCAAGCAAGGATGATGAAGGTGCGAGAGATATGGCTGCCCTTTATGAAGTTGCTATGGAAGCCATTAATATGATGGTGGAAAGTGGAGTGAAGCCTGACGGACAGTAAGTTACGTAAGCTTAAAAAAAGCATCCTAAAAAATATTTAGCACAATTTAATTTTATGCATTGATTTCTTCTGCGGATAGGTATACACTTTTGCTATAACGATCCGCAGATTTTTTTTGAAGTGTTTTGAAATGAGGATATGCATATGGGATTTACGATTAGTGTAATAATAGTATCACTGCTATATTTGGCACTTTTGGAATTATCTAAGAATATGATCATTGGCTGGTGCCTTGCTCTTATTGGAATAGTGCTTATGTTTGTTTGCAGAGCATATTTTATGAAAAAGGACAAATATGACAAAAAGCGCATGGCCTTAATGTGGGTTATTTTTATTTCTTATCTAATGATCAACTATTTATTTACAGGACCTGAGGAAAAGAGGGTTCCGGCTGTTGATAATAAGAATCCTGATGTGACAGAAGTTGTTCATGTAGCATCTGGAGACATTACAGGAGTTTACAATGAAGATCATTCAGTAAGAGTGTTTGCTGGAATCCCTTATGCCGAAGCTCCTGTTGGAGAGCTTAGGTTTAGAGAGCCTGTAACAAAAAAGCCCTGGGATGGAGTTTTAGCCTGTGACAGCTTTGGACCAATGGCGATGCAGCCAAGAAATGCCGTTATTTACGATTCTTTATCCACGATCATTGGTTATCATGATTATAAAGTTAGATTTGGTGATGAGTATGTAGAACCTATGAGTGAAGACTGTCTGTATCTTAATGTTTACGCACCTGAGAAAGGTGATGAACTTAAGCCGGTAGTATTCTATATCCACGGAGGTTCATTAAATACAGGCCAGTCTTACTATACAGAATACAGAGGCGAGACCTTTGCAAAAGAGGGTGTGATATTTGTTAACTTTGCATATCGCCTAGGACCATTTGGATATTACGCAGCTGATGACTTAAAGGCTGAATCAGAAAATGGAACAACTGGTAACTACGGACTTCTTGATCAGATAGCAGCTCTTAAGTGGGTTTACGACAATATCGAAGCCTTTGGCGGTGACAAAAACAAGATCACTATAGCTGGAGAGTCAGCAGGCTCATCAAGTGTTAACGCTCTTTGTGTATCACCATTAACTGAAGGTTTATTTAGATATGCTATTGCTGAGTCAAGTTCTATCCTGGCTAAAAAGCCTTTTCACACCTTTAGAACCTATGAAGAGGCCATAGAACAGGGAGATATCCTTAGAAAAGAGCTTGGGGTAGCTTCATCAGCTGAGCTTAGAAGCATAAGCGCTGACAAGCTCCTTAGTACATCTTCCAAGAACACAGCAATGACAATCGATGGCTATGCAATAAACGAGATGCCTTATCTTACCTATGAGAAGGGTAATAATCACGAGAAAGCTCTTTTACATGGTTTTAATGCAAAAGAAGCTGATGTGTTCATGCTAAATATCAAAGCTACCAGAGATAACTACGAGGAACTCATAGCAGAAGAGATTGGAGATTATGCAAAGGAAATGGCGGAGGTTGTGCCATGGAATCTGCCTCCAAGGGATGACCATATCGCAATTGATGCTCTTGGTGAAGCCAAGGGAGCACTTAATACCGTTTATAGTGCACTATGGTTTAGTTATTCTCATCATGTATGGAATAGATATGAAGTAACTCTTGGAATTCCAAGCTATGAATATTACTTCACTAAGAGAAATGGCAGTCTTACCAACTATCACGCAGGAGAACTACCCTATGCCTACGGTAATCTATATAGACACCCAGGTCTATATGACGAAGACGACTACAAGCTTTCAGAAATGATGGTGGGGTACTGGACTAATTTTGCCAAAACAGGAGATCCAAATGGAGAAGGGCTTCCTACCTGGGAGATGAGAACTGCTATCCAGACTAAGGTTTTAGAGCTTGGAGATACAGTTCAGATGGTTGATGATCCAAATGAAAAGATCTATGAAGTGATAGATAAGTATCAATCAAACGAAAACTAAAATTTCTATATCAGTTTCCAACAAAAAGCATATTAAAATCCTGTGCACAATGCACAAAAATAGAGTGCTATATTTGTGAAACTATTGTAAAATGCACAAAAAAGCTATATTATTAAAGAGCAAAGAAGATTCTTTTCTTTGCTCTTTTTTCTTAAAAGAAACTAGTTATGGTAAGGGAGTTATAAAATGGCAAAGTACATAATGGCATTGGATTCAGGCACAACAAGCAACAGATGTATTCTGTTTGATCAAAAAGGGGAGATCTGTTCTTGTGCCCAGAAGGAATTCACACAGTTTTTTCCTCAGCCTGGTTGGGTTGAGCACGATGCTAGCGAGATTTGGCAGACACAGCTGTCTGTAGCCCGTGAGGCCATGAACAAGATCGATGCAAGCTTCGAAGATATAGCGGCTATTGGCATTACTAATCAGCGTGAGACTGTTATTGTATGGGATAGAAAAACTGGACAGCCTATTTCTCATGCTATTGTTTGGCAGTGCCGCAGAACAGCGGACTTTGCAGAAAAGATGAAAAAAGAAGTTCCTGGAATCGTAGAGAAATTCCAGTGCAAGACAGGACTTAAATTCGATCCATATTTTTCAGGAACCAAGATCAGATGGATCCTTGATAATGTGGATGGAGCAAGAGCTAGAGCAGAGAGAGGTGAGCTTTGCTTTGGAACTGTAGATTCCTGGCTTATTTATAAGCTCACGAAGGGGAAGGTTCATGTGACAGATTATTCTAATGCCTCAAGAACGCTTCTTTTTAATATCAATACCCTTGAATGGGATAAAGAGCTCTGTGATCTTTTAGATATTCCAATGAGCATGCTTCCAGAAGTTAAGCCATCTAGCTGTGTATATGGTGAGACTGATCCTGAATTCTTTGGAGGACCTGTGAAGATAGCAGGTGCTGCAGGAGATCAGCAGTCTGCTTTGTTTGGACAGACATGCTTTTCTGAAGGCGACGCCAAGAACACCTATGGAACAGGTTGTTTCATGCTGATGAACACTGGTGATAAGCCTATCTATTCTAAAAATGATCTTTTGACAACGATCGCATGGGGAATTGATGGAAAGGTGACCTATGCAATCGAAGGCTCAGTATATGTGGCTGGTGCTGCAATACAGTGGCTTAGAGACGAGCTTAGAGTAATTGACTCTTCTCCAGATTCAGAATATTTTGCAACTCAGGTAAAAGATACCAATGGTTGCTACGTTGTGCCAGCATTCACAGGTCTTGGTGCTCCATATTGGGATCCTTATGCAAGAGGTGCCATTGTAGGTCTTACAAGAGGTGTCAACAAATATCACATCATAAGGGCAACGCTTGAGTCTCTGGCATTCCAGACAGCAGATGTATTAAAGGCTATGGAACTTGATACAGGCAGAAAGCTTACAAGACTTAGAGTAGACGGCGGAGCTTCCAAGAATAATTTCCTGATGCAGTTCCAGTCAGATATCATCGATACTGACGTCCTTAGACCATCCTGCGTTGAGACAACAGCTATGGGTGCTGCATACCTTGCAGGACTTGCAGTGGGTTACTGGAAAAGCAAAGAGGATGTATTAAATAACTGGTCCATAGACAAGGAGTTTAAGAGTACTATGGACTCAGAAAAGAGAGAAAAAGAGCTTCGCGGCTGGAAGCAGGCAGTTGCTTCTACAAGAGGCTGGGCAAAAGAAATCTGATAAGAAGGTAGGGGATAGATATGTTAGACGTAATAGTTATAGGAGCGGGGGTATCTGGCTGTGCTGTTGCTAGAGAACTTTCCAGATACGATATAAATGTTTGCGTCCTAGAAAAATGTAGTGATGTATGTGAGGGAACGTCCAAGGCAAACTCAGCCATTGTACATGCTGGATTTGATGCTGCTGAAGGCTCTCTTATGGCTAAGCTAAATGTAGAAGGAAATGAGATGATGGATCAGCTGTCCAAAGATCTTGATATTCCTTTTAAGAGAAATGGCTCAATGGTCGTATGTGTTCACAAGGAAGAGCTTGATGGACTTAAGGTTTTGTATGAAAGAGGCGTAAAAAACGGAGTTAAAGGCCTTAAGCTTTTGTCAAAAGAAGAAGCATTAGAGCTTGAGCCAAATCTTTCTGACAATGTGGAAGGAGCTCTTTTAGCTCCAACTGGTGGAATCATCTGCCCATTTGAACTTAACATCGCCATGGCAGAAAATGCCAACGTAAACGGCGTAGAGTTCAGACTCAACACTGAAGTAGAAGATATCAAAAAAGATGCAGATGGAATCTGGCATGTTAGAGCTAATAATGGCGAGTATAAAGCAAGATACATTGTAAATGCAGCAGGTGTCTATGCTGACAAGATCCACAACATGGTAAGCGCTGACAAGATGCATATCATAGAGAGACGAGGCGATTACTGCCTTCTTGATAAAGAGGTTGGAAGCTATGTTTCTCATACAATATTCCCACAGCCAACTAAGTATGGTAAGGGCGTTTTAGTAACACCTACAGTACACGGTAATCTTCTTGTGGGACCAACAGCTATCGACATAGAAAAAAAGGAAGGAAATAACACAACTCAGGAAGGCCTTGATGCCGTTATTTCCAAGGCTTCTGAGAATGTCAAAAACCTTCCTATGAGAAATGTCATTACTTCTTTTGCAGGACTTCGTGCTCACCTTGAAAGACACGAGTTCGTAATAGAAGAAGTTAAGGATGCACCTTGCTTTATTGATGTAGCAGGAATTGAATCACCAGGTCTTTCTGCTTCACCTGCTATCGGCAAGATGGTGGGCGATATGCTAAAAGAAAAGATGGGCTTAAAAGAAAAGGCTGGCTGGATCAGCACTAGAAAGGGCGTAAAGTCTACAGAAGGCCTTTCTATTGAAGAGATGAATGCTCTTATAAAAGAAAATCCTGCATATGGAAACATCATCTGCAGATGCGAGATGGTTACTGAAGGCGAGATTCTAGATGCTATCCACAGACCACTTGGTGCCAGAACTCTTGACGGCGTTAAGCGCAGAACAAGAGCTGGAATGGGTAGATGTCAGGCTGGATTTTGCAGTCCTAGAACAATGGAGATTCTTCACAGGGAGCTTGATCTTCCTTACGAAAAGATCACAAAGAGCGGCGGAAAGTCCAATATCGTGATCGAGAGAACTAAAGGGGAGGAAAGCGAAGCATGAAGACATACGATATCGTAATAGTAGGCGGTGGTCCTGCTGGACTTGCTGCCGCAGTAGCTGCAAAAGAAGCAGGAAATGACAGTATTTTGATTCTTGAAAGAGACCACGAGCTTGGTGGAATCTTAAATCAGTGCATTCACAACGGTTTTGGCCTTCATACCTTCAAAGAAGAGCTTACAGGACCAGAGTATGCATATAGATTTATCAAGCAGGTTCTTGATCTTGGTATCGAGTACAAGCTTAATACCATGGTTATGGACATTGCTGCAGACAAGACTGTAACAGCTATGAACAGAGAAGATGGAATGTTCCAGATTCCTGCCAAAGCAGTTATCCTTGCTATGGGCTGCAGAGAAAGACCTAGAGGAGCTTTGAATATTCCAGGCTATAGACCTGCAGGTATCTTCTCAGCTGGTACAGCTCAGAGACTTGTAAATATCGAAGGCTACATGCCTGGAAGAGAAGTAGTTATCCTGGGATCAGGTGATATCGGACTTATCATGGCCCGCAGAATGACACTTGAAGGCGCTAAGGTCAAGGTTGTAGCAGAGCTTATGCCATATTCAGGAGGACTTAAGAGAAATATCGTTCAGTGTCTTGATGACTACAAAATTCCACTTAAGCTCTCCCATACAGTAGTTGATATTGAGGGAAAAGAGCATGTGACAGCAGTTACTATTGCTGAAGTTGGCCCAGACAGAAAGCCTATTCCTGGAACAGAAGAAAGGTATACCTGCGATACGCTTTTACTTTCCTGCGGACTTATTCCAGAAAACGAGCTATCAAGATCAGCTGGAGTTAAGATGAGCCCTGTAACATCAGGTCCTATAGTAAATGAATCTCTTGAGACTAATATTCCTGGAGTGTTTGCCTGCGGAAATGTTCTTCATGTTCATGATCTTGTAGACTATGTTTCTGAAGAAGCAAAAAGAGCTGGACAGAACGCTGTTAAGTACATAAATAGCGGTTGCAAGGAAGGTTCAAATGAAGAGGTTATCGAAATAGTTGCTACAGAAGGCGCAAGATATACAGTGCCAAGCACTATCGATCTTGGTAGAATGGATGATCTTTTAACAGTAAGATTTAGAGTTGGTGATGTTTACAAGAACTCTTTTGTAAGTGTGTACTTTGATGATGAGAGAGTCTTCCACAATCAAAAGAGGATCATGGCTCCTGGTGAGATGGAACAGATAATCCTTCGAAAGAGCCAGCTAGAAGAACATGATGGCCTTAAGAAGATTACTGTAAAGATTGAGAAAGAGTGAGGTGGTAAACTATGGAAAAAAGAGAATTAACCTGTATCGGATGCCCTATGGGATGCCAGCTCACAGTAACAATGGATGGCGGCGAAGTAACTGAAGTTACAGGAAATACATGCCAAAAGGGTGATATCTACGCAAGAAAAGAAGTAGTAAATCCTACAAGAATCGTTACAAGTACTATCAGGATAACAGGCGGAGACAAAGAGAGAATATCAGTTAAAACGGCAAGCGATATTCCTAAGGATAAGATCTTTGACGTTATGAAGGATATTGACGCTGCAGTTGTTGCTGCACCAGCCCATATTGGAGACGTTCTTGTAAAAAACGTCGCTGGAACAGGTGTTGACGTCATCGCCACCAGAAACGTAGAGATTGCCTAAATATAAATAAAAAAGCATTATTCATAAAAATGTCCGCCTAGTGCGGACATTTGTCTTTGTGTACAAATATAAATTCTATGCTTCCAAATATTTGTTAAATATTAACTGATTTTTTGGGGTTTCATATTTGTTAAATGTGGGCTATAATTTTTTAAGACTTTAATTTGTCAAAGTGAATATTTAATCATTATATATACAAATATGGAGATGGAGAAATGGCACAGCTTTGGGGCGGAAGATTTACAGGAAGTATAAATGAACTTGCTTGGGATTTTAATGCATCAATTACTTTTGATAAGAGATTTTTAGAAGTCGATGTCAGAGGTAGTAAGGCTCATGCCACTATGCTTGCAAAGCAGGGCATTATCTCTGAAGCTGAAAAGGATCAGATAGTAAAAGGCCTAGACAGCATCTTAGAGGATGTTAAGGCTGGTAAGCTTGAGATCACCACCAAATACGAAGATATCCACAGTTTCCTAGAAGCTAACTTAATAGACAGGATCGGCGATGCCGGCAAGAAGGTTCATACAGGACGCAGCAGAAATGATCAGGTTGCTCTTGATATGAGACTTTATGCTAGAAATGAGATCGAGCACACAGCAGATCTTTTAAAAGAGACATTAAAGGTCTTAAACGGTATCATGGAATCTAATATTGATACCTACATGCCTGGCTTTACACACCTTCAGAAGGCTCAGCCAGTTACTTTGGCACACCATGTAGGTGCATATTTTGAAATGTTCAAAAGAGACCTTTTAAGGATGAAGGATATCAGAAACCGCATGAACTATTGTCCTTTAGGAGCAGGAGCTCTTGCTGGCACAACTTATCCACTTGATAGAGAATATACAGCGCAGCTACTTGATTTCTACGGACCAACCCTTAACAGCATGGATTCAGTGTCAGATAGAGATTATCTCATTGAGTATTTATCAGCTCTTTCTACTATCATGATGCATTTATCAAGATTTAGCGAAGAGATCATCATCTGGAATTCCAATGAATACAGATTTGTAATTATCGACGATGCTTATTCCACAGGCTCAAGTATCATGCCTCAGAAAAAGAATCCTGATATTGCGGAACTTGTAAGAGGTAAGACTGGACGTGTTTACGGCGACCTCATGTCACTTCTTACAACTATGAAGGGCATTCCTCTTGCTTATAACAAAGATATGCAGGAAGACAAAGAGGCAGCATTTGATGCCATAGATACTGTGGATAACTGCCTTACTCTTTTCACAGATATGCTCAGAACTCTTAAGTTCAACAAAGACAACATGGAAAAGAGTGCCATGATGGGCTTTACTAACGCAACTGACGCAGCAGATTACCTTGTTAAAAAAGGTCTTCCATTTAGAGATGCTCATTCAGTCATTGGCAGATTAGTCCTTGCCTGCATCGACAAAAACTGCGCCATCGATGACCTTAGTTTGGAAGAATTAAAGACCTTCTCAGATCTTTTTGAAGATGACATTTACGACGCAATCAGTTTAAAGACCTGTGTTGAAAAGAGATTAACTATCGGCGCGCCAAGTAGTGACTCTATTAAAAAGGTTATTAAAGAAAATATCGATTTTATCGCATCTTTTTCTATATTATAATCATTTTTGATATCGTACATAAACATTTTGGAAGTATATAATGAACCAAAACGATTTATTTTTCGTGTCTTAGTGCTTCGTTATATTTAATCTACCTCACGAAAAATATCGGAGTTTTGGGCATTATATACTTCTAAAATGTTATTTCAAAACCTAAAGGAGGAGTATTTTATTATGAGTGACAAGTTGAAGGTAGCGGTTCTTGGTGGAACTGGAATGGTTGGACAGAGATTCATTGATATTATCAAGGATCATCCATGGTTTGAGGTTACAACTATCGCAGCTAGCCCTAGAAGTGCTGGACAGACTTATGAAGAGGCTGTTGGTAAGAGATGGAAGATGGATGACCCTATTCCTGAATCTGTAAAGAATATTGTTATCAAAGACGTTACTGATGTTAAGGGCGTTTCTGAGGATGTTGACTTTGTTCTTTCAGCTGTAAATATGTCTAAGGACGAGATCAAGGCAATCGAAGAAGAGTACGCTAGGACTGAGACTCCTGTTGTTTCAAATAACAGTGCTCACAGATGGACTCCAGATGTTCCTATGATCATTCCTGAGATCAACCCAGAGCACATGGATGTTATCGAGTTCCAGAAAAAGAGACTTAGCACTCAGAAGGGTTTCATTGCTGTTAAGCCTAACTGTTCAATCCAGAGCTATACACCAGCTCTTACAGCTTGGAAAGAGTTTGAGCCATACGAAGTAGTTGCTACAACATATCAGGCTATTTCAGGTGCTGGCAAGAACTTTGAAGAGTGGCCAGAGATGGTTGGAAACGTTATTCCTTTCATTTCAGGTGAGGAAGAGAAGTCAGAAAAAGAGCCACTTAGAATCTGGGGTAAGATTGAAAACGGCGTGATCGTTCCAGCTGATGATGTTAAGATCACATGCCAGTGCATCAGAATTCCAGTTCTTTATGGTCATACTGCAGCTGCATTTGTTAAGTTCAAGAAGAACCCTACAAAGGAACAGCTCATCGAAAAGCTCGAGAACTTTGCAGGACTTCCACAGAAGCTCCAGCTTCCTAGCGCTCCAAAGCAGTTCATACAGTACATGCAGGAAGATAACAGACCTCAGATCACTCTTGATGTTAATTATGAGAATGGTATGGGTGTCAGCATCGGAAGACTTCGCGAAGATACAATCTATGATTGGAAGTTTGTAGGTCTTTCACACAATACTCTTCGTGGCGCAGCAGGTGGCGCAGTAGAGTGTGCAGAACTTCTCAAGGCTAGCGGATACATCAACAAGAAGTGATTTTTTCGGGAATAGTTCCCAGGAAAAGAACTTATGGAAGAAAAAAGATTAGAAGATCTTGCATTTTTAAACAGATATTATGAAAGCGGTCTAACAAATATTCTTGTGGTCTATGGCCACAGGAATACCGCTTATAAGGAGCTTCTTTTAAGATTTATGGAAAATAGAAGAAGCTTCTATTTTAGTGCGCGTTCCGTATCAGAGAGAGAACAGCTCTTTTTGTGGGGCAATGAGTTAAAGGCAAAAAGTATAGAGGTTTCAAAATATCCAACCTATACTGAGATCCTTGAAAACTGCATCGGAGCATCTGTGAAGGTTCCAACTATCCTTGTTATCGACTCGTTTGAGTACGCTGTCAGAGCTTCCAAGAGCTTTATGGAAGAACTTACTTCTTTTGTGGACAAAAATGGCAGAAGCAAGCAGATATTAGTCATCTTATTGAGCCAGGATATCAACTGGGTAGAGAACAGCATGGTTTCAAGTCTTGGAAATCTTTCGGCCAAGATAGCAGGTTTTAGAAAGATAAAGCCCCTTCCATTCTCTGATCTAAGGGCACATTTCCCTAATATGTCTTATAAGGATGCAGTTCTTACTTATTCCATTTTAGGTGGTCAGACAGGCCTTTGGAGATACTTTGATGACAAGTATTCCTTTAAAGAAAATGTCTGCAAAAATATCATTGATGAAGCTTCATTTTTGCATGGTGAACCCTATAGGCTTACTGAGTACAATCTAAGAGAGACAGCAGTTTATCATACGATCCTTTCTCAGATGGCAAGAGGTGTTAACAAGCTAAATGACCTTTATCATGCCACCGGATTTTCAAGAGCCAAGATATCTGTATATCTAAAAACGCTTATTCATCATGACCTTGCCTATAAAGCGTATTCTTTTGGTAACGCCGGAAGAGAAAATGTTATGAAGGGTGTGTACAAGATCGCAGACCCACTGCTGGATTTCTACTTTAGATTTATTTTCCATAATGAAAGTAGTTTAACCTTAATGCCGGCAGAGAAATTTTATGATATATTTATATCTGCAGGAATTCAAAAATATGCCAATGAGTATTTTAAATCTGTTTGCAGAGAATATATCTTTAAACTTGAAGAAAAAGGTCTTTTTCCCTTCGAAATAGGCGACGATGGAGAATGGATCGGTAAGGACGGAACGATCGACCTTATCATGCAGAGCGATACCGGGGATACAGCTCTTGCAATCTGTTCTTGGCAACAGCAGATAACTCATGCCGATTTTGAAAAACTAATTTCCTGCGCTAGTAAAGCAAAACTAGAGGGAGATTATTACTATCTCTTTTCAACGGCTGGTTTTGATCAGTGGCTCGTAGATGCAGCTGCGAAGTCAGATGGCAAGATCAGACTGATCGGGATAGATGAATTAACGAATGTCTAAAAGCGTATATATAGCAGAAAAACCAAGTGTTGCTCAGGCTTTTGCCAGCGCACTTAAAATCGATTTTACCAGGAAAGATGGTTACCTGGAGTCAGATACAGCAATTGTCACGTGGTGCGTCGGACATCTGGTAACCATGAGTTATCCTGAGGTCTATGACGAAAAATATAAAAGGTGGGCACTTGACACCCTTCCATTTATTCCACAAAGCTTCAAGTATGAAGTTATCGGAAATGTCTCAAAACAATTCAAGATAGTAAAAGGATTACTTACAAGAGAAGACGTAGATACGATCTATATTTGTACTGACTCAGGACGAGAGGGTGAGTACATCTATCGTCTTGTTGATATGCAGGCTGGTGTTACCGGCAAAAAGAGAAAGCGCGTGTGGATTGATTCCCAGACTGAGGATGAGATCCTGCGAGGTATCAGAGAAGCTAAGGATGACAGCGAGTATGATAACCTTGGCGCTGCGGCATTTTTAAGAGCCAAAGAGGATTACCTCATGGGTATCAACTTCTCAAGAGCCCTTACTCTTAAGTATGCATATTCCATCAAGAATTATCTTAACATTGATAAATGTGTTATTTCAGTGGGACGAGTTATGACCTGCGTTCTTGGAATCATAGTAGACAGAGAGCGAGAGATCAGAAACTTTGAAAAGACTCCTTTCTACAGAGTCTTGGCCGGTCTTGACCTTGGAGGCAAGGTGAAAGATGCTGAGTGGAGAGTAACACCTGATTCTCACTATGATGGTTCTCCAGAGCTTTATAGTGAAAAGGGCTTCAAGACTGAGGAAAGTGCAAACAGGCTTATTTCATCCCTTGTAGGCATGAATGGAGCTGAGCTTAAAAAGTATGATGATTCTGATGACAAGAAGGTTGTTCTTGAAACAGCGCTTGATGCTGTGGTTGAGAAGTGTGAAAAGAAAAAAGAAGTTAAAAATGCACCCCTTCTTTATAACCTTGCGGAGCTTCAAAATGACTGTTCAAGATTCTTTAAGATAAACCCTGATGAGACACTGGCTGTAGCTCAGGAATTATACGAAAAGAAACTTACAACATATCCTAGAACTGATGCCAGAGTAATGTCATCAGCAATAGCCAAGGTCATAAGCCAGAATATCAAAGGCCTTACATCCTACGAGCCATGCGCAGTCTTTGCAAAGGCAATTCTTCAGCATGAGTCCTATAAAGGAATAGAAAAGACCAGATATGTAAACGATAAGGCTATTACAGACCACTATGCGATCATTCCTACAGGTCAGGGATTATCAGCATTATCAACACTTAGCCCTACATCGGCTTTAGTTTATGAGATAATCGTAAGGCGTTTTTTGGCAGTCTTTTACCCAGCAGCCAATTACCAGAAGGTTGCCCTTGAGATATCAATGAACAACAAGGAAGATGAAGGCAAAAAAGAGCATTTCTTTGCAAACTTCAAGATTCTTGCTTCTAAGGGATATCTTCACGTTATGGACTTTTCTTTTGCCAAGAACAAGAATGATAATAAGGCAAAAGATGAAGAGGCTGAAGGCAAAGGTGATAACGACGCAGAAGAGACAGTTACAGATGAAGAGCTCTTTGAATATCTTCAGAAGATCAAGAAAAATGATGTTTTGAAGGTGGATACCTTTGGAATCAAGGAAGGAGAGACATCTCCTCCAAAGAGATATAACTCTGGAACTATCATTCTGACTATGGAAAATGCTGGTCAGTTCATTGAGGATGAAGAGCTTAGAGCTCAGATAAAAGGCTCAGGAATTGGTACTAGTGCTACAAGAGCCGGCATCCTTACTAAGCTTGTTAATATTGGATATCTTAATCTCAATAAAAAGACTCAGATCATCACACCAACCCAGATGGGAGAAATGGTCTACGAAACTGTAGCGTGCTCTATGAAGCCTATGCTGAATCCTGCTCTTACAGCAAGCTGGGAGAAGGGACTTACAGGAGTTGCAGAGGGTGAGATCTCAGAAAATGAGTATATGACCAAGCTTGACGACTTTGTAAGTAAGAGAACCAACCTGGTTAAACAGAATGACTACAGAGGTCTTTTAAGATCAAGATTTGACTACGTTTCATCCAATTATAAGGAAGTGGCAAAGAGCACAGCCAAGAATGGCTCAAAAAAGAAAGTAAAAGAAAGCTAAATAGCTTTGTATAAATGGAGGTTTTAGAAATGGAAGAGTTTAAGATTAGCAATATGTATGATCTAAATGAGACTATTGCTGCTGACTACATGAAGACCAAGGAATATCCATGGGAGCTTCTTGCAGGCATCAAGGATTACATCATCGAGCTTGGCAACAGCCTTCCAGCTGACAAGTATGAAAAGCGCGGTGAGAATGTTTGGGTAGCAAAGAGCGCAAAGGTCTTTGATTCAGCCTATATCGGTGGACCATGCATCATCGATGAAGAAGCAGAGGTTAGACAGTGCGCATTTATCAGAGGTTCAGCTATTGTTGGTAAGGGAGCAGTAGTAGGTAACTCTACAGAGCTCAAGAACGTTATCCTTTTCAACAAGGTTCAGGTTCCTCACTACAACTACGTTGGTGATTCGATCCTTGGATTCAAGGCACACATGGGAGCTGGCTCTATCACATCAAATGTAAAGAGTGACAAAAAGCTCGTTGTAGTAAAGAATGGTGCTGACGATCAGGTTGAGACAGGACTTAAGAAGATGGGGGCAATGCTTGGCGACAACGTAGAAGTTGGTTGCAACTCAGTTCTTAATCCAGGAACAGTAATTGGCAGATGGTGTAATGTATATCCTCTTTCTTCTGTAAGAGGATGCATCCCAGCACATCACATATTTAAGGACAAAGATCACATAGTTAAAAAGGTAGAAGACTGATAATCTAAAAGTTCTGTTAAAAATATGTCATTCCTTATTGAAATATGATGGAAGATGTGCAAAAATAAAAATGGTGCTCTGCGAGTGCCAAGAAAAATCAGGTAGTAAGTAATGAAAATTACTTTAAAATACGAAAGGAGATTTTTACATGATTTACTCAACAGAGGTAAAAAACATGTGCCCTGTAACACAGGGGGTACATCATGGCGCTGCTCCCATTCCAGAAGAAGCTAAATGGGTTCAGTCAAAAGAAATAAAGGATATTTCAGGATATACACACGGTATTGGCTGGTGTGCTCCTCAGCAGGGCTGCTGCAAGCTTTCCTTAAATGTTAAGGAAGGTATCATTCAGGAGGCACTTGTAGAGACTATCGGATGTTCAGGAATGACACATTCTGCAGCTATGGCTTCAGAAATTCTTCCAGGACTTACAGTTCTCGAAGCTCTTAACACAGACCTTGTTTGTGACGCTATCAACACAGCTATGAGAGAGCTTTTCCTTCAGATCGTTTATGGTAGAACACAGTCTGCATTCTCTGAGGATGGACTTCAGATCGGTGCAGGTCTTGAGGATCTTGGTAAGGGTAACCGTTCAATGGTTGGTACAACATACGGAACACTTGAGAAGGGACCTCGTTACCTTGAGCTTACAGATGGTTACATCACAGACATCGCTCTTGATGAGAATGATGAGATCATCGGATACAAGTATGTTAACTTTGGTAAGATGATGGACTTCATCAAGGCTGGTGATGATGCAAACACAGCTCTTGAGAAGGCTAAGGGACAGTATGGACGTGTTGCAGATGCAGTTAGATGCATCGACCCAAGACACGAGTAATAGGTAAGGAGGAAAAAATACAATGGCTTTATTTGAATCATATGAAAGAAGAGAGCCCCAGATCCTGGCTTGCCTTAAGGAGTATGGAATTTCTTCTATCGAAGAGTGTAGAGATATTACAATGGCAGCTGGCATCGATGTTTACAAGCTTATCGAAGGCATCCAGCCAATCTGCTTTGAGAACGCAAAGTGGGCTTACACAGTAGGTGCTGCTATCGCAATCAAGAAGGGTTGCAGAAAGGCTGCAGACGCAGCTGCTGCAATCGGTATCGGACTTCAGGCTTTCTGTATCCCTGGTTCTGTTGCTGACCGTCGTAAGGTTGGTATCGGACATGGTAACCTTGGAAAGATGCTTCTTGAAGAGGATACAGAGTGCTTCGCATTCCTTGCTGGTCACGAGTCATTCGCTGCAGCTGAGGGTGCTATCGGTATTGCTGAGAAGGCAAACAAGGTTCGTCAGAAACCTCTTAGAGTTATCCTTAACGGTCTTGGTAAGGATGCTGCTCAGATCATTTCACGTATCAATGGTTTCACTTATGTAGAGACTCAGTATGACTACTACACAGGTGAGGTTAAGGAAGTATTCAGAAAGTGCTACTCAAAGGATGCTAATTCACCACGTGCAAAGGTTAACTGCTACGGCGCTAACGATGTACAGGAAGGTGTAGCAATCATGTGGAAGGAGAACGTTGACGTATCTATCACAGGTAACTCAACTAACCCTACAAGATTCCAGCACCCAGTTGCAGGTACTTACAAGAAAGAGCGTGTAGAAGCTGGTAAGAAGTACTTCTCAGTTGCTTCAGGTGGTGGTACAGGTCGTACACTTCACCCAGATAATATGGCAGCTGGTCCTGCTTCATACGGTATGACAGATACAATGGGACGTATGCACTCAGATGCACAGTTCGCTGGATCTTCATCAGTTCCTGCTCACGTAGAGATGATGGGACTTATCGGAGCTGGTAACAACCCTATGGTTGGTATGACAGTTTCAACAGCCGTTTCTATCGAAGAGGCTGCAAAGGCTGGAAAGTTTTGACCTTGATCACTTGACGAGGTTTTTTCGAGTCTAGTGAGCATGGTCGTTCGATCGAGCGTTAGCGAGAGTCGAACTTCCTTATTACTGTTATAGTACAAAAGCGAGCGCTTAGGCGCTCGCTTTTTTATCTTCTTTTTTCGGGATGTTCCTGATAGAACTTATCTTTATCCTTGTACATTTCTTCATCAGCATATCTCATGGCTAATCTCAGATTTCCTGAGCTTTCATCATGGTAATAACCTATAGCGAAATGAAGCCAATCAGGATCACTTGCTTTTTCTCTTAACTTTTTGATCTTGTCTTCAAATGCTGACTTGGAACTAAAGGAGATAATAGTAAACTCATCGCCGCCTGCTCTGTATATCTTATCATCATTAAAGATTTCTTTTAATACTTCAGCAGCATTTACAAGGAGTTTATCACCTTTATCATGACCTCCGGTATCATTGATGGTCTTTAGTCCGTTAAGGTCACAGAAAGCGACGTTAAATGGTTTTGGATCAAACTCTAATTTAAGAGCCAGTTCATCTACGTTGACATTCATACAATTACGGTTAAATACACCTGTTAACATGTCAACATTACTCAAATATTCCAGCCTTTGGAGGAATAAGTGATTTGCTATTTCTGATGAAAGGAAAAATGAAACAAGTTCAATTGTTTCTTTTACTCTTATGACGTTCTTGGTATCAAAATTCGTTATAAAAAGGTAGCCGGTTATTTCCTGCTGGTGAATAAATGGGAAAAGGCATACACTTGTTACCTTGTACTGCTTAAGAGTCTCAACCCAGGCTGGGTTTTTCTTTTCCATCTCAGCCATATCGTTTTCATCTTTGATTATGATGGAGTTAGTCTCTTTTAACAAATTATTCCAACTAGCTACAATATCATATGAGATAGTAGAGAATGCCTTTTCTGGATCTGTTGCATCTCCGATGGCATCACCGCTTAATATCTTATATTCCTTAAGATCCTGGTCAATTGTCATGACTGCTGCGGCTGTGGCATTTGTGTACTCACGAATATCTTTTGTTACTGTGAAAAGACTTGATCTGAATTCTTTTTCATTTCTAAGTTCAAGACAGGTCTTTATTACAAAGCTTGCGATATCAGGTGAAACAGCAGCGTATTTGCCACTGTCCATATCCTTACTAAGGGTGTACAGGAACTGGCAATAAGCTATGTTAGGATCATCAGATTCTCCGCATACTGGAAGGAGAATATTCTGAGTCCAAAAGCCATACATTTTAGTTGTATCTACATAAGTGTTTATGTACTCTTTGTTCCAGGCTGCCTTAAAACATTCATCTTCAAAATTAGGCTCTTTTGGAAGATGAGCAGTGTAGAGCTGGCCTTCGATGTGCTTTTCAAAGTCATCAAAAGAAGGCTTTTCACCAGATTCGTTTTCAGCAAAAAGATCGTAATAACTTTTTTTGAACATGTCATTTATAGCAAAAAACTTAACTTCTCCGCAGCTTCCGTCAGGCTTTTTTTCGACTGACATTACAGTACAGGGGATGCTAGCGGTATTTGCTATTATTTTCATTGACTCATAAGTAATCTTTGCCATAATCACTTCACCATATCAGGATAAGAATTGTAAAATTCCTCATTGAATTCGTGTTCATACTCGTTTGCAAAATGCATAGCGCTATGTAATTCACCTTCAGATGAATCACTGTAATAACCTACAGTAAAGTATATCCAGTTAGGATCATTGGCCTTAGATTTAAGTAGTTCGATCTTTTCTTTAAATTCCTGAGCAGTACAGTTCATTGAGATGATAGCAAATTCATCACCAGATGATCTGTATATATAGTCGCCCTTAAAGACATCTCTTAGGAGCTTACCAGCGTCTTTTAACAGGTTATTACCTGCGTCGTGCCCCTGCTTAATATTGATGGTCTTTAAAGTGTTAAGATAGCAAAATGCTACGCTAAATGGAGCTGGTTCATATCTTAACTGAGCTGCAAGTTCATCGACCTTGTTGTTCATGGCGTTTCTGTTAAGTACGCCGGTTCTGGTATCCATAGCGCTCAAGTTTTTGAGTCTGTCTACAAAGAGGTGATGAGCAGCTTCTGTGGATAAGAAGAACGATACAAGCTCGATGGTATCTTTTAATTTAGCTGTATCATCGGTGTCAAAGTTTGTGATGTACAAATATCCAATGACTGTGTTCTGATGAATGAATGGTACCAGGCAAAGGCTGTGAACATCATTATCTCTAAGAGTTACGGTCCATTCAGGAGCTTTCTGCTCGTAGTATTTCAAGTCTTCTTCATTTGTGATGATGATACAGTCGGTTTCAGCAACTAGTGCTTCCCAGCAGTCAACGACTTCGTAAGGAATCATTGCGAATATATCTCGAAGGCTCTTTTCGTCATTTCTGACACTTTCACTAATGATCTCGTATTTGTAAGCGTCTGGAGAGATGGTCATAATGCAGGATGAGTATGAACCTGTGAATTTCCTGAGGTCTCTAGTTACGAGATCCATGCTGGAATAAAAATCTTCCTCTTTTCTGAGGTTCAAGCATGTTCTGATAACAAAGCTTGCTACTTCAGGAGAGATAGTAGAGTACTTACCAGCATCCATCTCTTTTGTAAGAGTATATAGAAGCTGACAGTAGCCGGTATCTGAACCTTCATCATGTTTTAATGGAACGATGAAATTATCTGTCCAATAACCATATAACCTTGTTGTATCGATGTAGCCATGATAACTTTTGTTGTTCCAAGCTGCATCAAACCAGGTCTTTTCCATTTTTGGATCCCTTGGTAGCTTGTATGTGTATGCCTTCCCTTCAACATCTTCCCCAGTCATGCTGAATTGTTCGTTGGTAGCAAACATGCAGATCTCACCGCAGCTTCCATCAGGATTTTTTTTGACTGATAGTACGCAACAAGGCATATCGCACAGATTAACTAACATTTTGAATTGCTCATAAGTTTTATCTGCCATAAAAAGAAGCCTCCGACAATGCTTTTTTTAAGCTAACATACATTTATACCTGTACTATTCTATAATATCATATTAAGTTAAAAAAAATACAGTATATGGTTTAGTATTTTATGAAAATAGTATTAAATAAATATTGTTTTTCTTAGTTGTATATACTTCCTAGAAATCTAGACTTGTTGTATAATATCTCTTAATGATGATGCGGGAAACTGCGCATCTTAACGCTTATTAAAAGGAGGGGAAAAGAATGGAGATCAGTTATGTGTTTTTTTGGCTCATTATTACTATAGTATTAGCAGTAATCGAGCTTGCAACCATGGGACTTCTCACGATATGGTTTGCAGTTGGTGCAGTAGTTGCTATGCTCATAAGCTTTCTTGATGTTCCGTTCATTGCTCAGTTTACGGTATTCCTTATCGTATCTATCTGTGCAATGCTGGTGGTGAGGCCTTGGGCTGCAGCACATCTTAACAACAAGACCAAAAAGACCAATGTAGATGCTCTTGTTGGTAGGAAGACTATTGTAAAAACAGATATTGATAACATCCATGGTACAGGAAAGGTAGAGCTTGACGGTTCTACATGGCTTGCAACTTCCACTTCTGATGAGATCATCAAAGAAGGAGAAGAGGTTGTTATCAAAGAGGTTCATGGTGCAAAATTAGTTGTTGAAAGGGAGGTTAAATGATCATGGGAGCTTATGCAGTTTTAGTTTTAATATTCTTGATACTTATATTACTTGCGTTTAATATCAAGATCGTGCCACAGGCACATTCATATGTAGTAGAGAGACTTGGAGCTTATAAGGAGACTTGGGATGTAGGTCTTCACTTCAAGGTTCCATTCATCGATAGAGTAGCTAGACAGGTGGATCTTAAGGAGCAGTACTGCGACTTCCCACCTCAGCCTGTTATCACACAGGATAATGTTACTATGCAGATCGACTCTATCGTATTCTTTAGAATCTCTGACCCAATGGCTTATGCATACGGTGTTAGAAATCCTATCGGAGCTATCGAGAATCTTACAGCTACAACACTTCGTAACGTCATCGGTTCACTTACACTGGATGAGACACTTACATCAAGAGATCAGATCAATGCTCAGATGCAGGATGCACTTGACATTGCAACAGACCCTTGGGGTATCAAGATCACAAGAGTAGAATTAAAGAACATCAATCCTCCAGAGCAGATCCGTGATGCCATGGAGAAGCAGATGAAGGCTGAAAGAGAAAAGAGAGAAAAGATTCTTTTTGCAGAAGGTGAGAAGCAGTCACAGATCACTGTTGCAGAAGGTGAGAAGCAGAGTAAGATCTTACAGGCTGAAGCTGATAAGCAGGCTACAATCCTTAGAGCTGAAGCTGAAAGAGAAAAGAGAATAAGAGAGGCAGAAGGTCAGGCTGAAGCTATCAAGAATATTCAGCAGGCTAATGCAGAAGGTATCCGAATGCTCAAAGAGGCAGGAGCTGATGAGTCAGTTCTTACACTTAAGAGTCTTGAAGCATTTGAGAAGGCGTCAAACGGACAGGCTACAAAGATCATCGTTCCTTCAAACATTCAGGGAATTGCTGGTCTTGCACAGTCAATCAAAGAAGTTATCAAGTAATGCCTTTTTATAACCTTCGTATGGCCAATTGACCATAAGGTTAGTTATGAAAAAGACTAGGTTTAAAAATAAAAGTAGTATCGTTTTATATTTTCTAAAGGGAAGTGCTATATTTTTTATCCTGGCCATATTGGTATCATTTTGTGTGACATTTTTGGAACTCATTGGTCCCAAGATTGTCCAGTATACCATTGATAATTGTATTTCAGGTGCTGCCGCTACAAATAGCGGCAGCGTTCCTGATTACATTTTGTTTTTAATGGAAAGGTTAGGTGGCAAGGAATATCTTGGCACTCATCTTTATCTGGTGGCGTTGTTAGTAGCGGTTATTGCTATTTTAACTGCCATTTTCAGATACCTGTTCAGGGTTATCAATTCAATTGCAGCAGAAAAACTTATAAAAAGAATGAGAGACAAGCTCTTTGAGCATATCATGCATCTGCCATTTACCTGGCACGGCGAGAATCACACTGGTGATATTATTCAGCGGTGTACTTCTGATGTAGATACCATCAAGATGTTCATTTCTGAGCAGCTTCTTTCACTTTTTAGGATAATTATCAGGATCGCAGTAGCTATGCATTTCATGATCAGGATAAACGGTGAGCTTACAATAGCTTCAGCTGTATTTATTCCGATAATCGTGCTATATTCATGCTTTTTCCACAACAGGATCAGTACAGGCTTTGAAAAAGCTGATAACGAAGAGGGTAGACTTTCTGCCACTGCTCAGGAGAATTTAACAGGAGTTCGAGTAGTAAGAGCATTTGGTAGAGAAGCTTACGAGAGAGAAAGATTTGAAAATCAAAACTATGAGTATACAAATCTTTGGATCTCTCTTATGAAGACACTGGCTGCTTTCTGGGCTTCCAATGACTTTATATCAGGATTTCAGGTTATGCTCATAACTGTTCTTGGTGCAGTTTATTGCGTAAATGGTGTTATCACAGTTGGTGAATACATTGCCTTTGTTTTCTATAATTCCATGCTTACATGGCCTGTAAGAGCTCTTGGAAGGATCATCTCTGAGATGAGTAAAGCAGGAGTGTCTATTGATAGGCTTAGATACATCATGAATTCTGAAGTGGAAGAAGACGTAGCTGATGCCAAAGAACCTCCTATGGATCAGGACATTACCTTTGAAAACGTGTCTTTTGTCTATGACAACGGTTCAGAGGAAGTTCTTGATAATGTTAGCTTTAAGATAAAAGCAGGCACTACCTTTGGAATTCTAGGCGGAACAGGCTCTGGTAAATCCACACTTATGTATCTCATGGATAGGCTCTATGATCTTCCAGAAGATGGCGGAAGGATCCTTATTGGAGACACAGATATAAAAGAAATAAATAGATCACATCTTCGTGAAAATGTAGGCTTTGTTCTACAGGAGCCATTTCTCTTTTCAAGAACTCTTTCTGAGAATATTGGTATTACACAGAAAGAGAAAAATGAAAAAGAAATACGTGAAGCAGCGAAGATTGCAGCCCTTGATGAGACCATAGAAAGCTTTGGTCAGGGATATGAGACCTACGTGGGCGAAAGAGGCGTGACACTATCTGGCGGACAGAAGCAAAGAACTGCCATTGCGCAGATGCTGGTGTCAAACCCACCTATCATGGTATTTGATGATTCACTGTCAGCTGTAGATACACAGACGGATGCCAAGATCAGAAAGGCTCTTTCAGAAAATAAGGGAAATAGCACAGTTATCATTATCTCACACAGGATCACAACCCTTATGCAAGCTGATAATATATTAGTCCTTGATCATGGCAAGACTTCTGAGATAGGTAGTCACGAAGAGTTACTTAATAACAACGGAATCTATAAGAGAATATTTGATATTCAGATGCAGGGAACATGAATACAGAGAAAAATATAAAACTAAAACTATTTGGGATACCAAAGCTGTATCCCTTCATAAAGCCATATTTACCCAAGATAGTAGTTATGGTGATCCTAGGAATATTAAGTTCATTGGTTGACTCAATATATCCGATCTTTAACAGATATGCTCTCAATAACTTTGTGGGAAAAGGGACCCTTAATGGACTTTCTGTTTTTGTGATCCTTTATCTTGTAATACTTCTTTTACAGGTTATTGATAACTATGCAGCTTGTTATATGTGCGGTCAGGTCGAGATGTCAATGGACAGAGATCTTCGAAATGCATCCTTCAACCATTTGCAGGAGCTTTCATTTGCTTATTTTAATCAGAATAATGTAGGTTACATCCATGCCAGAGTCATGAGTGATACAGGTAAGATAGGCGTAATGGTGTCCTGGAGAATGATGGATATTATTTGGAACGGCTCATATATTGTGTTTGTTCTTTTGATGATGCTCATCTTGAATATTAAGCTTGCGCTATTTGTTATAGTGTTGGTGCCTATTGCTGCGATTCTTACCACATACTTTCAAAAGAAACTTGTTGTCTTAAACAGGAAGATAAGAGAGATAAACTCCAAGATAACAAGTAACTTCAATGAAGGTATCACAGGTGCCAAGGCCATCAAGACTTTGGTAGTAGAAGATAAGATTCAGGGTGATTTTGAAAAAAATACAACGAAGATGTACAAGACTTCTGTACACGCAACTCACTATTCAGCTTTTTTTACATCGGCGATTACCTTGATGTCATCAATTGCCCTTGCAGTAGTGCTGTGGCGAGGCGGTAATATGAAGCAGGAAGGCATCATTGAGATAGGAACTCTTTCAGTGTTCCTTTCTTATGCCCTTGGACTTTTGGAACCTGTTCAGAACGTTATCGTGACTATATCAGAGCTTATATCTGTCCAGGTAAATGTTGAGAGATTCTTTAAGCTGCTTGGGACAGAATCTGACGTTGCAGATACGCCTGAAGTTATTGAGAAATACGGTGATACCTTTAACCCAAAGAAAGAGAACTGGGAACCACTTCACGGTGATATCAAATTTGAAGACGTGTCCTTTATGTATCCAGACGGCGATGAGTACGTCCTTGAGCACTTTAACCTTGATGTTCCTCAGGGCACAAATGTAGCCATCGTAGGTGAGACAGGTGCTGGTAAGTCCACACTTGTAAATCTCGTGTGCAGATTCTTTAAGCCAACTGCAGGTAAGATCCTGATAGATGGCAGAGATGCTGCAGATAGATCTCAGTTATGGCTTCACAGTAATATCGGATATGTTCTGCAGACACCACACCTTTTTTCAGGTACTGTAAGGGATAACTTAAAATATGGTAAGCCTGACGCTACAGAAGAAGAGATCTGGAGCGCTCTTAAGCTTGTATCTGCTGATGGAATCGTTAAGAGAATGGAAAAAGGTCTTGATAGTGATGTTGGTGAAGACGGAGATATGTTATCAACTGGTGAAAAGCAACTTCTATCTTTTGCTAGAGCTATCCTTGCTGATCCCAAGATCCTTGTCCTTGATGAGGCAACAGCTTCTATTGATACTGTGACTGAAAAAGCCATCCAGGATGCCATCATTACAGTGACTAAGGGCAGAACCTCTTTTGTTATAGCTCATAGATTGTCAACTATCGTAGATGCGGATATTATATTAGTTGTACAAGATGGTAAAATAATTGAAAGAGGTACGCACAAACAGCTCATGGAAGCAAAAGGCTATTATCATGAGCTCTTTACCAGACAATTTGCTGAAATGAGCATTAACACAGCTGTAGGGGAGTAACTTAATATGATGGATGTGGCAGTATTTAGTGATATTCACGGCAATCACTCAGCCCTACAGGCTTCAATAGATTACGCTGTAGGAAAGGGTATCACTAATTTTGTCTTATTGGGCGATTATGTAACAGATTGCCCCAATCCTCAAAAGACCATGGAGCTTATCTATGTACTCAAGCAGTACTTTAACACTTATATAATCCGTGGAAACAGGGAGGAATATCTTTTAAACTACAAAAAGACAGGTGAAGGAAGATGGAAAAAAGGCTCCGCCAGCGGATCACTTCTTTATACCTATGAGAATCTTACGGATAAAGACTTTAACTTTTTTGATTCTCTTCCAAACTATGGAATATTCCAGAAAAAGGGACTTCCTGGATTTGAGTATTGTCATGGTTCACCAACTAATACCAGCGAGCTTTTATTTAAAGAAAAGAGAAATACCAAGAAGGTACTAACTCACTTAAAGACTGGTATGCTCCTTCATGGGCACAACCACATTCAGGGCTCATATACATATAGGGGCAAAAAAGCTGTGAATCCCGGATCCATCGGTATTCCCTGGGGGTATGATGGCAAGACGCAGTTTAGCATAATTCATGGGGATGGTAAGTTTTGGGAAGAAGAGTACGTTCAGCTTGAATATAATAGAAAAGAGATCATAAGGGAATTTAAGGCTTCTGACCTTTGCACCTATGCTCCTGCTTGGGCTGCAGTTACTATGCACACCATCAGAACAGGTGTAGACCTTAATCAGACCGTGCTCCTAAGAGCTATGAGACTATGCGAGCAGGAAAGAGGTTATGTAAAGTGGCCAGATATTCCTGAGAAGTACTGGGCTATTGCTCTAAAGGAAAACAATATAGACCTTTACGGAAAGGAAATCCCGATACTAAAAAAAGAGGATGCTTGATGGCATCCTCTTAAATTTTGCTCATTAAATTGTAGTATCAAGAGCAACTGAAGTATCAGCAGCTGTTGTCTTGTTTGCATCCTTGTCATACTGCTTTAACTGATCATCAAGCCAGGATGATTTGTACTTGGCGTATTTGTCAGCAGTTACAGTTGATGTATCAGTCTTTTTAGTATTATCTGTCTTTGTAGTATTATCTGCACCTGCTCTTCCAAGACTGTCTACAAAGTTTGATTTCTTGGTTGTAGCTGTGGCTTTTTTGGTAGTTACTGATTCAACAGCAGTGGTTGTAGAACCGGTCTCACGATATGCATTAAGCGCATTCTGATTACCAACTTTTTTGACATATGCCTTAACCAGTGAACCATATGCTCCGCTCTTAATAGTGGAATAATCACCAATGAGACTACTCATATCATTGACGTAATTATATGATCCGGAAAGGCTGCTAAAGATATTAGCACTCATAGCATTCACCTCCTTGATATTAGCCCGATAGACCTCCATGTCACGGGGAAAACTTCACATTCTTTTGGCCCTTATATTATGGCAAAAAAGCCTGGATTTTGCAATTTTTTGAAGATAAAAAATCTATAAAATAATAATTTCTTTGAAAAAGAGGGATGGATGATTTTGATAAATGGCTTAAATAGTAGGAAATATGACTACATTATTATCAAAAGATAGAAAAAATGAGTATATAAAAGAAAAATGTAGAAAAATGGTGATTTTATAAGAATAAACAGAAATATACAACTTGCATATCATACTAGAAAAAACTAATATATGTTCTAGTAGTTAGCACTCAATATAAATGAGTGCTAACAAATGAAAAAAGTACATAATCAAATGATTATATAAGGAGGCAGTTACAATGAAGTTAGAACCATTATCAGACAGAGTTGTTCTTAAGCAGCTTGAGGCAGAAGAGACTACAAAATCAGGTATCGTTCTTCCAGGCGCAGAAAAGGAGAAGCCACAGCAGGCAGAGGTTATCGCAGTAGGACCTGGCGGAATAGTTGATGGCAAGGAAGTTAAGATGCAGGTCAAGAAAGGTGACAATGTCATCTATTCAAAATATGCTGGAACAGAAGTTAAGCTTGAGGATACAACATATATCATCGTTAAGCAGAACGACATTCTTGCAATTATAAAGTGATGTAGTGATCAGTTATAATTATTAAATTTTTTCGGAGGCGATCAAAATGGCAAAGACAATTAAGTATGGTGCAGATGCCCGCACAGCTATGGTAGAGGGCGTTAATAAACTTGCAGATACAGTTAGAGTAACAATCGGACCTAAGGGTAGAAACGTAGTTCTTGATAAGAGCTATGGTGCTCCTACAATCACAAACGATGGTGTTACTATTGCAAAAGAGATCGAGCTTGAGGATGCCTATGAGAACATGGGCGCTCAGCTTGTAAAAGAAGTTGCTACAAAGACAAACGATGTTGCTGGTGATGGTACAACAACAGCTACAGTTCTTGCTCAGGCTATGATCAACGAAGGTGTTAAGAACCTTGCAGCAGGTGCTAACCCAATCGTACTTAGAAAAGGTATGAAGAAGGCTACTGATGCAGCAGTTGCATCAATCGGCAAGATGGCTACAAAGGTTAAGGGCAAAGAGCAGATCATGAGAGTAGCAGCAGTTTCATCAGGAGATGATGAAGTTGGTCAGATGATTGCTGATGCTATGGAGAAGGTTTCTAACGATGGTGTTATCACAATCGAAGAGTCCAAGACAATGCAGACAGAGCTTGACCTTGTAGAAGGAATGCAGTTCGACAGAGGATACATTTCAGCATACATGGCTACAGATATGGACAAGATGGAAGCTAACCTTGAGGATCCATTCATCCTTATCACAGACAAGAAGATTTCAAACATCCAGGATATCCTTCCACTTCTTGAGCAGATCGTTAAGACTGGTTCTAAGCTCCTTATCATCGCTGAGGATGTTGATGGTGAGGCTCTTACAACTCTTATCGTTAACAAGCTCCGTGGAACATTTAACGTAGTAGCTGTTAAAGCTCCTGGTTATGGTGACCGCAGAAAGGCTATGCTCGAAGATATCGCAATCCTTACAGGTGGTAAGGTTATTTCTTCAGACCTTGGCCTTGAGCTTAAGGATACAACAATGGATGATCTTGGTAGAGCTAAGAGCATCAAAGTTGAGAAAGAGAAGACAACAATCGTTGATGGCCTTGGTGCAAAGAAAGAGATTGAGGCTAGAGTATCTCAGATCAAGAAGCAGATTGAAGAGACAACATCAGATTTCGATAAAGAAAAGCTCCAGGAGAGACTTGCTAAGCTCGCTGGTGGTGTTGCAGTAATCAGAGTTGGTGCTGCTACAGAGACAGAGATGAAGGAAGCTAAGTACAGAATGGAAGACGCTCTCAACGCTACAAGAGCTGCCGTTGAGGAAGGTATCATCTTTGGTGGTGGTAGCGCATATATCCACGCATCTAAAGAAGTTGCTAAGCTTGCTGATACTCTTGAAGGTGATGAGAAGACAGGTGCTAAGGTAGTTCTCAAGGCTCTTGAGGCTCCATTATTCCACATCGCAAACAATGCAGGTCTTGACGGATCAGTTATCGTAAACAAGGTAAAAGAGTCTAAGCAGGGTATCGGTTTCAATGCTTACTCAGAAGAGTATGTAGACATGGTTAAGGATGGAATCATCGATCCAGCCAAGGTTACAAGATCAGCTCTTCAGAATGCTACATCTGTTGCATCAAGCTTCCTTACAACAGAAGCTGCTGTAGCAACAGTAAAAGAGCCAGTTCCTCCAATGCCAGCAGGTGGCCCAGGCATGGGAATGGGCATGTGAGCGATAACGAGTCAAACTCAAAATGACAATAAATGCCGCGAAGCGGTAGTAATAGATAAAACCACGGATCCAAGTTTACTTGGTAATCCGTGGTTTTTCTATTACGTAGAGTGCGTCAGCACGCATTTATTGCCATTTTGAGCTTGACGACAACGGACGATAGGGAAATCGCTTGCGATTTCGCTATATGAGCGATAAGTAATCTATTTTTCTCCTTTACATATCTTTTCTATTTTGATATCCTTACATAGTCTTGCTTCATTCGAAGCATATGCTGCGGCATAAGACGTGTCCATACGTCACTAGATTCATGCCACGCATTTTTCACACTACAGACTTGAAAGGCCTAGTCGGAAAAACTATAATTTAAGGAGAATTTATTAATGACACAAAGCAACACGACAACTAATCAAAAGTACAAGGACAGACTTTTTAATTTCATCTTTGGAAGTGATGAAAATAGAAAGTGGACACTGAGCTTATATAACGCAGTGAATGGTTCAGACTATGATGATCCTATGCTTATAGAGTTTAATACTTTAAAAGATGTACTTTTTATGGGAATGAAGAATGATACTTCATTTTTGATTTCAGACATAATGAGTGTCTATGAGCATCAATCTACTTTCAATCCCAATATGCCACTAAGAATGCTCCAATATGTTGGAGATTTATATGCAGGTTATATTGAGAAAAATAAGTATAACAAATATGGAAAAAAACTTATCAATCTTCCTACACCAAAACTAGTAACATTCTATAATGGATTGTTGGATAAATGTGATGAAACAATGCTAAATCTATCAGATTCTTTCTCAGAAGAAAGTAGAGAAAAATCAGATATAGAAGTTAAAGTACGAATGATAAACGTAAACTATGGCAAGAATAAGCTTCTCATGGACAAATGCCAGCCACTAAAAGAGTATGCATGGTTGATAAATGAGATTAAGCTGTATCAAAAAGATGAATATACAATTTCGGCTGCTGCAGAAAAAGCCATAGATTCAATGCCAGATGAATTTGAAATTAAGAAATTTCTCATAATCCACAAGCAGGAGGTACAGGGAATGCTAGATACAGAATACAACGAAGCTGAGGCTATGGAACTTTTTAAAGAAGAGGGAAGAATTGAAGGTAGAGAAGAAGGTAGAGAAGAAGGTAGAGAAATTGAAGCTGATGTAATCAATGATCTTAATAATAAGCTCCTTGTAGCAGGTAGGGTTGAAGATCTGAAGAAAGCTACTAATGATAGAGAATATCAAAAGCAGCTTATAAGAGAGCTAGTTGATCCAGAGTATAATGGGTAAATGAATTTGAGCCATTGTATTCACATCTTTATGACATGTGCCTCAATGTAGAAGGAGTGATGAATATGTTTTCAAAAGAACTGCAGATGATGGATAGAAATACAGTCATTTACATGATAGATGAGCTTCAAGAAAAGATTGATAAGCAAACAAGTGAATTAAGTGAAAAAGACAAAGAAATAAATGAAAAAGACAAAGAAATAAGTGAAAAAGATAAAGAAATAAGTGAAAAGGATAAGGAGCTAAGTGAAAAGGCAAAGGAACTTAGTCTGAAAGATATAAGAATAGCGGAACTCGAAAAAAAGCTTGAGAGTTATCACCAAGGTAACTAGTAAGTTATTTTAGAAGCTCCTAATGGAAAATCATTGGGAGCTTTTTCTTATACTAAAAAACTTCTTTAATATTATTAAGTTTTATAGTATTATAACTTTACTGTGTAAATTAGATATTATAAGGGGTTGCACGTTTGTTGGCGTGCTACTCCTTTTCGTATGTTTAGTGTAATTT
Organism: Butyrivibrio sp. INlla18; assembly: GCF_900103635.1. Taxonomy (GTDB): domain Bacteria; phylum Bacillota; class Clostridia; order Lachnospirales; family Lachnospiraceae; genus Butyrivibrio. The sequence goes on from NZ_FMXK01000003.1 coordinate 287,409, forward strand.
TGGAGGGTATGAATAATTGGATCTTGAGAGACAAAAAAGAGCGCCAATTTATGAGGCTTTAGAGAAATTTAGAAAGCAGCGAGTAGTACCATTTGATGTTCCTGGACACAAAAGAGGACGCGGTAACGCTGAGCTTGTAAGTTTTCTTGGTGATAGATGTGTGGGAATAGATGTTAATTCTATGAAGCCACTTGATAATCTCTGCCATCCTGTTTCTGTTATCAAAGAGGCAGAGGAGCTTATGGCTGATGCTTTTGGAGCAGCTCATGCTTTTATGATGGTTAATGGTACCACCAGTGCTGTACAGGCAATGGTTCTTTCTCATGTAAAAATGGGTGAGAAGATCATCATGCCTAGAAACGTCCATAAGAGTGCTATAAACGCCCTTATTCTATGCGGCGCAGTTCCAGTTTATATAGATCCAAAGGTTGATACCAAGCTTGGTATTCCTCTTGGAATGGAGATAGCAGATGTTCGTAAGGCTGTAGAAGAAAACCCAGATGCTAAGGCTATTCTCATCAATAACCCTTCATATTACGGTATCTGCTCAGACCTTAAGGCTATCGTGGAGCTTGCTCATGAGCATGGCATGAAGGCTCTTGTTGATGAAGCACACGGTACACACCTTTACTTTGGACCACACCTTCCACTTAATGCTATGGCAGCTGGAGCAGATATGGCAGCCATCAGTATGCACAAGTCAGGCGGAAGTCTTACTCAGAGTTCAATCCTTCTGTGTGGACCAGATGCTAACATTGGTTACATCAGTAGGATTGTAAACCTTACTCAGACTACAAGTGCTAGTTACCTCTTACTTGGAAGCTTGGATATTTCCAGACGTAACCTTGCACTTAACGGATATAACAGTTTCGAGAAGGTTACCAAGATGGCTCAGTACGCCAGAGAAGAGATCAATGATATCGGCGGCTACTACGCTTATGGTAACGAGCTCAAAAATGGCGGAAGCATCTTTGATTTCGATGAGACTAAGCTCGTAGTTAATACAAGGAGTATCGGTCTTACAGGTATCGAAGTATATGACCTTCTACGCGACGAATATGATATTCAGATGGAGTTTGGAGATCTCTCCAACGTAATGGCTTATATTTCTATTGGCGACAGACTTCAGGATATCGAGCGTCTTGCCGGAGCCCTTGCAGATATCAGGAGACTTTACTCCAAGCCAGAGCAGAGCTTTTTCTCTGCAGAGTACATTACACCTATAGTTAAGGCAACTCCACAGGAAGCCTTCTATGCAGAAAAAGAACAGCTCCCTATCGATCAGTGTGTTGGTCGCATCAGTGCTGAGTCTGTAATGTGCTATCCACCAGGAATTCCAATCCTTTCACCAGGAGAGGTTATTTCTGAAGATATTTTGGACTACATCAAGACGGCCATGGTTAAAGGCTGTTCAATGCAGGGACCTGAGAGTGAAGATATTTCAGCACTATTCGTGCTAAAATGAGGAGGATAATATGGCTGAAATGGATTATTGGTTCAGTGATATGCACACTGGCAATGTTAAGATCAGTATCAGAATCAGCAAGCAGCTCTTTTCTGGAAGCAGTGAGTTTCAGAGAATAGACGTTTTCGATTCACCTGAATTTGGAAAGTTTTTAACTTCAGACGGAAATATTATCTTTTCAGAAAAAGATGAATTCACATATGACGAGATGATCGTTCATGTTCCTATGGCAGTACACCCTAAAGTTCAGCGAGTTCTGGTACTTGGTGGTGGAGACGGCGGCGTAGCTAGAGAGCTGTGCCACTATGATGAGATCAAGGTCATCGACGTAGTTGAGCCTGACAATATGTTTGTGGATGTATGTAAGCAGTTCTTCCCAGACAATGCTGTTGGACTTGAGGATGACAGAGTTCATATCTATTATCAGGATGGACTTAAGTACCTTCGTAAGTGTGAAGATATGTACGACCTTATCATCAACGATGCTACAGAACCTTTAGGCCATGAAGCAGGTCTTTTCACAAAAGAGTTCTATGGTAGCTGCTACAAGGCTCTTCATGATGATGGAATCATGGTTTATCAGCATGGTAGCCCATTCTATGATGAGGACGAAGAGAGCTGCAGAGCAATGCACAGAAAGGCATACAGAGTATTCCCTGTAAACAGAGTTTATCAGGCACATATTCCTACATGCCCAGCAGGTTACTGGCTCTTTGGATTTGCAAGTAAGAAGTATCATCCACTTAAGGATTTCAATCCTGACAGATGGGATGAGAGAGGTATTAAGACTTGGTATTATACAACTCACCTTCACAAGGGAGCTTTCATGCTACCTAAGTATGTTGAGGACCTTCTTCAGGAAGAGGAAGATATGTCACGTTAATTAGTTTTGGATATAGATTTGGAGGTATTGAAATGAGTAAATTATTAGTTATTGGATGCGGCGGTGTTGCACAGGTTGCAATTCAGAAGTGCGCACAGAATAGCAAGGTTTTCACAGAGATGTGCCTTGCAAGCAGAACAGTTTCTAAATGTGATGCCCTTAAGGACAAGCTTGAGAAGCAGGGCACACCAGTTAAGATCACAACAGCAACAGTTAATGCTGATGATGTTAAGGATGTAGTAAGAGTTATCAAGGAGTACCAACCAGATGCTGTACTTAACGTAGCTCTTCCATATCAGGACCTTGCTATCATGGACGCTTGTCTTGAGTGCAAGGTTGACTATATCGATACAGCTAACTACGAGCCAGAGGATACAGATGAACCTGTATGGCGCGCGGCTTACGAGAAGAGATGCAAGGAAAAGGGATTCACAGCTTACTTTGATTACAGCTATCAGTGGGCATATATGGACAAGTTCAAGGAGGCGGGTATCACAGGCCTTCTTGGAACAGGCTTTGATCCAGGTGTTACAAGTGTATTCGTTGCTTACGCAAAGAAGCACTACTTTGATGAGATCGAGTCTGTAGATATCCTTGACTGCAACGGCGGTGACCACGGATATGCATTTGCTACAAACTTTAACCCAGAGATCAACCTTCGTGAAGTAAGTGCAAATGGAAGCTATTGGGAGAATGGCAAGTGGGTTGAGACAAAGCCTATGGAGATCAAGAGAGAGTATGACTTCCCTCAGGTAGGTCAGAAGGATATGTACCTTCTTCACCACGAGGAGATCGAGGCTCTTGGACGTAATTTCCCAGAAATCAAGAGAATCAGATTCTTCATGACATTTGGTCAGAGCTATCTTGATCATATGAGATGTCTTGAGGATGTTGGAATGCTTTCAACAACTCCTATCAAGTTTGAAGGGCAGGACATTGTTCCTATTCAGTTCCTTAAGGCTCTTTTACCAGATCCTGCAAGCCTTGGCCCTAGAACAGTTGGTAAGACCAATATCGGTTGTATCTTCCGCGGCAAGAAGGATGGCAAAGAAAAGACTCTTTACATCTACAATGTCTGCGACCATCAGGAATGCTACAAGGAACTTGGTAGCCAGGCTATCAGCTACACAACAGGTGTTCCAGCTATGATCGGTACAGCACTTGTTCTCTCAGGTCAGTGGAAGAAACCAGGTGTATACACAACTGATGAGTTTGATCCAGATCCATACATGGAGATGCTTAACGAGTTCGGACTTCCATGGGTAGTAGATGAGAACCCGGTGTTAGTTGACTAATTTCATAAATAAAACTTTAGGATCCCTCCAATAGATTGGCTATTGGAGGGTTTTTCATTGCGACAGAAAATATTGACAAAAAGAATAATAATGATATCATAATGATATCAAATATATTTAACAGAAGTTTTATTCACAAATGGAGGTATAGACGTGAACGAAAATATCAATGAAAAAGTTATAAGTGGCCACAAAAATGGCATGGCTATGCTACTAGTTGGAATTTTACTATATGCATTAGCATCTGGTGGAGTAGTATTTTCAGCAGTATACATGGAAAATGGCGGCACAGGATTCATGGGAACAGGACTTTTTACTATCTGTCTTGTTTACCTTTGTGTAGGCTGGTTATTATTCCTTGGACTTAAGGTTTTAAAGCCAGGAGAAGCTCTTGTACTTACTCTTTTTGGTAAATACATTGGAACACTTAAGGGGGATGGTTTCTTTTTTGTTAATCCTTTTGCTACAGCATTTAATCCTGCTGCAGATACCAAGCTTGGACAGAGCGGAGACATTTCTGATGGCAAAAAAAACGCTGTTGCATCTGCTCTTACAATTCAGGCAACAGGTACTTCAGCTGAGATCAAGGCTGGTTCATCCAAAAAGATCTCTCTTAAGGTTATGACTCTTAGCAATTCAAAGCAGAAGGTTAATGATGTTCTTGGTAATCCTGTAGAAATTGCTGTAGCAGTTATGTGGAAGGTTACAGATACTGCAAAAGCCGTATTCACAGTAGATAATTTCAAAGAGTATCTTTCTCTTCAGTGCGATTCAGCTGTTAGAAATGTAGTTAAGCTTTATCCTTATGACATTACAGAAAATGTTGATACAACCGGTGATGGAAAGGCTGATGACGGAAGCCTTAGAGGATCAACAGAAGTTGTTGCCAATAGAATTAAAGATGAAATTCAGTCAAAGGTTTCTGACGCAGGCCTTGAGATTGTTGATGCTAGGATCACATATCTTGCTTATGCTCCAGAGATTGCAGCAGCTATGCTTCAGAGACAGCAGGCTTCAGCTGTAGTTGATGCCAGAAAGCTTATTGTTGACGGTGCAGTAGGCATGGTAGAAATGGCACTTGAGAGACTTAATGAAAAACAGATGGTACAGCTCGATGAGGAGCGCAAGGCAGCGATGGTATCAAATCTCCTCGTAGTGCTGTGTGGCAATCATGATGCTCAGCCAATAGTAAATTCAGGAAGCCTTTACTAATATGGCAGAGAAAAAACAGGTTCCGCTTCGTCTGAATGAAAATCTCTACAATGCTATTGCTGCCTGGGCTGAGGATGACTTTCGATCAGTGAACGGACAGATAGAATATTTACTTACAGAGTGTGTGAAACAGCGAAAAAAAGACGGGAAATATGTGGGACAGAATATTGATGTTCCACCAAAGTTTGATATCTGAGTTTTTGGACAGGAGAGAAGAGTTATGGGACAGAATGTAGTACTTGATATTAAGCATTATTCAAAATCGTATGGAGCTTCTAAGAAAGCTGCAAACGATATAAATCTAACAGTAGAAAGTGGGGATATTTACGGCTTTATTGGACACAATGGAGCAGGTAAGTCCACAACTATAAGAGCTGTTGTTGGGGTTCTTGATTTCGATGAGGGAGAGATCCTTATTGACGGTCATTCAGTAAAGGATGAGCCACTTGAATGTAAGAAATTAACAGCTTATATTCCTGATAATCCAGATCTTTACGAGAATCTTACAGGAATACAGTATTTGAACTTTATTGCAGATGTTTTTGAGATTGATGAGGAAAAGCGACAGACTCTCATAAAGAAGTATGCGGACATGTTTGAGATCACAGATTCTTTGGGAGACCTCATTAGTTCATATTCACACGGAATGAAGCAGAAGGTTGCTATTATCTCAGCCCTTATCCATGAGCCCAAGCTTATGGTCCTGGATGAGCCTTTTGTAGGACTTGACCCTAAGGCTTCATTTACTCTTAAGCAGATAATGCATGATATGTGTGAAAATGGAGCAGCAGTCTTTTTCTCAACACATGTACTTGATGTTGCAGAAAAGCTATGTAACAAGATTGCCATCATCAAAAAGGGCGAGATCATAGAAACAGGCACAATGGAAGAACTGACACAGGGCCAGTCTTTGGAATCAGTATTCCTGGAGGTGGAGGATGAAAAGTAAGAATATTTTATTACTCAAGACCCTTCTTCTTTCTACCAGCCTATCAAATATCAGTAAATATAGTACTGACAAGAAAAAGAAGGGTAGAAGCATAGCTGGATTTGTTGGAATGTTCATACTCTTTGCTATGCTCATATTATACTCAGCAATGGGCTGTATTGGCCTTGGGGTTACAGGATATATCAGCATTGTTCCTACAATATGCGCTGTAACAGTTTCATCTATTGCCTTTATATTTACATTTTTTAAGACCAATGGATATCTTTTTAACTTTAAAGAGTACGATATGCTCATGGCTCTTCCTTTTAAGGTAAAAGACATTGCTATGTGCAGATTCTTTTACATGTATGTTAAGAGCCTTCCTTGGTACGCAGTTGTATCACTTACAATGATGGTCTGCTATGGTATCTTTAGTGGATCAGCATTTTGGATCTATCCAGTGTGGATCTGCCTTGCCTTGTTTATTCCCATCATTCCGATGCTTATTGCTTCATTTATTGGATTTCTTATAGCCAAGGTCAGCTCTGGATTTGAGAAAAAGAATACTATTCAAACAGTTCTTACGCTTATCTTCGTTATGTTTTGCTTTTCACTTTCATACATAATCGAAGCAGTTGCCAAGAATAACTCTGGAGTGGATATTGCAGTAGCCTTTGATGAGTTCAATAAAAAGGCCAATGCATATTATTTTCCAGCAGCTCTTTTCTCAAAGGCAGTTACACTTGTTGGAGAGTGTAAGATAGCCGGCCTTTTATATGCAGTATTATTTGTGGCAGTATCAGTTCTTTTGCTGATGGCTGTATTTACTATAGTTGGCAAGAATTACAGGAAGATCAATTCAGCTCTTAAGAGTCATGTGGCTAGGAAAGATTACAAGCTTTCTGGTCAAAAGAAAAAGAGTGTTCTAAATACTCTTGCTTATAAAGAGTTTAGGAGATTCATGGGCTCAACTAATTACTGCGTTAACGTAGGAGCTGGCGTTGTGATGGCTCTTATTGCTGGTATAGCAGTTTTGATCGTTGGCTTTGATAAGGTGGTATATGTGATCACCAAAGGAGCTCCAATACCTACTGACGTCCTGCACCCAGCGATTCCTTTGTTTGTTTATTTCCTAGTTGGAATGCTCTCATCTGTAGCTAGTTCTCCATCTCTTGAAGGCAAGAACTACTGGATACTTCAGAGTCTTCCCCTTGAAAAGAAGACTATATATCAGGGCAAGATGCTCTTTAACATGTACCTTACAGTTCCTGCTGTAGTCTTTGGAATTCTTTGCTTTTGTATTTCAGCTAAGGTATCACTCATCAATGCAGTTCTTTATCTGATACTTGGACTTGTCCTTTGTGCTTTTTCCACTACATTTGGATGTGTATGTGGTATCAAGTTCATGAGGCTTGATTGGGAAAATGAGATAGAGGTCATCAAGCAGGGAGCAGCAGTTTGTTCATACATGTTTACAAATATGTTCCTTACCATGGGACTTATGGTACTTGTGGTATGGCTTGGAACTGTTACAAATGCCAACATAGTTACTATTTGCCTTATACTTGCTGAATGTATTCTTACAAGCATGTGTTATACATTAGTTTTAAAGCTTACTAAATGATTTGTGCTATACTATAGTGGATGATCTGCGGGTCATCCACTATTTATTTTTGAGGTATTTATGAATTTAGAAAATATAAAGACACCTGCATATGTTATTGATGAAAAAAAGCTACGAGAAAATCTTGAGATCCTAAAGAGGGTTCAGGATGAATCTGGAGCCAAGATACTTCTTGCTCAGAAGGCATTTTCTGCATATAAGACATATCCACTAGTAGCAAAATATCTTACAGGAGCAACAGCTTCTGGCCTTTATGAGGCAAAGCTTGCTCATGAGGAGCTGATGCCATGTAATGCAAATGGCAAGAAGCTTGAAAACCATGTATTTGAGCCAGCCTTTAAGGATGAGGAATTTAAGGAACTTGTAAGTATTGTAGATCACATTGTCTTTAATTCCATAAATCAGCTTGAGCACCACAGAAAAGTCTGGGAAAAGAAGGTGGCTGAAGGAAAGCTCTCTGTAGGACTTAGGATAAATCCAGAGTACAGCACTCAGGACGGCCATGAGATCTATGATCCATGTGCTCCAGGTTCTAGACTTGGAATCAGAAACGTAAACATGCCAGATACACTTCCTGTGGGCGTTGAAGGTCTTCACTTCCATACCTTATGTGAGCAGGGATTTGAGCCACTTAAAGAAACCTTTGAAAGAGTTGAAAAGGACTTTGCAAGGTTCTTTGATCAGATCAAGTGGATCAACCTTGGAGGCGGACACCATATCACAAGAGAAGGCTATGACGTTGAGGGGCTTATCACACTTGTTAAGAGAATCAGAGATACCTATGGAATAGAAGTTTATCTTGAGCCAGGCGAAGCTATAGCTCTTGATGCTGGCTACCTTGTAACTACAGTAATGGATATAGTTGAAACTGAGAAGTATCCAGTCCTAATACTTGATACATCTGCAGCATGCCATATGCCTGATGTTCTTGAGATGCCTTACAGACCACCTCTTAGAGATTCTGGCGAAGCTGATGAAAAGGCTTATACTTACAGATTATCATCTAGAACCTGCCTTGCTGGTGATGTCATCGGAGACTTTAGCTTTGATGATAAAAAAGAGATTGGCGATAGGCTCATATTTGAAGATATGGCTATTTACAGTATGGTCAAGAACAATACCTTCAATGGTATGGCACTTCCTGATATTGATATCATGCATGAAGATGGAAGCGTAGAAGTCTTAAAAACCTTCGGATACGAAGACTTTAAGTGCAGATTATGATTTTTTAGAATGAGACAAGGATAGGGATATGAATAAGATTACAAATAATACTCCTGCAAAAGATGGGTACAGCATGCCGGCTGAGTTTTCAAAGCATCTTGGAACTCTCATGATATATCCAACAAGACCAGGCAGCTGGGGAAAAGATAGAACTGAGGCTCTTGAAAGCTTTTCAAGGATTTTCTTAGAGATAATTAAAAGAGAAAGACTCTTTTTACTAGCAGATGAGAAGCACTATGAGGAAGCTGTTAAGCTTCTTTACGACGTAACTAAGGGGTATTGTGAAGAGCTTAAGGTTAATGGCGGATATGAAAAGGAGTTTCAGCGTCTATTTAAGGAAGCAGACCTTCCTAAGGATGTAAGCGAAGATGATGTTCTCTTGGAAGATCTTTTAGATGACAGATGTGTTGTCCTTCCTATAGAATCAGATGATTCCTGGGCAAGGGATGTGGGACCAACTTTTGTAACAGATAAAAAACGCGGTCTTCGCGGCATCAACTGGAGCTTTAATGCCTGGGGCGGCGAAGTGGATGGACTCTATGCATCTTGGGATAAGGATGACAAGGTTGCAGAAAACTTCTGTAAGGCCCTGGACGCTGACATGTATGATGCAGCTAATTTTGTATTAGAGGGCGGCTCTATTCACGTTGACGGCGAAGGAACAGCAATGGTTACAGAAAGCTGCCTTTTAAGTGCAGGTAGAAACCCATCAATGACCAAGGAGCAGATTGAACAGAAGCTTAAAGATTATCTTGCAGTAAGCAAAGTCTTATGGCTTCCTCGTGGAATATATAACGATGAAACCAATGAACATGTGGATAACGTCTGCGCATTTACAGCTCCTTCTGAAGTAGTCCTTGCCTGGACGGACAATGAGAGCGACCCTCAGTATGAACTTTCTAAGGCATGTCTTGATTATCTAGAAAAGGAAACTGACGCAAAGGGCAGAAAAATAAAGGTTCATAAGCTGCCTATTCCTGATCATCCAGTTCTCGTAACTGATAAGGATCTTTCAAACTATGAGTTTGAAGAGGGTGAAGATATGAGAGAAGCTGGCGAGCGCCTTGCAGCTAGCTATGTTAACTACTACTATGTAAATGGCGCAGTGCTAGTTCCCCAGTTTGGCGGAGAAAATTCAGATAGTGATAAAAGAGCTATTGAAATACTTAAGGAACTGTGTAAGGATAGAGAGGTTGTTGGAATTCCTGCCAGAGCTATTCTTTTAGGTGGGGGCAATATCCACTGCATTACGCAGCAGATTCCAGGATAATTTGTAAGAGGAAAATATATGGCAAATAAAATTAAAGTAGCCTGCATTCAGTATGCTTGCGGCAAAGTAGCTGCAAATGATAGTGAGCAGGTTCAAAACAGCATAAATAAGGCAGAAGAGCTTGTTAGAAAGGCAGCTTCAAATGGAGCCAAGATCATTCTTTTATCTGAACTCTTTGAGAGAAAGTATTTCTGCCAGGAAAGACGCTATGATTACTATGATCTGGCACTTCCTATTTCTGAAAATCCTGCAGTACTTCATTTTCAGAAGGTATGCAAAGAGCTTAAGGTGGTAATGCCAATTAGTGTATATGAGAAGGAGGGAAACACCTTCTATAACTCTGTAGCAATGATAGATGCTGATGGAACAAACCTTGGAATCTATAGAAAGACCCATATTCCAGATGATCACTACTATCAGGAGAAGTTTTATTTCACACCTGGCAACACTGGATTTAAGGTCTTTGATACAGAATATGGCAGAGTTGGTGTAGGCATCTGCTGGGATCAGTGGTTCCCAGAGACCGCAAGGTGCCTAGCTCTTAAGGGCGCAGATATCATTCTTTATCCTACAGCTATTGGTTCTGAGCCAATCCTTGAGGTTGATAGTTCAGGTCATTGGATGCGCACAATGCAGGGACATTCTGCTGCTAATATCATTCCAGTTGCTGCAGCGAACAGGATCGGAAGAGAAGATGTGGAGCCATCAGAGGAAAATGGCGGACAAAAGTCCAGTCTTACTTTCTATGGAAACAGCTTCCTTACTGATGAAACAGGAGACCTTCTTGCAAGAGCAAGCCGTGATCAGGAAGAGATCATCTATGCTGAATACGACTTTGACCAGATCAGAAAGAATCGCTCTTCATGGGGGCTTTTTAGAGACAGAAGACCAGAGCGCTATACAGAAATAACTAAGTGAAACTTGATTTGATGATTAAAAGGGATATCAGGCATGAACATTCAGGCATATTTTAATCCGGATTTTACATTTGTACAAAAGCTTATTTTCTTACTTATGACCTTTGCAGCTATTGGGCTTTGCGTGATCATTATCTATGGCATTTCAGTAGCTATAGCCCAAAGATACAGTGAGAAAAATAGAGATGAATATTTAAGAGAAGACTTTGATGTGAGAATTCATAAGCTCTTTGAGATGATCATTTCTGGAACTTCCGTAATGTCATTTTCTTGCGCTTATGTCATCATCAACCATGTATATTCTCTTGTGGAAAAAGGCGTTATAGGTGGGCTGACAGGGGGCGAAGCAGCTTTTATTCAGGCATGGGCTGACGGTAAGGACTTTATGTTACTTCTCCTTATCTGCTTATCCTGTGTTATCAACTCTATTCTTGATGCACTTCTTATCCCTCTAAAGCTTCTTACAGGTGAAGAAAAGGCCACCATGAGAATGCTTGGAATGTTCTATGTGATCATTCTTCTTATCTTCTTAAATGCAATAGGTGATGGAAGCCAGTACGGACCAGTAATGATGTATTACTTTGGCCTTATGATCGGTAGATTCGTTTATTTTGACGCTTCCTTCAAGGACTTTGTTGCTAATATCAAAAGAGTATTTTTAAATCTGCCATATCTTTTAGCAAGCATTGTTCTCACAGCAGTTCTAGGTAGTATTGGATTTAAGCTTGGATACTTCCTTGAAAGAAACTATTACATCGTTGGTATTTTTTACACACAGTTATTTTTGCTGGTTTGTGTAGCGCTCATTCATTATGGCAAGGCTATTATTGACTTTGCTACAAGGAAAAGGACATGAAAATTTTTACTCAATATAAAGGATTAAAGAAGGAGAATTATATTCTCTTTCTTGGGAGGATAGTAACTAATCTTGGCGCCATGATCTGGCCCATGATGACACTTATACTTAATAAAAAACTTGGTTTAAATGCCGCAGAAACGGCATCGTTCATAATTGTTTCAGGAATAATGTTTCTTCCTGCTAATCTAGTTGGTGGACATCTCGCAGATAAATACAACAAGAAAAGAGTCATAATATATTGTGACATCGTATCTATCATTTTGTTTGTAATAAGCGGCGTTATGCCGCTTTCCTTTTATTCTCTTTGCGTTCTGCTTGTGGGTGCTCTTTTTCAGACCTTGGAGGGCCCTGCTTATCAGGCGCTTGTGGCTGCGATCACTCCAGCTGACAAAAGAGAAAAGGCATTTTCGCTGCTTTATCTTGGATCGAATATTGGTCTTATATTGTCGCCGACACTTGCTGGATTTTTGTTTAATGATTATCTGTGGCTTTGCTTTATAATAAGCGGTCTTGCTATATCTGTATCAACCGTACTCATAGCTCTTTTTGTAAAAAATCCAGAGAGCGAAGAAGATGAGGTCATAAGTTCAGATAGGAACACAGAAGATAATAAAGAAGCTGATAAACAGAATATACTTAAGATCATAAGTGCTAGTAAGAGCCTTGTTTTGTTTATCATAGCTTTTAGCTTTTATCAGGGAGCATATTCACAGTTTGGATATCTGATGCCACTTGATATTTCAATGGCTTATCCGGAAAATGGGTCTCTTATCTATGGTACGGTAAATAGCGTCAACTGTATAATTGTAGTTCTGTGTACACCGCTTCTTACAATGCTTCTTGAGAAGATGCCACTTCCTAAAAAGTATGCCTTTGGTACACTTCTTCAGACCATAAGTTTTGGCATGTTTTTGTTATCATTTGGCGTGATCGCAGGCTATTATGCTTCGATCATAATGTTCACACTTGGCGAGATACTCACAACTGTAGTAATTGGAGCTTATTTGTCAGAGAGAGTTCCAGAAAACTATAGAGGAAGGATCTACGGAGTAACAAGCTTTTCATCTGCTTTTATGAGTGGAATCGTGCAGTATGTAAGTGGAAGTCTTTTTGACGAAATTGGAACAGAACCAGCCTGGGTGTTCTCAATAGTCATGACAATGATAGCAGTTGTAGCTTCATTTATCTTGGTCAGAACAGATAGAAAAGAATTTAGTAATCTCTATACATGAAAGTAAAATAAAAGCGTTTTGTAGCTCTGAACAGGGGTCTGTCAAGTAGATAGGCCAAATAAACAAAACAAGTCAAGAGAAAAGGTGATCACTTCATTAGAGGTGGTCACCTTTTTAGATGCTGAAATCATATAGATTTGGAAATGGTGACAGTTTGAACTGTCACTATAATCCTTGGTCTGCTTAATGACTACTTTATCTGTCATGGAATGCCAGTCAACCCTGCGCTATGCGCACCGCGAAGCGGCTGCGGGGTTGACAGACATTCCATGGCAGATATTCTGTAGTCAAGCAGATCAAGGATATTTGTGCGCTTGGCGCACTTTATTCAAGGCCAGTAGC
>NZ_FMXK01000024.1 GCF_900103635.1 Butyrivibrio sp. INlla18
CTATCACTAGATATCCCAAACTTTGCAACACATCCATTTACACTTAACTCACCTTTTATAACTGTATCTACACAAGATGTTTTAAAATCTTTGCTATACCGCTTGTTTCCAGCCCCTTTAGTAAATGCGTCTGCTCCATAATTACGGTAAGCAGCCACCCATCTTATAAGTGTGGCTTGAGCTATATCGTTAGCATGGGCAATTGAATCATATGAGCCCATTCCGCTAAGGTATTCATTTACTCTATCAATCATCCATTCTACGGAATGTTTCCTTTTAGCCATAAAAAATCCCCCTAAAGGAGACTTTGGTTATTTCCATTGTCTACTTTAGGGGAATCATATCACTCTACAAAACGCTTTTCTGATGCCTGAAAAATTATTTAGCTCTTTCTTTTAGAGCCTTAAGCTCATCTACAGAGAACTTGTAGGCTTTGTTACAGAAATGACAGCAAACTTCGATCTCTTTTCCATCATCTATCATTTCCTGAATGTCTTTTTTGCCGATCAGCATAAGAGCTCTTTCTACACGGTCCTTGTCACAGTTACAGTAGAAGTTAAGGTCGGTCTTTTCAGTAAACTCAATATCAAAGCCGTCTAAAACGATGCTCAAAAGTTCTTCTGGAGTCTTGCCAGCCTTTAAGATATCTGTTACAGAAGAGAACTTCTGAAGATTAAACTCAAGGTGAGTGATAGTCTGTTCATCAGCAAAAGGAAGAAGCTGAATGATAAATCCGCCGGCAGCAATTACTGAGAGACTATCTCTTTCAACTAAAACGCCAAGACCTACTGATGAAGGAGTCTGCTCAGACTTGGTGAAGTAATAGGTAAGATCCTCGGCAACTTCGCCTGAGTATAAAGGAACCTGGCCAACATAGGGCTCTTTCATACCCATATCACGGATTACTGTAAGAGTGCCTTCGCCGATACCACCGCCAACATTAAGGTGACCCTGAGCATTAGGCTCCATGATGACGTAAGGATTAACAGCATATCCCTTAACATTGCCGTGTCTGTCTGCTGTTGCAAGAACTCCCTTTAAAGGACCATCACCGTCCATCTTGACTGTGATAAGGTCATCATCATTGTCCATCATTGTTCCCATCATAACTGTACCTGTCATGAGTCTTCCAAGTGCAGCTGCAGCAATAGGAGATAAGTTATGGGCTTTTCTAGCATATTCTGAAAGGTCTCTAGTTGTTGCTGCAAAGGCTCTTATCTGAGCGTTACCAGCAGTTGCGCGGACCATATAATCTTTATAAGACATATCGTAACCTCTTTTCTATTCATGAATCATTGAACCTAGTTATGATAAATGATTTTTATTTTAGTGTAAACCTGTGCAGAGAAAAAATATTTTGGAAATAACTATAATTTATTATTTTATTTATCCGATATAAAAATAAGAATTAATTTATAAATTTTACGCTATGAGGAGGCGGGATTTTTATCATGGATGAAAAAGTAAGGAATGGGAAAGTCGTTGTCAAGCTGGTCATTGCGGCAGTTGCAGCTGTAATAGGCATCTCGATCGTGCTGACTGTGATAAGTGGTATCAGGACCAAGGATGTTTACAATGACATGCTTCAGGAAGAACTTAAGGTTGCGGTCAAGCAGCTCGAAAGCGAGATGAACCAGATATGGGACGGCGATTGGAACTATGTAGACGGAGTTGTCTACAAGGGGGAACAGGACGTAACTTCAGATTATGAGACTATCATGGATGACATGAAGAACAAGACTGGCGTTGAGTATTCTGTTATTTATGGAAAAGAGAGAGTTATCACAACTCTTAAAACTTCTTCTGGAAGTAAGGCAACAGGAGTGAGCCTTTCTGATAAGGTATATGACACTGTTGTAAAGAATAAACAGGATTATTATTTAAAAGCTGTTCCAGCAGGCGCTTCAACAAGCTATTATTGCTACTATGCACCACTTAAGAATGATGACGGAACAGTGATCGGTATGGTATTTGCGGCAAGAGAGAGTAGGAGCGTTGATTCATCTATTAATGATATCATTGCACAGATGTCCATTATTTCAATCGTTCTTGCAATTCTTCTTTCACTTGTAGGTATCCTTTGCACTAACAAGGTTTCTGTCAAGATGAAAGAGATCGCTAATGAGCTTGGAAATCTTTCAAAGGGTGAACTTGCTCTTAATATTGATGAGACTTTTCTTAAGAGAAATGATGAGATCGGACTTCTTGCAGATGGAGCAAAGACTCTTAGTCAGAAGCTTGGCGATGTCATCAGACAGACAACAGAAATGTCAAATGAGCTCAAGACTTCAGGTTCAGAGCTTTCAACATCAGCTAATCAGGCTTCAAACGCTTCAACTCAGGTGAGTCAGGCTGTAGATGATATTGCTAAGGGAGCTGTAACTCAGGCAGAGAGCATTGAGACAGCTGCAGGCAACACTCAAACAATTGGAAAAGACATTGATGAAGTGGCTCATAATGTTCAGCAGCTCAATGAATATGCTGGCGAAATGAGAGTAACCTGTGAAGCAGCAATGGGAGCACTCAATAAGCTTGTAGATCAGAGCAATGACGTAAGAGAGTCAGTTAGTGATATCGGCAATACTATCCAGTCAACTAATGAATCTGCTAGACAGATTTCAGAATTTTCAGAAGCTATTACAGAAATTGCTTCTCAGACAAACCTTCTTTCACTTAATGCTTCTATTGAGGCTGCAAGAGCTGGTGAAGCAGGAAAAGGTTTTGCAGTAGTTGCATCTGAGATCGGTAAGCTTGCTGTACAGAGTAGTAACAGCGCAGAAGAGATCAAGAAGATCGTAGAACAGCTTGTTGCTGATTCTGAGGCATCTGTAGAAGTTCTTCAAAGACTTAACACAAGCTTCGAGCAGCAGTCTGAACACCTTGATGATACAAGATCTAACATGCAGAGTATGGCTTCCAACGTTGATAACGTTACAAATAGCACAGACAGTATCTCAGAGCATGTTGAAATGCTCAATACTGCCAAGGATGAGCTTGTTGAGATCATCGCTGACCTTTCAGCTATCTCAGAGGAGAACGCAGCTTCAACTGAGGAAACAAACGCTTCTATGCAGGAGCTTAATGCTACATTCTCACTTATTACTGAGTCTGCTTCTAAGCTTCAGGACCTTGCAGGTGAGCTTACAGACGTTATCAGCTATTTCAAGATCTGATAAAAGGCAAGATAGTAATAGTTTTGGGCAAAATTAGAGATATTCCTGATTGCCCGTAATATCGTATAATTAAGTCTGGATGGTTTGTACTGTCCAGACTTATTTTTATTGCATAACTATTAAGGGGTAAATATATGAAGGTTGATATTTCAGGGGAATACAAGGTCTGTTTGGATGGAGAATGTGGAAAAGAGCTTGTGGCACAGCTTCCAGGATCTCTTGATGAAAATAAGATTGGATTAGTTGATGATATTCTGATAACTGATCAGGGTAAAGGTCAAAAGAAGGCTAAGGGGCCTATAGCCACAAGGCTTACAAGGAAATTTTCATATTACGGAAAGGCTTATTATAAGCGTGATCTAAGTGAGGCTTTATCTGGCTTTGAGGATGAGCTTAATAAGCGTTTGTTTATCAAGGTTGAGCGCTCAAGAAGTCTTTTCCTAAAGGTTGATGACAGGGAAGTTAAGGCCCTTAGAGGAAGTCTTTCTACGCCTTATCTATTTGAAGTCACAGGTCTTTTGAAAAAAGACTCTACTATAGAGTTTATCTGTGATAATGACTATGAGAACATGCCAAGAGCAGGAATAATCTACTCATCTACGGCTACTGATGAAACTCAGACTAACTGGAATGGTCTTTTGGGAGAAATGAGCCTTTTTTCAAAGGAAAGTGCCTATGCCCAAAAGCTTAATATCTATCCCAAGGGGAATACTGCTGAAATAGAGGTAGTTGTTAATACTGATAAAGCCTTTAAGGGAAGCTTTGTTCTAAATTCTGAGGCTTTTGCAGGTAAGGCTCACATGGAACTTGATCTTGAAGGGGCTGGAGCTTTTACAGTCAAGACTACGGTAGCGTTTAAAGAAGATGTTAGAAGATGGGATGAATACGAAGGAAATCTCTATAGCTGCAAATGGAGCCTACTTGATAGCAAAGGAGCAGAGTTTGACGAAGGTACAGAGACCTTCGGAGTTCGTGATTTTGGATACGACGACGAAGGACGCCTTACTATAAATGGAAGAAGGTTCTTTTTAAGAGGAGAGGCAAACTGCGCGGAATTCCCAGAGGCAGGTCATGCGCCTATGGACGTAGATAGCTGGCTTAAAGTTATGGAAAAGTATAAATCCTATGGCATTAACTGCGTAAGATTCCACTCCCATTGTCCTGTGGAAGCAGCATTTGTTGCGGCGGACAAGCTGGGAATCATGGTTCAGCCTGAGCTTTCTCATTGGAACCCCAATGATGCCTTTATAGAGGAGCACAGTAGAGACTACTATGAAAAAGAGCTAAGGGAGATCATCAAAGAGTATGCTAACCACCCATCCTTTGTGATGCTCACCCTTGGAAATGAGCTTGGATCTGATATTGCTGGCACTAGAGCTATGATTGAGCTTGTAAAAATGGCTAAGGACTTGGATGATACCAGACTTTTTGCCTGGGGATCAAATGTCTTTTATGGAGAAAAGGGCTTTAATAAAGACAGCGATTTCTATACATCCATGGGCTTCTACAAGGATATGCTAAGAGCCACATCTCCTGGAATGATAGGCTTTTTAAATAACGAGTATCCATCAGCAGATCATGATTTTAGTAAGGTTACAGCTGACATCAGAAAAGATTATAACAAGCCAATCTTTGGTTTTGAGGTTGGTCAGTACGAGGTTCTTCCAGATTTCCATGAACTTGCGGATTTTAAGGGTGTAACAGATCCTGTAAATCTAAAGCTTGTAAAAGAACATGCTGAAAAAGTCGGAATTTTAGATGATTGGGACAAATATGTCGAGGCAACAGGCGAGCTTTCAAGGCTATGCTATAGAGAGGAAGTTGAGTCTGTCCTTAGAACTCCAGCTATGTCAGGACTTTCGCTTCTTGGAATTCAGGACTTTCCAGGTCAGGGCACAGCTCTTGTAGGCATGATGAATTCTCATTTAGAGCCAAAGAAATATGACTTTGCCAAGGCTGAAAAGTTCAGGGCTTTCTTTAGAGAGACTCTGCCGTTAGTTCTTTTACCAAAGTACACCTACACAGATGATGAAAGAGTGGAAGCAGCTGTAAAGATCGCTAACTATGGAAAGGTGCCCCTTGCAGGAACATTCAAGGTAAAACTTGTGGATACTGCTGATCAGAAAGTAATTCTAGAAGATACGATATGCGAAGACTCAAACTGCAAGGTAGGAGAGCTTACAGAGATTGGAACAATTGATATCTCATTAGCTGAAGCCATTGGTGGCAAAAAGGCTGTTAAACTTGAGATTATTGTAAGTTTTGAAAACACAGATATCGAAAACACTTATCCTATCTGGGTTTATCAAAAGGAGTTCCTGCGAGATGTTCAGGTTCCTGATAGTGTGTACGAGACTAGAACCTTTGACGAGAAGGCAATAGAAGTCCTTAAAAATGGCGGAATAGTTTACCTTTCACCAGATTCCACCGTAGATGCAATTCCTTCATCCATTAAGTGTCAGTTTTCACCTGACTTTTGGTGTGCTGATATGTTTAAAGAGCAGGAAGGAAGTATGGGACAGCTTATAGACAAGAAGCATCCTGTATTTAAGGACTTTCCAACAGATAGCTATAGTCAGTGGCAGTGGTGGCCAATGGCAAGCCAAAGAGCTTTTATTATGCCGCAGTACATCACTTCCATCATAACTGAGATGGATTCTTATATGTATCTAAGACCTATGAGCATGCTGTTTGAAGCGAAATGCTTAAAGGGAAAGGTGCTTGCATCCTCAATGGGACTACATAATTTACTAGCTCATCCTGAGGCAAGAGCATTGCTTTTAAATATATATAGATATCTTTCATCAGATGAATTTGAGCCAGAGCAAGAAATAGACATTTCTTTCATCCAGAAAATAATGCTTAAAAATTGATAAAATCAAGCGTGGCTTCAATTGACATGCCCTGTACCTGTGATTATAATTGTATTGTTGAATAATTAACAAACATTTTTTATATATAAATTTTCAAGGAGCGGGGTATGGCAGATAAAGAAATTTCTCAGGCAGTCATTGGCAGACTTCCTAGATATTTTAGATACTTGGGAGATCTCAAGGAAAAAGGAGTTGAAAGGATCTCTTCTCAGGAACTTAGCGACATCATGAAGGTAACTGCTTCTCAGATAAGACAGGACTTTAATAACTTTGGCGGCTTTGGTCAGCAGGGTTATGGCTACAATGTTACCTATTTGTATGATGAGATCAGCAAGATCCTTGGCATCGACAAGCAGCACAGTCTTGTTATTATTGGTACTGGTCATCTTGGTAAGGCTATTGCTGGTTATACCAATTTTACCAGAAGAGGATTTGTATTTAAGGGCGCATTCGACTGCAATCCAGAGCTCTACGGCACAATGATCAGAGACGTAGAGGTTCGTCCTATTGAGGAAATGGAAGATTTTGTTAAAAAGAACAAGATCGAGATCGCAGTTCTTACTATTCCTAAGGAACAGGCAGTTCCTATGGCGCACAAGCTTGTAGAATGCGGCATCAAGGCAATATGGAATTTTGCTCATGTAGATCTGGATGTTCCAAACAATATTCAGGTAGAAAATGTACATTTATCTGACAGTTTGATGAAACTATCGTATAATATAAACAGATACGAAAATAACGATTAAACGGTGAGAGATAATAATGGCAAAGAATGATGAAGTCTACTCCAGAGCCCTGGAAGGTAAGAGCATTCCTATATTGACATTGGACAATAAGTGGCATCAGCTTTTTACTCAGACTGAGATGACACCAGAGATTGAGCAGCTAGCTGATGAGCTTAATGCACTTGTTGAACGCGATGGCAAGATCAGGACGGAGACCAAGAACATCAAAAAGATCAAAAAGAAGCTTCTTGGTGAGATAATGCCTCTTAGGGATCAGGCCAACAAATCTGGCGGCTCTGCTTCTATTGAGAAGGAAATTCAGGATAGAACAAGGCTCATTAATGAGTGCAATGATAAGCTTGCATCCCATGAGGATGAGCTTTTAGATCTTTCAAAAGAGATATATGATCTAGATTATCAGCTTATGGTGGAGACCATGAAGGTTTGCTATGAGACACTACATGATAACACTGATTACATCAAAACTTTGGATGAGTGGATCTCTGAGGTCAGAGTCGAGCTAAAAAAGAACGTTATCAAACTTCAGGAAGCCGAGATGGAGAATTATAATCTCTATTCCTACATGCATCAGATCTTTGGACCTGAAGTTATCGAGATCTTTGATATGAAGTATGATCCTGATAGGAGACACCCTATTCGTAGACCTCTTGCAGGAAACGAATCAGATTATGTGGAATAAAAAGAGTTGCTTAGCAACTCTTTTTTCATAGGAACTTTGATAGGTAAGGGGGACAGTATGAAATATGCAGTAAGTAGCAGAGAGATGAAGATCTATGACAGGAATACTTCTGATATTTTTGGTATTCCAAGTCAGGTCCTTATGGAAAGGGCTTCATTAAAGGTAACTGACGTAATTGATGAGCGCATCAAGTCTAAGGGCTGTAAGAGAAAGTACAGAGCTCTAGTAATGGCTGGTGTTGGCAATAACGGCGGCGATGGAGCAACTATAGCCAGATTACTTAAACAAAGAGGCTATCTTGTGAGCCTTTGCGTTGTTGGCGATCTTACAAAGTGTAGTGACCTTTTGCTTTCTCAACTCAAGATCTGCGAAAAATATGGCATAGAGACTGCCACTTTTTCCAATATAAGAGACAACAAAAGCATCTTTGAATGGGATATCATAGTAGATGCATTATTCGGTATTGGTTTATCCCGCATTGTAACTGGAAGCTTTGGAGATGCGATAGGTTACATCTCAAGATGCAAGGAAGAAAAGAAAGACGATCTTCTTGTTGTATCTGTAGACATGCCTTCAGGAATAAATGCTGATAATGGAGAAATGCTGGGCACTGCTGTCAGAGCTGATGTGACAGTTACCTTTAATCAGATCAAGCTTGGTCAGATCCTATACCCAGGCTGTGAGTATGTTGGCGAGCTTGTAGTAGAGGACGCTGGTATTACAGAGGAGAGCTTTTGCGGAAGAACCCCAAGAGCATTTTTCTACGATGAATCTCCAGAAATGCTCCTTCCAGCAAGGAGAAAAGATTCCAATAAGGGAACAAATGGCAAAGTCCTTATAATTGCTGGCTCTGATGTTATAAGCGGAGCATGTAGCCTTGCAACTTTAGGGTGCCTCAAGGCTGGAGCCGGAATGGTCAAGGTATTTACTAGGAGTAGCAACGCCAATATCCTAAAGACCACTATCCCAGAAGCTTTGATCGACGCCTATGATGAGCTTTCTGAGATCAAGGATAAGCTCATGGCAGATTTTAAGTGGGCTGACGCTGTGGTTCTGGGACCTGGCATTGGTACTGATGATGTGGCACTTGAGCTTGTAAATATCACTTTAGATGCCTGTGACAAGCATCTGGTCCTAGATGCAGATGCTCTTAATCTCATTGCAGAGAGAGATGACCTTAGATCCAAGGTTTCAAACTATGCGGTATCAGGCAGAAAGCTTATTTTGACACCTCATCTTGCGGAGTTTGCACGTCTTTTCAAAAAGACAACAAAAGAGTGCAAGGATGCCGTATTAGAATTTCCAAAGATCCTTGCAGATGAGCTTCACTGTACTGTTATCTGCAAAGATGCAAGAAGCGTTGTAAGTGACAGCAATGAGAAAAAGATATATATTAATGTGAGCGGTAACGATGGAATGGCAACAGCTGGTTCTGGTGATGTTCTGGCAGGCCTTCTTGGAGCTGTGTGCTGCATCATGGATACAGGCTTTGAAACAGCCTGTATAGGTGCATATATTCATGGACTTTCTGGTGATAGTGCTGCCAGGAAACATGGCAAATACGCTATGGTTGCTTCTGATATAGCAACTGAGCTTGAAGATATTTTGAGGTAAATGATGTTAGAAGAGTATTCAAGAGTTTATGCAAAGGTAGACATAGAGGCTATCAAATTCAATCTCATGTCTATGAAAAAGAACATTCCTGATCACACCAAGATCATGGCTGTAGTCAAGACAGATGCTTACGGTCATGGAGCAGTCAGGATTGCGCAGGAACTTGAAGAAGTGGATTATATCTGGGGCTATGCTGTAGCTACTGCAGAAGAGGCCTTTGAACTTAGAGATAACGCAGTTAAAAAGCCAATACTTATTCTTGGCTACACATTCCCATATGCCTATGAAAGGATGCTCATAGAGGGCGTTAGACCAACAGTATTTAGAAAAGATATGCTTGAGGAACTAAATGAGTGCGCTGGTAAGCTTATTGCTAGAGGCGAACTTAGATCTAAGGCACCTATTCATATTGCTGTGGATACTGGAATGTCCAGAATAGGCATTACACCTGATGACGCAGGTGCTGAGTTTGTAAGAGATGCTCTTAAGTATGATAATCTTCAGATCGAGGGCGTATTTACACACTTTGCAAGAGCTGATGAAAAAGATCTTTCTAATGTAAAAGAAAAGGAAGCTTTATTTAGTAAGTTTGTAGACAGGCTTGAAAGTGAAAACAATATCAAGATCCCATTCAAGCACTGTGCTAATAGCGCCAGCATTATTGCAGTTCCAGAATCTTCAATGGATATGGTAAGAGCAGGCGTTACAATGTATGGCATGTGGCCATCTGAGGATGTTCCAAAGGATATCGTTGGCCTTAAGCCTACAATGGAGCTTATAAGCCATATCGTCATGATCAAGGAGGTTCCAGCAGGAACTCCAGTAAGCTATGGCGGAACCTTTGTAACAGATAAGCCTACCAAGATCGCAACTATTCCTGTGGGCTACGGTGATGGCTATCCTAGAAGCCTTTCTAATAAGGGATATGTCCTTATTGATGGCAAAAGAGCTAATATCCTTGGAAGAGTTTGCATGGATCAGTTCATGGTTGATGTAACTGATATCCCTAGAGTTTCTGAGGGAGACGAAGTTGTTCTCATGGGTAAAGATAAGACTTCAGGAGAAGAGATAAGCGCAGAACTCCTTGGAGATATGAGCGGAAGATTTAACTACGAGCTTACCTGCGATATCAGTAAGAGAGTACCTAGAATATTTTGATATTTGGACATAGTAAAAGCGTTTCCTTAAAGTGGGAAACGCTTTTTTGCATTTGCATATTGAATATTTATTTCTGAAAGAGCAGCGGTATCACCGTCCATGTTATCTGGATGATAGAGCTTAACTAAGGTCTTATATTTTTTGTCTACGCTTTCTCTTGAGTTACAACCAGCAAAGAAATCAAAGGATGATGACCTTGCGTTATGAGAAGGTTCCTTGTCGTCTTCATAATCTTCCTCATAGTATTCATCATCATCTTCGTCGTCATATTCGTCATCGTAGTCATCGTCGTAGCCTTCATCTTCGTAGTACTCATCAGGATCATCGTCGCAGTCTTCATCATAGTCGTCGTATTCCTCGTCGTAATCCTCATCATACTCATCATCGAGGTCTTCATCATATTCATCTTCGA
Organism: Butyrivibrio sp. INlla18; assembly: GCF_900103635.1. Classification (GTDB taxonomy): domain Bacteria; phylum Bacillota; class Clostridia; order Lachnospirales; family Lachnospiraceae; genus Butyrivibrio. Next base: position 10,656 of record NZ_FMXK01000024.1, read on the forward strand.
ATTCTTCGTCGCCGTAGAAGTCATCTTTTTTGCTTTTCTTTGAGCGAAGCTCTTCTCTAAGTTCGTCGCTTTGCTGTTTTAAGAGCTTGGTATAGCTCTTTTCGTAATGTCTTTTACCAGCTTCTGGAAAGAGACGGTAGTATCTGCCTAGCCCCTGGGTCACAAAACCTGTGCCAAGGAGAGCTCTAAGTACGTAGATAACAGCATCTGCCACAACAGCAAAGAAAAGGATCTTATTAAATGAAGCAAAGACTGCAATTGCAAGAAAAACAGTAACCACAGGAACAAACATGAGAATCGTCAGTATCACAAGAAAGATAAAAATCAAAGAGCCTTTATATGAATAGACAGAATTCATCCACCATTTCTGCAAGTCTCTAGACATGTTTATTATCACATAGTTACTTTTGGACATTGCTTCATTTGTCTCATGAACTATGCCATCTACAGGGATATCAAGAGTATGCTCACTTGTAGTTGGAATGGTCATATCCCCTGTGCCAAGAGCAAGGAGCCCTCCATTTGCAGAAAAAAGAATGTAGACATTTACACACAAAAGTAGTGCGAAAGTAACACTTGTTAGTGGGAGAAAGCAAAAAAACAGCTTGAATACATGAAAAAATGCTTTAAAAAACCAAGTAAGCATTGAAAAGACTGCTTTTGCTATAGTTATGATAAGATTGGCAATTGCATTTACAGCCAGTGATATTAACGAAATCATACAACTCTCTCCCAAACAAAACTCAATAAACAAATTTTATATGAAAAAATCCAAAGTGTCGAGAACATTGGTTATCATTCACAGTTTGCGGCTGCTCTAAAACTGTGAATGGTAGTAGAACGTTGAGGAGATACCTTGAAGACAAGTGGTTTTTTGTGATAATCTGATATGTAGGCTTTTATAAAGGGGAAAAAATATGAAGATGATAAAAAAGATATTGGAAAAATGTCCATGGCTTACGTATGTGGTAGCGCTTATACCTTATGCAGTTGCTTGTTATGGTTATGCAATAACAGGAGAGTTTACTTTTTGGGAAGTAATTTATGCTGCTGTTGCTATATACTTTGTAAACCCGGTTTCCGATATAGTTAATCCATATATTCTTTTTGGTGAGATCACATCGGTTATTGTCACTGCAGGTATTATCCTTAGTGTTATCAGATATGCTTTCGTCAAGATGGAGTATTTTTTTACAAGATTTGCTAAAGATGCGACAGTAGTCTACTCTGACAATGAGCTTGGAGAGAATCTTGCCAAGACTTTGAGGCATGGCTATGTTGTGAGAGATACTGACAGACCACAGAAGGTCAAGAATCACATTGTTATGTTATCTGATGATGCAGAGAGCATCAGCTTTTATAGTAGAAATGAGTCAAGACTCAAGGATCAGTACGTTTATATGATGATGAATGGACTTGATTCTACACTTTTAAAGGCTGCTGATACTTCAGAGGCTGACCTTCATTTCTTTAACGTAAATGACATGATGGCTAGAGATTACTGGAAAAAGAACAATCTCTACGACCATGGTAAGGATACTTATTTCATAGCAATTGTTGGCTATGGTGATGTTGGAGAGGCTATTTTTAAATATGGTTATCTAAACAACATTTACAGCACAGAGCAGAACTTCGAGTATCATATCTGGGGCTGTGAAGGCTCTAAGGCTAATTTTCTTAAGAACCTTCCTACAGAGAATGGCGACCGCATTGTCATCCATGACGAATATTGGGATAAAGACATGGATGTACTTGCCAAGATGAACAGAGTCATCTACACAGAGACAGACAAACAGATAGAACTTATTCAGAAGGTTCTCTATGTTAATCCGGGGGCTGAGATCCACTGCTATTCAACAGATGAGATCAGCTATGAAGACATCTATGATTCCAATAAGATCCTTATCTTTGGCGATATGAAGGATATCCTTACTGAGGACAATGTTAAGAGTGAGAGACTGTATAGACTTGGTAAGCTCTTTAACTACGATTACAGCCTTAGATATTCAGAAAGAGAAGCTCCTGATGATTACAATGCAGAAGTTGAGGCAGAGTGGAAGAAGCTTGATGGCTTTAAAAAGAGCTCTAGCATCGCAAGAGCTGATCACTACTGGATCGAGAAAAGACTCAAAGAAGACGGCATAATGGATGAAGATGATGAGGATGCACTTAGGATCGAGCACATCAGATGGAGCAGATTCCACTACATCAACCATTGGACATATGCTGAAAAGAGAGATAATGCCCTTAGAAAGCACAACATGCTGGTACCATATGAGAAGCTGTCAGATTCAGAAAAGGCCAAGGATGGAATTTATGACAGCAAGGTAAAGGCTGAAATAGACGCTCTTGTCGGAGTCTAATAAAATGTGGTATAGTTTAATTTGATATTTTGGGTACATTTTGTGTTTCAATAGGAGGAACGACTATGGACGAAGGCTTGCCTTCTGTCATTATTTTGATCATTGTACTTGCGATTCTATTGATCGATATTATTGTTCATGCGCTTTGCAAGGCTATCAATTACAAAAAGGAAATAGATCAGGACAAAAAAGATTCTGATGAAAATAAGGCTCAGGCTCAAAAGACCATCAAGCTTTTAAATGGTAAGTTCAGCAGTATTGAGGCAGTTCTTATCAATGGCCTGGCTAAGCTGTTTCTTTACATTTCTGGTGTAAGAGATAAGGATTCTTTTTCTGATGTAACAGAAGAGGAGATCAAGAAGGCCGTTACAGAAGGGCAGGAGCATGGCGTTATTCAGGAATCTGAAGCTGACATGATCACAAATATCTTCGAGTTTTCTGACAAGGAAGCTCAAGATATCATGACTAACAGAAATACTATGGTGGCTATTGATGCCAACATGACTCTAAAAGAAGCTGTTAATTTCATGATGGAAACCAACAACAGCCGTTTCCCTGTTTATCTGGATGACATTGATCACATTATTGGAATCATGCATATCAGAGACGCAATGAAAAAGTTATCTGAAGAGACTGATGAGAATCTCCCTATTCGTAAGATAAAGGGATTACTTCGTCAGCCTAAGTTTGTTCCAGAGACCAGAAAGATCGATTCTTTGTTCCATAGCATGCAACTTACCAAGACTCAGATGGTCATCATCATTGATGAGTATGGCCAGACTGCAGGACTTGTTTCTATGGAAGACATCCTTGAGGAGATCGTAGGTAGCATTCTTGATGAATATGATGAGGATGAAGATTACATCAAACCTACAAGGAATCAGGATGAGTACACTGCATCAGGAATGACACCTTTAGAGGTACTTGAAAAGAAATTCGATATTTCTTTTGATGATTCAGAGTTTGAGACACTTAATGGATATCTTATCTCCAAGCTTGATAGGATACCAGATGACGACGAAGATTTCGCCGTAGATGAACATGGCTATAGCTTCAAAATTCTTTCTGTGCAGAATCATATGATACAGAGCGTTTTGGTATCAAAACTCCCTGAGGATACTGCGGCTCCAGAGGAAAAAGAATTAGAAATAGCAAAATAGATTTAAAGTAAAGTGAAAGGAAGTTTTTATGTCAGGACATTCAAAGTTTGCAAACATCAAACACAAGAAAGAAAAAAATGATGCAGCAAAGGGCAAGATTTTTACAATTATCGGTAGAGAAATCGCCGTTGCAGTTAAGGAAGGTGGTCCAGACCCAGCAAACAACTTCAAGCTTGCACAGGTAATCGCTAAGGCTAAGGCAAATAACATGCCAAACGATACTATCGAGCGTGGTATCAAGAAGGCTTCAGGTGCTGATGGCGCTGTAGACTACAAGAACATCACATACGAAGGATATGGTCCTGGTGGAACAGCTATCATCGTAGAGGCACTTACAGATAATCAGAATAGAACAGCTTCAAACGTTAAGAGCGCGTTCACAAAGGGAAATGGTAACGTTGGCACTCCTGGATGCGTATCATATATGTTCGACAAGAAGGGTCAGATCATCATCGACAAGGAAGAGTGCAAGGTTTCATCTGATGACCTTATGATGCTCGTTCTTGATGCAGGTGCTGATGACTTCAACGAAGAGGATGACAGCTATGAGATCTTAACAGCTCCAGAGAATTTCCAGCCTGTAGTTGAGGCTCTTACAAAGGAGAATGTAGAGACAGTTTCTGCTGAGGTTACAATGATCCCTCAGAATTATGTTTCTGTAACAGATCCAGATACAGTTAAGTACATCCAGAGAATTCTTGATCTTCTTGATGAGGATGATGACGTACAGGCTGTATATCACAACTGGGAAGAGCCAGACGAGAACTAATCTAAACATAATAATAAGAGACGAGGGGAGTCCTGAAAATGAAACTAAAACGAAAATGGCCAGCGTATTGCATCTGGGTATTATTTATTATTTTTGATGTAGTAATGGTAGCAAGTTCTAGCTTCTTTTTAGGGCTTTTTCCGTCTAAGGACAAGCTTTTATATACAGTTCTTTTGACAGTTCTTGGGATTGCTGTCATGAGCATCATAACCTTCTTATTATGGAAGATATGTGACGTAGTAGGAACTGATGCTATGGCGAGGACCAAAACTGCCAGAGTTATCTATGGAATTTCTGGTTCTTTGACTGTTATAGCTGCTTTTGCTTACAGAGTTTATGTGCTTAGGACCGGCGTCTTTGAAGTCGGGGGCAAGATGTCTTTGTACGAGAATGCAGCAATTGGTTCAGAGAACATCACACCAGAGTTTGATCTTTTATCTATAGTTTATTCAGCAGTACTTAAGTGCATATTACTATTTACAGGAAATGATGTATTTGTAGCTCTTGTATTTGATGCAGTGCTCTTTGCTCTATTCATGATCTTTGCAGGCCTTGCTGTCTACAAATTCCTTGGCTTTGCAGCATCCATCGTATTTGAGCTCTTTGCTGGTTTTATGCCTATTTTCCTTGACCAGGTATATGTTCCTGAACTTAGCACGGTTAACCTTTTCCTTGCTATGTTTGGCTTTGAACTTTTCATAGTTTCACTGGTCCTTAGAGGAACCTATAAGGGTAAGCTTGATTCTGGCTTTGGAACTATCAGCTTTGTTTTGGTGGGTGCCCTTGTGGGTTATATGTGCTATGTGGATGCAGGAACACTTATTGCAGTTATGCCATTTCTTTTTGCAATCCTTTTCCTTGCCGGAAGAGAATTTGCAAGAGATCTTGTTAAGTTTTTGGTGCTGATACTTGGCGCCGTTCTTACCTTTGGCGGAATGATAGTTCAGGAAGCTGGAGTGATGAATGCCTATGCAACTTTAGTTAAGTGGGCAACCTATTATTTCCATAACCTTAATACCTTTAGCTTTTTCCTTATCTATACCAACTACAAGATCATTTATCTTGTTACAGTAATAGCTATGTCCGGAATCGGCATAGGATTTTTAAAGAGCAAAAAGATAGACGCCGTATCTCCATGGCTTTTATCAATGCTCCTTATCTATGTGACAATTCCATTTATGGGTGCCACTAGAATGAATTCTCAGATAGTAGTTACTATCTACTTTGGATTCATGCTTTCATGCCTTGCTTCTCTTATTACAACTCATTCTGAGGACGACGGAGTATATGAGGGCAAACTTGCACAAGAGGACGTAGAGGAAGAATTCGAGGAATCAGAAGAATCTGAAGATACAGAAGAAGTACAGGATTCAGAAGAAGTAGATGAATGTGCTAAGTTAGAAAAAGAAATAGAAGAAGTACGTAAACCAGTTATGAAAGAAGAAAAAGAACCTGAAACTGTGCCTGAAGTGGCAGTTCCAGAAGAACCTAGATATGTACCTGAAGGAATGGTAGTTCCACAGGATACACTTGTGGATATGGTACCAAGAGATGGCGCTATGACTGCTAGAATGCCTAAGTTTGAAGGCACTATCTCTCTTGATAGAAAAGACAAGCGCAAAGAAATTGAAAAGAAAGTCGCACCTAAGGATGACTTTGATGTTCCATTTGAGCCAGGTGACGATTTTGATATATAAAAAATTGAAAGGTAAACTTTTAAATGAGATTAGAGGATTTGTCCGCATACGAGATTTTGGAGAAAAGAAGGATCGAAGATCTTAATTCAGACAGCTATATAGTAAGACACAAGAAAACCGGAGCAAGAATAGCTCTTTTATCAAATGATGATGACAACAAAGTATTCTATATTGGATTTAGAACACCACCTAAGGATTCAACTGGTGTAGCTCATATCATTGAGCACACTGTTCTTTGTGGTTCCAAGGATTTCCCTATTAAGGACCCATTTGTAGAGCTTGTTAAGGGAAGTCTTAACACCTTTTTAAATGCAATGACTTACCCAGACAAAACAGTTTATCCTATTGCAAGCTGCAATGATACAGATTTCCAGAATCTGATGCACGTCTATCTTGACGCAGTCTTTTATCCAAATATCTACAAGACTGACAAGATCTTCAAGCAGGAAGGCTGGCACTACGAGATGGAGGATGAGGCTTCAGACCTTACCATCAACGGCGTTGTTTACAACGAGATGAAGGGTGCATTCTCTACAGCAGATGACGTTTTATCAAGAGAGATCCAGAATTCTCTTTATCCTGATATTACTTACGGAATAGAGTCTGGCGGAGATCCTGACGTTATCCCTGAGCTTACCTACGAGGATTACCTTGATTTCCACAGAAAGTATTATCATCCTTCAAACAGCTATATTTACCTCTACGGTGATATGGATATGGCTGAGAAGCTTGATTACATGGACAGAGAGTATCTTTCCAAGTTTGATCACCTTGAAGTTGACTCTGAGATCAAGAGCCAGGAGAAGTTCTCTGAGCCAAAGGAGATTCATAAGGCATATCCTGTACTTCCTACAGACAGCCTTGAGAAGAACACCTATCTTTCATATAACTGCAGCGTAGGTTCAACTCTTGAAAAGAAGATATATATCGCCCTTGGCACACTTAACTATGCCCTTTGTTCTGCTCCTGGAGCACCTATCAAGAAGGCTCTTATCGACAAGGGAATCGGACAGGACGTATATAGTGAGTACGACAACGGCATCAAGCAGCCTATCTTTTCTATTGTTGCCAAGAACGCAGATGCTTCTCAGAAGGATGAATTTGTTAAGACTATCAGAGAAGTATTAGAGGATCAGGTCAAGAACGGAATCGATAGAAAGTCTCTTTTAGCAGGACTTAGCTATGACGAGTTCAAGTACAGAGAGGCTGACTTTGGAAGATTCCCTAAGGGATTATTATACGGCCTTCAGGTATTTGACAGCTGGCTCTATGACGATATGCTTCCTTGGATCCATATCGAAGCCAATGATACTTTTGCTGAGCTTAAAAAGGAAGTTGATACCGGATATTTCGAGAACATCATTACCGAGTATCTTCTTGATAACACTCATAGAACAGTTCTTTTGCTGGAGCCTGAGCAGGGTCTTACTGAGAAAAAGGACGAAGAGCTTAGAAACAAATTAAAGGCTTACAGAGATTCTCTTTCAAAAGAGGAGATCCAAAAAATCGTAAAAGAGACAAAGGAACTTAAGGAATATCAGGAGACACCGGATGATCCAGAAGACCTTAAAAAGATTCCACTTCTTAAACTTGAGGACCTCAAGAAGGAATCTGAGAAGTTCATTTACGAAGAGAGAAACGAAAATGGAGTAAAGATTCTTTTCCACGATATCTTTACTAATGGAATTGCTTATCTTACTTTTGTGTTTGATATCAAGAACATCGATGCTTCTGAGCTTCCATATATGGCAACTCTCAAAAAGCTCCTTGGAATGCTGGATACAGAGCATTATTCCTACAGAGATCTCTATAATGAGATCAACATCAAGACAGGTGGCATCAGCGGTTCAATCAGCACCTACACAGATTCTGCAGATGTGACCAAGTTTGAGACTACCTTTGAGATCAGCGTCAAGGTTCTCCATGAGAACTTAAGCGATGCTTTCAGACTGGTAAAAGAGATCATAACATCAAGTAACTTTGATGATGTTAAGAGAATAAAAGAGATTTTTGATGAGCAGTACGCAAGGCTTCAGTCAGACCTTGCCTCAGCAGGACATCAGACAGCAGCCCTACGTGCAATGTCTTATGTGTCACCAGCAGCTTCTGTTTCAGACAGTGTAAGCGGAATTGGATACTTTAGACAGCTTGAGCACATGATCAGCATCATCGGAACTGATGAGGGCGCCGCAACTATCGTTGATAACTTAAAGAGACTTTGCAAGATGATCTTTAGACCAGAGAATCTCCTTGTAGATATCACTGGTACAGAAAAAGAGTATCAGGGAGTTCCTAAGGAAAGTGAGCTTTTTGCGAAAGTTCTTTTCACAGACAGTTATGAAAAGAGTCAGTTCAAGATGACTCCTGTCAAGAAAAATGAGGCCTTTGTAACTGCCGGACAGGTTCAGTACGTCTGCAGGGCTGGTAACTACGCAAATAAGGGGCTTAAGTATACTGGAGCACTCAGAGTATTAAAGGTAATGATGGGCTATGACTACCTCTGGAGGAATATAAGAGTTCTTGGAGGCGCCTATGGATGTATGAGTAGCTACGCTAAGAACGGTGATGCAGCCTTTGTTACATACAGAGATCCTAATCTTAAGAACAGTATTGATGTATTTGAGAAGGCATCAGATTATCTCAAGAACTTTGATGCAGATGACAGAGTTATCCTTCAGTATATAATCGGTGCTATTTCAGATCTTGATACACCTAAGACTCCTTCTGGAAAGGGCTCTTACGGCCTTACAGCATATCTTTGCAAGGCCAAGATGGAGAACATCCAAAAGAATAGAGATCAGCTTCTTGGAACAACCAAGGAGACTATCAGAAGTCTTGCTGATTATGTAGATGCATTTATGGCAGACAGCTGCGTTTGCGTCATCGGAACAGCAGACAAGATCGAAGAGAGTAAAGAGCTATTTGGAACCGTTGAGCAGTTGGTTCAAAGCTAAAAGAGAAAAGGTAAGAATGGAAAATAATTTTAAAACTGGTTTTGTAACTTTTATAGGTCGCCCAAATGTAGGTAAGTCTACACTTATGAATCATCTGATAGGTCAGAAGATAGCTATTACTTCTAACAAGCCTCAGACCACTAGAAACAGGATCATGACTGTTTATACTGATGATGAGTGCCAGATGATCTTCCTTGATACTCCTGGTATCAACGATACCAAGAACAAGCTTGGAGATTACATGAGCAAGGCGGCAAAGAGCACCATTGATGAGGTGGATGTAGTTCTTTTGCTAGTAGAACCTAGTACTTACATTGGCGAGATCGAAAAGTCTATAATAGAAGACTTAAAAAAGTGCAAGAAGCCGGTGATTCTTGTTATCAACAAGATCGATACAGTGTCAGAGGATGATCTTTCAAAGTTTGAAGATGCCTACAAAAAGGAAATGGATTTTGACAAGATCGTTCATGTGGCAGCCCTTAAGGGCAAAAACATTGAAAGTGTCATGGATGCCATTAAGGAATTCCTTCCTTTTGGACCTCCATTCTATGATGAAGATACAATTACTGATCAGCCAGAAAGGCAGATCACAGCTGAGATCATTAGAGAGAAGGCTCTTAGACTCCTTCAGGATGAGGTGCCTCACGGAATCGCTGTTACTATCGAGACCATGAGAATGCGTGAAAAGAAAAAGCGCCACTATCATCCACCAAAGGATGGCTCCTATGATCCAGAGGGCATCATGGACATCAACGCAACTATTATCTGCGAGAAGGATTCCCATAAGGGCATTGTTATCGGAAAGGGTGGTTCAATGCTCAAAAAGATCGGTTCTACTGCAAGAACTGATATAGAGGAGCTTCTTGGATGTCAGGTCAACCTTCAGCTGTGGGTTAAGGTCAGAAAAGACTGGAGAGATGACAAGACTCAGCTTAAGAGCTTTGGATATGATGTAAACAGTTTTAAGAAATAAGGGTCATTTATGGAAGATTTTGTTACTGTTCGAGGCATGGTTATCAAGCATTCCTGTACAGGGGACTATGACTGGGTGGCTACTATATTCACAGCAGACAGAGGTAAGATCACAGCATTTGCAAGGGGGGCTAGGAAACCTGCAGCCAAGCTTTCTGGCTCAGTAGAACCTTTTTGCTTTGGAACTTTCAAGCTGTTTGCCGGCAAGAACTCATATACTATAGTAGAAGCAGACATAGAAAATTATTTTGAAGGATTTAGACAAGATCTGGAAGGTGCCTGCTATGGCACCTTTTTCCTTGAGCTTGCTTCATATTATACAAGAGAAAATGTAGAAGATAAGGAACTGCTTAATCTTTTGTATATTTCACTTAAAGCTCTTTTGAATGAGAATATACCAAATAAGCTTGTTAAGTGTATCTATGAGATCAAAGCTCTTCAGATAGAAGGTGAATACCCTGGGGCTCCTAAGAATATGGAGCTTATGGATTCAACCAGGTACGCCCTTGATTTTATCGTAAGGACACCCCTTGAAAAGCTCTATTCCTTCAATGTTACAGGAGAGGTACTTGGTCAGCTATGCAAAGTAGCTGACATTTATAGGAACAGATTTATCGATAGACCATTAAAGAGTCTCGAAATGCTTGAGGCTTTTTAATAGTATTGAAAAAGAAAAACGATTTGGATATAATTACTTTGTTTGTTTAAAGGGTGGATGTTATGCAAAGTATTTATTTAAAGAAGTATTATTTTTTAGGTGCTGTGATTGTTTTAGCTTTCTTGACTTTTGGTTGTGGCAAGGAAGAGTCAATGGTCACATCAGTTGAACTAGACAAAAATGGCGCTGTTACTAACACTATTATAGAAGAGTTTGATCAGAGTCTTTATGATCTCGATGAGCTATCAAAGATGGCTTCATCTGAGGTTTCAGCATACAATTCTGAATGTCTTAGTGAGAAGATCGCTGTAGAATCAGTAGAAATGTTAAAAGATGAAAAGACTGTAAAGATGGTACTTAAATTCAGCAGTGCCAATGACTATGCAAGCTTTAATGATACAGCTCTTTATTTTGGAACTGTTCAGGATGCTATAGATAGAGGATATGAGATCTCTACAGAGCTTGTGAACTCTGAGGGACAGGTTTTATCATCAGAGGGACTTTCTGATTATCTCTCAAGATCTATCATTATCACTGAGGATAGATCAGTATTTATCACACCATTCAAGATCGATTATTATTCAAATGGTGTCAGACTCAATGGAAAAAAGGAAGCGATCACATCAGATGCTACTTCTGAAGTGATTCAGCTGCTTCTTTCAAAATAAAAAATTATTTGAAATTCATCTGTGGTTAGACAGCAGGTGGGACGGAGGATTATGGAAGCGAACGCAAAATCTATGGAAAAAATTGTAGCTCTGGCTAAGGCGAGAGGATTTGTATATCCTGGTTCAGAAATCTATGGTGGACTTGCCAATACTTGGGACTACGGTAATTTGGGTGTTGAATTCAAGAACAATGTAAAGAAAGCTTGGTGGCAGAAGTTTGTACAGGAGAACCCATATAACGTTGGTGTTGACTGTGCTATTCTTATGAACCCTCAGACATGGATCGCGTCAGGACATTTAGGAGGCTTCTCAGATCCTCTTATGGATTGTAAAGAGTGCCATGAGAGATTCAGAGCTGACAAGATCATCGAAGATTTTGCAGCTGAGAACGGAATCACTCTTGAGACATCAGTTGATGGATGGTCTCACGAGGAGATGGAGAACTTCATCAAAGAGCATAACGTTCCATGCCCATCATGCGGTAAGCACGATTTCACAAGCATCAGAGAGTTCAACCTGATGTTCAAGACATTCCAGGGCGTAACAGAGGATGCTAAGGATACAGTTTATCTTCGTCCAGAGACAGCTCAGGGTATCTTCGTAAACTTCAAGAACGTTCAGCGTACATCTCGTAAGAAGGTTCCATTTGGTATCTGCCAGATCGGTAAGAGCTTCCGTAACGAGATCACACCTGGTAACTTCACATTCCGTACAAGAGAGTTTGAGCAGATGGAGCTTGAGTTCTTCTGCAAGCCAGGAACACAGACAGAGTGGTTTGAGTACTGGAGAAAGACATGCTATGAGTGGCTTCTTTCACTTGGTATCAAGAAAGAAAACTTAAGACTTCGTGACCACGATCCAGAAGAGCTTTCATTCTACAGTGATCATACAACAGATATTGAATATGCATTCCCATTCACAGATTGGGGAGAGCTTTGGGGCATTGCTTCAAGAACAGATTACGATCTTACAAGACACCAGGAGACATCTGGACAGTCTATGGATTACTTTGATGATGAGACTAAGGAGAAATACATTCCTTACGTTGTTGAGCCATCACTTGGTGCTGACCGTGTAACTCTTGCATTCCTTTGCGAGGCTTATGACGAGGAAAACCTTGGAACAGAAGAAAATCCTGATATGCGTACAGTACTTCATTTCCATCCAGCACTTGCGCCTGTTAAGATTGGTATCCTTCCACTTTCCAAGAAGCTCAATGAAGGTGCTGAGAAGATCTACGCACAGCTTTCCAAGAAGTACAACTGTGAATTTGATGATCGTGGAAACATTGGTAAGAGATATCGTCGTCAGGATGAGATTGGAACTCCTTTCTGCATCACATATGACTTTGATTCAGAGACAGACGGCAAGGTAACAGTTAGATTTAGAGACAGCATGGAGCAGGAGAGAATCGCTATCGATGAACTCGATGCTTACTTTGCTGACAAGTTCACTTTCTAAGTGATATAGATTATTTGGAGGATTTATTATGAAACAATTTACAGCTAGCGAGCTGCGTAAGGCTTGGAAGCAGTTCTATATAGATCGCGGACACGTTGACTGCGGTGCTGTTTCACTTGTATCTGACGGATCAACAGGTGTTATGTTCAACGTTGCTGGTATGCAGCCACTTATGCCTTACCTTCTTGGTAAGAAGCATCCAAAGGGAACACGTCTTTGCAACGTTCAGGGATGCGTTCGTACAAATGATATTGATTCTGTAGGTGATAAGAGCCACGGAACATTCTTTGAGATGATGGGAAGCTGGTCACTTGGCGATTACTTCAAAAAAGAGCGTTGCCAGTGGAGTTTCGAACTTCTTACACAGCTTTTTGGATTTGATGCAGATCACCTTGCAGCAACTGTATTTGCTGGTGATGAGAATGCACCAAGAGATGAAGAGGGTGCTAAATATCGTATCGAGTCAGGCTTCAAGCCAGAGAATATCTTCTACCTTCCAGCAGAGGATAACTGGTGGGGACTTGAATATGGTCCATGTGGTCCTGATAGTGAGATGTTCTATGTAAAAGATATTCCAGATTGCGGACCAAACTGCGGACCTGGATGTCACTGTGGTAAGTACACTGAGATCGGTAACGACGTATTCATGCAGTATGAGAAGCATCACGATGGTTCTCTTACACCACTTTCTCAGAAGAACGTAGATACAGGTTGGGGACTTGAGCGTATCCTTGCATTCCTTAACGGTGTAGATGATGTTTACAAGATCGATCTTCATGCACCTGTTATCGCGTACATTGAGAAAGAAAGCGGCATCAAGTATGACTCAGATGAGAAGACTACAAGATCAATGAGAATTCTTGCTGACCACACACGTACATCAGTTATGCTTATCGGTGATGAGGCCAAGCTTCTTCCTTCTAACACAGGAGCAGGCTATATTCTTAGAAGACTTATCCGTCGTGCTGTTAGACATGCCAGAACTCTTGGACTTAACAAGGAGCAGATCCTTGGTGTGGCTAAGATTTATATTGATGAGTACAAAGATAGCTATGAGCACCTTAATAAGAACCAGAAATTCGTTCTTACAGAGCTTGAAAGAGAGATCAACCGTTTCGAGTCTACTCTTGAGAATGGTATGAAGGAGTTCAAGAAGATCCTTGATAAGACTTCAGCAGCTGGCAAGAAAGTGATCGAAGGTAAGGATGCATTCTTCCTTTATGATACATATGGATTCCCAGTTGAGCTTACTGTAGAGCTTGCAGAAGAGGAAGGACTTACTGTTGATGAGGAAGGCTTCAAGGCAGCTATGGAAGAGCAGAAGCAGAAAGCTAGAGACAATCAGAACTTCTCTGCAAATCTTACAACTGGTGCTGGTGTATTTGATGGTCTTGATGAGTCAGTTCAGTCTGAGTTTCTTGGCTACGAAGCAATTGAATGTGATGGCAAAGTAGTTGCTATGGCTGGTGCAGAGGCTCTTACAGATGAGCTTACAGAAGGTCAGCAGGGTACTATCATTACAGATAAGACAACTTTCTATGGCACAATGGGTGGCCAGGTTGGAGATATTGGTAAGATTCTTGGACAGAACGGATCTGAGTTTGAAGTTCTTGAGACTATTCATGTAGCAGGTGGTAGAACAGCTCATGTTGGTAAGGTTGTAAAGGGAAGCTTCAAGGTTTCTGATGCAGTGTCACTTAAGGTTAATGCTGAGAACAGAGCCAAGACTTGTCGTAACCACTCAGCAACTCACCTTCTTCAGAAGGCACTTCAGGAAGTCCTTGGAGATCACGTTGAGCAGGCTGGTTCATACCAGGATCCTGACAAGACAAGATTTGACTTCTCACATCATCAGGCTATGACAGCTGAGGAACTTCAGAAGGTTGAAGATATTGTTAATGCCAAGATCTTAGAGGCACTTCCTGTTGTTACAAAGGAAATGTCTATCGAAGAAGCTAAGAAGACAGGTGCTATGGCTCTCTTTGGAGAGAAGTATGGCGATACTGTTAGAGTTGTAAATATGGGTGACTACTCAATCGAGCTTTGCGGTGGTACTCATGTTGCAAATACAAGCCACATCGGACTCTTCAAGATCGTATCTGAGAGTGGTGTAGCTGCAGGTGTTCGTCGTATCGAAGCTCTTACAGGCAGCAATGCAAGAGAGTACTTCAAGAACGTTGAAGGAAAGCTTAACGATGCTGCTAAGGCACTTAAGACAACTCCAGCAGATATAGCTGATCACATCAAGAAGCTCCAGGATGAGCTCAAGGCACTTAAGAGCGAAAACGAATCTCTTAAGAGCAAAGAGGCTCAGGCAGCTCTTGGGGATGTAATGGATAAGATTCAGGAAGTTAACGGTGTTAAAGTACTTGCTACATCTGTTAAGGGTGTAGATATGAATGGTCTTCGTGATCTTGGTGATCAGATGAAAGCTAAGATCGGTGAGGGTGTTGTAGTTCTCATTTCTGAAGCTGATGGTAAGGTTAATCTTATCGTAATGGCAACAGATGGAGCACTTGCAAAGGGTGCCCACGCTGGTAACCTTGTCAAAGCAATCGCACCTAAGGTAGGTGGAGGCGGCGGTGGTCGTCCTAACATGGCTCAGGCAGGCGGTAAGAACCCAGCTTGTATTCAGGATGCATTAGCAGAGGCCACAAAAGTTCTTGCAGATCAGATAAAATAATGCTTGACACACTAAAATTTTATGTTACAATTGTAAATGTTATGTGAGCATATAGGCTCAAAACATAATAAATAACCCAATCAGTCATGTACTTGAAGGGACTGAAGGGAGGGTAAGAGTAGAGATGTCAACAGTAGTAGTAAAAGAAAACGAGACTTTGGATAGCGCACTGCGTCGTTTTAAGAGAAGTTGCGCAAAGGCTGGTATCCAGCAGGAAATCCGTAAGAGAGAGCACTACGAGAAGCCTAGCGTAAGACGCAAGAAGAAGTCTGAAGCAGCAAGAAAGCGCAAATATAACTAAATCAATTTTTTAAAAAGTTCTTGGAGTTATCCAAGAACTTTTTTTCTGCTCAAGTCTAGACTTATGCATTTTCGATTGATAATATAACAGTGCAACGTTTTAAAATGTTAATTAGATAAATTTTTCAGGAGGAAAAAAGGAATGTTTGTGGGAACTATTTGGTCATTATTGCCGCCAATTATAGCTATTGCATTGGCGCTTATTACTAAGGAAGTTTATTCTTCATTATTTATAGGTATTGTTGTTGGTGGACTTCTATATAGTGGATTTAGCTTTTCTGGAACTATGGAGCACGTATTTGTTGATGGTATGATCGCTCAGCTTTCAGACTCATGGAATGTGGGAATACTTATCTTCCTTGTAGTTTTGGGAAGTATGGTAATGCTTATGAATCGTGCTGGCGGATCTGCTGCTTTTGGTAGATGGGCGGTTGATCATGTTAAGACCAAGACTGGTGCACAGTTTGCCACAATCCTTTTAGGTGTCCTAATTTTTATAGATGACTATTTTAACTGTCTTACAGTTGGCTCAGTTATGAGACCTGTTACAGACAAACACAAGATCTCAAGAGAAAAGCTTGCTTATCTTATTGATGCAACAGCAGCTCCTGTCTGCATTATTGCTCCTATTTCTTCTTGGGCAGCTGCAGTAACAGGCTTCGTTGATGGTGCCAATGGACTTTCCCTTTTTGTAAAAGCTATTCCTTATAACTTCTATGCGTTCTTAACTTTTGCAATGATGATCACACTTACACTGACAAATTATGACTTCGGACCAATGAAAAATGCTGAGCAGAGCATCAAGTCTAACTCTAAAAAGGCAAAGCATGAGCTTCATCCAAGTATCACTGGTGCTGAAGATCAGCCAACTCCTCCAACATCTCTTAGAGGTAGAGTTATTCATCTTGTTCTTCCAATCGTATGCCTTATTATCTGCTGCGTTATCGGCATGATCTACACGGGCGGATTCTTTGAGGGAGAGAGCTTTGTTGATGCATTCTCTAACTCAGATGCTTCTGTAGGACTTGCTTATGGCTCTGTAGTAGCACTTATCATTACTATTGTATTTTTCCTTTTGACAAGAGTCCTTAGCTTTAGCGATTGCATGAACGCAATACCAGAAGGCTTTAAGAGCATGGTTCCTGCAGTACTTGTTCTTACATTTGCTTGGACACTTAAGTCTATGACAGATTCACTTGGCGCTGCATCCTACGTAGCTGGTATTGTTGATAACATCGCTCATCATGACGGACTTATGAGCTTCTTGCCAGCACTTGTATTTGTTGTTGGAACCTTCCTTGCTTTTGCAACAGGAACCTCATGGGGAACCTTTGGTATCCTTATTCCTATCGTAGTAAACGTATTTGGTGGCAACATTGATAATGAACTTATGATCATTTCAATCTCTGCATGTATGGCTGGTGCTGTTTGCGGTGATCATTGCTCACCAATTTCAGATACAACAATCATGGCTAGTGCAGGAGCACAGTGCGAGCATATTGACCATGTATCAACACAGCTTCCATATGCTATGACTGCAGCTGCTTTATCACTTGTTGTTTATATCATTACTGGTTTTGTAAGAAACTGGCTCATCTGCCTTCCAATTGGCATAGTTTTGACAGTTGTTACTATTTATGGAATCAAGCTCTTTTCCCAGAAAAAGAGCGCCTAAAAAGCTTTAGAAAAGTGAAGTTCATTTTGACAAGGGTATATGTTAAAATTAGATTTGTTACGTCAAAAATGAGTTGAGATTATGTGGATATATATTTGTATTATTCTGATCTTAATATTGGCTTTTGTAGTCGCTGTGATCTATCACGACACCCATACCTTTGTTGTTAGAAATTATGAGGTATCATCTGATAGAGTAGACAGGGACTATACCTTTGTCCTTTTATCAGATCTTCATGGATATGAATTTGGTAAGGATAATGTGAAGCTCTATGAGGCTGTTGATGAGATATCACCTGATGCGATCCTTGTGGCAGGAGATATGTTTACTGCAACTAAGATAAAAGGAGAGATTCAGTATAAGCCTGGTTTTGAGCTGTTATCCGCTCTTTCCTCCAAGTACAAGATCTACTATGGTAATGGTAATCATGAGCACAAGATGAAAGCTTTCACCAAGGAGTATGGCAATTTCTATGATAGATATCGGAATAAGCTGTCTCAAAAAGGAATTGTTTTCCTTGAAAATGACTCTGTGGTGATAGAAAACAACATCAGGATCACGGGTCTTGACCTTGGACTTGAGTACTTTAAAAAGATCACTAAAAAGTCCATGGATAAGGGCTACATTAATAGACTTGTTGGTGATAGTAATAGAGATAAATTTAATGTTTTGATAGCTCATAACCCTCAGTATTTTAACGAATATACGGAATGGGGCGCTAACCTTACTGTGGCTGGCCACGTTCATGGCGGTATTGTGAGACTTCCTTTAATAGGTGGTGTTATTTCGCCTGCCATAGCTCTTTTCCCAAGGTTTGATGGTGGAAAGTTTGAAAAAGAAGGTAATACTATGATCCTCAGCAGAGGCCTTGGAACTCACACTATTCACGTGAGATTCTATAATCCGGGTGAAGTCTGCGTTATCAGGATCAGAAAGGCATGATATGTCATTAGAGATTAAACTTCAGGTGTTTGAGGGACCGCTTGACCTTTTGATGCACCTGATTGATAAAAACCAGATAGATATTTATGATATTCCTATTGTTACCATCACAGAGCAGTACATGGAATATATTAATGCCATGCAAAAGGAAGACATGGAAGTAACCAGTGAATTCCTAGTAATGGCAGCGACACTTATTGATATTAAATGCAAGATGCTCCTTCCTAAGGAAGTCAACGAGGACGGCGAGGAAGAGGATCCTAGAGCAGAACTTGTTGAGAAGCTCCTTGAATACAAGATGTACAAGTACATGGCCTACGAACTTAAGGATAGGCAGATGGATGCGGATATGCAGTGGTTCAGGGAAAAGAATATCCCTAAGGAAGTTAAGGACTACGAAGTGCCAATAGACTTTTCTGAAATGCTTGGGGATGCAACTCTTACCAAGCTCAACGAGATATTCCAGGAACTTCTAAAGAGACAGGAAGATAAGGTTGACCCTATCCGAAGTAAATTCGGTAATATCGAGAAGGAAGAGATCGATATGGATGCCAAGACCTTGTATATCAAGGCTTACATTCGCGAGCATTCCAAATTCAGCTTCAGACAGCTACTTGAAAAGCAGCACAGTAAGACTGAAATTATAGTTACCTTTTTGGTTATCCTTGAAGAGATGAAGCTCGGCGACATTGAGATCGAACAGGAAACTACATTTGGTGACATTATCATTACGTCCAGAAAGGCAAGTTAAATAATGACAAGAGAAGAAGGTGCAAGCATAGTAGAAGCAATTCTTTTTACTATGGGAGATTCTGTTGAGATAAGTGCCCTTGCAAAGGCTATGGAGACAGAGTCCAAAGAAGTTAAGAAGTATATAGAATACCTCAAAGAGAAGTATTCAAAAGAAGATAGCGGTATCGGACTTATAGAGCTTGAAAGTGCAGTTCAGCTCTGTACCAAAAAGGAAATGTATGAGTATCTTGTGAAGATAGCCAAGGCTCCTAAAAAGGCAGTGCTTACTGATTCACTTATGGAAACTCTTTCTATTATTGCTTACAAACAGCCTATTACAAGACTTGAAGTTGAAAAGATCCGCGGAGTAAACAGTGATCACGCTGTTAACAGACTTGTAGAATTCGGGTTGGTCCAGGAACTTGGAAGACTTGATGCTCCAGGAAGACCTCTTTTATTTGGAACCACAGAAGAGTTCCTTAGAAGCTTTGGAGTTAGATCTCTTGAGGACCTTCCAGCTATAGGAACTGTGCAGGTTGAAGAGTTTAAAGCTCAGGCAGAGCAGGAAATAAATGTAAAACTTGATATATAATCTTAAAATTTAGGGAAAATACTATATTTTTTATGTATTTTTCCTTTTTTTTGGCTTCTTTTATGCTATACTATAATCTGACTTAAGTTGCGGTTTTATGTAGTATCATCAAAACTTACACTATATATATCGGAGGTAAAGAAATGAGTAGTTCTTCACAAGCGAGTCAAAGAATTAATGCTTTGCTCGACGAAAACAGTTTCGTTGAAATCGGCGGCCTTGTGACAGCCAGAAGCACAGATTTCAATCTGAAACAGGAAGAAACACCATCAGACGGCGTTGTTACTGGATATGGTGTTATCAATGGCAATCTTGTATATGTTTATAGTCAGGATGCGTCTGTACTTGGCGGATCAATTGGCGAGATGCATGCAAAGAAGATTGTCCGCCTGTATGAACTGGCAATCAAGACTGGCTCACCTGTAATCGGTCTTATCGATTCAGCTGGACTTCGTCTTCAGGAGGCTACAGATGCACTTAATGCATTTGGCGAGATTTATCTTAAGCAGGTGGAGGCTTCTGGAGTAGTTCCACAGATCACAGCTATTTTTGGTACATGTGGTGGTGGACTTGCACTTATTCCTTCAATCACAGACTTCACTTTCATGGAAGAGCAGAAGGCTAAGCTTTTTGTTAATTCACCTAACGTTCTTGAGGGTAATTACAAGGAGAAATGTGACACTTCAGCAGCGAAGTGGCAGAGCTCTGAGACTGGCAGCGTAGACGTTGTAGCAGATGAGGCTTCAATCTATGCACAGATCAGAGAACTTGTATCTATACTTCCTTCTAATAATGAGGATTCAGATTCATATCAGGAATGCTCAGATGATCTTAACAGAGCATGTGAGAATCTTGACGGTGCAGCAGCTGATCCAGCACTTGTTGCAGCTCAGATTTCTGATAATGGTCTTTTCTTTGAAACAAAGAGAGATTACGCAAAAGAGATGGTTACAGGATTCATCAAACTCAACGGCGCAACTGTTGGTCTTGTTGGAAACCGTACAGCTATCTTTGATGAGAATGGAAAAGAGGCAGAGAAGTTCGATGGCAGACTTACAGCTCACGCATGTGAGAAGGCTGCAGATTTCGTAAACTTCTGCGATGCTTTTGATCTTCCAGTTCTTACACTTACAAATTCAACAGGCTTTGGTTCATCAAAGTGCGACGAGAAGCATGTTGCTAAGGCAGCCGGCAGACTTGTATTTGCTCTTGCAAATGCTACAGTTCCTAAGGTTAACCTTATCACTGAGAAGGCATTTGGTAGTGCATACGTTGTTATGAACTCTAAGGCAATCGGTGCTGACGTTACAATCAGCTGGCCAGATGCACAGATCGGTACAATGGATGCTAACCTTGCAGCTAAGATCATCTGCGATGGCAAGGATGCAGAGACAGTTTCTAAGACTGCAGCAGAGTATGCTCAGCTTCAGAACAATGTTAAGAGTGCTGCAGCTAGAGGATATGTTGATGAGATCATCGAACCAGCAGATACTAGAAAATATGTAATTGGCGCTTTCGAGATGCTTTTTACAAAGAGGGATGAACGTCCTGCTAAAAAACACGGCACAGTTTAAAGAAGGGAGCACTCAAAATGAAACGTAAATTTTTAGTTTTGGGAGTAATGCTTAGCTGTCTTTTAAGTCTTAGTGCTTGTGGAGCAGAGTCACAGTCAGATGCTTCTAGTAACAGCAAATATCCTGTAGGATTCTTCAATCAGACTGCTATTGAAAATTATGCTCATGCAGTAGAAGATAACTACTTTGAAAATTGGTATTTAGATGGCGTTACACCTGAGAATTTTGAGGATGAGCTTTATGTTTCACTCGCAATGGACATCGATAAAGATGAAGCTCAGCAGGCATATTATCTTAGAGGTGTAGACGAGTCTCAATATCTTGTTTACAAGAGCGGATATACAAGCTGGTATAAGGCACTTAAAGAGCTTGGCTACGGCGATTCTAAGAGCTTAGCGGATAACTTAAGCATTAGTGATGTAAGTTATTCATTTGATAAAGATGGAAAGCTTGTAGTGGATGCTACCATTCAGGGTACCAAGCACTCAGCTATCATGAAGATTTATCTGAATAACGAGTTTGAGCCAACAGATATTGGTGTTACAATCAACAAGACTACTGGTGAAAGGCTTGAGAACGCCGGACTTAATACTCTTCTTGGTATGGGTATGGCATTCGCAATCCTTATTATCATTTCTCTTATTATTTCTCTTTTCCCAATCTTCTTTGGTGGAAAGAAGAAAAAGAAAGAAAGTGATAAAGAGATCACTAAGAAGGCTATGGACAACACAATCAATCAGATTGCAGAGCAGGAAGGCCTCTCTGGTGATGCAGAGCTTGTAGCAGTTATTGCAGCAGCTATTGCAGCATATGAAGGCAGCGCTAGCACTGATGGATTCCAGGTTAGATCAATTAGAAAAGTAAGCAAAAATTGGAAGAGATAAAAGGAGTATAACAATGAAGAACTATACAATAACCGTTAATGGAAACGTATATGATGTAACAGTAGAAGAAGGTGCAGGTTCAGGCGCTCCTGTAGCAGCTGCAGCACCTGTAGCTAAGGCTCCAGCAGCTCCTGTTAAGAAGGCTAGCGCTGGTGCAGGTTCAATCAAGGTTGAGGCTGGTGCCGCTGGTAAGGTACTTAAGATCAACGCTAACGTTGGACAGGCTGTTAAGAAGGGCGACACAGTAGTAACTATCGAGTCAATGAAGATGGAAATCCCTATGGTTGCTCCTGCTGACGGAACAGTAGCAAGCGTTGATGTAGCTGCTGGTGATTCAGTTGAGGCTGGAACAGTTCTTGCTACTCTTAACTGATAGTAGTCAGAGATAATATTGTTTTATAAAAACAGAAATGAGGATAAAAAATGGATTACATAATTCAGACATTATCTAATCTCTGGGATCAAACAGCATTTACATCAATGACACCTGGTAACTACATCATGGTAGTTGTAGCTTTGGTGTTCTTGTATCTTGCTATTGCCAAGGGATTTGAGCCTTTGCTTTTGGTACCAATTTCTTTTGGTATGCTTCTTGTAAACATCTATCCAGATATCATGGCTGAGCCAGTTAATGGAGCAGCAGGTGGACTTTTACATTATTTCTATATTCTGGATGAATATGCTATCCTCCCTTCACTTATTTTCTTGGGAGTTGGCGCTATGACAGACTTTGGACCACTTATTGCTAACCCAATAAGCTTCCTGATGGGTGCTGGTGCTCAGTTCGGTATTTTCTCTGCTTACTTCATGGCCATTTTCTTTGGCTTCAATGATCAGCAGGCTGCAGCAGTATCAATCATCGGTGGTGCAGATGGCCCTACATCTATTTTCCTTGCTAGTAAGCTTCACCAGACTTCTATCTTAGGACCTATCGCAGTAGCTGCGTACTCATACATGGCTCTGGTTCCTATGATTCAGCCTCCTATTATGAAGCTTCTTACAACTGATAAAGAGAGAAAGATCAGAATGCAGCAGCTTAGAGAAGTATCTAAGGTTGAGAAGATTCTTTTCCCAGTTATCGTTACTATCGTAGTAAGTATGATCCTTCCTACAACTGCTCCTCTTATCGGTATGCTTATGCTTGGTAACCTCTTTAGAGAGTCAGGCGTTGTTAGACAGCTTCAGGAAACAGCTTCTAACGCACTTATGTACATCGTAGTTATCCTTCTTGGTACATCAGTTGGTGCTACAACAAGTGCTGAGGCATTCCTCAACAAGACAACTCTTATCATCGTTGTACTTGGTCTTATTGCTTTCGCTTTTGGTACAGCTGCTGGATGTCTTCTTGGTAAGCTCCTTTGCTTGATCACTAAGGGCAAGATCAATCCGCTCATTGGTTCAGCTGGTGTATCAGCCGTTCCTATGGCAGCCAGAGTATCTCAGAAGGTTGGTGCAGAGTATGATCCTTCAAACTTCCTTTTGATGCATGCTATGGGACCTAACGTTGCCGGAGTTATTGGTACAGCTGTAGTTGCTGGTACTTTCATGGCAGTATTTGGAGTTTAATAAAGAATAGAAAGGATAATAATAGATATGGCAGAATTAGAGAGAAAACCAGTTCGTATCAATGAGACTGTTCTGCGTGATGCTCATCAGTCACTTATCGCAACAAGAATGCCTACTGAGGTTATGTTGCCTATTATTGATACAATGGATAAGGTTGGATATAACGCAGTAGAGTGCTGGGGCGGTGCTACATTTGATGCTTGCATGAGATTCCTTAAAGAGGATCCATGGGAGAGACTTCGTAAGCTCCGTGCAGGCTTCAAGAACACAAAGCTTCAGATGCTCCTTCGTGGACAGAACATCCTTGGATACAAGCACTATCCAGATGATGTAGTTGAGTACTTTGTTCAGAAGTCAATCGCAAATGGTATTGATATTATCAGAATTTTTGACTGTCTTAACGACCTTAGAAACCTTGAGGCTTCAGTTAAGGCATGTAAGAAAGAGGGCGGACACGCTCAGATCGCTCTTGCATACACACTTGGTGATGCTTATACAGAAGAGTACTGGATGAACATCGCTAAAGATATCGAGTCAATGGGTGCAGATTCAATCTGTATCAAGGATATGGCTGGACTTCTTCTTCCTTACGAGGCAGAGAAGCTTGTTAAGGCTCTTAAGAGTGCTACAAGCCTTCCTATCGATCTTCATACACACTACACTTCAGGTGTTGCCAGCATGACATACATGAAGGCAGCTGAGGCTGGTGTTGATATTATCGACTGCGCAATTTCTCCATTCGCTCTTGGTACATCACAGCCTGCAACTGAGGTTATGGTAGAAGCCTTCAAGGGACAGCCTTTCGAGACTGGTCTTGATCAGAAGCTTCTTGCTAAGATCGCAGATCACTTCAGACCATACAGAGAAGAGTGCCTTGCTAACGGACTTATGGATCCTAAGGTTCTTGGTGTTAACATCAAGACTCTTATGTATCAGGTTCCTGGCGGAATGCTTTCTAACATGGTTAGCCAGCTCAAAGAGCAGAATGCTAGCGACAAGTATGATACAGTTCTTGAGGAAATCCCACAGGTTCGTAAGGACTTCGGTGAGCCACCTCTTGTTACACCTTCATCACAGATCGTTGGTACTCAGGCCGTTATGAACGTTCTTATGGGCGAGAGATACAAGGTTGCTACTGACCAGACTAAGGACCTCCTTGCTGGTGAGTATGGTAAGACAATCAAGCCTTTCAACCCAGAAGTTCAGAAGAAGATCATTGGTGATAGAGAAGTTATCACATGCAGACCAGCTGACAAGTTACAGCCAGGTCTTGATAAGTTCGAGAAGGAAGTTTCACAGTGGAAGCAGCAGGATGAGGATACTCTTTCTTATGCATTGTTCCCACAGGTTGCTACAGACTTCTTCAAGTATCGTCTTGCACAGCAGGAGAAAGTTGATGTTGCTGCAGCAGATACCAAGAATGGAGCTTATCCTGTTTAATATTTGAACGAATTACGGAAACGTTCTTGTCTTTTAGGCAAGGACGTTTCTTTATTTTTAAGGATTATTACAGGTTACAGCCTGCTTTTTCACAGAAAATTAATCAATTATGTGATAAAATTAATCTATGAATGAGTTTAGAAGACACAGATCAAATAAAAAGATGGTAGAGATAGGCGAGCGTCAGGTCAAGGAGCTTAGAAAACAAGATCTAGGCAGACAGATGCTGGCCTTAGACGAGTGCAATGGTTTTAGGATAAGACCAGGCCTTTATAACATGAATGGAGCAACTATGCTCACTGACGGTGTCAATTTTACGGCTTATTCTAACGGCGCTACATCTATTACTTTGATCTTATATAATAGGGGCGAAAGTCAGCCTTTTGCTGAGATTCCATTTCCAGAGAGCTATAGGATAGGTAATGTCTATTCTATGATCGTATTTGGGCTTGATATTGAAAATCTTGAGTATTGCTACAGGGTTGATGGTCCATGGGATCCTGAAAAAGGTCTTTTGTTTGATAAAAAGCATGAGCTACTTGATCCATATGCTAAGGCAGTTTCTGGTCAGAGAATCTGGGGACAGAGTCCAAATGGCGCTGGAACCTATAGAGCAAGAGTTGTAAGAGATAACTTTGAATGGAATGATACATCAAGCTCTACGCTTCCTATGAGTGACCTTGTAATCTATGAGCTTCATGTAAGAGGCTTTACAATGGATCCTTCTTCAGGCGTCAAGTTCAGAGGAACCTTTGATGGGATCATGGAAAAGGTTGATTATCTAAAGAGACTTGGTATCACAGCTGTTGAGCTTATGCCTATCTTTGAGTTTGATGAAACAAGAGATAAAAGAGAAGTTAACGGCAGGACTCTTTTAGATTACTGGGGCTATAACACCATCAGCTTTTTTGCCCCAAATACAAGCTATGCCTCTCATAAAGAGCATAATACTGAGGGCGTAGAATTAAAGCGTATGATAAAGGCTCTTAAGGATAACGGAATCGAGGTTATCCTTGATGTTGTGTTCAATCACACAGCTGAGGGCAATGAAAACGGACCATTTATCTCATTTAAGGGATTTGACAATAATATTTACTACCTGCTGACGCCAAATGGCCAGTATTACAATTTTAGTGGCTGCGGCAATACTATGAACTGTAACCATCCTATGGTTCAGGAACTCATTGTACAGTGCCTTAGATATTGGGTAGAAGAGTATAGGGTTGATGGATTTAGATTCGACCTTGCTAGTATCTTGGGACGAGATCAGGACGGATCGCCAATGGAAAGACCTCCTCTCATCCAAAGACTTGCCTATGACCCTATCCTTGGAAATACTAAGCTGATCGCTGAGGCCTGGGACGCAGGCGGAATGTATCAGGTTGGTAACTTCCCAGCTTGGAAGAGATGGGCTGAGTGGAATGGTAAATACAGAGATGATATCAGATCCTACTTAAAGGGCGATGTATGGGCAGCTCCAGAAGCTGTTAAAAGAATAACTGGATCCATGGACCTTTATGGCGGATCCTACCTTGGATATGAGTCATCAGTTAACTTTATTACCTGCCACGACGGATTTACTCTCTATGATATGTATGCCTATAACAGCAAGCATAATGAGGATAATGGCTGGAACAATACTGATGGTGCCAATGACAACAGGAGCTGGAACTGCGGATGTGAAGGTGAGACCGATGATCCGGCAGTACTGGACCTTAGATTTAGAATGATGAGAAATGCAATAACTGTTCTCATGTGTAGCCGCGGTACGCCTATGGTCTACGCTGGCGATGAATTTGGCAACACACAGTTTGGCAATAATAATGCATATTGTCAGGACAATGAGATTTCCTGGCTGAACTGGGACCTTCTAAACAAGAATAAAGGCTATTTTGACTTCTATAGAAACATGATACAGTTTAGAAGAAAGCATCCCGCTATCAGGTCAGACCTTGCGCCTGCCCAGTGTGGATATCCTTTCATTTCAGTTCACACAGAGAACCCTGATAATGGTAATATAACTAAGGATTCCAAAGTTATATGCGTGCGTTACGCAGGATTTTCCAAGAAAAAGAATCACGATGATATAGTATATCTGGCAATAAACGTATTTTGGGAGGATATTCAGATCATGCTTCCAAACCCTCCAGAAAATGCGTATTGGGCTTTGTGCGTAGATACAGGCGATGAGTCAGGCAAATATTTTTATAACAGGCCAACTCCTCTTACCTGGAGAAACAGAACACTTAAGGCTAGAAGCGTCAGTGTATTCATAGCATCTTACGGAGCAGAATATGGCGGCAATTGATAATAATGAAAAAAGCAATATTGTGGGTGGATATGAGTTTTTATCTGAGACAGATGCAGATAAGGCCAATATGGATCTTTCCAAGATAAAACTCTTAGAGTCACGTGTAAAGGTAAGCCGCCCCAAGGATATGCTTGCTGTTTATCAAAAAGCTATTGAAAATAAGATATTTAAGACACCAATAGGATGGAGATATCTCATCGATCTAAGGGAGAGGCTGCTTGATAGCGGCTTTTCAGAAGATGATCTTATCCCTATTCCTGTAGAAGTCTCTTTTACCAGACATTCAGCATTTGAGAATCTGACAGTAAAGCAGAGGATCAAACCAGAAAAAGAAAAGGAAAAGCTTGAGTTTAAAAGGATATTTCCAATCGTATTTGATGTAGTTCTTGTAATATTAGTAATTCTGATGTTTATCATCGCTGCTACCAGTGAGAATGACAACATAATTAATTACAAGCGAAACGTGACAAACCGTTATTCTGCCTGGGATGAAGAACTCAAAGAGAGAGAAAAGGCTGTTCGAGAAGCAGAAAAAAAACTTGGAATCGAAAGCTCAGAGGGGTATCATGAGGATATTGGCGATGAGTAGATAGGAGGAATTACTAGATGGAAGATCTTAAGATATTAGTAGTTGATGATGAGAGCAGAATGCGAAAACTCGTCAAAGATTTTTTAACAAAAGATGGATATATAGTACTTGAGGCTGAAGACGGTCAGCAGGCACTAGATATATTTTATAATGATAAAGATATCTCACTTGTTATCTTGGATGTAATGATGCCAAAGAGAGATGGTTGGGAGGTTTGCAGGGAGATCAGAGATAACTCTAAGGTACCGATCATCATGCTTACAGCCAAGAGCGAGGAGAGAGATGAGCTTCTTGGTTTTGAACTTGGAGTAGATGAGTATATCTCCAAGCCTTTCAGCCCAAAGATCCTCGCAGCAAGAGTTTCAGCAATTCTCCGTAGAACCAACCAGAACGTAAACAATCAGGTTATGGAAGCAGGCGGAATCGTTGTAAATAAGGTTGCCCACAGCGTACAGGTTGACGGCAAGGAAATTGAGCTTAGTTACAAAGAGTTTGAGCTCCTTTCATTCTTCTTTGAGAATAAGGGCGTAGCTCTTTCTAGAGAAAAGATTCTTAATAACGTATGGAACTATGATTATTTTGGTGATGCTAGAACCATTGATACTCACGTTAAAAAGCTCCGTGGTAAGCTTGGCTCAAAAGGCGACATGATCAAGACAATCTGGGGCATGGGATACAAATTTGAAGAAGCTTGATGATAATTCTACAAATATAAAAAAGACACATTCCATAAGATTTGAGATTAGTGCTACTTTTATCTCTATTATGTTCCTCACATTCGGACTTATCCTTTTGATAAATCTCTTTTTCATGGAGAAGTTCTATGTGCAGAACAAGAGAGAAGCTATCATACAGGCCTATAGGAGTATTGCACAGGCTATAACTGATGGAGATATTACATCTGAGGAGTTTGATCAGGAAATTGGTCATATCTGTGAGCGCTACAACATTGAGATGATCGTTTTGGACGCAGATTCCAAGACTGTTAAATCATCTACCAGTAATGTAGAGTTTTTGGCCAAGCTCCTTTGGGAGAATATGCTCACCTCATCATCTAATACTACAGGTGAGTTCGAGACCAGAGAGATCCTTGATTACGGCGATGGCTATACACTTCAGATGGATATGGACAGAGCTACAGGTAGAAAATATCTTGATATGTGGGGGGTTGTAGGTAGCGGCAACCTGGTACTTGTAAGATCTACAATGGAGAGTATCAGGGATAACGTTATCATTTCTAACACATTCATGGCTTACGTAGGTATTATAGCCATTGTAGTTGGTTCTATATTTATCTTGTATATTTCCAAAAAGGTTACTGACCCGATCAAGAGACTGTATCTTATCTCTGATCAGATGAAAAAACTTAATTTCGAAGCTAAGTATGAGAATCTAGAGAGCTATTCTAACGAGATCGATGTACTTGGTCAGAATATGAATGAACTTTCTGAGACCCTTGAGAGTACCATTAAGGAGCTCAAAAAAGCTAATATAGCCCTGAAGCATGATATCGCCCAGAAGGAAGAGATTGATGAGATGAGAAAAGAGTTCCTTTCAAACGTTTCTCATGAACTCAAGACTCCAATAGCTCTGATCCAGGGATATGCAGAAGGCCTCAAGGAAGGTATCAGCGATGACGAAGAGAGCCGTAACTTCTACTGCGAAGTCATCATGGATGAAGCATCCAAGATGAATATCATGGTAAAAAAGCTACTGACACTGAACCAGCTTGAATTTGGTAATGATAGTGCCAATATGGACCGCTTTGATATTGTGGATATGATCCGCAACTATATCAAATCAGCGGAACTTTTGGCAAAACAAAAGGATGTAACTATTAAATTTGATGATTATGAGCCGATATTTGTATGGGGAGACGAATTCAAGATCGAAGAAGTCCTCCAGAACTTCTATAGTAACGCTCTTAATCATATAGATGGTGACAAGATCATAGAGATCAAGCTCATCCAGGAAGACAATCATGTGCGGGTATCTGTATTTAATACAGGTAAGCCAATTCCTGAAGAGAGCCTAGATCATATCTGGGAGAAGTTTTATAAAGTTGATAAAGCTAGAACCAGAGAATATGGTGGTAGTGGTGTAGGTCTTTCTATTGTTAAGGCTATCATGGAAGGTATGCACCAAGCATACGGCGTTAAAAACTACGACAATGGCGTAGAGTTCTATTTTGAATTAGAGACAAAGTAAAAGGGGTATTTATGAGGGGCAAGAGATTACCTGGAATCATAATTTTATTAAGCACAGTATTAGCTCTCACTGGATGCGGTGAGAAGTTTCCTGATCTTACAGAGGAACAGTATAATCAGACCGTTGAGTATGCTGTTGGTCTGTTAATGAAGTATTCCAATAATGGACAGGCAAAGCTCACCTATGTTGATGCCAAGGAAGAGCAGGACCAGAGAGACAGAGACGCTAGGAAAAAGGAAAGAGAAGAAAAGAAGAAGGCTGAAGAAGAAAAGAATCAGCAGCAGACTTACACTCCTCCTGTAACTTCAGATACAGAAGAACCAGATACATTTGATAGTACAGATAATATCGATGATGGTGAAGAGATGGTGGCTATAGGCTCATCAGAGGATGAGGCAGCTGGAACAAGCAGTGAAGAGTCAGCTACAACTGGTTCTGGCTCAGAATCAGCAGGCTATGATCCATCTGCCATCACATTATCTTCAGAGGACTCTCAGGAGATAATGCCAGACATATTCCTTTCATATCAGGGATATTCTATTTCT
This sequence comes from Butyrivibrio sp. INlla18, assembly GCF_900103635.1. Lineage (GTDB taxonomy): Bacteria > Bacillota > Clostridia > Lachnospirales > Lachnospiraceae > Butyrivibrio. The sequence goes on from NZ_FMXK01000024.1 coordinate 41,399, forward strand.
AGTACATATCCAGAGAGCTCCAAGAGCTATGTTGTTAACGCTGATAATGGTAAAAAACTCTTAGTACTTAGATTTGATCTTTATAATGCTTCATCTTCAACCAAGGAAGTTAATATGATCAATCTAAAGCTCTTGTTCCAGATCAAGCTAAATGGCAAGAATCTAGGCTATTCATCAGTTACATTCCTGCCTAATGACCTAGCTTCTTATATAGGTAGCATAGAGTCAAAAGCACATGAAAGTCTTGTAGTTTTGACACAGATAAATGAAAAAGACACATCAAATATCCAAAATTTAGGTCTCATAGTTACACAGGATGGTCAGGAGCAGAAGATCAACCTCAAATAACGCATGAACACTGGAGCCACATAGGATTTAGAGCCCGCTTTTATAGCGGGCTTTTTTATATAATAAAAGTCAAAAAAGTACGTTATAAAAATTTACCAAAAAAATTTGAAAAATGTTGTTGACATTAAATATATGCAGTGATATAGTTATATTCGTTGCTGATGCAGACAAGATACACTGCAAACGCGGTAACAGAGCGGTTTTGAAGCTCATTGTACATTGACAAATAAACAGTAATGCAACCCTGAAAAATTCCAAGAGAATTATTCAGAACAAAGATTTAGTAAATAACGGACAGAACAAAAGCCAAGCTTTAGTTCTTTGTCAGATCAAACTTTTAAACGTGAGAGTTCGATCCTGGCTCAGGATGAACGCTGGCGGCGTGCCTAACACATGCAAGTCGAACGGAGATTTAACGCTGATGAGGCTTCGGCGGATTCTTGTTAAATCTTAGTGGCGGACGGGTGAGTAACGCGTGGGCAACCTGCCTCATACTGGGGGATAACAGCTGG